>JAJDUC010000116.1 GCA_022826865.1 Anaerolineae bacterium
TACCGTGCTGGGCGCGATGGCGGCCTACGCTTTCAGCCGCGGGACCTTCCGCGGCCGGACGCTGATGTACGGCTTGCTGGTCGCCAGCATGGCAGTTCCGGCCATGGTCACGCTGGGTCCTATCTTCATCGCCTATTTGCAGCTAAACCTGCTGGATACGCATATCGGACTCATCCTCGTCTTCACCGCCGGCGGCATGCCGCTGGCGACCTTGCTGCAATTCGCCTACTTCAACGCCATCCCGCGCGAGCTGGACGATGCCGCCGCCATTGATGGCGCTGGGCGCTTCACCACGCTGTTCCGCATCATCATGCCCATCGCCATGCCGGGCGTCTTCGTCAGCTTCCTGCTGCTCTTCATCGCCGGCTGGAATGAATTCCTGTTTGTCTTCACCTTGTCGACATCGCCGGATACGCAGGTGCTTACTACGAAGCTGTATACGATCCCGCCGCGCGAAGCCGATTACCAATCGAGCAATCTCGATCTGGTGGCGACGGCCGGCATGTATGTCCTGTTGCCGCTGGTGCCGCTGCTGATGCTGACGCAGCGTCAGTTGGTGGAAGGCATCACCTTCGGCGCGGTACAGGGATAGCATGAAGGCAGATTATGCGATACTAGAGGACAATCCAAGGGTCGCCCCTTTCCAAAATATAAGTCGCTTGTAGGGGCGAGACTTGTCTCGCCCGAAAACCCGCCACCCGTCGTAATTGGTAGGGGCGACTCTGTGAGTCGCCCGAATAATTTGAATCATCGCGGAGACCAACACAATGACCGCCTCTCGCAAAATCAATGTCGCCCTCGCGGGCTTGAGCTTCGGCGCCGAATTCGTGCCGATCTTCCTGCACCACCCTAATGTCGAAAGCCTGACCATCTGCGACTCGGATCCGGAGGCGTTGGCGAAGATCGGCGACCGCTTCGAAGTCGAGAAGCGCGTCCTCGACCTGGACGACATCCTCGCCGACGACAAGATCGACGCCGTGCACCTTGTCACGCCGATCCCATTGCACGCTGAGCAGACGGTCGCCGTCTTAAACGCGGGCAAGCACTGTGCCTGCACCGTGCCGATGGCGATCAGCATCGACGACCTCCACGCAATCGTCGCCGCCCAGCGCGCGAGCGGCAAGAATTACATGGGCATGGAAACGGCGGTCTACACGCGGCGATTCTTGCATGTGCAAGAGATGATCAAGAATGGCGAAATCGGTCGCATCCAGTTTCTCCGCGGCGCGCACTACCAGGATATGGAGTTCTGGCCGCCCTACTGGATGGGTTTGCCGCCGATGTATTACGCGACTCACGCCGTTTCGCCCGTGCTGGCGCTGGCGGGCAGGCAGGCCAAGGCGGTGCACTGTTTCGGCTCCGGCGTGATGCGGCCCGAGTTGCACGAGCAGTATGGCAATCCCTTCCCGGTTGAAAGCGCCATCTACGAACTCAGCGAGGACCCGCCGCTGGCCGCCGAGGTCACACGCAGCCTCTTCCACACCGCGCGCGGCTATACGGAGAGCTTCAATATCTACGGCGAAAAAGCCACGTTCGAATGGGAGCAGATCGAAGATGAGCCGCCGGTCGTCTTTCGCATGAAGCCGGTGGTCACGCACTGGGGGCGCGGCAATGACATCACAGCCGAACGCCTGGATGCGCCCGATCGCCAGGACCTGCTGCCGTCCGCAATCGCCCGCTTCACCCAGCGTGGCGTCTACGACGAAAGTCAGGCGCACCTGTCATTTTTGCAGGGCGGCGGGCACGGCGGCTCGCATCCGCATCTCGTGCATGAATTCGTCAGCAGCATCATTGAAGAGCGTCCGCCCTGGCCCGATGCGCTCACGACCGCCGCTTGGACGGCCGCCGGCATCTGCGCGCATGAATCGGCGATGCAAGGAGGCGTCCGCATCGAGATTCCGCAGTTCCACGACGAAAGCTGATGACCGATAAGCGAAGAACGCGCAGGACCTCTTAACACAGAGCGCGCAGAGAGCGCAGAGTCAATTGCCTGCTTGGCGTTGTTCTCATGCGGTCGGTTTTCGCCACCTCCAGTTTCAGGGTACTGCATCAAAGTCGGTTAAATTTCTTCAAATTGCGACAATTAGGTAGGGGCGACTGACGGGCTGTGTCCACGCGCCCCAGTGAGTCGCCCGATAGCGATCCTGTTCGTAGCCATCGGGCGATCCACCGGATCGCCCCTACCAGACCAATTCAACCGAAGTGGATACACTACCAGTTTTGTGGCAGTGGATAAGCGCGCCAGCATCGGTTAATCTAGGCTCACAGTTGAATGTTCATTTGCAGGAGGCGCCGATGCTAGAGGGCATCGCCCCGATTCTGTTCACGCCATTTGATGAAAGCGGCGAAATCGACGCCGAGAGCTTGCGCAAGATTGTGCGCTTCGAGCTGGACGGCGGCGTACAGGCCATCGGCATCAACGGTTTCGCCAGCGAAGCCTACAAGCTGACCGACGATGAACGACTGGAAAACGTCCGCATTGTGGCCAGTGAAATGGCGGACGCCCGACCGCTCATTATAGGCATCGCCCCCAACAGCGCCGAAGCCGCCATCAAGCAGGCGCGCCAATTTGCGCCTTTCCAGCCGGCCGCGTTGATGGCCCTTCCGCCGCCCACAATGGATAATGGCGCGCGCGCCCTGCTGGACTTTTATATTGAAGTCGGCAAAGCGGTCGACCTGCCGCTTATCGTCCAGCAAGCGCCGCATATTCCGCAGTATCGGCACACTGAATTGCCGGCTGAATTCCTGGCTGAGATGGCCGATCGCGCGCCCAACCTGAAGTATTTCAAGATTGAGGGACCGGGCTCGACGGCGAAGATGGCGGAATTGGCGCCGCTGCTGCCCGGCGAGGCGCGCATGTTCGGCGGGGGCGGCGGCATCACGGTACTGAGCGAACTGCGCAATGGCGCGGCCGGCTTGATCCCCGGTGTCGGCTTCAACGAGATCTTTCTGGCCGCCTGGGAACGCTGGCGCGCTGGCGATGACAGCGCAACCGCAAAAATCATTGAAGCTGGCAGCGCCTTGATCAGAGCTGTTTCCGGCAGCGGGCACGAATACTCGCTGCACATGCGCAAGCATCTGATGAAACGCCATGGCGCGATCAAGAGCGCCTATGTGCGCCGCCCCAGCGTCGCCTTTGACGAATGTAATTTGCCCGCTTTCTTTGCTATAGTTGACGGATTGGACTTGAGAGTTTCGAGAAAACCCGGCCCCAAACCCCCTCATCCGTAGCGAGGGAGCGGCTTGCAGTTGAAGGCGCGTACAATTCAAATCACGTGAATCATATAAGCGAAGCAATTAGACAAGAATGGGTTTAAGCGGGAAGGAACGGTATCCATGCCACTCACGGGACACAATTACATCGCCGGCGCAACATCCGCCGAAGGCGGCGCAACATTCTTCAGTGTTGATCCGCGCAGCAAGAAAGTGGACGACTTGGCATTTTACAGCGCGACATCGGACGAGGTCGACCGCGCCGTGGGCGCTGCGGTCGCCGCCTTTCGGGAGATTCGCAATTACCCGTCGGCGCGCATCGCAGACTTTCTCGATGAGGTTGCCACACAGATTGAAGCGCTGGGCGATGACTTGCTGCATACGGCCGATCGCGAGACCGGCTTGGGATTGCCGCGCTTGACCGGTGAACGGGCGCGCACGACTGGGCAGTTCCGCGCATTTGGGAAGCTGCTGCGCGACGGCGCCTACCTGCGCGCCATCATCAACAGCGAAGAGCCGGGGCAGCCTGCCGTCAAACAGATGCAATTCCCGGTCGGCCCGGTCGCAATTTTTGCCGCGAGCAACTTTCCATTCGCCTTTGCCGTCGCCGGCGGCGACACCGCCTCCGCGCTGGCGGCCGGCTGCTCAATCGTGGTCAAGGCGCATCCGGGCCACCCGGCGACATCGGAGATGTTCGCCTGGGCATTCGGCGCCGCTATCGCAGCGCAGGACTTTCCGCCCGGGACATTTTCCATGCTGCAGGGCAACGGCATAGATGTCGGTCAATGGCTGGTGGCGCATGAGAGCATTGAAGCGGTGGGATTCACCGGTTCCCTGCGTGGAGGGCGCGCCATCTACGATGCCGCGGCCCGGCGTCCGCGACCGATCCCGGTTTACGCCGAAATGGGCAGCATCAATCCGGTGGTGATCACACAGGCCGCCCTGGACGCGCGCGCGGCCGACATCGCCGAAGGTTTGGTCGGCTCAATCACCCTGGGAACGGGCCAGTTCTGCACCAACCCGGGCTTGATCCTGCTGGAGGAAAGCCCGGCGAGCCAGGCATTCATTGCCGCCGTCACCGAGAAGATGGGGGCGGCGCCGGCCGGCGTGCTGCTCAATGAAACGATCGCCGCCGGACTGGAGAGCACGGTGAGCCAGACGGCCGCGAATCCGCAGATCAGCGTTCTCACGGGCGCCGAAGCCGTCAGCGAGGGCGAGTGCTTCGCCTATTGCAATACCGTCATGCAGACCAGCGCCGCCGCCATTCGCGCGGACGACCGCCTGCAAGTCGAACATTTTGGGCCGGTGACGCTCTTTGTCATTTGTGAAGACGCGGCTGATCTGCGCGCCACGGTCGACGCGCTCGACGGCAATCTGACGACGACCGTGCATGCCGAGGACGATGAGCTGGCGTCCATCGGCGATCTCCTGCATCAACTGCGGGAGAAGGCCGGTCGCGTGATTTGGAACGGCTTCCCCACCGGTGTGGCGGTGGTGCATGCCATGCAGCATGGCGGACCCTACCCGGCCACAACGGCGCCGGGCGCCACCTCGGTGGGCATGAATGCGATTTACCGCTTCATGCGGCCGATCGCTTTCCAGAACGTGCCGGACGCCCTGCTGCCGGATGCGCTGAAGGACGGGAATCCCTTGGGGATCATGCGGCTGGTGGATGATGTGTATTCGACCGGGGCGCTATAACACTTCATAACAAAACACCTAGTCCGTCTTTCGCCATTTCCCCTCATCATCTATATTCCAGCCCGGCGGCAGTTCGGGCCGGCACGAATCGGGTATGACGCTTTGATTCGGCGTTTCGACATACTCGATATTGACCCGGCTGCCAGTCAATTCTCTAATCAGATTTCCCAAGACTAACCTTGCTTGATCTCCCGCATTTTTGAGGATTTCATCTTCCAGTAGCGCTTCGTTCAGGAATTGCTCGATAAACAGACCACGAGCGATGTCTTCCATATCCATCCATTCGTTGGCGAAACAAGTTGCCGTTCCGCCCCCTTCTTGGATGTATTGGTCAATATACTCTATCCGGCAGCTTGCTATCGAGGGTTCCGGGACGACAATCGTATAGGCATTACGGAGAAAGCTGTGATCGATATTGTCTTCATTGATCGCTTCAAGATCTATGCCGGCTTCGATTACCCCTGCAGCCGCATGCTTCGCCGCATACTCGCAAGCGATGTTCGCGCGGTAGCGAACTTCTAGCCCAACTTGCGCCATTGCGGCTTTGATCGTTATGAGTTGGCCACTGTTCTGGATGCCCTTCAAAATCCGTGACCGAGGAATAGGCGTGTTTGTTGGCGTGTTGGTAGGCGTTGAAGTAGCGGTTGGCGTGGGCGTGTTCGTAGGAGTCGCTGTGGATGTTGGAGTGGCTGTCGGCGTAGCAGTTGGCAGTGACGTGTAAGTTGGCAACGGGGTGTGTGTTGGCAGGGGCGTGTAGGTTGGCAATGGCGTGTGCGTAGCCTCCGACCCCAAAATCACTTCCCGAAAAAAGGGAAAGAACCCAGGATTACTGAGCAGAATGGCGGCAACCACCACAAAAGCAAGGAGACCCAAAGTCACTACACGATTGTATCTTCGCATTGCGCCGCCCCCGGACACTTTCCGCATCAACCCGACCGTTTCCACGCGCCGTCTGTATCTTTGACCCAACCACTCGGCGTATAGGGCTTGCAGGAATCGGGCAGCGCATGCTCCCCATCGTTGTCCGCAAATTCAATCTGCGTTGGCTTGCCTGTCAACTCGCGCACGAAGTCGCCTACTCGCAGCGCCGTTTCCTGTTCAGCCCGCTCCAGAATGCCCGCTTCAATCACTTCCTCGGCGAACTGCTCCAGCGCGTCAGCCTGCGCCAACTGCCGCACCATGTCCCAATCGGCTGTCAGCAAGGTAAATGAATGCTGATTCTGATCGATATGCTCGATGCGGCAACTGGTGATGACAGGAGCGGGCAAAGTCAGTAGATAGGCATCGCCTTCAAGACGAATGCTGTCCTCTTCTATCGCCTCAAAATTGATGCCAGCTTCAATCGCGCCGATGGCCAGGTGATTGGCGCTGTAGTAACCGCTGTTTAGAAAGCCTTGATGGATTTCAACTTTGACGTCTGTTTTGTGAACCTCGTATTTTACTGTCACAAGTTGGCCCATGTCGATTATTCTGTTTACGATAGTCTGTGGCGACCGCACATACGCTGCAGTTTCAGGAAAGAAGAAATCGCGAACAGTATGCGCCGTGCCGATCAAATAGCCGCCAATTACAATGCCAAAGACCAACAGCGCAATCGCAAAGATATTTCTGCCGACAAACTTGAGTATGGCAATCATATCGTCCCCTTGACCAATGGCAAGTTAGGCACAACAAACCGCTTCAGCAAATATAACGTAACATTCTTGTAAAAGTTCCCTTAGAAATTGGGGCTTTGTATTCTTCGCCCAGGACCAAGGCTATAATTTCCAGTTCGGATCGACTATCTTTCGCGCTGATAATGCCTCTCCCGGCTCCTCCAACGACTCGAACCATGTTGTCTCAGTCAGCCTCGCGAATAAGCAATTTCCTCCGCCTTTACCGCGCCATGTCAAGCTCGGTTGTGGGAGCCTTCTGCTTCAGCAACCCGCACATCAACGCCCTGCTGCACATCTTCTGCGCCCCTTTCGCGCTCGAGCTCGCCCGCCTTGGCATCAAGATGGAGGGCATGATCGCGCGCGACGGCCACCTGAAAGGCGCCAGCGAATGGCTGGTCGATATCGCTGCCGAGAGCATCCAGATCCATGGGGTCGAGAACGTGCCCACATCGGGGCCGGTTCTCTTCGTCGGCAACCACGCCGGCCTGGGCGACGCCCACGCGCTGTTGATGTCTTCGCCGCGAACGGATACGCATGTCTTGGCGCGCGACTTTGGCATCTTGCCCGGCTTGCGGCAATTCCGGCAGTTCGTCATCGTCGTGGAAGAAACGCGCCCACAGGCAGCGCTGCGCGCCGCGATTCGTCATCTGCAGGCCGGCCGGTCTCTCCTGCTTTATCCTCATGGCCAGATCGAAGCGGATCCCGCGCTCTATCCGCAAGAGGCGCTGGCGACGCTGGGGGACTGGTCGGCCAGTGTTGAGTTCTTCGTCCGGCATGTTCCGGGCCTTTCGGTGTTGCCTGTCGCTGTCGGCGGCGTCCTCTCGCGCCGGGCGCTGCGCAACCCGGTCGTCCGGCGCTACAAAGACGCGGAGGAACGACATTTTCTCGCCGCGACCTTTCAAATGATGTTTCCCTTTTATCGCGACCCTAGCATCAGTTTGATCTTTGGATCGCCGCTGTACGAGCGCGAAGCCAGCCGCGGCGCGGTCGTCCGGCGGATGGCGCGCCTGCTGGAGCAAGTCCACGCGCAGCAGCCGGGTTTGAAGTCATCGCCCGGCAAATCGTGTATACAATCCTAGCCGCATTTAACCTGCATAAATGGCATATTCTGGCGATAATGTGTGCACAATCCGTCTTCAGAGCGACCGAAGAAATGAGCCAGTGGTCGAATAACAATCCCTCGCGGAACAACGTTCAGCTCGCGCTCAGTTACTGGAATCTGCTGATCTCCTTGGTGAGTCGCGATATCCGGGCGCGCTATCGCCGTACCATTCTGGGTCCGCTTTGGGCGGTGCTGCCCGCCATCCTTTCCACGGCGATTTTCACCTTCCTGGGAGGCTTGATCGACGTTCAGACTGAAGGGGCGCCCCGCGTCGTGTTTGTCTTCGCCGGGACCTTGCCCTGGACCTTCTTTCAGAGTTCGGTCGTGCGCATTCCACATGGCGTTCTGGCGAACGGCACCTTGCTGCGCAAGATGCCCGTGCCGCGGCAGATATTTCCATTGGTCGTTTTGCTGACCAATTTCTTCGACCTGTTCATGGGCGCCATTGTCTTGTTCGTCGTCCTTCTGCTGTATGGCATTCCGATTACCTGGGCCTGGCTGTGGTTGCCGGTTCTCATCTTCATCTCCTGCTTCCTCGGTTGGGCGGTGGGCATCGGCATTTCCGCCTTTTCCATATACCGGCGCGATATGCTGCACGGCATCCAATACATCATGCAGATCTGGCTGTTTTTGACGCCGGTCTTCTACTCGGTCAGCGAGCTGCAGGAACGCATGTATATTGTCTATCGGCTCAATCCCGCCGTCGGCATCATTGATGGATTCCGCCGAGTCATAATCTTCGGCCAAGCGCCCGACCTGAGCCTTCTGCTGACTTGCCTCGTCATGGCCTGCGCGGTATTGATCATTTCATTGCCGCTCTATCGCTTCATGTCGCGTTATTTTACCGATGTCGTATAGACGAGCTCACGATGGCATCCGACCCGGTCATTGAAGTGCGAGAGGTATGGAAGCGCTACGGCTTGCCGCTGAAGCCTTACCTTCGGCGGAGTTGGGATCGCCTGCGCGGCCAATACAAGAATGATCGCGAAGCATACGGTCCCTGGGTTTTGCGCGATATCTCATTTTCGGTGGAAAAGGGCGAGTCGCTCGGTATTGTGGGCAAAAACGGCGCCGGAAAGAGCACGCTGCTGAAGTTGATCGCCGGGGTCAGCCCGGCAACTTATGGGCAGATGCAGGTGAACGGCCGGCTCTTCCCCATGATTGAGCTGGCGGCGGGCATCCATCGTGATTTGACCGGGCGCGAGAACATCAGGCTGCTGGGCGCGATCATGGGTTTCACGTCCAAGCAGATGGAAGTCAAGATACCGGCGGTGGAAGATTTTTCCGGCTTGGGCGACTGGCTGGACAAGCCCGTCTGGCAATATTCAAGTGGTATGCAGGCGCGCCTGGGATTCAGTGTGGCGGTGAATGTCGACGCCGAGATCCTCTTGATTGATGAGGTGCTCTCGGTTGGCGATGTGAATTTCCGAAAGAAGTGCCTGAAACGCATGGACGAACTCACAAACAGCGGCGTAACAATCATCTTCGTTACGCACAGTCCTTATGCTGTGGAGCGCATCTGCGAACGAGCGCTTTATCTGAAGGACGGCAAAATCACGGCGTCGGGCGCGCCCAGCGACATTTTGAGCGCCTACTTCGAGCAATCAATGGATCGCTCTACGGTGATTGGCGGCAAGCGCATGGTTGCGCCCGAACTGCGCGAGGGCACCGGCGCCTTTCGTGTGACCTCAATTCGCATGCACGATGTATTGAGCGGCCGAGAGATCTCAGGTTTCACCACCGGCGAATCCGTGCGCTTCCGAATTGCTCTCCAAGTCAACGAGCCGACGCCCAGCTATCGCTTTTCCCTGCGCATCGTAGACGCGGCCGGCACGGTCCTCAGCTTCGTTGATGTGCCGATTTCCGCGCGCCGCTCGCTCGCGCTGAGCGACGACAGCGTGCTGGATTGTCAGATCGACAATATCAATCTGCTGCCCGGTCAATACTGGATCAATGTTGTGGCGCGGGAAGTTGCCGGCCCTGTGATCGATTCCGCGTCATACGCCTATGCTTTCAATGTTCATGGCAACAGCCAGGTCGTCGAACAGATGGAGAACCGCGGCATAATTTATTTGGCGGCGCATTGGCAACTGGCCGGTGACAGGGCAGCCGCGCGGGTAGAGAGCTCCTGAAAACAATCCGCGCGCAAGCGGCCGTCCCTGCCCGAATAAGCCGACTTGATATCCGACTGTTCAGGCCTGAGTTGAAGCGATTCAATCGCCTTCCTGATGAGCGCGAGTTCCTGTTGTGGGCGAACTCGCATCGCGCAGTTCCGCGCTTTGGGAATGACTGTCATGAATATCCCGCGCGCCATTCTTGAGCGCGCCCTGCGACATATTGATCCAGCCTGGACCTTGCAAGGCACGCAAGCGCTGAGCCGACGCGCTATGGCGCTGGATGTGAGCGGCCTGGCCGATTCCCGGATTAGGCTGGTCCTCCTGACGCACAGCGCGGACGATCGGCGGCGCAACCCGGATATCGCGCGCGACGAATTCCGCTTGCTGCGTTGTCTGCGCCGAACCGGTCTGCCGGTGGCGCGGCCGCTGCATCTCGAGCCGAACCAGACGCCGCCATTCTTCATCACTACATTTGTCGCGGGATGCTCCCGCTTTGCCGCCCAAGACAGTCGCGCTTTTTGCGAAGCGCTCGCCAATGCCCTGGGCGACATCCACAGCGTCGATCTCTTTCGGCAAGACCTCTCTTTTCTGCCCAAGCAGGAGGAGCTGCTCCAGCAAAAGCTGAGGTCCGTAAACCTGGAAGACGATCGAATTGTCAGGCCTCTGCGCCTCAGTTTGCCGAAGATCAGGCGGAACCCGCCCGCGCTGCTGCATGGCGATTTCTGGCCCGGGAACCTGTTGTGGCGCGGCGACAAACTTAAAGGCATCATCGATTGGGAAGACACCATGCTTGGTGATCCGCTCAGTGACTTGGGCAAGAGCCGTCTGGAGATCTTATGGGCGCTAGGGGCCGAGGCGATGAACGGGCATACCGCGCGCTACCTGGCGCGTAACCCGGTCCTGGATGCGGCCTCACTGCCCTTTTGGGATCTCTGGGGCGCGCTAAGACTTTCGCATTATGCCGCATTCGCCAGCGACCCTCTGCGCGTCCCGATGATGCGCGCACAATACGAGGCCTTTGTCAGCGCCGCGCTGCGCGGGTTAAGCTGCTTGTGAGAATGATCGCAGCCGGTCCCCATCCGGTCAGCATGGCGACCACTCTTAATGATTTTTTCTCCGCGCAGGCGCCGCGATACAACTAGGCGACCCTACCCCCGCCCGTCATCAGCAGACCCAGCTGCTCCACATCGACATCAACATTCTCCACCTCGCCCACGATCTGCCCCTCGTACATGACCGCGATCCGGTCGGACAAGGCGCGGATCTCATCCAGATCCTCGCTGATGAGCAAGATGGCGGTGCCCTTGTCGCGCTCATACAAGAGCCGCTGATGAATGTACTCCGTGGCGCCGATATCCACGCCGCGAGTCGGCTGCGCCGCAATCAGAACACCCGGATCGCGCGATAACTCGCGCGCAAGCACCAGCTTTTGAATATTGCCGCCCGACAGACTCTTGACCAGCGTCTCCGTGCTTGGCGTCTTGATCTCGAAAGCCTCGATCGCCTGGCGGCAAGCGTCGCGGATTTTGTTGAAGAGCATAAAAATCTTGCCGCGCGTGAACTTCGGGTGGCCATGATCTTGCAGCACATAATTCTCGGCGACGGTGAATTCTTTGATGACGCCGTCGATCATGCGCTCTTCCGGGATATAGGACAAGCCGATGGCATTCAGCGCCGAGGGTTGCGCGTTGGTGACATCGCTGCCATCCACAATGACCTGGCCCGCTGTCGTTTCCCGCAAGCCCGCGATGCACTGCGCCAATTCCTGCTGGCCATTGCCGGACACGCCGGCCACACCCACGATTTCGCCGCCTCGCAGGCGCAGCGAAACATTATCCAGGCCCACCGTGCCGCGGTTGCTGAAGGCGCTGACGCCGGAGAGGATCAGCCGCTCATCTTTGACCTCGGCCGGATTCTTGTCATATTCCAGGAGCACCGGCCGGCCGACCATCATTTCCGCCAGTTTCGGGCGCGTGGCCTCGCTCGTTGGGATCGAGTTGACGCGCCGGCCATCGCGCAGCACCGTGACGCGGTGGCTGATCTCCAGGACTTCGTGCAGTTTGTGCGAGATGAACACCAGCGCGTGGCCATCATCCGCCAGTTGATTGAGGATATTAAACAAGCCGTCGACTTCTTGCGGCGTGAGAACCGCTGTCGGCTCGTCAAGAATCAGCAGCGCCGCGCCCTTGTAAAGCGCGCGCAGGATCTCGACCCGCTGCTGCTCCCCAACGGCCAATTGCCAAATCGGATAATCCGGATCGACTTTTAGGTTGTAAATCTCTGATAATTCCACGACGCGTTTGCTGACGACATCGAGATCCAGCCGGAGCCCGCGCGAGGACTTCATGCCCAGCGCGATATTCTCCGCCACCGTCAGTGAAGGCACCAACATAAAATGCTGATGGATCATACCGATGCCATGCTGAATGGCGTCTTGGGGATTGCGGATGGTCGTTTCTTCGCCATTGATGCGAATCGCGCCGGCGTCTGGGTGATATAACCCATAGAGCATCTTCATCAGCGTCGATTTGCCCGCGCCGTTTTCACCAAGCAGCGCGTGGATCTCGCCCGACTTCACATCAAAGTCAATCCGGTCCGCCGCCAGTACGCCCGGAAAGCGCTTGACGATTCCCGTCATGTCGAGCTGATGGATAGGTTCATGCCCGGTCGGCAGCAGATTGGAACTCAAGCCAGCCTCGCGTGAACGTGGTATAGGTAGGGGCGACCCGCCGGGTCGCCCTTGCGTACGTCAAGCGACGACCGCGGGAACGGCGCGTTACGCCACCCCCGCGATCTCGAATGCATAGGCGCAGCCGGTTTAGCCGCTGAACTCCATGACCAAGCCGCCATTCGCCAGCGTCAGGACGTAGGATTGACCGCCCAACATGCCGGATTTGATGTTGGCGATGATGTCGGCCAAAATGACATCCCATTTGTAAATCTGGAAGGCGACGCCGGCGTCCATTGCGAGGTCGCCCTGGCTGGCTTGGGTGCCGAACCAGCGCGCGCCGTTCTCAATCGCCACCGCGATGGGACCAACAACCATCTGCGCCGTGCCGGTCAGGATATCAGCGCCGTTGGCGATGTGAGTCTCGGCTGCTTCGGTCGCCAGCGGGACATCGCTGAAGGACTGGATATAAACCACATTAACCGTTGCATCCGGGTTGGATGCGCCGGCGCCGGCCACAAAGCCATCGACATAGAGCTTGGCATCGCCCACTTCGATCGGCCCGACAACGCCAATGACGCCTGATTCCGTCATCAAGCCCGCCATCACGCCGTTGACGTAGCCGCCTTCATCGGAGGCCGCCGTGTAGGCAAATACATTGTCCAGGCCGAAGGTATTTTCGTCCGTGCCCCAGGCGAAGCTGACTTCGGGGAATTCCGCCGCCAACTCTTCCACGACCGCCCCAAATTGCGAGCCATGCGCGATCACGAGATCGTAATCGCCCGAAGCCGCCCATTCGCGCAGTGCAACAGCCGCGTCATCGACGATGAAGGTGCCATCCTGAAAATCAAACTGGAAGGCGTCTTCGCCCATTTCGGATTGAATCGCCATCAAGCCGTCATAGATGCTCTGGCTGAAGGCGAGATCGTTCGTGGCGCTGGGCGCGACCGCCGCAACACGGAAAACGTCTTGCGCCATTGACGGCATCACCCCGATGAAAAGGGCGACAATTACGGTCAGCAGTAGAGCTTTCTTCATGGGATCTTTCTCCTCTTACGCTTACTTTTTGATCGGGTGGGATTACCCGTGAATAAACAGTTTGCGCGGACGATGAAGCCGCTGGCGATTAACCGCCGTCGCCTTCGTCTTCGGAATCGTCCTCATCCATCATCTCCTCTGCCATCTCGGGAATCGGGACAATATCGCCGGAGACGATGCTGGCAATGGTCTCTTCCGCAATCGCGAGCAAGGCCTCGGATGCCACGAAATCCTTGTCGAATTCCATAACGAGGCCTTCGTTTTCCAATGTCAGCTTGTAGTATTCGCCGCCCAATTTGCCTTCTTTAATGTTGGCGATCATGTCCAGCAGCAGGACTTCCCACTTGTAAATCTGGAAAGCCACGCCGATATCTTCGGACAGGTCGTCCTGGCTGGCGTCGGAACCGAACCATAGCACATCGTTGGCTACGGCGACCGCGATCGGTCCTACTACCATCTGCGCTGTGCCCGTCAAAATGTCCGCGCCGTTGGCGATATGGGCCTCCGCTGCCTCGGTCGCCAGGGGCACATCGCTGAAGGAGCCGATGAACACGATATTCACCTTGATATTCTCGTCAACGGAAGCCACGCCGTTGGCGAAACCATCCGCATACAACTTGCCATCGCCGACTTCGATTGGGCCCACCAGGCCTACCACGCCGCTTTCTGTGAGATGGGCGGCCAGAACGCCGTTGAAGTAGCCGCCCTCATCCGACGCCGCGGCATAGCTATAGACATTGTCCATGCCGAATGTATCCTGCCGGGTGCCCCAGGCGAAAGAGACATCGGCGAATTCCGTCGCCAGTTCTTCCACAATCGGCCCGTATTGCGAGCCATGCGCGATCACCAATTGATACTTGCCCGAGGCGGCCCAGTCGCGCAATGCGACCGCGGCATCGTCCACGATATAGGCGCTGTCCTGAATGGTGAACTCAAAGGCCTCTTCCCCGAGTTCTTCCTGGATCGCCGCCAAGGCGTCATACATGCTTTGGCTGAAAGCCAGGTCATTGGTGGCGCTTGGCATCAGCGCCGCGATACGAAATACCTCGGCCTGCGCGGCCGATTGCAGGCAAGCCCAGGCAAAGAGGCAGAAAATAAGGACAAATCTTATCTTTCGCATGCTGGCTCCTTCTAAATTCATTTTAGTTGCTCAAATACAAATAGCAGGCTCATGGTCGAAAATGATCACTCTCCGCGTTCGTAGGGTTTGGTCAATGCGGTCGGCTGTTCCTGACGTTTGCTGGCGAAGATCAGCGCGATAATCGTGATGACATAAGGCGCCATCACGGCAAACTCGGACGGTATCGCGGCATCGATCACCTTGATTTGCAGCTGCAAGGCGTTGACGAAACTGAATAACATCGCACCGGCCGCCACCGCCCAAGGGCGCCAGCCGCCAAAATAGACAAGCGCCACCGCGATGAAGCCTTGCCCGGCGGTGAGATTCTGCTGGAAGAGCTTGATCAGCGCAATCGAAAGCGACGCGCCGGCCAGACCCGCCATGATGCCGCCGATTATGGTGGTCGCATAGCGGACGCGCGCCACGCTGACACCCATCGCGTCGGCCGCCTCCGGGTTCTGCCCCACGGCGCGGATCATCAAGCCGAAGGTGGTGCGATTGAGGACAAAGGCGGAAACGGGCACCAGCGCAAAAGCCACGTAGACCAGCAGGTTGTGGTGAAAAAATATCTCGCCGACGATTGGCAAATCCGTGAGAATCGGAAAGTCAATGCGATGAAAGCCCTGGATCGACTTCGGCGTGCCCACCCATTGCTGAAAGAGCAATTCGCTGAGGCCGAAGCCGAAAAGAAAGACGCCGATGCCGCTGATACCCTGTTTGGCCTTCAGCGTGACGCTGACAAAAGCCATCGCCAATCCCATCAAGCCGCCGACGATTAGCGCCACCACCACCCCGAAAAGCAAACTCACCGGTTCGCTCATCGTTTCAGCTTGCTGCGCGACGTATACAGCATAAAAGCCGGAGAAAGCGCCCATCAGCATGATGCCGTCCACGCCCAGGTTGAGCACGCCGCTGCGTTGGGCGAAGGTCTCTCCCAGCGCGGCGAAGATATAAGGCGTCGCCAGACGAATCGCGGATGCGAAGACGCTGGCGGTGAAAATCTCCTCCATGCCCATCAGCCGTCGTCCTTCGCCTTCTCTTCTTCGTCCTCCGCCTGTTCAGCCACGCTGACGCGGCGCTTGCTGCGCTGCTGGATGAATATCTCGCTGCTGACGACGAAGACCACAATCAATCCATTGACCGCCGTGATCAGCGACGCCGGCGTCCCGAGTTCGCGCTGCATCTTCTGCGCGCCGACCAGCAGGCCGCCGAAAAAAGCCGCGGCCGGTATCGCGCCGATCGGGTTCAAGCCGCCGAAGAGCGCCGCCACGATGCCATTGAATCCGGCCGCGCCGGTGAATCCAGCCGGGGATCCGTCAGTCTGCAGCCGATATTGCAAGCCCAAAACCTGCACCACACCGGCCAAACCTGCAAAGCCGCCGGCCAGGAACATGGAAAACATCATCTGCCGCTTGACGTTGATGCCGGCGAAGCTGGCGGCGCGCTGATTCTCGCCAACGGCGCGAATGCGGTAACCGAGCGAGGTGCGCCAAAGAAAGATATAGATGATCACCGCCAGCGCAATCGCGATGATCAAACCCCAATGCAGGCGCGTGCGCGCGAAGAGAAATGGATCGCCGATGGGCAGCGACAATCGCGGCAATTGCGCCGCCGTCACCAGCCGCGCCGTCTTGGGGATGTTGTTGAAGCCCGCCTCGGCCGGGTCAAGCAAGATGCCGTTGAGCAGAAAATTCATCATCTGCACGGCGATCTGATTGAGCATGATCGTGCTCAGGATTTCGTTCACATCGAAATAGGCTTTGAGGAAGCCGGCGAGCCCGCCATAAAGCGCGCCCGCCAGGAAACCCCCGATCAGGGACAAGGTCACGATGATGAGATCAAAGGCGCCCTTCTCCTTGGCGAATTCCGGCGCAATCCGCAAATCGCCCAGGACCAAGGCAATGGTCGTGCCCGCTAACGCGCCGGCGATCATCTGGCCCTCGCCGCCGATGTTAATCATGCCGCCGCGAAAGGCAATGGTGATGCCGATGCCGACGAAGAGGAGCGGCGTCGCTTTGACCAGCGTCTCCGCAGTCGCGTTCTCGGTGCCGATCGCCCCCTCCAGCATGGCGCTATAGGCGGCAATTGGGTCCGCGCTGAGCGCGAGCAGAAGCACCGAAGAAACGACGAGCGCCAATAACAGCGCGATCACCACCGGCGAAAAATCAATCAGCCGACTGAAACGAGAGCTGATGGCCAGTTGCGTCAGGCCGGCAACCTTATTCACCGATGCCGCATCCAGTCGATATCTTCCAACGATTCAAGATAAGGGCTCAGGATTCATGCCATCTTCAAAATCTCGCAGATAGTATGCCTTGTTTTAGTCGTTTATTCAACATTGCTTCGGAAACTGTGCCTAATGCGCAGGGCAATCGCATCAAATTTAAATTGCGCCGATAAATGACAATTTCGCCTCACATTTCGTAATCTGTAGGGGCGTTTCGCTGAAACGCCCGCAATTTGCAGGCCATTTTCAACGGGCGTCTCGTGAGACGCCCCTACACTTTCGCAATTTTCGTAGCGAACCACTCATTATGATTTTGATGCGATTGCCCTGTACCAATGCGTAAGATTGTCGCATTCAAGTTTTAACTCTGTTACAGTTTAAGTATGGCTGTCTATCCCAGTTATGAGCTTGGCGATTTCAAGTTTCGGCCCGGAAAGCCGCGCCCCTTCGGCGCCACTGTCTTGCCCGATGGCATCAATTTTTCGATATTTTCTTGCAACGCCACCTCCTGCAGCCTGGTGCTCTTCAAACGGGGTGAAGAGCGGCCCTTGGTCGAAATTCCTTATCTGGATTCATTCCGAACCGGCGATGCCTACGCCATGACGGTGTTGGACCTGAACCCGGATGAAATTGAATATGGATTTCGTTTTGACGGTCCCTATGATCCGGCTGCCGGGCATCGCTTTGACGCGCAGCAAATCCTGCTGGACCCCTATGCCAAATCAATCGGCGGGATGGAAGCCTGGGGCCGAACCGGCAGCAGGAATAGCATCTACCCCTATCGCGCAAAACCGCACAGCGACGACTTCGACTGGGAAGGCGATCAACAATTGAACATCCCCCTGGAAGATCTGGTCATCTACGAAATGCACGTGCGCGGCTTCACGGCGGATTGCTCGTCCGGCGTTGAGTCGCCCGGCGCCTACGCTGCCATTGTGGAGAAAATACCCTACTTGCAGGAGCTGGGCGTCAACTGCATTGAACTGATGCCGATCTTTGAATTTGACGAACTGGACAATGACTACCTCAGTCCCGATACTGGCGAGCCGCTGATGAATTACTGGGGTTACAGCCCCATCAGTTTTTTCGCGCCGAAATCCGGCTATGCCAGTTGCGGCGATGCGGCCGACGAACTGAAAACCCTGGTGAAAGAATGTCATCGCCACGGGATCGAGGTTTGGCTTGATGTCGTCTTTAATCATACGGCCGAGAGCGACGAAAATGGACCGACCATCTCCTACCGCGGCATCGACAACAGCATCTATTATCTGCTGAAGCCGGACGGCGGCTACTACAATTTCAGCGGCGTCGGCAATACCTTCAATTGCAACCATCCCATCGTGCGCGTCATCTTGCTGGATTGTCTGCGCTATTGGGTGAGCGAATATCATATCGACGGCTTCCGCTTCGACCTCGCCTCGAGCATGGGGCGCGATCCTGAAGGCCGGCCCGATCCGGATCCGCCTCTGCTGGAGGTGCTGGCCTACGATCCCATCTTGGCGCATACCAAGCTCATTGCCGAAGCCTGGGACGCTGGCGGCTTGTACCAGGTGGGCAGCTTCCCGGCTTACGGGCGCTGGGCGGAATGGAACGGCCGCTATCGCGATGATGTCCGGCGCTTCGTCAAGGGCGATGCCGGCCTGGTCGGAGCGATGGCGGCGCGCCTGCAAGGGTCGCCCGATATCTATGGCGAGAGAGGACCGCACGCTTCGGTCAACTTCATCACCGCTCACGACGGCTTCACGCTGCGCGACCTGGTTTCATACGGGCACAAGCATAATCTCGCCAATGGCGAAGAAAACCGCGATGGCATCGAAGAAAACCTCAGTTGGAACTGCGGCTGGGAAGGCGAGACCGATGACCCCAAAGTCAATGCCTTGCGCCTGCGCCAGATGAAGAATTTCCTCAGCATCCTCCTGTTGAGCCAGGGTGTGCCGATGCTGCTGATGGGCGATGAAACCGGGCATAGCAAAGGCGGCAACAACAACAGCTACTGTCACGACGGCCCCATCAACTACTTCGATTGGGAGCGGCTGCGGACAGATCGAGACCTATTCCAATTTGTACAGCGCCTGATCCAGTTCCGCAAAGCGCACCCAGTCTTGCGCCGTCGTGAATATCTCAGTCATCAAACGGCCGCAGATGCGGACGGCGGCCTGCGCTGTGATAGCGTTTCCTACCACGGCCTGCAAGTCTGGACGCCGGACTGGTCTCCCGAAAGCCGCCGGCTGGCGCTGCTGTTCAGCGGCGCTCCGCTGGGCAACGGAGACCGGCCCCGCGACCTGATCTATGTCATCATGAATGCCCATTGGGAAGCGGCCGCATTCGATTTGCCGCCGCTGAAAAAAGGCTTGCATTGGCATATAGCCTTCAATACGGCGCTATGTCCACCCGCGGACAGCCATCCGCCGGGGCGGGAATCCATCCTGCATGATCAGAGCGCCCTGCCGGTCGGCGCTCGTTCGGTTGTCATCCTGCTTGCCCGCTGATGCAGCGCGCTGCGAGCTTGTCTTTGATGTACACTGTTTGAGAATCCGCATGACTTCAGGAAGCTACTTTGTGACCGCTGTGTTTCGGCGCTGAATATTGATGTTCCTCGACACGCTGGCAGAGCGCTGCCGCAATCAACCTGACAAGCTCGCCCTGCAATTCATCGGCGGGCCGCCGGTCAGCTACGGAGAGCTGGCGGCGGCTGTCGATCGCAGCGCCGATTATTTGCTTTCACTGGGCATTGAGCCGGGCGACCGTGTCGCCGCGCAATTGCCCAAGTGCCTGCCCTTCATCTATTTCCATCTGGCCGCCATGCGCATCGGCGCCGTATTTCTGCCGCTCAACCCCGCCTACCCGCCATCCGAACTACGCTACTTCCTGTCGGACTCGGGCGCGCGCCTGCTGATAGCCGACGCCGCCGATCAGATGCGGCTCGATCCGATAATGGACGAATTGCCCGAGCATCAGAAGACTGTCTACATTCACAAACCGCAAGAGTCGGGCGTGAACTGGCTGGAAGACCGATCGTCAATCCGCGGCCGGCCCTTGCCGCGCGACCCGCATCAAACCGCCATGATGCTCTACACCAGCGGCACAACCAGCCGTCCCAAAGGCGCGCTGATCACACATGGCAACTTGAGCGCCAACATCGCCTCCCTGCACGAAGCCTGGGGCTGGCGGGCTGAAGATGCGCTGCTGCACGTTCTGCCGATTTTCCATGTGCATGGCCTGGTCGTGGCCTTGCACGGCGCCTTGCACGCCGGCGCGACAGCCATCCTCTGCCCGGCATTCGATGCGGCTCAAATCTTGGATTTGCTTCGCTCGCGGCGCTTCTCCGTCTTCATGGCTGTGCCGACCATGCACCGCCGTCTTTATCAGCAGGCGGGCGATCATCGGATTGACCTCAGCCACATGCGCCTGATGACATCCGGCTCCGACCGGCTGCCCGATGATCTCTTCTTCGGCTATCAGCGGACCTTCAATATGACGCTGCTTGAGCGCTACGGCATGACCGAGACCGGCATGAACCTGTCCAATCCGCTGCATGGCGAGCGGCGCGTCGGCTCGGTGGGCATGCCGCTGCCTGGCGTCTCGGCCCGCATCGTCGACCCCGAAACCGACGCGGCCCTGCCCGATGGCGCCGTCGGCGAAGTGCAGATCAAAGGCGCGCACGTATTCAAGCGTTACTGGCGGCAGCCGGAGAAGACGGCGGAGGCATTCAGCGCTGACGGCTGGCTGCGAACCGGTGACATGGGCCTGCGCGAGCCCGACGGCTACTTCACCCTCAAGGGTCGCGCCAAAGACCTGATCATCACCGGCGGGCTAAACGTCTATCCGCCCGAAGTTGAGCTCGCGCTGATGGAGCACCCGGCGGTGGCGGCTTGCGCCGTCATCGGCTGCCCGGATGAAGAATGGGGCGAGCAAGTCACCGCCGTCATCATCCCACAGGCCGGCGCGACCGTCGACGAGGCGGCCATCTGCGCCTTCTGCCGCGAACAGCTGGCGGCCTACAAAGCGCCGCGCCGCGTCATATTGGCCGATGACTTCCCGCGCAACGCCCTGGGCAAGGTCCAGAAAGCCAAGCTGCGCGAGGCCCTCTGCGGCTAACTGGGCCCGACAGGTTCTCTAAGGTTGGGAAAATGTAGGGGCGACCCTTGGGTCGCCCGCATGCCCGCGCTGCGTTTTGCGCTCGCTCGCGCAACTGGTACAATAAGCGCGTCAGCATAAGCGCTGAGAGGTCCAGAAGTTACATGGCAATCAAAGAACAATTCATCTCCGCCGACCGCTTCCAGGATTTGGTCGATGCGCCCGAATATCAGGACCGCGTCCTCGAACTCGTGCAAGGAGTCATCGTTGAAATGTCGAAACCGAAGCGCATACACGGAGTCGTTACGATGCGGCTCGCTCTCAAAATCGCCAACTTCGTGGACGCGCGTGACCTAGGCGAGGTATCCGTGGGCGACACCGGCTTCGTGCTCGAGCGCAGTGCGTACGGGCGCGACACCGTTCGTGGCCTCGACATAGCCTTCTTCAACAGCAATCGATTGTCGACGCCTCCGGATTACAATTGGTACGAAGCGGGACCCGACCTCGCTGTCGAAGTGATCTCGCCCAACAACAAGACGAGCGACACGCATCTGAAAGTGATGCAACTCCTCAGCGCTGGCGCGCGTCTGGTTTGGCTGGTCTATCCCGAAAGCCGCACTGTCGTGGCGCGAACAGCCGACGGCGCCACAACGCTGCGCGAAGACGATACGCTCTCCGGCGGCGATGTGCTGCCGGGTTTTGAGTTGCGAGTTGGCGATATCTTCCCCAGTTAGGCCTCCCAGTATATTCCTGTCGATAATCGAAATGGGTGTCGGAGAAATGCTAAGGGGGCAATTTGCTTCCGCAAGGGACTCTATCAGGAGTCGTCCCTACGTTTCGCTGGCAGTATTTGTCGTCATCGTTGTTTTGGTTTCTGTTGCGGGTTATGCGCGTTATCAGCACGTGCAAGCGGAACTTGCCGCTCAGCAAACAATCCCCGCCAGAATCCAGAGAGGATTCAGCGATTGGCGCGACGATCTGTCGCTGCGTTTGGGGGAATTCATAGCAAGCTTCCAGGGAACGGCAGAGGGCGCTACGCATTTGGTCGGAGGTCTTTGGGGGATCGTCAGTTATGTGGTAACGGCCGTTATGGATTTTATCGGCAACCTGCACATCATGATCCCTGTGACCATCATCTATTTCGGCGTCGGCTTTTTCGGTACGCTTAGGATGCGTGTGGCGACTCTCATCGGTTGGCTCATTGCATTAATGTTATCGATCAGCATTGGCATTGTGAACGGAAGCGTCATTGGCCTTTTTGCGATTGCCGCCCTATTGTTCTTGAACAAGCTTGTTCCGCGCCTGCTCACCGCAGTTCAAGGTTTGCCCGCGAAAATCAAAGCCCGGCTTCAACGGACGCGAATCCCTTCCAATGGTAATTCCCATGCCGAATCGGAGGCAGAGGACGAAGCTGCTCCCTCTCATTTCTGATTTCCTCGTGCAGCGGCTCCAATCAAAGAAGCGGACGGCTCACAGGTCCGGCCACGGTCAGATGAATAGTCATTCTGCCTTAGTTGAAAGCTATTGGTCAAAGCTACTGGTTCGTATCAGCGAGCGGACGGCGCGTTCTTCGCGCAGCGGCGACTCGCTTCCACACGTCACGCGCCCTTGACGACGTTACGCAGAGATAAAACTGTAGCGGCCCGCTCGCAGAAAAATCGTCTGCAAGTTTGCGCCTGCCGCCCCACGTCTATTATTGCGATACAAAATGGGCGACTCACAGAGCCGCCCGTGGATTTTCCAAAGCGCTGCGGCTCATTGCGAGTTGATAACTGCATCTGCCGGTTTGGTCCAAGCATTGTCGCTAGTAGGCTCCCGGGGCTTCGGCTCTGGCACAGGTACGCCGTGCTTCATCAAGAAATAGATATAATCCTCGCGAACGGTCTTCAGTGCCTCTATCGCGTCCTCAACTGTATCCCCCTGCGCGAAGCAAGAAGGCATCTCGGGCACAAATGCGACCCAGACATGGTTCCCGTTTTCATCATCTTCGCGCTGAACGCCCACTTGATAGCCGCGGGCCGCCAGCACGATAGCCTGGTCAAGCAATTCTTGGTTCATAGTTAGTCTCGTTCCAATTCATGTAGTTCATCCATTATATCAAGCAGTCGATTGACGATATAGATTCTGACGGGATCGGCGGATGGGATTATCAGATTCAAGTGCCGAAATTCTGAATGTTTGAAAAACACATGACTTCCACGACCCCGCTCAGTCTCTTCTACGAAACCGGCCCGGCGCAATACCCTCACAACATCGCGCCTTGACCAATTTCGCTGTCGCTGACGCATCTGCGCCAGTATTCTCTCCGCCTTCGGTGGCATCTACGACGTACTGCCATTCCCCCCATTCGCCCGAGACCGCCGCGCCGGGCGCTTCCGCGGCAGACGCATCGGCAGCTTGTGGCGGCGCACGCCATCGAACTGATAGAGCGCGTTGGCAACGGCGCCCGCTGTCGGCACCAAGCCGATTTCCCCGACGCCCTTGGCGCCGTAGGGCCCATAGGGATCCGGCACTTCCACGCCGATGACTTCCATCTCCGGCATATCTTTGGCGCGCAGGATGCCGCACTTGCGCAGCATCGTGCTCTTGGGTCGGCCGCCTTCCATCGGCAGGTCCTCGCTGATGGCATACCCCAGGCCCATGTGGATGGAACCTTCCAACTGCCCTTCAAAGAGCGTCGGATTGAAGATCTTGCCGGCGTCATGCGCGGCGATGATCTTCTCGACTTGACCCGCATCGTCCAGGATTACCACTTGCGTGGCGTAGCTGTAGGAATAGTGCGTGTAGATCTTCTCAACCATGGCGCCGGGTTTCGTCGTCCAGTCCACCGTGAACTCGCCGCTGTACTGCCGTCCCACCAGCTCTTCCAGCTTGTGGTATTCCAGGTCGGCTTTGAAGCGCTTGCAGGCGTCGATGATGGCATTGCCAATCAGCGATGTCGCGCGCGAGGCGGTCGTCATGCCGGTGACCATTTCGGAACTGGTTTCGACGCGCGCCTCAATCATCGAGGGCGGAATGCCGGTCTCGGTTACCAGGGCTTGCACCGCCATCGTATGCACACCCTGTCCCATCTCGGTCCAGCCGTGGTCGATGATGACTTTCGCGCATTCCCCGTTTGCTTGGGGGGGTGCGGAAACAACCGAAAGCCGGACTTTCGAAGAATCGGGCATGCCATTGCCGATGCCGGTGTTCTTGATGCCGCAGGCGATGCCGGCGAATTTGGCATTTTGAAATTCGTCTTTGACCGCTTCCAGCGTCGCCTTGGCCCCC
>JAJDUC010000074.1 GCA_022826865.1 Anaerolineae bacterium
GTCGGTTGAATTTCTTCAAATACCGACGATTTGGTAGGGGCGACTCGGTGAGTCGCCCAATTTCGATCCTGTTCGTACCCATCGGGCGATCCGCCGGATCGCCCCTACCAGGCTATTTCAACCGAAATTGATACACTACCGTTCGTCGCAGATGATGGCAATTGGCGCGCCGAGGTGGCGCGTCAAAACCAGAACGCGCGATTCGTCGCCTGCCTTGAGGCGCAGCTGTCTGATGATTTCTTCCGGCGATTGTGGAAAGCCGCGCTTCTTCACCGTTACCCGCCCCACCCCATTCTGCGCGAAATAGCGGCGCAATCGTTTCATCTGGAAGGGCATCCAATCCCGTATCTTCCAATAACGGCCCCAGGCTGTGTCTCGCCTGGCATCCAGGGTCAGGTAGGCGATCGCGCTATCGAGCATCGCGGCCTGGAGATCGGCCGCCAGACGCTGCACCAGTCCAGCGCGCAGCACGGCAGGATCGGGCTCCAAGAGCCAAGACTTTGGCGCCGCGATTTCAACGTCGGCTTCTCGGTCCGGCCACAGATGATGCCTGGCCGTTCCGGCAAGCAATGTTGCGGCCGGACGGGCAGCGGGCCGGTGGAGCCAGAGCATGGCTTCGGTCAATTGCCCATCGACCGAGATAAATTCAACCTGGCCGCCATAGCGACTGATTTGGCGCAAGTCAACCGCCGGCGACAATTTGACGCAGATTTCCCCCGCTCGCCAGTCGCGAATCAGGGAAAGCGGCGGAATGTAGCGCTCCACATGGTGGATGCGCCGCCCCGCCCGGTCGCGGCGCGCCGGATCAAAGAAGAGGCAGTCGTAGCCGGCGGGCAGCGCGCGCCGCACATCCGCGACAGCAAAATCCGCGCGCGACTTCAGCCTCTCGGCGTTATGCCGGGCGATGGCGATGCGGACCTCGTCGATATCCAGCCCAAGCGCATGTTTGCCATTCGCGGCAAATGTCAGACTGTCGGAACCGATACCGCAGCAAAGATCAAGCACGCTGGCGGATTCAATCAAGCGGCTGCGATATTCGCGCACGAGAGGATGGCTCGCTTGCTGCAAGCCGGCGCTGGTGAAAAGCATAACATCGGCGCATCGCCCAAACTTGCCCCGCGCTTTGCGGCGCAGACGCAGGGTCGTCAAGATGGCCGAGGCTTCGGCCGGGGACATGGACTTGCGCAAGTCCATGAGTAGAGCGAGCGTATTTTCGGCGGAGATATCGCTTTCGGCATTGTCTTGCAGAATCGCGCGGGCGCGGTCTCCACGCAGGAAGGCGATATCCGCCAGGTGCAAGGGCATTCGGCTGCGTTACTCGTCCGGCGCTTCAGCGCTGGCTGGGTCGATACTCAAGTAAGTCAGTTCAGCGCCTTGAAGCGCCTCAAGCGTCGGATTCAGCAGCAGATCCCAGGGCCAGGCGCGCGCAGTCGCCAGGCTGAACTTAGGAATTTTGCTGACATCGCGGATGGCGCCGGCGAGAACCGCCGGCTGCATAAAAGCGACCGCCTTGGGCAAACTGCTAAATCCCAAGAGAAACGTTCGCTCGGCCTTTTCGACGGCGGCGGCGCGCCAGTTCAGACTTTCATTCGCTTCAAGCTGCCAAACTGGTTTGCTGGGATGCTGCTGGATGAGAAGATGAACAAAGCGCCCGCGGTAGCTTTCGAGAGTCAAGGCATTGCCATCGGCGTCGGCGACGGCGCGAATACGCGCCATGGTTTGCGCGCTGACATGCGGCTTTTCACCACGCATCAAGATGCCGAGACCGTCGAGAGCCGGCTCAACCAAGATGCGGACGAAGCCGTTCTTCTCCAAGGTCCTCCCCAGATCTTCTTTGACGAGGCCGCGCGAATGCAGTGCGATGAAACGCCCGCCGGGGCGCAGGGCGCGCAGCGCAGCGCCCAGCAGAGTGTCAGCCAATGGAATGTCGTAGGCGACAATCGCATCCTGGCTGCCAGGTTCGAGATCGGCTCGATCAAGATGCGCAGCCGGCAGCCGCCGCAGGCTGATATCGCGCCGGGTCTCGGCGAGAATCTCGCCGGAGCGCCCGTCAACATCCAGCAGGCGCAGCGTCGACGCGCTGGGCGGGAGGTGCTTCGCCATAACGGAGACAAAGTGCCACTGCCTGCGCCGGGCGTCCATCAACTGTTACTCGCCGCCACCTTTAGCAATTGCAGGAATTCATCCCATTCTTCGCGGAAGAAGTGAAGGGTCGCCGCGCCCAGCTCGACATGCCAGGTCGTCTCGCCATCGGGTTCGCTCACTTCCCAGACCATGTAGTTTTCCGTCTCGGCGATGGCCCGGTTCCTTGTCTCATCCACTTCATTCATCAGGTCGCCCCTATCAGCTGCCTCGCGACATAAACAAAAAAACGCGCTGCCCAAGCTGCGCAGCACGTTTCGATTGGTCGAACATCATCTTCTTAGTTGCGGCGTCCGCGGTCGCCCGAACGGCGGTCTCCCCCGCGACGGTTGCCATCGCGGCGCGGTCCGCGCCGGTCGCCACCGCGGCGGCTGCCTGCGGCATCCCGACGCATTGCTTCTTCCGCATCCCAGCCTTCAAGCACCGCCTGCCGGCTGAGGCGCACTCGGCCGGTTGGATCGATATTGATGACCATGATCATGATTTCGTCGCCGACGCTGACTTCGTCCTCGACGCTCTTGACATGGTAGTCCGCCAGTTGGGAGACATGCACCATGCCTTCGGTTCCCGGCAGGAACTCAACAAAGGCGCCGTAGTTTTCGGTGCGTGTGACGCGGCCGGTATAGATCTGGCCGATTTCCGGATCTTCGACCATGGCGCGGATCTTTTCAATCGCCTTATCGACTTCGGCGCCGGATTCGCCGGCGACATAAACCAGGCCGTCTTCTTGGATATCCACCTTGACGCTGTGATCATCTTGCAGGGCGCGCACATTCTTGCCGCCAGGCCCAATGACAGTGCCGATTTTGTCAACCGCGATGCGGAAAGACTCCATCCGCGGCGCGAAATCGCTCAAGGTTTCGCGCGGCGCCGGCATGGCGGCGGTAATCACATCGAGGATTTCCAGGCGCGCGTCCCGGGCTTGGGCCAGCGCTTGGCGCATGGTGTCGCGCGTGACCCCGGCGATCTTGATATCCATTTGCAGCGCTGTGATGCCTTCGGCTGTGCCGGCCACTTTGAAGTCCATGTCGCCAAGATGATCTTCCATACCCTGGATGTCCGTCAATACGGCGACTTTATCACCTTCCTTGATCAAACCCATGGCGATGCCGCCGACCGGATTCTTGATCGGCACGCCGGCATCCAGCAAGGCGAGCGTGCTTCCGCAAACGCTGGCCATAGACGTGCTGCCATTCGAGCTCATGACTTCGCTGACCAGGCGCAAGACATAGGGGAATTGCTCCTCGCTCGGCATCATCGCGAGCAGCGCTTTTTCCGCCAGGGCGCCATGGCCTACTTCGCGGCGGCGCGGACCGCGCAGCGGATATGTCTCGCCGGTGCTATAAGGCGGGAAATTGTAGTGATGCATGTAGCGCTTGTCATCTTCCGGGCTCAAGCCATCGAGGAATTGTGAATCCCGAGGCGTTCCCAGAGTCGCGATCGTCAGGACTTGAGTCTCGCCACGCATGAATATGCCGGAACCGTGAACGCGGGGCACCAAGCCCACGTCGGCGGAAAGCGGCCGCATGGCCGTATAGCCACGGCCGTCCGGGCGTACGCCATCGTTGACGATTCGCGAACGCACTACATTCTTCACGACGGCGTCCCAAGCGCGCTCGACATGCTTCAGGTTGACATTGACCTCGTCTCCGCCGGAATCATTCCGGGCGCTGTATTCCGCAAGCAGCGCGTCTTCCAACTGCTTGAGCGGCTCGCGGCGTCCCGCGCGATCGGCGTAGCGGGTCATGATCTCGCGGACTTCCGCCTCGACTTTGCCAGCGACTTCGGCCTGCAATCCAGCGTCTATATCGTCGACAGAGGGTTCCTGCTTCTCTTTGCCGATTTCGGAGCGGATCTGGCGCTGCAGCGCGATGACGCCCGCGACGGATTCATGCGCCAGGAAGAGCGCTTCCAGCATCGTGTCTTCATCGACTTGATCGGCATTGCATTCGACCATGTTGATCGCATCGGCAGTACCGGATACGCGCAGGTCAAGCGCGCTCTCGGCCATTTCGCTATATGTCGGGTTGACCTTCAGTTCACCCGCCACCAAGCCGACGCGCGCGCCGGCGACCGGACCGTTCCAAGGTATATCGGAGATCATCAAGGCGGTGCTGGCGGCGATGATGCCGAGCATATCGATATGATGTTCCTGATCATGCGATAGCGATATCAGGATGACCTGAACCTCGTTGCGCATGTTTTTGGGGAAAAGCGGACGCAGCGTACGATCGATGACGCGCGATGTCAGAATCGCGCCCTCGGACGGACGTCCTTCGCGGCGGAAGAAACCGCCCGGCACACGACCGCCAGCGTACATTTTCTCTTCATAGTCCACGCTCAGTGGGAAGAAATCCAGGCCCGGGCGCGGCGAGCCCATGGTCGCCGAGCAGAAGAGCATGGAATCGCCCATGCGCACGGTTACGGCGCCGCCGGCTTGCTGCGCCAAGCGGCCAGTCTCGATGATGATGTCCTTGCCCGCCACAGCGCAGCGATATTCACGAATGTCCATTGTCATAGGTTTCTCCAGGCGTTCAGGATGCGTCCCTCCAAGCGGCTAGTTCGGCCAAGCGCCAAACGGCGCCCACCCAGGCGGACACATTTAGATTCGTTCGATTGACAGCAATAGGTGATTCAATGTAAGCCGGTATGAGCCGGCAACCTCCGGTCATTGATCGGTTTGCCCGATCAGCGGATGTCGACCGCGCTTAGCGGCGCAAGCCGAGGCGCTGCAGCAATGCACGGTAGACGTCCGGTTTCTTGCGCGCGACATACTTAAGGTGACGCCGCCGCTGGCCAACCAGTTTCAGCAGCCCGCGGCGCGAGTGTTCGTCGCTGTTGTGCGCCTTCAGATGTTCGGTCAACTGCTTGATGCGCTCGGTCAAGAGCGCGATCTGCACTTCTGGCGAGCCAGTATCGCCGTCCACGCGGCCAAAATCCTTGATGATCTGGGTCTTTGTTGCTTTATCCAATGGCATTCTTTCCGTCCCTTCGCTAGCCACCGGACAGGCAGGAGCGGTTGCCCGTCGGTCAAAGAACTGCGCGATTTTACCAGTCATCCCGCGCTTGAACAATGGCGAGCTACCCGTTTGCCGCGGCCACCTCGTCAACATCGTCGTTGGCGACCTGTTTCACAGTGTGATGCGTCCGGAACAAGCTGTACTGGTCGGCTCTGCCCGGCAGAGGGTTCAGTACATTTTCGATCTTCATGATCGACATCCACAGCGGAACATCCCACTCGCCGCTGAAGCGTCCTTCAATCGTTGAAGGGCTGATGCTCATATTGTTGCGATACATGAGCAGCAGGACGCGGATGAATTCATCGCGCTCCGCCAACAGGGCCGCCACAAACGGGCTGCCTTCCGCCAACTCGATGCCTTTGGTATTGAAGTCGCTGCGCGGGTTGGCGTATTCATTCACCTCCACCATGTCATTAACCAGCAGGTATTCCACCGCCTGCTGGAACACCAGGCCGGAGTCAAAGTCGCGCAGGCGGCGGTGCAAACTGCCCAGCGGGCACCAGGCGAAATTGCGAAAGCTGGTGAATTGCTGGACGCTGACGACGATCCGGGTCACCATACGCGCGACCTCGACATCGGTCTGATGGAGCTTGTGCGGCGGCACGCCCTGCCACTTCTCGGAGGCGAATTCGACACCGGTAGCCTCTTGTTCGACGCGCTGAACAACCGGATTTTCATCGGCGGCGGGAATGCGAATGACGGGCACGAGATCGTCGGGATTGTGGCGATGCGGCACAAGATCGCGCTGGAGCACTTGCTCCCGGACCAGACAGTCGATCCAGTGCGAGCGCCATTGGTCGCTGTCATTCATGCCGGGCCGGTCCAGCTCCCGTTCCATCGCCAGGCCTTTGAGCAAAAACCCGTAATTGACGTAGTCCCAGCTCCGGGATCTCAGCGTATTGGCGACGCGGCGCACCATGCAATTGACGATCAGCAAGGTCTTTTCGACAACCGGGTGGGTCATATTCAATTCGATCACCCCGTTGGCGCTCTGCTGCTGCAGGATGCCACGGGAAATCGCCTGGGAGACCAGATCATTGCCGCGATCGACTGATATGACGTCGCCGACCTTGACTAGCCGGCTGATGAGCCCCTCGACCGTGACCAGCTCGCCCGGCTGCGCCGCGTTCATGCGAAAACATTGAATGATGACGCTGGACCACTGTGATGGAATGAAGCTCTCGATGTCGGCGGCGGGCGCGACCTGGCTCAGGGATTGATGCGTCTGCATATCGGTGAAGTCGTCGATGAATTCCAATTGCAACGACGGGTGGCTTTGCAGCAGCCGGCCGGTGCTGCCGCGCACACCCCAGACGATGACCGACTTGTTCCGCTGCAACAGCGGATTAATCACGTCATTAAAATCGCGATCGCCGGTGGCTAGAATGATAACATCGCCGGCCTCCGGATGACCAACATCCGTCAATACATCGCGAGCGATACGGATATCGGCGCTTTGTTTGCCCGGCAAGTGGAAAACCGGGTCGATATTTGCCATCATCAAACGGGCGGGCGCGTCATCCGCGACTTCGCGCCCGGAGGAATCGACCAGGGGCGGCAAGGCGCCTCGCTGGCCCCAGGGGGCATAAGCCGCCATTTTGACCAGTCGTCCATGCGCCTTCGCCTGTGAGACCAGGCGCTCGATCAGATGATCGAGATTTACGACGAAACCCTGTTCGTTGAGGCTGATCGAGATGTTTTCAAAGTCGATGTAGACCCATACATTTTTGGTTTGAATGCCGGACAAGGCTTCGAGCCGCTGAAATATGATTTCGCCCTCGAATTCTGTGCCTTCCAGAATATTTTCCGCGCCACCCCATATACGCATTCTCACATTGCTTTGCATGCGGATTCTGCGAACCAGGGGAAGCATGTCGCGGCTGGTCGTCGCCAGGATCAATTCGTCATTCTGATGGGGCAGCTGCTCAAAGTAGCGCTCCATGAGGCAGTCCGGCAAGCAGGAGCGGTCGTCCACGTCCACGACTTCGTAACCGACGCTGCGGAAGATCCGCTCGGGCTCGACCGGCCAGTTCTCATCCGACTGCGCCCGCCAGTCCGCCACGGCTATCGCGCGTAGCGAGGCGGTATCGTACAGGCCGCCCACTAGGGCGGCGCTGCCGCGCAAAGCAACCGCGAATTCTTGCAGGTCTATGCCGGTCTGTACAGTAAACCTCAACAGGTCATCAACATCTGCTATCAAGTAAGCTGTCATGATCAGTCCAAAGAATGGCAACCGCCGTCCATCGTCACGGGATGGCGGTTCGCTCGAAACATCCATGTTTGCGCATGGGCATTCAATATACGAAATATGCTTCGGTGTCGTCTCATCGCATCTACAAAAAAGCATCTAAGTAGGTGGTTACAAGTCGCGACCTTGGGTCCCAGCTCCGCAAAGCGCTAAAGAGAATCAAGCTGGCCACGGCAATTTTTTTCACTAAATTACATGAGCTAACACGCTATTTCTAGCAGCATCTGATTGTACAGGAGAAGATTGCTTGTGTCAATTTTCACAATATCACAGTTTCCCGTTGCGTACAGTTTCGATTCAAATCATTGCTCGGCGGCGGATGCCGCGCCTAATCTCAGCAACCGCCACACTATGATATACATACGATTGTCTCAATATGCTTTAGCGAAAAGGGCAATCCTTTTGGATTGGCGGCCTGTCAGCACACAGGCGCCTGCCCCACCGGGCTGCTCAAACGGGAAGCAGCGGATCGTGGCGCCGGTGTCGTCCTTCACTTTCAGCTCATCATCATCGGACCCGGCCCACCATGCGCGCGCCCATTCGCCGGCTGCGACCGCCTCCTCAAGCTGCTGGCAGGTCTCTACATCCTGAATATGCGCGTCGCGGAAAGCCCGCGCGTCTTCCAACAGGCTGCGCTGGATATCGACCAGCAAGCTCTGCAGAACATCGACGATGCCGTCTTGCGAGACGAATTGTTTGCCGGCGCGCCCGGGGACGTCGCGCCGCGCCAGCACGGCGTTGTTCTTCTCCACATCCCGCGGCCCGATCTCCATACGGACCGGAACGCCGCGCATCTCCCAATCGTTGAATTTGAAACCGGGCGATTGGCCCTCGCGCCGGTCGATATGCACTCGGATGCCCGCGCTATCGAGGCTGCGGCTCAGCCTTTCCACAGCGTCCATGACAGCGCCGCGCTGCTCGTCGCTTTTGTAGATCGGCACGATTACGACCTGGTAAGGGGCCAGCTTCGGCGGCAGGCGCAGGCCTTTGTCATCGCCGTGGGTCATGACCACAGCTCCGACCATACGCGTTGACAAGCCCCAAGACGTTGTCCAGCAATAGCGCTGCGCATTCTCCTCCGTCAGATAACGTATATCGAAGGCTTTGGCGAAATTCTGGCCCAAGTTGTGGCTCGTGCCGCATTGCAGCGCGCGCTTGTCGCGCATCATGGCTTCAATGGTATAGGTGCGCAGGGCGCCGGCGAAGCGCTCCATGCGGCTCTTTTCGCCTTTGATGACCGGGATGGCGGCGTCGTTCATGGCGCAGTCCGCGTATACATCGAGCATTTGCAGGGTTTCGGCTTCGGCTTCGTCGTGCGTGGCATGGGCGGTATGCCCTTCCTGCCAAAGGAATTCAGCCGTGCGTAAAAATGGCCGCGTGCGCAGTTCCCAGCGGACGACATTCGCCCATTGATTGATCAAGAGCGGCAAATCGCGATAAGATTGAATCCAGTCGCTGAAGGCTTCGCCTATGACGGTTTCCGAGGTCGGGCGAACGACCAAGGGCTCATCCAATTCCTTGCCGCCGGCATGGGTCACGACGGCGAGTTCCGGGCTGAAGCCTTCGACGTGCTCGGCCTCGCGCTTGATATAACTTTCCGGGATAAAGAGGGGAAAGTAGGCGTTTTGGTGCCCGGTTTCTTTAAACCGCCGGTCCAGCCCGGCTTTGATGCCTTCCCAGATTTCGTAGCCGTAAGGTTTGATGATCACACAGCCGCGGACCGGGCTTGGGGAGGCGAGATCGGCGCGGTACACGATTTCGTTATACCAGCGGGAAAAGTCTTCACTTTGGGCGGTGACAGCCTGTTCTGACATCGGGTCTATTCCTCTGCGTTGAAACGCGGCCAGAAATGGCGCGTCCGCCGGCGACCTGGACCAATTGAAACATCAGGCGCGGCCTGAACGTTAGGCCGCGCGCTTGTCGCAGGGCCTTCGCTATTATAGTGGCTGCCGCTCAAAATAGAAGTGCTCGGCCCGCTTAAGCGCTGGGCCTTGTGGACTTCCCCGGCCAATCACGCGAGTAATTCTTTTGCAGCTTGTTGAGCACCGCCTGCCCGAGGTCGATTCCGCTGAAACTTGCCAATTGCATCAGGTAGAGCATGACATCTGCCAATTCATCAGCCAGTTCCTCCGGCCGAGCGGGCTGCTCCTCCCATTGAAAATGCTCGAGGACTTCCGACGCCTCCAAAACAAGCGAAATCGCCAGGTTGCGCGGCGTCTGTTTTTTGGGTGAATCCTCAGCGAGCCAGCCCTTGCTTTCGACGAATTCGCACATCGCCTGCGTCAAGGTCTCCAGTTCCATGCGGCCCCCCGTCAGTAGGCGTTGGGATTAGAGCGGGTAATCGACTGCCAGATGGTACGGATGATAATCACGATATCCAGCCATAGCGACCAGTTTTCAACATAAAAGCGATCGGCTTCCGTGCGTTGCGCAATCGAGGTATCGCCGCGCAGACCGTTGATTTGCGCCCAGCCGGTCATGCCAGATTTTTCGCGGTGGCGAACCATGTAATCGGGGATTTGCCTCCGAAACTGCCGCACATACATCGGTCGTTCCGGACGGGGTCCAACCAGGCTCATGTGCCCCAGGAGGACATTGATCAGTTGTGGAATCTCGTCCCAATTGCTTCGGCGCATGTACCGGCCCAGGCGCGTCACTCGTTCATCGTTTTCCACCGTCCAGGTTCGCCCGCTCGTCTCGGCGTCTTCGCGCATCGACCGGAACTTGATCATGGGAAAGGGGCGCCCATCCAGGCCCATCCTGGTCTGCCAATAAAAGATGGAACCTTTGGATTCGAGGCGGATGAGCAAGGCGGTAATCAGCATAATGGGCGAGAGCAGCACCAATCCGACGATGGCGCCGAACAGGTCCATTGCGCGTTTCAGGCTGAGTTTCCAGCCGCGCAGGGCGATATCGCGCACGGTCAAGAGCGGCTTGCCGCCCAGGTCATCCACATTCAGATCCCCCACGACATAAGAAAACATATCGGGATAGACTTTGATATCTACCTTGCCGCGCTGGCAGAGATTGATTAACTCCAGAACTTCAGCGCGGCGAAAGTCGGAGAGAGCGACAATAACTTGCTCCACTTGCAGGTCGTCGATCAAACGCGGAATATCGCTATAGACGCCGATATAAGGGTAACCAAGCATATCGCCTTGTTTTTCTTCGGCCGTCACAATGCCGACGATAATATAACCGAGCTCGGGACTGCTGCGAATCAGATCGCTGATTTCATAGGCGATATTGCCATCGCCGACGATCAGCAGGTTGTCGCTGACGACGCCGCGCCGGCGCAGCCAGGCCCAGACCCGCCGATGCAATTCGCGGCCGGCGACAGTGAGAAACAAGCTCAGGAACCAGACATAGAAGAGCAAGCTGCGCGGGTAGACCGCTTCCAGCGCCGTGCTTTGGAGCAGGAATTCCTGCGTGCCGCTCGCCAGCAAGGTACCCAAGGTGACGACGCCAATCACGTTGCGCAGTTGTTCAATCCGGCTAAAGGCGCGCTTCAAGTGATAAAGCTGCGAAAAATAGAACATCAAGATGATGGTCGCCGTGTGCAGGATGATGGTCGGCAAGTATGTTGACAGAGCGGGCTGTTCAGCCGGGCGCACGAAAAACGGCAACTGCCCGCGCGCTTCATAACCGAGGACAAAAGCCGCCGCAAGCATGACGAGATCAACCAGCAGGAGCGTCGCTGTAGATAACGCTTTGAGATGGTCGTTGCTCAAGCGGACCGCGCGCGGCGTCACAGTGTAGGCGTCGGATTGCGGATCTCTTGCCATAGATCCGGACCTCCCTTAAACAGAAGCGCGGCCAGCACCATCACATGCAAGGGCAGGATAGTCCCGCGCTGGTAATGTTTGCGGTAAAAGATCAGCATGGCGCGCCAGAATTCAAATTGGGCTTTGGGGCTCTTGCGACTGGCGGCGCGCTTGACATGGCGCACAGTTACCGCCGGCTGGTACCAAACTTTGTATCCAGCTTGCTTGACGCGAAACGCCCAATCGAGATCTTCGCCATACATAAAGAAGGCTTCGTCCAACAAACCGACGCGATCTATGGCGGCCTTGCGCACTTGCATAAAAGCGCCGACGACTGAATCGACTTCGATTGCCTTATTCTCGTCGACATAAGTCATATTGTAGCGCCCAAAGCGCGGGTTCTTGGGGAAGAGCCGCGCCAGACCTGAATAGTGATAGAAGCTGACGATTGGCGTGGGGAAACCGCGCCGGCAGGCGCGATCCAGGCTGCCATCCGTCAGCACAAGTTTCGGCCCGGCGACGCCGACATCCGGCCGCCCGTCCATGAAGCGCAGCATGCGCAGAAGCGCGCCCGGCGGCAATTCGGTATCGGGATTCAGCAGCAAGGCATAGCGAGGAGCGGCCTCGGCGACTGCGCCAGGGCCCTGGAAACCAAGATGGCGCAGGCCGACGTTGTTCGCCCGCGGGTAGCCAATGTTTTCTTCGTTAGCGAGGAGCTCAACTTGCGGGAAGTACCGCCGCACCATTTCAGCGCTGCCGTCGTCCGAGGCATTATCGACTACGACCGTCCTAAACTCGAGTTCGCCTTCGCTAGCCAGCGCCGTCTCCAGACAGCGCCGCAACAATTCACAGGTATTCCAATTGACGATGACAATACCCAGATCCAGCACAGCCGCCTCGAACGCTTATCCCACCACCGATTCTACCATAGAAGCCCGCAGGACATTCCTGTAGCTGGTTACAGTCGAATCACCGGTGGGTCTCACAACTGTCGGGATTCAGGCAATAGAGGACGAGTGTTGGATTGTGCCAGTAGGCCGCCATATTCATCATCGCTTCCGATCCGGTCCACGATGGGCGGCTGATTGCCCTCACCCGCTGATACGTTTCGTCAAGTCGCTGCAGATAGCTGCGCCGCTCCTGGATTATCGCCGGCGGAACGATGTCCGGTGACCGCAGCAAATCAAAAGCCAGGGCATCGGAGTAGATCATATAGTCGTAATCGGCGCCGTGCGGGAGGGATTCGGCGTAGTAGCCAAATTGCTGATCGTTGGGATAATACGCGGCATCAAGCGGCACGTTGTAGGGACCGTTCAGAAAAAAGCGCGAGCCATAAGGGATGTTGTCGTGAATCCAGTCCAGCATCAGGTGGCGGGTATCAGGCTGCGTGAAGAGCGACAGGACTTGAACGGACAGCGCCAGCGGCTGCAAAACGAGCAGCAAGGCGACCGTCGGCATCGCTATGCTTTGCGGGATGGGCAAGCGCTTTACCAGCCAGTCCGCGCCGGAGGCGGACAATGTCGCGATGAAAGGCAGAATCAATATGAGCAAGGCGTCGCTATGCCCGGGGCGCACCGTGCGCAAGGCGACCAGGCTGTAGGCGAGCAACATAAAACCCAGAATCGCAAATACTTCGACTGAATAGCGCGGGTAAAGTCGCTGACGGTTTCGGCGCGCTTGCAGCGCGGCCGGCACAGACAACCCGGCGAAAAGGAGGGCGGGCAGGCCGATGGCGAACAAGCCGGCATAGATCAACATAAAGATCAAGCCTTGCCAGCTATCGACCAGAAAAAACTCAAAAACATCAGCGCCGGTACTTGTGTATTGACCGGCGATATAGTTGAAATCCCGCCAGAAATGGTCGAAATCCAACAAAGTATATGGGGAACCCAAGAGAAATGTAAGCGGAATCAGCGCCCAGGCGAGAGCGAGCATCCCGGCCGTTCGCCAGGTTCGCCGGCGGTGAAAGATGAGCAAGCCAACCGGAACAACAATCATTGCGACCGCGATCGCGTTGTAGCGTGTGGTGGCGGCCAGCCCGGTGAAAACGGCGGCGACTATATAGAATGCCGCCCGCCTCCGTCCACTGCGACTGTTTAAGGCAGCCACGCTCGCCCATGCCGCAACCAGCATCCAGCCGGCGGCGAGCGAGCCCGGTTTGCCGTAGTGGGCATGTTGTACGAGGGTGAATGAGAGGACGACAAGCGCAGCGGCGCAGAGCGCGGCGTATCGTCCCGAGATCATGCGCGAAATGGCGTAGACGCAGGCAAGCATGAGCATCCCGCCGAAGACGGAATACATACGGGTCATGACGTACATGGAAAAAGGGGCGTAGGCGCGCAGAGACAAGCCATCGCGGTCGGCGAGGGAAAGCTCCGAAAGGGCGCCGGTCGCGTGAATTGCCGCGAAGTTTACGTTGATAATAAAAGAGGGATAAAAGAAGAATTCGGGATTCAGGCGATTGCGCAGCGCCATTTCCACCGGCAGCGCCACGTTCAGGAATTCGTCGGGTTGAATCGGAAGCTGCTCGTGCACCATGTTATAGGGCGCATACGATGGAAAATAATCGGGATTCAAGTTGCCATGGCCGATGCCCAAAACGCGCAAGGCAGCGGCAAGGAGCAAGAGAAGCGTTACCGCAATCCAATCAATGAGGCGCATGGAAATCATTTCGGGCGGTTGGCAACGTGGCGAGGGGTGCCCCGCGCAGCGCCGCGCGCAAGGCCTGGCGATCGTCCCAGGCGTATTCGGTGCTGCCGAAGCACATGCTTTGCTCATGGCCTTTGCCGCAAGCCATCAGCAAATCGCCGGCTTGCGCCATCTGACAAGCGGCATACAGAGCCTCGCCACGGTCCTCGACGCGGATAAAGGTTTCGCCTTCGCTGCCGCCTTGAGCGCGGCAGCCGGCCGCCATCATCTCCAGAATATCATCCAGCGACTCGGTTCGCGGGTCTTCGGCGGTGAGAACAGTCATATCCGCCAGCCTGGCTGAGGTCTCCGCCATGAGGCGGCGCTTTTCCACATCGCGCAAGCCGGCGCTGCCAAATACGGCGATCAGACGTTTGCCTGGTTCGATGAGCCGCCGCCCGGCTTCCAGAGCCCGCTTCAGCGCATTGGGTGTATGCGCGAAATCGACCATGGCGATGAAGTTCTGGCCTTCGTCAATCCGCTCCATGCGCCCGGGCACGAGCTCCACGGCCTTGACGCCCGCGACGATAGCGGGCCATTCGACGTCGAGAGCGCGCGCTGCGGCAATCGCCGCCAGGGCGTTCGCGATGTTGAATTCGCCGATGAGCGGCAGCGCGATCTGCCTGCCCGCCACGCTGAAAACGGTAGCGTTGGGCTGATGCGCAATGTCTTCGGCGCGGAAGTCGGCTGCCTCGGCAAGCCCGTAACGCAGGACGCGGTCGGCTGGAATCCGAGCGAAATAACCCGCCGATGGGTCATCGGCGTTGATAACCGACAACTTGGGAAGATTCGGCTTGCGCCAGGAGCGGGACAGCATCTTGAACAGAAGCGCTTTGGCATCGCGGTAGTCTTCCCAACTGCCGTGGAAATCCAGGTGTTCGTGCATGACATTGGTCAGCAGCGCCAGATCGAATTCGACGCCGTTCAGCCGCGCCTGCGCCAGACCGTGACTGGTCGCCTCAAGGATGCAGTGTGTGATGCCGGCCGCGACCATTCTCGCCAGGTAAGCCTGAATCTTTGGCGCGCCCGGCGTCGTGATGTGCAGGCCGGTCGGCGCTATCTCGCCGCCGATATCGGCGGAAATCGTGCTGATGTAGCCGGGTCGCAGGCCGGCGGCGCGTTTCAAGATGCTGTGCAGCAAGTGGCAGGTGGTCGTCTTGCCATCGGTGCCGGTCACGCCGATGATGGCCAGCTTGCGCGAGGGGAAGTCGTGGTAGGCCGCCGCCAGAAGACCCAGGATCTGGCTGGCGTTACGAACGCGCACATAGGGGACGGGAATCCCCAGCTGTTCCGTTTCGCCGACGATGGCGGCGGCGCCAGCGGCGATGGCATCGGGGATGTAGCGATGGCCGTCGATCGAGCGGCCGGCCCGCGCCACAAAGAGGCCGCCGGGCTGGACGTCCTGGCTGGCTTCGACGACCGGGGCGCTGACAGCGGCTGAGAGGTTCCCGTCCGTCTCCAGGATTTGATCCAAAGGAATCGCATCAAGCAAGCCCTTCAGTGTTTTGGCCATCGTGATTCGATCGATCCTCGATTACGTTGCTTATCAAGCTTATTCAAGCACAGTCCGCAGCTGATGACAAACAAAAGCGCGCTGGAGGTCATCCAACGCGCCCGCGAGAATTGTCTTGTGATTGAAGAGTTAGTTCAAACTGCGCGCCAACTCATTGAGTTGAGAGCGAACGCTGCCGTCCACCATGCCGCCCGACCAGCGCACGATCAATCCACCTAGAATTGAAGGATCGACGGTGAACTCCGCTTCGTCGGCGCCGACTTCGGAACTGATCTTGCCTTGTTCGGCCTCGGTCAAGGGCATGGCGCTAACGACTTCGACGCTGCCGCCCAAGCCTTTGGCGCCCTCCGGCAGGTCTGCGATAAAGCCGTTGACCAGCGCCTTCTGCTTCGTCTTGCTGATATTCTCGTCCAGAATGCGGCTGGCTACGGCGACCGAGATATTAAGAACCTGCTCGCGCAAGTTTCCCAATTCGGTGTTGCGGATGGCGACCGCCTCGTTCTGCGCGTCGTATTGGATACGCGCCGCTTCTTGACGCGCTTCCTGTTCGATGGTCCCGGCGACTTCTTCGCCGCGTCCGCGCGATTCATCGATCACCTTCTGCGCTTCGCTGCGCGCTTGCGCCAGAATCTTTTCCGCATCGGCTTCGGCATTCTCCCGCGCGCGGGCCGCCGCCGCCGCATCTTCAAGGCCTTTGGCGATGCGATTGCGCCTTTCATTCAATACATTCGTCAGCGGATCATAGATGAAACGCGTCAGCACGGTATAGAGAACGATGAAGGCGATTGCCCAAATCAGCATCAAACCCGGATTGATGCCAAGGTTATCAAGTACGCTCATGATTAGCTCCTATACGTCCCCGGCTCAGGCTAACTGAGTACGAAGAGGATAATCAGCGATACAACCAGGGCGTAAATGGCGACCGCTTCGGCAAAGGCGACGCCCAGGATCATGTTCGTCTGAATCGTGGCGGTATGATCCGGATTGCGCCCCATCGCCATGACCGCGCCACCGACCGAAAGACCGATGCCGATGCCACCGCCAGCGGCGCCAATCATGGCCAAGCCGGCGCCTATCGCTTTACCCAAGACTATCGTAGATTGTGGATCCATTGATGTTTCCTCCAGTCAAGCTGTTATTGTCTGCCAGTTATCGATTTAATGCGCGTCGGCGTGATCGTGCTCATCATCGTGATGGTGGCTGATCGTCGCCAGGTTCATGAATATGGCGGTCAACAGGGCAAATACCAGAGCCTGTATCACACCGACGAAGAATTCCAGGATGAAGAAGGGCCAAGGCAAAATCGGAACCAGGAAGCTCATGACAAAGAGCAGGATTGAACCGGCGAAGATATTGCCCAGAAGACGGAAGCTGAACGAAAGGATCTTGGCGAAGTCGCCGATCAACTCCAAAAGCCCGACCGCCACGTCGATACCGCCCAGAGGCGATTTGAAGAGCGTGCCGAAGTTGAAGAACTTCGTGAGATAACCGATGCCCAGCGCTTTGAAACCGATGTACTGAATCATGACGAAAGAGATTAGCGCCAGGGTCAAGGTCATGTTCAAGTCGGTCGAAGGGACGCGAACAAATGGCAATACAACCCAAGGCACGAGTTTCGCTTCTTCGCTGCGGGGATCGGGATGCAGCGGGATATCGCGCTTCTTGTCGTCCGCCTGCGCGTCTTCGGCGCCGTCATCCGCCCAGGGCGCGGGACCGACGCCGGTATAACATCCGCGATCGGCGCGCGCGCTCTTTTCAGCTTCGCGCGCGGCTAGCGGTTCATTATACGCATCGGCAACCTGATCGCTTTCCCCGGCGGCTTCGCCGTGGTCGTCGCCATGTCCGCCGCCTGCCGCTTCAGCCTGGTCGCCTTCGCTATGGTCGTCATGTTCCGCCTGGTAACGGGCGTAGGCGGCTTTCACTTCCAACTCCTGCTCGGCATTCAGCGCGGCCATTTCCGCAGCGACCAGCGCCGCTTGGTCAGCGGCCGCCTCATCGGCCGGGCTAATCCAGTCGCACTGTCCGTTGACGTAGGAGATGCCGAGGAAGCCCTGATAAATCTCGTAGCCGTCTGTTGTGATGACCTTGTACTCGCCCGTTTGCGCATCATATTTTTCTTTGGTGTGCGCGTGGATGAAACCGATGGTATCCACACCGGGAATGAGCTCCATCCAGTTGGCGAGAAGCACAACAAGAAAGATGGTCATGAACATGTTGAAGATGAGACGGAAGTGCCGGCCGCCGGCAATGCCGCCGACAAAACCCATCAAACCCTCAAAGAGGACTTCAAACAGGTAATAGAAGCCACCGGTCGGCACTTCGTTGCCATCTTTCGGCCGACGCCGCGAGACGTAAACCACGAAGAGCAACAGCAAGATCCAGACAATGACCGACCCGACAAAGGTATTCGTCAGGCGAATATCGGTGAAGGGCACATTGAAACCGGCCGGGAAATTCTCGCCGGGCAGCTGGATGAACGGGATAACCGGAGGCACGCGCAGCGCGACAAAGACGCCGGCGAGGAACATGAGCAAGGCGACGAAACGGCGTTTTCCGTTCCAAAAGCTATTCACTAATATCTTCCTCCTTCTTCTGTCCTGAGGCGCCTAGAAGCTGTTTGGCTTTGTAGCGCGTATAAAAATAGATCGCCGCGAGATTGATGGGTACGCTCGCCAGCAGCATCGCCAGTATGAATGTAGGGCGCGTCCCAAGCGCTTCGTCCAAAGCCAAGCCAAGCAACAGCGTTCCCAGGATAACGAGCAGGACCAAACAGCCCACTTGCCCAACGACCCCCGCCACAAGCCCGTAGGTGGACAGGGGATTGTTATCGGGTTTCATTCATTGCATGTCTTGTCGTCAAATTTCAACCGGCCGACACGCTCCATCGGCAAACTTCGAGAATTTTATCACAAACGAATTGCTCTCGCTACAGCGATTATAAGCCGGCCGCGCCCAAAGCCGCCCAATCGTAAATTGGCGTGACGGCAATCGTGCCCAGAAGCACGACTACCAGCGTCGTAATGCCCAACGACCAGGCGTAATTGCGCGGCAACACAATCGGTTTGTCGTCATCCGGGCCGACATCGACATACATCACTTTGATTACCACCAGATAATAGTAGAGCGCGATGATGGCGTTGGTCACGGCGATTAAAGCCAGACCGACCAGGTTGGCGTTGACCGCCGCCTGAAACAGGAAGAACTTGCCGAAAAACCCCGCCGTCGGCGGTATCCCGCCCAGGGAGAGCAAGCCGACGGTGATGAAAAGCGCCAACCAGGGACTGCGGCGGTTCAAACCGGCCAAGTCACTGATTTCTTCGCTATCGGTTGCCGAGATGAACAGAATGACGCCGCCGAAGACCAACAGATTGGTGAAGATATACATAAACATGTAGAAGCTGACCGATGCCACTGCAAGGCTGTCATTCAGGCCTTGCAAGGCGGCGACGCCGATCAGCGTGTAGCCGGCTTGGGCAATGGATGAATAAGCCAGAAGCCGCTTGATATTGCTCTGACGCAAGGCGACGACATTGCCCAGCGTCATGCTGACGACCGAGACGACCACCAGCAAGTTGACCCAGAAGTCCTGAATCACGACGCCGGCGATGAGCAAGTCCGCCGGGAAGACGGCGGTCAAGAATCGAAGAAGCAAGGCAAAGCTTGCCGCTTTACTTGACACGCTGACGAATGCGGTGACGGGCGTCGGCGCGCCTTCATAGACATCGGGCGTCCAGAAGTGGAAGGGGACGGCGCTGATTTTGAAACCGAAGCCGACCACCACCATGACCAGCGCGGTCATCACGGCGATCAGATTGTCGCCCGGTCCAGCGCCCAAGGCAGTGGCGATGCCGGCGAGATTTGTCGTGCCGGTGAAGCCATAAAGCAGGCTGAAGCCGAATAGCATGATCGCCGAAGCAAAGGCGCCATATAAGAAATACTTCATGCCGCTTTCTGCGGAGCGTTGATCGCCGCGGCGGAAGCTGGCCAGCATATATAGCGGAATCGACAAGGTCTCAAGCGCCACGAATACCAGGATCAGATCGCTGGCGCTGGACATCATCAGGCCGCCGAGCGTCGCCACAATGACAATAAGATAGAATTCGCCTTTGTCGCCGACGCCTTTTTCGCCGGCCGCCATCAGGCATGTCACCGCCCCCGCCAACAGGAGCATCACTTTGAAGATCTGCGAGAGCGGGTCATAGTTGACCATGCCGCCCCAGAGCAATACGCCATATTCAAACAGAGCGGGATCGGGCTGCCAGATCAAGGGCGTCAGCGCGAGCAGCGTCATGCCAATGGCCGAAAGCGTTCCGACCTGCCGCCGCGCCGCGGGCGAACCATAGATATCAGCGAAGAGCACGACGATGGCCAATGTCGTCAGGCCGACCTCTGGCAAGACGGATGGCAGCTGCGCCCAGAGATCAAATTCCATCTAGCCACCTCCCAGCAAGGCGATAAGGGGTCGGATGCCGGATTCGATCATCGGCGCCATGATCGGCGGGTACAAGCCTAGGATGATGAGCGGCGCGCCCAGGATGATCAACACGATGCGATCGGTCATCTCAATATTCCCGACATCATGAAAACGCTCCGCGTCAAACTCGCCGAAAAACACCTGCCCGGCCACACGGAGCACATAAGCGGCCGTGATGACGATGCCCAAAGCCGCAATCACGACCAGGACGCTATAGTAGTTGCTGAGCTGGAAGCCGCCGAGTTGGAGCGTGATTTGTTCGGATGCGGCCCACATCCCCTGGAAGATCGGGAATTCAGCGATGAAACCGCTAAGCCCGGGCATGCCCATGCTGGTGAGACCGCCGATGACAAAGGCGATGCCGACCCAGGGCATTACCTTCATGAAGCCGCCCAGGCTCGGAATATCGCGTGTATGGGCGCGGTCATAGACCATGCCCACCACACCGAAGAAGAGCGCCGTCATGGCGCCATGGCTGAACATCTGGATGCCGGCGCCGGTCATGCCGGTCTGGTTCATCGTCGCCCAGCCCATGCTCACCAAGCCCATGTGGCTGACCGAAGAGAAACCGATGACATATTTGAAGTCGCGCTGGCGGAATGCGATCAGCGCGCCATATACGACATTGATCAAAGTCAAAAAGACCATCCAGGGCAGATGCGTATCCGCGCCTTCTGGCAATAGCTGCATGCCGCAACGCAAGGCGGCGAAAGCGCCCACTTTCATCAGGACGCCGGCGTGAATCATGGAGACGGCGGTTGGCGCCGCGACATGACCGTCGGGCGACCAGTTGTGGAAGGGGAATACGCCGGCGAGCACGCCGAAGCCCAGGAACATGAAGGGGAACCAGAACTTGGCGAAGTTCAGCCCGGCAATGCCGAGGATGTCAATGGCGAAGGCGCCGTTTTCGGCCGCCAAGGTCAGATGAACGATGCTCCAGCTGTAGGCGCCGCTATCGGGCGGCAAGATGCCGCCGTCAACCGCCACCCTCAGAACATCAGCGCCGGCTCCGGAAAAATAATCGCCCGCGGCGAAATACATCGCCACCGCGCCAACCAAGGCAAAAACTGAGCCGACCAGAATGTAAAGGGTCAGCTTCATGGCGGCGTATTCGCGCAGCTTGACCCAGCCCCAACCGGCGATGAGCAAATACATAGGAAAAATCGCCAGTTCGTAGAAAAAGAAAAGCATAAAGAGATCGACAGCGATGAAAACACCGAAGACACCGGCGACCAGAAACATGAACACGGCCATGAATTCGCGCAGGCGATCTTGAATGTTCCAGGAGATGAGCACACCCGCGACCGCCACCATGCCGGTCAACAGAACCATAGGCGCGGAAACGCCGTCAACGCCGACATGATAGGCGATGCCAAGCGATTCGACCCAGACAACGCGCTGTTCAAAGGCGAGCGCGTCAACGAACATCTGCGTCCCGCTGAGTTCCGCGCCCGACGCCAGCATTGCCGCCTGTGTTTCCAGCAAACCGCCGGCTTGCTTGACGTAGTTGTCGTAACCGAAGAACACGGCGAGTGAAAGCGCCAGCGCCGCCGATGCCGCCGTAACGCCGATGCCCCGAACCAGATCTCGATTCTTCCGATCCAGGAAGAGGATGACCACACCCGCAATAATGGGAATGAAGATAATGGCGGTGAGGACTGAAAAGCCGGTTGATACCATTTGCGGGTTCCTAGCTCGCCAAACCGGCGAAAATGGCCGAGACCGTGGTATTGATTATGGGCAGGATCCAATTCGGATACACGCCAGTCAACAGCATAAGAACGAGCAGTGGCGCAATGGCGAGCAATTCGGCCGGCGTTAGTTCCAGGTTATAATCGCGCCAGCGCATATTGAAGGGACCATGCAGCACAGCGCGTATGCCCTTGAGGATGTAGCCGCCGGTAAAGAGCAAGCCGATCATGGCGATTGCTGTCAGCGCGGTGTAAACCGGCCAGGCGCCGCGCACAATCAGAAATTCGCTGACAAATCCATTGAGGCCGGGCAAGCCCAGGCTGGCGAAGCTGGTGAAGAGCAGGATCCCCCCGAACACCGGCGCCTTGACCCAGAGACCGCCATAATCCGAAAGTTCGCGCGTATGCGTCTTGTGATAGAGCGCTCCGGCCAGCAAAAACATGCCCGCTGAACTGAGCCCGTGATTGAACATCTGTAAGACTGTGCCGTTGGCCGCGAGAATGGCGGTCTGCACATCGGCGTTTGGATCGCTGCCGGACCAGATTTGAGCGTAGGTCTGCGCCAACACGGCGATACCGATACCGACAAATCCCATGTGGTTGACCGAACTATAGGCGACCAGGCGTTTGATATCGCTCTGGCCGAAGGCGGCGAAAGCGCCTAGCACAATGCCGACCACCGAAAGGATGGCGAAACAGGTCGCGACATTGACGCCTATGATGACCACCTCAGCAAGCCAAACTTCGGGGAAGAGCGGAATAACAAGCCGGATGAATCCGTATGCGCCCAGCTTCAGCATGATGCCGGCCAGCAGCATGGAGCCGGCGGTCGGCGCCTCGCCGTGGGCATCGGGCAGCCAGGTATGGAAGGGCCAAATCGGCACTTTGATGCAGAAGGCGACAAAAAAGCCGGCGAATGCCAAAGCCTTAACCGCGCTGACGTCGATGCCGAGCAGGGCCTCGCCCTGCCGGAAGAGCGGCCAGGTCGCGGTGAGATCCGCCATGTTATAGGTTCCCGACGACCAGCCGATAAGCTGCGTCGCCAGCAGCATGCCCAGCGTGCCGCCGAAAGAATAGATCATGAATTTGGTCGAAGCGTAGAAGCGACCGCTGAATTTGACGCCGGATTTGGGCAGGCTGCCCCACTGGTTGATCAAGAAATACATCGGCACCAGCGTCAGTTCGTAAAAGAGGAAGAAGACCATCAGGTCCATCGCCACAAACACGCCCATGCTGCCGGTTTCGAAGAGCAGCAGCAGCGCCAGGTGCATATTCGAGCGGTCTTCGATATTCCAGCTCGCCAGGATGGCCAAAGGCGTCAAGATCCCGGTCAGCAGCACCATGACCGCGCTGATCCCGTCTATGCCGAGCGTCCAGCGCGCGCCAAGCGCCTCGAACCAGGGGGAGTCCTGTGTCACGATGAATTGTTCGTCGCCGATGGCCAATCCCGCCACCTGATAATCGGCGAAGACCTTGATGGACAGCAGCGCCAGCAGCAGCGATAGCGCCAGAGCGACCCAGCGCCCGAGTTGCTTGCTGGGCGCCAGGGAGGCGAGCGACGCCACGATGAATGCGCTGAGCGCCGGCCCGAAGACCAATACCGAGAGCGCGTCTATCCCAAAAACGTCAATCATGAATGCGTCCCCCACTTAGGCGCCCGCCGATAGAACGAGGACGATGCCGATGACAACCGCCGCGGCCAGGACTAGGAGCAGATACAACTGCACGCGTCCGCTCTGCATGCGCCGCAGCCAGCCGCCGATGTTGAAAATCGCAATTGGAATGCCATCGCCGACGCCATCAATCAGCCAAAGATTGAGCACCTTGATTAGATCGCCCAGCCAGGTCGAGATGCGCGCAATCAAGTGCAAGAAAGCGTCGATGATGCCGCGGTCCAAGAAGGCGATGACCTGCAGGCCCAGCCATTGCGACGGCTTTACAAATACCCGCTCATAGAGGTCGTCGAGATAATATCGATTCTGCAGAACCGGATGCAGCGGGCCGAGCGCGTCTTCCAGCGGATCTTTCTGGCCAGCTTTAAGCGGCTTGCGCCAGTAGGTCAGCCAGCCCAGCCAAAGCCCCAGCAGCGCGACCACAATCGAGGTCGCGACAGGCACAATGTTGAAGGGCGGCGCATGTGGATGATAATCCGGCAGCGAGCTGTAGGCGGCGGTCGCTTCTGGCAAGGGCAGCGCCTCTATCACCAGATGGTGGAAGGCGTTGTATTCCGGCGAGAAGATGGGGCCGAGAATGGGGAAGTCCGTCGGCACGCCAACGAAACCGGCGGCAATCGCAAATACCGCCAGGATCAGCAGCGGGAGCGTCATCGTGAAGCTGATGACGCCCTGCCCCAGATTGGCGTGTTTGGCCGCTTCGCTGCGCGCTTCGCCGCCGAAGGTCAGTGAGATTTGGCGCATGGTATAAAAGGCGGTCATAAATGCGGCGAGCGCCAGCAACACAAAGACCAGGGCATGGGCGCCGCTGCCATATTTGTCCAACACCAGCCAGGCATCGGCCAGGATCTCGTCTTTGGACCAAAAGCCGGCGGTGACGATGGGCAAACCGGAAAGCGACAAGCCGCCGATCAGGAATGTCCAGAAGGTCACGGGCATGGTCTTGCGCAGGCCGCCCATATTGCGCATATCCTGCGGATCGAAGTGCGAACCCCCCTCGGTCCCCCCATCGGGATGGGGGGAGGCAAGATCATGACTATGCTCGTGGACGTGATGCTCGCCATGTTCCATGCCATGGATGACCGAGCCGGCCGCCATAAAGAGCAGGGCTTTGAAGAAGGCGTGCGTGATGAGATGAAAGGCAGCCGCAACATAGGCGCCGATTCCAAGCGCCGCCATCATGAATCCAAGTTGGGAAATGGTCGAATAGGCCAGAACTGCTTTGACATCATTTTGCGCCACCGCCATGGTGGCGGCCAGCAGTGCAGTGAAGGCGCCGACAACAGCCATGAACGCAAGCGGTTCGGTCAAGATGCCGTGATGGGGGTCGCCGCCGGCGGCAAAAAGCGGATAGAGGCGGATTAGCGAGAATATGCCGGCCGAGACCATGGCGGCGGCGTGAATCATGGCGCTGACCGGGGTCGGACCTTCCATGGCGTCGGGCAGCCAGACATGCAGCGGGAACTGCGCCGATTTGCCGACCGTGCCGATGATGAGGAAGATGCCGATGATGCTGGCGGCGCTTACCGTCCAACCGCCGAATATGATCGGCGCCGTCGTCGCCAGGCTGTCCAGAGCCGCCGGGTTGTACATGATCTCGCGGAAGCTCAGTGTGCCTGTGATGCTGTAGAGATAAGCGATGCCAAGCAGCATAACGACATCGGCGATGCGCGTGGTTGTGAAGGCTTTGATCGCCGCTTTGTATGCGCTCTCTTTCTCGAACCAGAAGCCGATGAGCATATAGGAGCAAACGCCCATGATTTCCCAACCGACAAAGAACAGCAGCACATTGTCGGCCACGACAAGGGTCAGCATAGCGCCGGCAAAAAGCGAGATGAGCGCGAAGAAGCGGGCTTGACGCGGGTCATGCGCCATATAGCCGATGGAATAAATGAAGATCATGAGAGTGGCGATTGGCACCATCACCAGCATAATGACAGTCGCGGGATCAACCAGGACGCCCATGTGAAAGGCGGTAGCGCCGGTGTCCATCCAGACGAAGCTGCTCGCGAGCGCCTCTTGCCCGATGTGATGCAATTGCGAGGCGTTGTAAAGCGTCATCCAACTGATGATCAGCGCCGCGATCACGCCGGCCAAGCCGATGAAGACACTGACGACGCGGCTGTAGCGCGCGACAACCGGAACCAGCATGCCATCGTAATCGGGATGATGACCGCCATATTCGCGCTGGTCGCTGGCCGGCGCCAGCTTCGACTTGTTGGTCAGCAGCGTGATGATCAAGAAGGCCAGCAAGGGACCGGCCGGGATCAGCCAGGGCAGCGCGTTTGGATCGTTGAAGACTTCCATAGGCGGCTCTTATCCTTTCAGCGCTCGGGCTTCTTCCGGGATGACCGAGCGCCGATTGCGATAGACCGTGATGATAATCGCCAGACCAACCGCCGCTTCCGCCGCCGCCACAATGAGCACAAAAGCAGTGAAGGCATAGCCATTGAGCAGCAGGTCGGTGCCGGTTTCGCTGTAGCGCCAAAAGGCGACCAGATTGATGTTGACCGCGTTCAGCATCAATTCCACGGACATCAGCACCGCGACCGCGTTGCGCCGCGCCAGGACGCCGAAGACACCGAGCGAAAACAGAGCCGCGGCGACCGCCAGATACATCCAGAGAGGCGCCATGCTCGCCACCCTCCCTACGCGCTCTCGTCGCGGGCGATGAAGATAGCCCCGATCATCGCGGCCGTCAACAAGACCGACGCCAGCAAGAAAGGCACGACGTAACCGTTCTCATCCACCAGCGCCGCGCCCAGGTCGCGCGTGGAAGCGACGTATTCAGGCGCGGATTCCGGCAGATGCCCGCTGAAGATCGGCACGGTCACGCCAAAAAGCAAAATCAAAAAAAGAGCGAGCGAGACGATGAAACTGGGAAGAATGCGGATGTAGCGCTCTTTAATGCGCGTGACGCTGCGCGTGAGCATTACGGCGAATGTGATCAATATGGCGATAGCGCCGATATAAACCAGCACTTGCACCGCCGCCAGAAAAGGCGCGCTGAGCAAGACAAAATATCCAGCGACGCCAAAAAGACTGACCATGAGCCAGATTGTGCCCTGGAACAGGTTGCGCGTTGTTACGACGCCGATGCCGCCGCCAAGGGTGAAGATCGTGAAGACGACAAATCCGATTGTGATGGCGTTCAATTCCATGTCGCGGCTCTCCTAATCCGCCGCCGCTTGGGCCAAGGACGCTTGAGCAATCTGCGATTCGCGTCGGGCTTCCCGGCCCCGCTTGCGCATCATGCCGAGTAAATACAGAATCATGAAGCCATTGATAACAAGGAGAATGAAGGTGGTCGGCAGCATCTGGCCGAAACTCGCGCCCATCAAGTCCCGCGGCGCCCATCCCAGCTCCTGCATGATCTTCAGCGCAAGCGAAATGAGGATCACGTTGGCAATCGAGAGCGGCACCAGGAACTTCCAATTAAATGCCATGATCTGGTCTATGCGGAGGCGCGGGACGGTGTTGCGCAGCCAGAGCGTGGTGAAATAAATCAAGCCGCCTTTCGCGCCCAGCCAGGCGAAAGCAATCAAGGGAGACTCGTAATAGAGCGGGCCCATCCAGCCGCCGAAGAAGAGCAAGGCCATCAGGATGCCATTCGTGAATACATGCAGGAATTCGGCGGCGAAGAACATGCCGAATTTCATTCCGGAATATTCAATGTTGAACCCGGCCACCAACTCGGATTCCGCTTCGATCAAGTCGAAAGGGGCGCGGCCGGTCTCAGCTTGCGAAGAGATATAGAAGATGACAAAGGCCAATGGCGAAAGCGCGACAAACCACATGCCGGTTTGGGCGTTGACGATATCGAGCAAGCTCATGCTGCCAGCCAGCAGAACGGGAAGGAGCAAAGCAAAGACCAGTGGCACTTCGTAGCTCACCAAAAGCGAGACGACGCGGAAGGCGCCGAGAAGCGCGTACTTGTTGTTGCTGGCCCAGCCGGCGACCATGATGGCCAAGGCGCCGAAAGAGGCGATCGCCACAAAATACAAGGCGCCGATCTCCAGGTCTACGCCGTAATGGAAAGGCGTAAAGGGAATGACCGCCCAAATAAGAACAACCGAAGCGAAAGAGACAAGCGGCGCCGCATTATAGAGGACGCGGTCCGCGGCGGCGGGCGTAATGTCTTCTTTGCTCAAGAGCTTGATCATGTCGGCGATGGTCTGAAGCAGTCCAACGGGTCCGACGCGATTCGGCCCGATGCGGTCCTGGATACGCGCCGCCACCTTGCGCTCGATCCAGATGAGCAGGATGACGGTAATCAGCGGAACGCCGCTAACCAGGAGAACACCGACCAGCAGGGACAAAAACTGCGCCAAGCCGGCATCGGCGCCGGCCTCGACCAGCACACTGCATAAGCCGGTACAAAGTTCGTCCATCGTCGTCTCCCGCCCGCGCCTATTTCCAATCCAGCGCGTTTTTCTTCCAGGCGTAAAACAGCGCGTCCGTCAGCAAGAAAATAAAAAGGAAACCCGCTACAAAACCGAACAGGCTCATCTCGTTATAGGCGACCGCCCAAGGGAACAAGAACACCATTTCAACATCAAAGACGAGAAAGATCAGACCATAGATATAGTATTGAACTCGAAACTGCACCCAGGTGTCGCCGATGGTTTCTACGCCGCATTCATAGGTGGAACTCTTGAGCGCATTTGGCTTCCGCGGGCGGAAGAGCCAGGCGATTACTATGGGCAGCGCTGGGAAGACTGGCGCCATGACGGCGAATATGCCGATAAAGGCCCATTCGTTTAATACATTCATCGGCGCCGCACCCTAGAATTCTCTATCCGACAGCCGGCCCTGGCAGGCATGCGCAAGGCGCAACCCGCGAGTCTGTCGCCCGATATCGGCAGCCGGTATTGTCGGCAATCTTCAATCACAACGCAAGTCACCGCAAGCCAGTTTGCGCCATTTATCACAAACGGCAGTAGTATAGCAGGGGGATTGGGCTTGTGCAACGGAAGATTGGCAGCCGATTTGCATCTGAAGGCGGCCTTTCGCCGGCGCGTTATTGCGGGCTTGCGACCCCAACATGATGGCTCCGCGCAACGTTGATCGCGCTGAATACTGGTATGATGAAGGCGATTGGGCATATACGGTGTCGATGCAATGACTTTCGTAATGCGGCGGAAAGCTCCGCCAGCGCGCGTGATCAATCCCAGCGCGGACGCCTGGGATGATTTCGTATCGGCGCAGCCGCGCGCGCATCTGCTGCAGCTTCAGCGCTGGGGCGATCTCAAGTCTCGATTTGCTTGGGAGGCGCGGACTATCGCGCTTGGCGAGCCCGGCGCAATTCAGGCCGGCGCCCTCGTCCTTATGAAACCTTTGCCACTGCGGCTGGGGAAGATGGCTTATGTGCCGATGGGCGGTTACGCGCCGGACGCGGCGGGCTATGCCCAGCTCTGGGACGCGATCCAGGCGGAGACGAAGGCCGCGCTGCTTAAGGTTGAGCCGGGTCGCTTGCGCTCGGCCGAGGAGATGGGCCTCGAGAGCGCGGGCTTTGAGCCCAGCCGGCAGACGGTGCAACCGCGGCGTACACTGGTCATAGATATCGGCGATGCTGACGATGAAATCATGCGCCGGATGAGCCAGGGCACGCGCCGCAAGATCCGCAAGAGCCTCCGAAGCGAGATTGAGTACAGGCGAGGGAGCGACGGCGACTTGGCTTCCTTCAACCGCCTCATGCGGCAAACCGGGGAGCGAAACGCTTTTGGCGTCCACAATGCCGCCTATTTCGAGACGGTTTTTGAGCTCTTCATACCACAGTATGGCGCTCTCCTTTTGGCGCAACATGCGGGCGAATTGCTGGCGGCGATTATGGTGTTCGCATTGGGTGATACCGCCTGGTATCTCTATGGCGCATCATCGCGGGCCAAGGGCAATCTTTACGCCAGCTATGGCATCCAGTGGGCGGCAATCCAATGGGCGAAGGAGCGCGGCTGCCAATATTATGACCTCTGGGGCGTACCCGACTATGACGAGACGACCCTGGAAGCACAGTTCCGGGATCGCAGCGATGGACTCTGGGGCGTTTACGGCTTCAAGCGCGGCTGGGGCGGTAATCTCCGGCGATCGGCCGGCGCCTGGGACAGGGCCGGCAATCCGCTGATTTATGCCGGTTATCGCGCCGCGCTCCGGCTCCGCCACTAAAAGAGGAAAGGCAAAGCACCATCCTTTCGCTTGTCGAAGTCGGAGAGCGCGAACGCTGGAATGACACGCTGCGGCAGCTTCCCCGGGCGCATATCTTGCAGACCTGGGACTGGGGGGAATTCAAGGGTGAGACCGCTGGCTGGCAGCCTGCACGGCTGGCCTTCAAGCGCGGTTCGGAGACCCTTGCCATGGCCAGCATCGGCGTCCGTCGGCTCGGTCCGTTGAAGGCGATGGTGGTCAGCAAAGGGCCGGCGATGGATTACGATGATGCGGACCTGGTGGAAGCGGTCTTTCATCAATTGGAGCGGCGCGCGCGCGGATTGGGGGTCGTATGGCTCAAGATAGATCCGGATGTCGTCGTCGCCACTGGCATTCCGGGTTCCGCCGACGACAGACCGGAGCGCGGCGCCAGGATCAGTGCGCTGCTGACAGACCGCGGCTGGCGCTTTTCGGCGGCGCAGGTTCAATTCCGCAATACCCTGACGATTGATCTGAGCGCCTCTGAAGACGAAATCCTGGCCGGGATAAGCGGCAACACCCGGCGCAAGATCCGCGTCGCCGCCAAGCAGGGCGTGACGATCCGCGCGGCGTCGCTGGATGACCTCCCCCGGCTCTATCAGCTTTATCAGGTCACGGCGGAGCGGGACAAATTCCTGATCCGGCCCTTTTCCTATTACCGGAGCGCCTGGGAGAAATTCATGCGAGCCGGTTTGGCCCAGGCCCTGATCGCTGAATACGACGGGCGGGCAATCGCCCATGTCATCCTGTTTCACTTCGGCCGCAAGTGCTGGTACTTTTATGGCGCGTCGGCCAACGAAGAGCGCAAGCGGATGCCGAATTACGCTTTGCAATGGGAGGCGATCAAGTGGGCCAAGGCGCAGGGCTATGATATTTATGATATGTGGGGCGCGCCCGATACCCTCGATGAAGCGGACGCCCTGTGGGGCGTCTATCAATTCAAGCGCGGTTTCCGCGGGACATTCGTCCGCCACATCGGCGCGTGGGATTTCGCCGCCAGTCCTGTTCTCTATTACACTTATACTAAGCTGGCGCCCAAACTGTTAAAGGTATTATGAATCGGGAGGAACCCTATGACTATAAGACTAGTGGAACGATACCGGGACGAGGGTTATGTCGTCGTGCCGGCATTATTTTCAGCCGGAGAAGTGGAGCGCATCAAGACGCATTTTATGGCGCTGAACGCGGCCGGGCATGGTTTCGACGGCGATCTCCCGCATTTGCTGGGCCAGGACGACCCCTTAAGGGCCTTTCCGCGCATCATCCATTCCCATCGATTTGACAAGCTTTCGCTTGATTGGCTGTTGGACGAGCGCTTGCGCGCCTGGACGACCGCCCTGCTCGGCCGGGAGCCATTTGCCGCGCAGACCATGTTCTATTTCAAACCGCCTCATGCGCGTGGCCAGGCGCTGCATCAAGACCAGACGCCCTTGCGGGTCGAGCCCGGGACCTGCCTGGCGGCCTGGATGGCGGTGGACGCCTGCGATGAGGAGAACGGCTGCCTGCAGATCGTTCCGCGGACGCATGATTTGCCCCGGCTTTGCCCGATTGAAGCCGATCTCTCACAAAGTTTCAGCGCCAACGAGGTACCCTTGCCGCCGGACAGCCGGCCGGCGCCGGTCATCATGCAGCCCGGCGATGTCGTCTTCTTCAACGGCAAGGTGATTCATGGCAGTTTCCCCAATTCAAGCGCGACGCGCTTCCGCCGCAGCCTGATCGCCCACTATGTCATGGGCGAGGCGGAGAAGGTCAGCGAGTTTTATCATCCGCTGCTGAACTTCGCCGGCGAAGAGGTTGACATGGGTGAAAGCGAGGCGGGCGGCCCCTGCGGCGTGTTTGTTGGAGAAGAAGGGTCCGCCATCCAAATGGTTGAAGGCTGAGCCCGCCTTATTCGCTGGTCGTGAAAAGCATGCCGTCGCCGCATCCATTCACCTCCGGGAAGTGGAGTTCCTGCGCGCGCGGCTATTGAACATGGCGCGCGCTGGGCAAGTCGAAGGTCGTCTCGCCCACAAGGAAGCGGCCATCCCTCGCTTTCGTGATAGCGCGCGCAGACAGGCGCCAGGTGCTGAGATTGTCCGGCAGGCGGACCTTAACCACCGCTTCGCCGCTGTCGTCTGTCAGCAGGGTTGGGTTCCAATAGGGCGTTTCAAGGAATTCGCTGCGCGGCGTGGCAACAGTCGGCTGAATGGGCGAGCCACCGCCACCGCCGCCAATGCAGCAATCGGGCATATCATGCATCGCTTCAAGTATTCCGGTGACCGGGACGACCGAGGCGGTGACGGAATCGGCATTGTGCAGCAGCGCGCTGGACGTATGGACCGACAAAGACTGCCGCCCGAAGAAGGCATTCAGAATGGGCCCGCTGTTGGGCTCGCCCAGCGAAAGCGCCGCCAGATCGGTCAAAGCGAGGCCGATCTCGGCCCGGACTGGATCTCCCTTGTAGTTGGTTACCCGCAAGCGGAATGCGACTTCGGCCTGCGGCTGGGCCCAGGCGGGATCGGCTTCAATCGCGATGTTGAGGGCTTTTCGCTCCGGATCCACCTGCAATTCTGTTATGCCCATGCGCCAGTTGGCCACCGGGTGATCGGCATCGGCGGGTTTCACGATGAAGACGCTGACGAAGATGTTGGGCGCATGGTTCGGCTGGATTTCAAACTTGTGGATATGGGAATTGCTCTCCAGCGCGACCAGCTTCGTACTGAGCACATCGCCGCGCTCAATGCTGACGAGGGCCTGGGCCGCGCCTTGAAATGGCGACGCGATCAGTATCTCCGCTGTATCGCCAATGCGGTACTGCTTGCGCGCTGGAATCAATTCAATTGAATGGTCCTGATTTTGGCGCCAGGAGACATGGCGCGAGCCAGACACCCAGGTTCGGGTGGAGGCGCTGATCACATTGCCAAGCTTGTCGCGCGTGGCAACGACAATGTCGTAGACGCCGCCGTCCCGCGGTTGAAATTTGAATTGCGCTTTGCCATTGGCGCCCGTCGTGACGCTGCCAGCGGTGACTGGAATCTCTTCGTCCTGCCAAAGCGAGATGGCGCGCCCGGTCTCAATATCTTGCTCTTGCTTGCGCGTCCAGCGGCGTTTCAGCACTTGCACATCAATCGCCTGATTGGGAATCGGTTGGCTGTCCCAATCAACGGCAATGATTTTGATGACGCTGTCCTGGCCGGCGCGCCCTACATCATTCTGCGCGCGCGCGCCGACATAGAGCAATCCCTGATGCACGATCAGGTCGGCATTGCCATAGACCGCCTGACCGGCTTCGTCGCTTATCGCCGCTTCAACGCGCCAGCGCTGGCTTCCGGTGTCATGCGGCAGGTCGCCGGAGAGGTCAAAGCGGGCGACTCCGGCGGCGTCGGTCTGGAGCGCGCCTTCGGCGATGATTCGGGCGGAGTCATCGCGAAGGGTTCGGGCGCTGTAGCTGCCGCGATGGGAAAAGTCGTAATCGCCGTCACCGGTGAAATGGAAACGGAAGGGCAGAGCTTGAACCTTATATTTCGTTTCGGCCTGCGATACGGGACCCCCAACGAAGTATTTGCCGGCCAACTTGAAGGTCGCAGTCTCGTCCTGAACGATATCGGGGCGCTCGGTCTTCAGGCTCACCTGAAATTCGGGCAGGCGAACCTCCGCAACCAAAAATCTGATGCGGTCGTAGGTCCGGCGATACTCGCCGCGGCTGTCGGGAATGTCGATGGCAATCCAGTAGCGCCCCAGCGCTGCGCGCGGCGCGATATCGAACTGGACATGGAAGCTGCCGAAATCGCTGACTGGCAGAACGCGCTTGTCTACGACTTGACCGCGGCTGTCGCGCAGGGTCGCCTGAATCGTTTCGAAGGGCGCCGGCATGTAAACGACATCATCCTTGCTGCGAACGATGCCGCGGAAGTAAACCGGCTGCCCGGTCCGGTACACCGGCCGATCGGTATAGAGATAAGTTGCGAACTCGCTCGGCTGGGGAGAATAATTGCTGTCGAAGTCCCATGGTTCCATGCCCTCGGTCCAATTGCTGTAAGCAATGCCGAAATGCCCGTTCGAGTTCAGCACGGCGGTCAAGCCGGTGAATATCTCGGGGGTATATTGAATATCGGCCAGGGCGATGCCCCGCTCATCCGTCCGCACATCGCGCAGAAAGGCGCCATCCTGCCCGTATATGCTGATGCGCTCGCCGACAATGGGCGCGCCGGACTCAACGTCAAGCGCCCAGATCGTCAGGCGATCGCTCGTATGCTTGACAGTCAGCACAGCGGTCGAGACGTTCAGGAAATGCGTCCGCTCCCGTTCCAGGCTGGGCGAAGACATTTTGAGGAAATAGACGCCGGGCGAGAGACCTCCGCTCTCTTGATCGGATACCGGCCCGCTGTCGCCCAGCTTCAGCAACTCGTAGCGCGTTGTGTTTTCTTCGAGATTGGGCGCAAGCGTCCAGCGCCGCAGAAGCTCGGTCTCTTGCGGATCTTCAACGCGAGCGTCCTCCCAGTAGGGAACATTGGATAGCAGCCGAAGAAATTCATGAAGCGGCACGCGATGCAGCGCGAGATTAACCCGGCTGAGACCGCTATAGTTGACGTAGAGCTGCGTCGGCCCGCGGTAGGCGTTGTAGAAGCCAACCGGACCGGGTGCCTCCATGCGCAAGCTCGGAGGCAAGGGCGCGCTCGTAAAACTGAAGGTCAGCGCTTCGCCGATGGCATTGCCATAGATGTCTTCCATCCCCGGCTCGATGCGGACCCGGTACTCGGTCGAAGGCTGCGCAGCAAAGTGGAGGTCGTAGCGGTCGTGAAAATGACTGTAGTAAGCGCGCGTGATGGCGGCGGGCGCCGGCTCGATGTGGATGCGCTCCGGCAGCGAATCGAGGTTCATCCGCGAGGCGAAACGCAAGGAGATTCCGCCGCTGCCAACGTTGACATCGCCATCCGCCGGGTAGGTCCACTCAATTGCCGGCAGCGGAACCGTTGTATAGGTCCAACTCTGTGGGCCCCTTCTAAACCCTAGCGAAGCATCAAAGCCGGCCTTGTGCGCGGTTTCGGGCTGCAAGCGCTCGTCCGGCGCGAAGGCGAAGCCTTTGCTGTCTTCCGCCCACTCGAAGCTGCCCTCAATCTTCGGCGCCGTTCGCTCCTGGCCCGCCTGGAAATAGAACGCGCGCTCGATCGCGCGCCGGTCCAGGGCCTGGTTGAAGCGAACATGAATCCTGGGATTCAGCGCGAGGTCGTCGGCGCGCGGCCGCGGAATAATGGAGGTGATCGAGGGCGACTCGGTTTTGAATGACCACTCCACTGCGCTTGACAAGGTCGCGCCTGCCAGATCGCCAGCCACCCTCACGCTGTATTCGGTCGCGCTCCGCAATGGCGCGGACGGCTTGAAAATGTAGATGGCGCTATTGACCCATTCGCCGGTTCCGGCGGTCGCCGGCGCGAGAGTTAGTGGGTGGGGCAATTCTTCAGTTTCCGTTGACAGCGCGAGCGGCACGACCGGGCGGTCAAAGACGACGGTAATCGCCGAATTCACCGATACATGCTGGGCATCTGGCCCGGGCAGCGCCTCGACGACTTCCAAATAGTCGGCGCTATGATAGGTCGCGCGAAACGTTTCCAGAAGCGGCGCGTCGTCAATGGCGTTTAGCGGCGGCGCCAATTCGAAAGTATATGTGGCGCCGCGCTCGTAGGCGGCCGCAGGCGAGAAGGTCAGCGTATATCCGTCGCAGGCCAGCTCACCGGCGATGGCGGGCGACAGACTGAACGCGGCCCGCGCATCCGCGCAATCGACGCGTCGATTCAGATGAAATGACACGGCGTCTTTCAGCCCGAGCTGGCGCGCGGACGGTGGCTGAACGTCAATAACTAGCAGCGAGCCAAGACGGGCGCGCTGCGCGACGCTCGCGGGCAGTCCGCCCACCAGAAAAACGGTCAGAATCAAACAAAATAGAAGAGTTCGACGGCGCATGGATTCAGCCTCCGGCAGCGTATGATTCTTCTTCTGTCTATTCTACAGAGAATCAAACCGTCTACCTTAACGGCTATCTGACGCTTGGCCTATTACAGCGCGGATCCGGAAGCCTCGATGTAGCATTTGTATGCCTGACGCGCGCGTTCGACGACATCGTCGGGCGCAAACAATCTTTCGAATGCGCGCCGGGCCAATGCCAAATCCGGCGCGCCGATGTCAGAGAAGAGGAAGACTCGTTCGCCATAATCGGCGAATTCCTGCAGCGCCCAGTCATACTTGTAGTAGGCCAGCGCCAGCCAGTTGATCGGCGCATCGCCGTATCCAGCAAAAAAGGCGGCGGTATCCGCCCGGCTGAGACCATCGTGCAGGAAGAACATGAGATCGCGTTCCGCAGGCGCGATAATCGTTTCGTCCCAATCAACAATGCGAATCGCGCCGGCGGCGTCAATGATGATGTTGGCTCGATGAATATCAGCATGGCAGAGGACAAAAGGAGGTGGATCAGCGGCGAGTTTCGCTCCAAGAGACAGATAGCGGCTGCGGGCAAGCGCGATCTCATGCGCGTTTTCCCGCCAGAGCCGGGCCACGACCTGGGCAATATCGCCCGCATACGCTTCCTGGGCGAATGCTGTTTCCACGGCCTGGAGTTTGTCCAGCCATTTTTCGGCAAACACCTCGCGCGGAACCGATTGCTCGAGCGTCGGCTTGATTGGCGCATTGTGAATCGCGCGCATGATACCGCCCCAGCGCCGCCATTCATCGCCGCTGAGCGCCATATCCCACTCCGATTTGCCGGCGACGAAGGGATAGAGCAGCAACGCGAAATCGTCCAGCGTTGTGTGCAAACAGCCCGATTCTGTGGCGTGGGGCGCGACCGCGCTGTCGATGCCAAGGCGACGTAGATAGTCTGGCGCGGCGAGCGCAGCAGGATTGATTCCGCCTTTGCGCAATTTGAGAAAATAGTCGCGGTCCGCGGTCTTCACGGAATATGACCAGGCGCGGGCGTCATTGCCGATCGGCAAAAAATCCAGGGATTGCGAGGCCAGGCCATAGGCGGCGCGAAGGCGCTCAATGATTAAGTCATCAGAGATATCGGGTTTTACCAGCACGAACTACCTCGGATGATCGCGGACGCGGAAGCCGGGCCGGGGCCGCGGCAGCGCGCCGGACAGGCTTTTCAGTTCACGTCGGGCATATTAGATGCCCCGCCGAAAGCGGACGAGAATGGCCGCGCCATGCGCAGCCGGGAACTCGGCAAATGCCGAAATTCGTGGTATATAATAATGTCGACCTAGCGCGTTGGGATGCTCGGACAAGTGGAGAGGCGTAGCAAATCGTGTCGAGGGCGAGCGTATTGCAGCATCGCGTCTTGCTCCTCAATGGCAGCACCTGGGAGCCGCTTTCTGTGATCACAGTGCCGCGCGCGTTCAATTTGCTGTTCGCGGGCAAAGCCATTGCGGTCGAGATGACCGGGCAATATTTGAATACGGTACGCAGAAAATTCGAGGTCCCGTCGGTCATCGCCTTGAAGTCCTACGTCAACGTCCCGCGCCGGAAATCCCACTGGAGCCGCAAAGGCGTTCTCGTTCGCGACAACTATACCTGCATCTACTGTGGCATCAAGCTCGGCGCGCAATTCAAGGGCAAAGTCCTCAGCAAGCGCGATTTCACAATTGACCATGTCATTCCGCGCTGCCTGGGCGGCAAGGACACCTGGTCCAACACCGCCTGCGCCTGCGCCCGCTGCAACCACCGCAAGGGCAATCGGCTGCACAATGTCGCCGGCATGCGCCTCCTGTGGGAACCAAAGACGCCGCGCACCAGCTACCTGGTCATCGCATTGGGTTCTGGCCCCGAAGTCTGGAAACGCTACGTCGAGATTTAGTGTATCCAGCGTACAGCGTTTAGCTGCTTGTTCTCGTCCAGAGTTGGTCAGTGTCGTCAAAGTACCACTCACCGGGAACGGAAGGCACGCAAGAACCTGATATTTTAGGTTTGCCAACACGTTCGTCGAAATCCACGATGACAGGCTTACCAGTCAACGTGCGGACGAAGTCCTCCAGAATCTCCGCGCTTTGTTCTGCCGCGTTAAGTAGAAGTCCTTCTTCTTCTGATTCCTTAAGAAACCGTGTCATAGTCTGCGCTTCGGCAAAAATGCGCGCTCGATCCCAGTCAGGATTGCAGAGACTAAAGGTGTTTTCTACCTGGCGAATATACTCTATGCGACAGCTAGTGTATTCGGGCGCGGGCAACTGCAAAAAATATCTTCCTTTGTCAGAATCGAATGTTACACGTTCTTCGTCAATGGCAGCAAAATCAATGCCTGCTTCAATGACGCCGTGGGCCGAAAAGTCAGCGCCATGGCTGCAGATCCCATCATCAACACCGACATGAAAATCGCGCATGGCGATTTCGTTTTGAACCACCACCAGCTGTGCCTGGGTCTCCAACTGCTGGATTACGAAGGCCAGTGGGATAGGCGTCGGTGTCGGAAACGGAGTGTATGTCGGCCGCGGCGTATAGGTAGGCAGAGGCGTATGCGTCGGCAATTGAGTGTGAGTCGGCAGAGGCGTATATGTAGGCGGAAGCGTATAAGTTGGACGCGGGTCCTGAAATGATGCCAGTATTTCGTTATGCGCAGTATGATTTGCGGCACGGCTTAGGCTCAGAAAGAAGCTGGCGATCTGCGGCGAAGCAAAAAACAGCACGGCAACCACAACAAACGCTATGACAAAAAAACCCTTTACATAGTCGCGGGAACCAGTACGTGAACCATTCTCACTGTCATCATGATACATTCTCGAATCATTTCTCATGTTTTCGCTCCCCGGCGCTTCCGTACGTCCTTGCCGATCGGACGACTCCGTTTTTTTCTCGTGTTCGCCGTCTTTGTTCTGTTCATCGCCGGGCTTCTGTTCAGTCCGTGTCTTCCTCTTGGTATTTGTATTGTAATTCCGTCGTTTCTCATTCCGCCGTCCGGTGCTGTTTCCCCCTCCCCTGCTAGTGAAATCGGCGCTTCCAGTCCTATCGTATCGAGCTCGTTTGAGCCTATCAGAGAGTACTCTGTACGCTTCGTTAATCTCCTTGAATCTTTCTTCACCATCAACGACTTGGCTAACATCCGGATGATATTTTTTCGCCAACCGACGATATGCGCTTTTGATCTCGCTAATATCCGCTCTTCGTGAGACGCCGAGCACTTCATAGTAGTCTCGTGCCATTAAATATTCTTTGTGGATTCCGGCACAATAAGATGCAACGTCAGATTATAATGATGAACGCGATATCGGCAAAATTGTAGTGTACCGCCCTCGGGTCGAGCCCCGAAGTTTGGAAACGCTACGTCGATTTAAGCCCAATACCGATTCCCTTATAGGCCACCAAGACCAGTCAATAGACAATCGAAGTATCGAAACAACTTTAAAGGACAACATCATGGAATCTTTTCAACACCGAGGCATTTGGTGGCTGCCAGGCGACGAAAGTCCTAAGCTTGTTGGTACGTTGTCATTTGATCCGGGAAAAGGTGGCAGACTCGAACTTTCAGAATTGATCACGGACCACAGTCACCCTCCAATCATCAATTTCTCAAGGAAATATGATGTCATTTACGGAGTAGCGGCGGGAGCTCAAGTTACGTTGAAAAGTTGTCACGTAAGCAGTGAACACAATCCAGTTCCGGATCTTCGAGTATATGAATTGGTAGTTTCGTACATACATATGAATCATCAGTTTGCGGACGCCGAAGAGCTAATTGTCGAGGAATCATCGCTCAGTTATTCTCAAATCACGTTTGGTCTTACTCACTTACACGAATGGATGGGACAGCAACTATTCAATGAAGAAAATGGAGCCTTTGCCTTTGACTACTTCACACCCATTGAAGCAGAATTGACCGATAGCGGAGATAAGATCATTTTCTGTTTCGCTAACCGTAGAGAACGCACCTCTACAACCAGAACTCTTCGCAGCGAAGCCCGAATTGTAGTACGTCCAAAAGATAAACTTCATTTCGACGATTACTTCCTCTCAATATATCTTCATCTTCCCAACTTGTTGACTTTGGCGGCAGGTAAACCCAACTTTCCTTTCAATATACAAGGAAAAACCGCAGATGGGAAAATGGTAACGGACATATTTTACCAACTTCCGGGATTCACTGAGCAACGTAAAAACACTTATAACCACGACATGCTATTCACATTTGACGACATAAAAGATGATCTTGCCAAGTATTTGTCTAATTGGATGAAAAAGGCAGCCGACCTGTGGCCAGTTTACGTACAATTCTCAAAGGCTTATCTGCAAAATGATAACGACACGGAAACAAAATTCATGAATATGGCACAAGCACTAGAGGCTTACTACAGGTATTTAAAGGGAGACAAGAAAACGAAGCTGGAAGACATGCTTTTGCATGTATGTAATGAAGTAAAAGCTCACTATTTTGGTGTCGTTGAGCAGTTGCTTGGAGACGTCGAAGGATTTTGCAAGAAAGCCGCGCTTGGTAGACACAATCTCTCACACCATCCGACGAAGCGGATTCCTAATGCCGCTGACTGGCGCGAACGTCCCGTATACGTTAGAAAGATGCTTTTCCTGTTGCGTCTCTGTCTCCTTATCGAATTAGAGTTGCCGCCAGCGACAGTAAAACCACGCATATACAGCAATGATGACTTCAATTACTTAATAAAAACATAAATGATAGTCGTCGCTTCCACTAAAGCGAATTGGCCGCCGTCTGCAGCGAGCAGCCCAGAGAATCGAGGCATAGGGCGCAGACCAGATTGATCCCCCGAATTTCGCCGGAAGACTGAGCAGTCTGTTAACCCGTCTTATGCCAGTCCATAAGAATGGCCGCTATCAGCGCAGCCTGGCGCGGCAGGCTGTTGACAATGATGTGTTCATGCGGGGCATGGGCGCCATCGCCGTGCGCGCCAAGACCGTCCAGGGTCGGGATGCCCATAGCGGCGGTGAAATTGCCATCGGAGCCGCCGCCAGTGCCGCCTTCATAAATCGTGAGACCATGTTTTGCGCCGATGGCGGCAGCCCGCTCAAATAGCTCCGGGCGCCTTTCCATCGGCGGTCGATGGGCGCCGCGCGCGCAGGTGACTTTTGCGCCCGGCATCTTCGGATACAAGCTCGTGAGCGCCTCGTGGAGATCGCGCATGGCTTGCCGGGTCAACGCGCGCGTGTCGATATGGGCGCGAACGAGAGCCGGGATGACATTGCCGGCTGATCCGCCGTCCACCAAGGTAATCGAAACCGATGTACCCTGTTTGAGATCGTTCAGCTTGTTGATTTCCAAGACTTGCTGGGCGAATTCAATGATGGCGTTGATGCCTTCCTGGGGCGCGATGCCGGCGTGGGCGGCCCGGCCCTCAACGGTCAATTCGTATTTGCCGCCGCCCTTGCGCCAGGTCTTGATGGCGCCCTCTTTGGTCGCCGGCTCCATGACCAGGATTAGTTCGCACCCGGCCGCCTGCGACTTGATCAGATCTTCACTGAAAGGGCTGCCGATTTCTTCATCGGTTGTGAGCAAGAAATGTATCGGACGCTCGGGCAGCGCTCCCCATTGCTGAAGGGCGCGGATCGCCTCCAGCGCGATAACGGCGCCGCCTTTCATATCGAGCGCGCCGGGACCGTAATAACGGCCCGCCTCGCTGCGGATCGGCATTGATTCCAATGAGCCGATTGCGTGGACGCTGTCGATATGGACCAGAAAGAGATAAGGTTTGCCCGGCCAGTTCGCGTTCCAGCGTGCCAACAGAAAATCGCCGACCTCGGTTTGTGGAATGCGCTCCACAGAATCCGCGTTTGCGCGCTTGAATTGCTCTTCCATATAGTCGACCAGCTTGTCGACGCTGCCTTTCTCGCGCGTGAAAGATTCGCGCTTCACCATCTCGGTAAGCTGGTCGAGCATGGCAGTTTCCCGCCCCTGAAAATACTCCAATATCTTGGAAATCCCTCACCTCCCCTATTCCGCCGGCTTCATTCTTGAGCGCCGGCTTGAGCACTGTTCTCTTTGATTTGACCCTTGAACCATTCGACCATCTGTTCCGCGAGTTCTGGCTGGGTTGCGAGAAGCTCTGCGCCCCGGCCTTCGCTCACCTGAATAAATTGCACCGAACCAAGCGCCGCGTTCGCCAAGGCTGCGGCCGCGCCCAAGGATTCGGCATCGTTTCTTGCGGCGGCCAGCCACAAAGGGCGCTGGCCCAAAGACGGCAGGACATTCAGGAGAGAATCGCGCGCGAGCGGACTGAAGAGCGCCAGCGCGTCGCAGAGCGTGTTTACGGAGCAACTGAGCGCGGCCAGATCGGCGGCGCGCGCTGCTCCAACCAGGCCGATCAAACCGGCGTCCACCGTGGGCAAGGCGATCAGAGACTGCAACATCGTCTCGACTTGTCGGGCCGGCGTAAGCGGGCCGGTTTGCAAAACCAGCACCACAAAGCCTTGCGCCGCCAACTGCCGCGGCATGTCGCCCCAAGCGGCGACATCGGCGCCGAGTATCAAAATTCCTGGCTGGCGAACGACGGATTGTTGGTATAGCTCGCCCGACACAACGGTGGCGGCGTCGAGCAGGACGGTGACGCCGCGTTCGGAAGCCCCGCTTGGAACCGGTGGCAAGACGGCGCCCGCCGGCAAAGAGGCATAGAGCGGACTTGTCTCCCCGATATGCCGACGGTCTTCGGCGTAGAGTTCCTCCGAATTGAGGATGAGCAAGGTCGGCGACGGCACGGGCGACGGCGCCAATGTCGCAGTCGGTTCTGGCGTCAAGGCGATGCCGGAGCTGGAAGAGCAGGCCGCCAGGAGCGGCGCTGCGCCGAATATGAATAGAAAAATCAGTAGCGCGCGAGCAATGCGCGCGGGCAGAGGCTTTTGTAAAGTCGCTGCGGATTTAGATGGCCTTGGCATGGACGATCAGCCGTTCGCTGTCCGCCTGGTATGGCGCGCCGTCTGTGTCGCCGTAGACTTGCGTCGCGCGCAAGCCACAGTATTCCAGCAAGAGCCGCAACTCGGGCAGAAAAAAATATCGCAATTGATGCGGCACAATCATGCGCCTTAGGACTCCGTCGCCATCGATCTCATCATATACCCATTCGACATGCAAGACTTGCGCAGCGCGATCGAGATAAGTAATCGACTGCAGCATGATGAGATGACCGCTATCGGGGTCGAGGAATTTGCGCTCGAGCGCGGGCGAATCATTATCTTCCGCGGCAAAGGCCGGGCCCGGGTTAGGCAAGTCTATGACAACCTGTCCGTCGGCGGCGAGGATGCTGCGCAATTTTCGAAACAGCGCAATCTGCCCTTTCTGATCTTTAAAGTGCATCAGGAGGTTATAAGACAGAAGAACAAGCTGAAACTTGTTTTCCCGGTTCAGGTCTATGACATCGCCACATTGATAACTGATCAGCTGGCGCAGATGCGGCTGCGCCTCCAGTTTGCGCTCGAGCCGATCGAGCATGGCGCGGTCATTGTCGATGCCGTGGACACGCCGCCCGTCGCGGGCCAGATGCAGCAGGATGCGGCCGGTTCCGCAGCCAACATCCAGTGTTTCCCCCGGGCTTGCCGCCGCGAGTCGGCTGTACATCTGCAGATCATCGCTCTTGTCAACATTTTCGGCGTCATAGAAGCGCGCCACAGCGGTATAGAAGGCGGACATGCCCAAATCCCCGAAGCACTCAAATGCCGAATAAAAGTCTTGCGGACTGCATGCCGTCCAGTGTAGACCGATACGTTTGATCGCGTTGCGCCAAGAGCCAAGCGAATTCCTCCCGAATTGAGATAATTGTACGACATTCGCTCGCTAGTCGAGGCGTATGGCGGCCATATCGCCGTCAATAGCAAAGGCCTCAGGGGACCGCCGTTGAATTCAGCTTGCCCTTGCAGACGGGCCGCAAGCTGGACCGGCGCTAATTCAGATTCTGGAAGATGCCGGCCGCGCCCATGCCGCCACCGATGCACATCGTCACCAGGCCATAATTGCTGCCGCGGCGCTTCATCTCGTTGATGATCTGCACGGTCAGCTTGGCGCCGGTGCAACCCAGCGGGTGGCCCAGGGCTATCGCGCCGCCATTCACATTGACGATTTGCGGATCGAATTCCAATTCGCGGATGACGGCGAGTGATTGCGAAGCGAAGGCTTCGTTCAATTCGATGAGGTCGATATCGTCGAGCTTCATGCCGCTGCGTTGCAAAACCTTGGGCACGGCTTTGATCGGTCCGACGCCCATGATTTCCGGACGGACGCCAGCCACCGCGAAACCGACAAAGCGCGCCAATGGCGTCAAGCCCAGATGCTCGGCCTTCTCGCGCTCCATCACGATGACAGCGGCGGCGCCATCGCTCAGCGGGCTGGAGTTGCCAGCCGTAACTGAACCATTCGGCTTGAAGACGGGCTTCAACGCGGCGAGGGCTTCCGGCGTGGTTTCGCGGCGCAGATGCTCGTCCTGCGTCAGCGCCTTGGATACGGTTGCCGGTCGGCCGTCGCCGCCGACCACGTTCTCTTCCCAATTGAAAGGCACGATTTCCTGAGCGAAATAGCCGGCATCGGTGGCGTCGGCCGCCTTCCGATGGCTGTGATAAGCGAATTCGTCCATATCCTCGCGGCTGATGCCAAATTCGGAAACAACACGTTCCGCGGTGAGTCCCATGCTCATGTAGACATGGGGATCGTTTTCCGCCATGTGCGGGTTGGGGCTGAGGTGATGCCCGGTCATGGGCACGGCGGACATGGACTCGGCGCCGCCGGCGATCACGACATCGGCCTGGTCGGCAATGACGCTGTTGGCGGCGAGCGCGATCGCTTGCAAGCCGCTGGAGCAGAAGCGATTCACGGTCTGCCCGGGCGTGTCGACAGGCAAGCCGGCGCGCAAAGCGATCACGCGGGCGAAGTTCATGCCCTGCGCCCCTTCCGGCATGGCGCAACCGATGATCACATCGTCGATTGTCTGCGGGTCGAGCGCGCCGGCCGTCGCCTCGAGCAGGTCGGCGATGACGGTGGCGGCCATGTCGTCCGAGCGGGCGTTTTTGCTGTTGCCGCGGACGGCTTTGCCGACGGCGGTGCGGGAGGCCGCTACGATAACTGCCTGGCGCATGAGTATTTCCTCTCGGCTTACCGGAGTCGCCCAATCGCTAAACCGGAAGCTTGCTTCATAAGATATTGCCCTTCGCAAGAGTTGTTATCTAAACACACCATGACTTTATGTATTGTCAATTCCGCAGCGGCTTGTTCGTTTGCAGCATGTGCATGATGCGTTCCTGCGTCTTGGGCTCCATGATCAGACTTAGAAAAGCCTCGCGTTCCAGATTCAAGATGTATTGCTGATCCACCCACTGCGGCTCGGCCAGGGCCGCGCCGGTCAGGATGTAGGCCAGCTTGCATGCGATCAGGGCATCGTGCTCGCTGGCGTAGCCGGCTTCCCGATAACCTGCCACGCCGAGCAGCAAGGCGGCGTAGGCATCGCGACCGGACGCGAAGACCGGCGCCGGCGCCGGCGCCGCATAGGTTTCGCCCAGGGCCAGCGCCAACTTCTTCGCCTCCCCCAGCAAGTGGGCGCGGTTCATCACGATCTTGTCACTTTCCGCCAGCAGGCCGAGCGCCCTGGCTTCTTTGGCGCTCCCGCTGACCTTGGCGGTCGCGATGTTTTCAAAGGCCTTCTGCAAGCCAACAAGGACATCATCGGATCCGCGGCGCGCCAGCGGATTGACCAAGCGGCGCAGCATTTCCACGCAGCCGCCGCCCGCGGGCGTCAAGCCGACGCCGACCTCGACCAAGCCCATGTAAAGCTCGGCATGGGCGACTACGGCCGCGGCGGACATCACAAGCTCGGCCCCGCCCCCCAGCGTCATATTGTGGGCGGCGGCCACCACCGGCTTGGGCGCGTTGCGAAGCGCCTGCGTCAAATCCTGCAAGCTGATCAGGACTTTTGCGACGCCTTCAAGGCCGGCCATCAGCGCCGACGGATCAAGGTTGGCGCCGATGGAAAAGCGCTCGCCATCATTTCCGATCACCAGGGCGCGATAGCGATCGTCATCCAACAGCTTCAGCGCCTGATGGCCCGACTCGATCAAGCCGGCCGTGATGCTGTTATGCTTGGTCTTGAACTCCCATAGCAGCGCGCCGTCGCCCATGTCATGGATGGCGCCGTCGCCGTTGCTGTAGATTGTCGCGCCGGATGCCTGGAGATCCGCCGTTGTGATATCGCGTGGATCGCGGAGCACAGGCCGGTAAGCGCGATCCTGCGGACTGTAGAAGTCTGTCGGCTTCCCGCCGGCGTCGCGCAGATAGAAGGTGGCGTTGCCGGCGGCGAGCATGCGCTTGACCCAGTCGGCGACCGGGTATCCATCCGCCTCAAAGCGGTCGATCGTCTCCCCCGGGCCGATGGCGTCCCAGATTTCAAAGGGACCCAGGGCATGGGCGAAACCCCATTTTTGCGCGTTGTCGAAGTCAACGATGCTGGAAGCGACTTCGGGGATGCAAGTAGAGGCGTATGCCAGCGCGAAAGCGTGCAAATGATACAGGTATTGTCCGGCGCGATCCTCGGCATTCATCAGCAGGCGGATGCGCTCCCTGAGCGGTTCCAGTTTGCGGTATTTGCCGACGCTGTCGAAGCGCGGTTTGCCCGGCGCTTCGTATTCGAGACTGTCCAGGTTGAGCGCCCACAACTCCTTCTTCCCGCCGTCGCGGCGCATGTGGTAGAAGCCGCGTCCGGTTTTGCGCCCGAGCCAGCCCCGCGCCAGCAATTCATCCGAAAGCGCTTTGTTCTTCGAGTGCAGCAGCAATTCGCGCGCCGGGTCTTCCGGGATCGCATCATATAGATTGCGGGCGACGCTGATGTGAATATCAAAGCCAACAAGATCGTTCAAGTGAAACGTGGCTGTTTTCGGGCGGCCGATCAGCGGCCCTGTCAGCGCATCCACTTCTTCTACGCTATAGCCATGGTCAAGCGCGTAGTTTGTCGCCTGCATGCCGGACATCAACATGAAGCGATTGGCGATGAAATTCGGCGTATCGTTACAGCGCACCGTGCCCTTGCCCAAGGTCTCGGCGCCGAAACGCAGCATGAAGTCGACGATGTCCGGATCGGTCTCAGCCCCCGGGATAATCTCCAGCAGTCGCAGATAGCGCGGTGGATTGAAGAAATGCGTACCGAGGAAGCGCCGCTTGAATTGACGGGGCAAACCCTCGGCGATATCCGATATTGGGATTCCCGAAGTATTGGTCGACACGATGGCGTCCGCGCCGACAACATCGACCAGCCGCGCCATCAGCGCGCGCTTGATCGCCAGATTTTCGACGACCGCTTCGATGACCCAGTCGGCATCTGCCAGTTCTTCCAAGTCGTCTTCGGTATTGCCGATGCGGATTCTGGCGGCGTCTTCCGGGCTATAGAATTGCGGCGGTCGCATTTTCTGCAGGGACTTGAAGTTGCGCGCGACAATTGCGTTGCGAAGAGCCGGTCCAGACCCGGGCGAGCTTTCCGGCGGCGGAATATCCAGCAACAGCGTTTCGATGCCGACGCCGGCCAGAAGCGCCGCAATACCGCCGCCCATTGTGCCGGATCCAATCACCGCCGCCGTCTTGATTTGCCGCCCTGTCGCCATTTCCTGCCTTTTAGTGTCGTCAACGAATTGACTTCAGGCGCTAGTCACCAAGGCAACTCCGTGCCGTCATATTGGAACAATTTGCCGTTATCAGCTGGCGAAAGACGCTGAATCAAAGCGCGCATGCCGCCGGCCGATTCCTCGGGCTTAAGCGCGGCATTCGGCCCGCCCATATCCGTTTTCACCCAGCCCGGATTCACCGAGATTGTTATTATGCCGCTCATCGCAGTGTCTTGCGCCAAGGCGCAGGCGCTCATATTCAGCGCCGCCTTGCTCATCCGATATGCATAGCTGCTGCCGCCGGCGCGCCGCAGCAAACCCAATCCGGAAGAAATCATCGCGACGCGCGGGTTGTTCCCATTCTTTAGCAGCTGCCGGCAGGCCTGGGTCACAATCACTGGCGCGACCGCGTTGGTGCTGAGCACTGCGCTGACATCGGCGGCGAACAGCTGACCCAGCGTGCGCGAGGCATGATCGCCTTGAGAGGCGATGCCCGCGTTGTTGATGAGAATATCAAGACCGCCGCTCTGGCGCTCGATGGAGGCGACAGCGGCATTGATCGACGCTTCGTCATTGACGTCCATTTGGAGCGCCGTCACTTGACCGGGATGTTCGCGCGAAAGCTCGTTCAGCGCGTCGGCGCGCTCGGGCGCGCGGCAGGCGGCGAAGATATGGCTGTCGCCCTGATACGCGAATTGCCGCGTTAGTTCGTAGCCGATGCCCCGGTTCGCGCCTGTGATGAGGATGCGTTGCATAGTTTGTCCCGTCATCGTTCATTCATTTGCGACAGTCGCGCTTACGGGGCCGTCGCTTCCGTCTGCCGTTTCAAATTGGCTGAGGCTCTCGCCGTCAAACTCAAGGATTCTAATTTCGCGCCTGCGGATGCCGATGTTGTGTTCAATTAAAAGATCAAGCAGCCGTTCGCCGTCAATCAAGGCGATTGGCGCCGCTCCCTTCGCAAACGCTACGTCGCTTGCGCCCTTGGTAAATCTGCCTGTGGTAATGATAGTCCCGCGCACAGCATCGAAGTACCACAACGAGCCGCGCAGTTGATCCAGAACAGGTCTCCCAACGCTTCCTCTGTGTCGTTTGACCTGAATGACTTCACGCACTCGGCTGATTCCCAACTCTATATCAGCAACGACGTCGACGCCTTTGTCGTTTACGCCGCCATTCACTTCGACATTCTCGTAGCCCATTTTTTCCATGAGAAGCTTTATCAGGTGCTCAAACATATATGGATTCATATTTTGCAGAAAATGAGCGAGTTTCTTGCGCACGGCTGTATTGTTTTCACTTGCGAATCTCGCAATCGTTGGGTTGGGCGCGTCCTTGCTTCCAGCACCGCCATAGCGACCAAGATATTCCAGGCCCATAGCGGTTACCTGGTAAGAATGCCCGGTTCTTTCAATGAGCCGGCGGGCGACAAGATTGTTTAGTCGATTAATGAGACTGGAGGATATTGAGGAGTCGGCCGCGTAGGTAGTTAATGTACGGCAGAATTCGGCATAGCTGTCTTCAAAATCACGCCGTCTCGCAGGCCCCTTTGCGGCAACTTCAGCCAGTATAAGCAGCAGCCCGTCGTAGTCATCCATTTCTGCCAAGAGTTTTTCATTGCCAGCGACGAACCTCTTGCCACGTTCAGTTAGCTGTATGACCCCGTTTTGAATGGACGACAACTGATGGATTTTACACAGGTAATAGGGTCCAAATGTATGCCGCGGATTGACGAGATGTTTGGAGCGCCGCCAAAAGCGAAGCGCAAGATCACGACTATCGCCGGTCAGCAAACGCGGTATCCAATCTTCCGGCTCTTTCCAATTGAATGGATCTTTAGGGCTACGGATATACTCATAAATTGCTTTTTCCATAGTTCTATACTGAATTTCACTTACGCCATCTAAAACCTGAAGAAAACGCCATCCAATTTCGTATGTTGGCAGATCTGGCGTTAATTGTCGTCTTTCCATGTTTTGGATTCCTCTATACGCTCATTTCCGCAGCGCCGCCAGCCAAGTATCCACCATCACATCCGCCAGCTCTTCGCCGCTCAGCCGACCGCCCTCCTTGAACCAAACGCTGATCCAGTTATGCGCGCCCATCATCGCCCGCGTCACGGTCGCCGCGTCCACCTCGCGGAATTCGCCCGTATCCATGCCAGCCTGAATTGTGTCGCGAAACAATCCCTCGAAATAATCGCGGCGCGCAAAGAATTGATTCCGCCGCGCGACAAATTCTTCCATGAAAGTATCGTCGCCAATCTTGCTGCTGAGGCTCGCGTTAAGCAGGGAGCGAATCTCAAAAACCATAGCCGCGCCGACGGCGACATTGCCGGTGACGCACACGACATGGGAACGGATCATCCCCGCTAGTTTCTCGGCATTGCTCAGGTCCGCATTGGCGACCGTCTCCAGCTTTTCAATGGTAAAGTCCAGCCCAAGCTCCAGCACGTTCAGAAGCAGGAAGTCTTTGTTTTTGAAATGATGATAGAGGCTGGCGGCGGTGAGATTGACCTGCGCGGCGATATCTTTCATTGTGGTGGAATCGTAGCCATTGCGATGCAGGACTTCGGCGGCCGCCCACAGAATATCTTCTCGATCCACCGATTGGTCGGCTGGTTTGCGCGCCAAAGCACCGCTCCTTCCAAACTGCAAGCTGATTCAAACATCAACGTTGCGCTGCGATTATAGACGAGGGATTTCGAGGATTCAAGCAGCGGTCGCGGTCACCGCCATGTCATTTGCCCGGCGCAAGATCGCTCGCCGCGCCGACGAGGCGGCCGTACACATTTGCCTTGAACTGTCTATAATGGGCGCGATCCGGCGAGCGGCGAGGCGCCCTTTATGCGAGCATCGCAATGGTCGACATTTGACCTGATATTTTTCGATTGCGACAGCACCTTGTCGTCCATTGAAGGCATTGATGAATTGGCTCGTTTCAAGGGAAAAGAAGGCCGCGTCGGCCTGCTCACGAACAAGGCGATGGATGGCGAGTTGGACCTGGCCGAGGTTTATGGCAAACGACTGCGGGCGATAAAACCGACGAGGGCGCAGCTGAAAGCGGTCGAGGAGCGCTACTGGGAAACCATGGTCGAAGACGCGCAAGATGTCATTGCCGCGCTGCGGGCCTTGGGCAAACAGGTCTTTATCATCAGCGGCGGCTTGATTGACGCCGTGCGTGGCTTCGGCCGGCGCTTGGGCGTCGAGCCCGAGCGGATTCGCGCGGTGGAGCTGGAATACAATGAACTGTCCGGACGCTGGTGGGATTATCACGAACCGAAAGCGCAACATGCCAAGACCTACCTGGATTACAGCGAGGGCCCGCTGACAGTTTCCAGCGGCAAGGCAAGGATCGTAAGAGAAATGGCGGGAGACTTGCCCGGGCGGCGCATGATGATCGGCGACGGTTCGTCGGATCTGGCGGCGCGTTCGGCCGTCGATCTCCTGGTCGGTTATGGCGGAGTCGTGTCACGCGAGTCCGTACAAGCCGAAGCGGATATATTTGTCCAGTCGACTTCGCTGGCAGCTATCCTGCCGCTGGCGGCGGGCCGCGCCGGCTGGGACGCCTTGCGAAACTCGCCCCATCAGCCGCTCTTTCGCAAGGGAATTACTCTGGCCCTCGAGCCGGAGGCGGTCGCCTTTGGCGAACGGGCTCTGCGCGAGCGCTTTATTCTTGAATTCGAGGCATTGAACCAAGTATGACATTCGCGGCGATTATCTTTGATATGGACGGATTGCTGGTGGATTCCGAACCGGTCTGGCACGAGCTCGAAGTTGAGTTGGTGGAGGCCTGCGGATACAGCTATGCGCCGGAAGTCCGTGATCTGGGCATCGGCATGCGCGTGGACGAATTCGCGGCGATTCTGCAAAAGCATTATCCCAGGCTTGGGGCGACGCCGGCGGCGATTGCAAGCGCAATCACCGGGCGCATGATTGCCGAGGCAGAGGGACGCATCCGGGCGCGTCCCGGCGCCGATGCAATCGTCAGATACGCCGCTGAGCGCAATATACCGCGGGCGATCGCTTCCAGTTCGTCGCAGGTTGTCATAGAGCATTTTCTGCGGCTGATGGGCTGGGACAAGCTGATTCCCATGCGATTCTCGGCCGAGTTTGTGCAGCGCGGCAAACCGGCGCCAGACATTTACCTTCACGCCGCCGCGCAACTTGCCGTCCCGCCACCGAGCTGCCTGGCGCTGGAAGACAGCCGCCTCGGCACGCAAGCGGCGCAGGCGGCCGGCATGACTTGTTTCACCGTGCCCGATCTTTCGCATTCGGCGCGCGGCGATTTCACCGACATCAATGACCGGATATTCGGCAGTCTGCACGAGGTGATGGACCTGATTGAGAAGGAGGGCCTCTTCGCTTGAGCGGGAAAAATGTCGTCATCGCCACCGACCTGACAGCTGACAGCATCGCTTTGCTCGAAGGCAGCGCCGACTTCAATGTCAGAATCGCGCCGCCGAAGACAGCGGTTGTACGGGCCGCCTTGGAAGAGGCGGACGCCATCATCACGCGTTCCGATTTCAAATTGGACGCGCCGCTTCTGGAACATGCGCCCAGACTGCGGTTGATTGCGCGTATGTCGGCCGGCTTGACCGGCATTGACCTGGATTATGCGACCGAGCGCGGCATTCTGGTGATGAATACTCCGGGCGTCAGCGCTATCGCCGCCGCCGAACACACCTTGACGCTGATGCTGGCGCTGAACCGCAATCTGCCCGCCGTGCATGAAAGCCTGCGCGAAGGCTGGTGGCTCTTCGACCGGAAGCAGCATGTCGGCGTGCAACTTCAGGACAAGACAATCGGCATTGTGGGCCTCGGTCGGGTCGGGCAGCGCGTCGCCGGCCTCTGCCTCGCCCTGGGCATGACCGTGCTGGCTTGCGACCCCTACATCCGCGAGGAACAGGTCAACGACCGGCGCATCTTGCTGGCGGGCCTGCGAGAGCTGCTGGGCGCGGCCGATTATGTGAGCATGCACGTGCCAGCCACGAGCGAAACAATGGACATGCTTGACGCCGGGACGCTTCGCCAGATGAAGAAAGGCGCCTGCTTCATCAATACCGCTCACGGCGGGATCGTCAAGGAATCACACTTGGCGGAAGTTTTGGTCGAAGGGCATTTGGGCGGCGTGGCGGTGGATGTTTGGAATGAGGAGCCGCCTTTTAACAGTCCCTTGATCGGCCTGGACAAGGTCATCCACACGCCGCATATCGGCGACAACACCGCTGAAGCGCTGCAAGATTTGTCGCTGCAAATCGTCAAGCAGGTGATTGACGCGCTGGAGGATCGCGATTATCGCAACGTCGTCAATATGCCCTTGCTGCCGGGACTCAGCTTCGACGAGATCCGCCCTTATATGCAATTGGCGGAGAGCATTGGCGCGCTGCAGCATGTATTGGCGCGCCAGGCCATCCGGCGCATCGCTATCGAGATCGTCGGCGACGATATGAACGGCCTCATCAAGCCGATGACGGTTGGCGTCCTCAAGGGGCTGCTCAGCCCGATCCTGGGCGACCAGGTCAGCTTCGTCAACGCGCCCGTTCTGGCTGCGGAAAGGGGCTGGCAGATTACGCAGGCCAAGGGCATCCGCATCAGCGAATATCGCAACATCATCACCTGTCAGGTCACGCTGGAAGATGGCGAAGAGGTCAGCATCGCCGGCGCCCTGCTCGACAGGCAGAAGCCCTACATCTTGCAGATCAACCAGTATCGCGTGCATTTTGAGCCGCGCGGCCATTTGCTTATCATGGGCAGCCACGACAAACCGGGCGTCATCGGACGGGTGGGCAGCTTAATGGCGGAGAACGGCATCAACATCGCGAGTTGGCACACCGGGCGGGCGGAGCCAGGCGGCAATACGCTGACGGTGCTGAATTTTGACGAGCCGCTGCCGGAACCAGTGATGGAGGCGCTGCGCAGGCAGGATTTTATTCGGCACGTGCATCAATTGCATATATGAGCGCGAACTGCGTTATACTTGCGGCAACGAAATCCAATGGGTGTAACATGGCTCTTGACTCGACATTTGAGTTGCCGCTGGAAGCCATCCGCGCGTACTGCGCGGGGCAGCCGATTCGGCGCTTGTCCCTGTTCGGCTCGGCGCTTGACGGGAATATGGACGCCAACAGCGATGTCGATCTGCTGGTCGAGTATAAGGCTGGCAACCAAGTCGGTTTGGCTTTTTTTCAACACATGGTCGACTTGAGCGAGATTATCGGGCGAGAAGTTGACTTGCGAACACCGGAGGATCTCAGCCGCTTTTTCCGAGACACGGTCTGCGAACGAGCGAGACCAATTTATGAAAGCCAGTAAAGAGAATGACCGCATTCGGTTGTGCCACGCGTTGGAAGCCGCGCAAAAGGCTCGGCGATTCGCAGAGGGACATACGCGCGCTTCGCTAACTCAAGACGAAGGCTTGCAACTAATCCTTGCCCGATTGCTTGAGATTCTGGGAGAAGCCACCGGATCCGTATCGGCTGAGTGTCGCGCGAGGCATCCCGACCTGCCTTGGTCCAGCATGAAAGCCATGCGCAACTGGCTGGCGCATGCTTACTTCGATATAAATCTCGATACGCTATGGAATGTTGTGCAGGATCATACAATTCCGCTGATATGTCAGTTGGAAGCAATCCTCGCAGCCGAAAACATCGATTGCTCAGCGCAGGAGTGATGGAAACGCTCAATCCAGGTGAGACTTGATTGCGAGCGCCACTTCCTTGCTAATGCCATTGACCGCGCTGAGTTCGTTCAGACTGGCGCTCCTGATGGCGTCAATGGAGTTCTCGAAGTGCTTGAGCAGGACCTTGCGGCGCTTGGGGCCGACGCCGGGGATGGTCTCGAGCCGGCTGGCCAGGCCCATCTTGCGCCGCTGACTGCGGTGGCTGGCGATGGCGAAACGGTGCGCTTCATCGCGGGCGCGCTGCACCAGGTACAGGGCTTCGCTGCGGCGCGGCAGCAAAACCGCTTGCGCCTGGGCGGGCTGGAAGATCTCTTCGATGCGCTTGGCCAGGGCGGCCAGCGGAACGCGATCGGCAATGCCGAATTCCTCCAGCACGGTCTGAGCGGCATTGAGCTGCCCCTTGCCGCCGTCGATGAGCAGCAAATCCGGCAGCATGCGCCAGGTTTCGTCTTTATCTCGACCATCGGGCGAGAGCTCGCGTTCGGATTCGACCGCGTTCTTCCAGCGCATAAAGCGGCGCGTCAGCGCCTCGCGCAGGGACTGATAGTCATCCGAGCCACGATGTGACACGCTGCGAATATTAAAGCGGCGATATTCGCTTTTGCGTTGGACGCCACGCAGGAAGACCACACGGCTCGCCACAATTGCCGTGCCCTGGGTCGTGCTGATATCAAAGCATTCGATGCGGTTGGGGATGCGCGGCAGCTTGAGCGCTTCCTGCAATTCCGCCATTGCGATTTCGTGTTTCGTGGTATCGGCCTCGTACTGGGCGCGCATCATCTGCAGGCTCTCCAGCGCATTCTCCTGCGCCAGACCGATGAGCTTGCGCTTGTCGCCGCGCTGCGGCACATGGATCGACACTTTGGCGCCCTCGCGCCTGTCGCTCAGCCAACGCTCCAGGATGCGCGCCTCTTGCACTTCATTCGGCAGAATCAATTCGCGCGGGATATTGGAGGCCTTGGCGTAAAACTGGCTGATGAACTGTTCGAGCACAGTCTGGTCGCTTTCGCCTTCGGTGTTATCCATCGCGCGTGAATCGCTGCCGATGAGTTTGCCGTTGCGAATGAACATGATTTGCACGGTCGCGTCCCGCTCGTCGCGGGCCAGGGCGATCACATCGTGATCCGTCAGGTTCTTGCCGACGACTTTATGTTTGTTGGTGATGTAATCGATGGCCTTGAGTTGATCGCGAATGCCGGCCGCCTTCTCAAAGTTCAAGTTGCCGGCTGCGGCATCCATCTCGCTGACCAGACGCCGCTGCACATTTTCTGCCTTGCCGCCGAGCACATCCATCAGCTCTTGAATCATGGCGCGGTATTCGACGCGGTCGACAGCGCCGATGCAAGGCGCGTTGCAGAGCTTGATATCATGGAAAAGGCAGGCTCTTTCGTCGGCGCCGGTGATTTCGCGGTCGCATGTCAAATAAGGAAAGGCGCGGCGCAAATCGCTAAGTGTCTTTTGCACCACCCACATCGCGGTATAAGGACCAAAATAGCGCGAGCCGTCATTGACGACGCGGCGCGTGGTTTCCACCTTGGGGAAGGCGTCGCCCCAGCCAACGCGGATGTAGGGATAACGCTTGTCGTCTTTGAGTTCGATATTGAAGCGCGGCTTGTGCTTTTTGATCAGCGTCTCTTCGAGAATCAAGGCCTTGACTTCGTTTTCGGTGATAATGAAGTCGATGTCGTTGACTTCGAGGCGCATGCGCAGCGTCTTGCTGTTTCCGTCGGCTTGCGTCGTAAAATAGCTGCGCACGCGGTTGCGCAAGCGTTTGGCTTTGCCGACGTAAATGATGCGGCCGCGGCGGTTTTTCAGCAAATAGACACCGGGCTTGGCGGGCAGGTTCTTGAGAATTGTCTCGATATGAGCCGGTTTCTCGTATTTCAATTCCATCGCTCGGAAGGCGGAGTTGGCTGAACGGTGACCACTATTTTAGCATGATCGAAATTTCTGTAGAACGCGACGAACCGGTCATTCCGGCTTCGGCGTCAAAGCCGAGCGCGCTATGCTCAAAGCAGAAAGCATAAGGCGGGGTCGGCGTCGATGAGCGGACATATTCCCATTCTAACCGATGCCCTGGTAAAGGCGCTGCGCGCCCAGGATCCGGCAGTTCGGCGTTTGGTCGACGGCACGGTTGGCGGCGGCGGACACAGCGCCGCCCTATTAGGCGCCGGCATCGAGAACGCCCTCGTGATTGATCTGGATAAGAGTTCCATTGCGCGGGCGCGGACGGCGCTGGCGGCCTTCGGCGAGCGCGTTCAATATTCTAACGGCAGCTACCTGGATATGGGACAAGAGATGGCGCGCCTCGGCTGGGACAAGGCTGACGCGATTTTATTAGACCTGGGTTTGTCCTCGCTCCAACTGAACGACCCGGCTCGCGGATTTTCTTTCCGCTTTGATGCGCCGCTTGACATGCGCTTTGATGTGGATGGCGGCGGCCGGACCGCGGGCGAACTGGTCGATGAGTTGGAAGAAGGCGAGTTGGCCGATCTGTTCTTTCGCTATGGTGAAGAAAGACATGCGCGCCGCATTGCCCGGGCAATCGCGCAGGCGCGGCCGGTAGCCACTGCAGCGCAGTTGGCGGATATTGTCATGCGCGCGAAGCCGGCGGCGGCGCGGCGAGCCCGGATCCATCCGGCGACCCGGGTCTTTCAAGCGCTGCGCATCGCGGTGAATGACGAACTCGCGTCTGTTACAAATGTCCTGCCGCTCGCTATCGGCTTGCTGCGGCCGGGCGGAAGGCTGGCCGTCATCAGCTTTCACAGCCTGGAAGATCGCATCGTTAAGCGGCAGTTCCGCGCGCTGGCAGAGACGCGTTTGGCGCCCCCGGGCATGGCGTCCCTGGGTGAAAAGCGGGCGCAAATCCGCCTGGTGAATCGCAAACCCATCGTCGCTGACGAGGCCGAAGTCAGGGCTAATCCCCGCAGCCGCAGCGCCAAGTTGCGCGTCGTTGAAAAGCTGTAACCGCTCTTAGTCGAGTTGCGCGTACGCAAATACTGAATACATTGGTAGGGAACGGGCAGATGATTTGTCCTTCCGCCCTTCCCGATTTTCAAGGCGCTACGGCTTCAGCGGATGTCACAAGTCTGGTTTCAACATACATTCAGTCGCAAGCGCTTCCGAACGCGCAATCAAGCGACCGCAATCGCCATTTTGGGCGTCGCGATATTACTTATCCTGGGCAGTCTTTACCTGTCGCAGGTGGCTTCCTTTGCGATCACCAACCGCGAAATTGAGGATTTGATCAGACGCCGCGATGAAATCAAGCGGGAAAACGAGCGCCTGATCGGTGAAATCGCGAGCTTCCGAACAGTTCCGCGTCTGTACGCGCGCGCGGTGGAACTCGGATTCAGGCCGGCAGTCAACGCCGATATCGATTATGTCTTGATTGCGGGATACAACCCAGATCGCGAACAGTTGCTTCGGGCGCCGACAAGCACAGAAGCGCTTAATCCAGCGGCGCCAGCATATGTCGAGACTTTTGGCGGCTGGCTGGAAGAGCAATTCGACCTGCTCCGCCGTCAATTCCAATCCTTCGCCGGGTGACGGGAAGCGGTATCCATGCAAGGCGCCTCCAATCAGCAAACGACGATTCAAGCCCGGCTGCCATTTGTGGCGATTTTCCTGCTCTTGCTAGCGGGCTATCTGGTGGTCAACCTGGCGAACTTCCAGTTTTTTCCACGATCAGTCCGCCAGGAATTGGAGAAAATCGGCAGTTCGATCACCAATACGACGCTGCGCATCCCGGCTGAACGCGGATTGATTTATGATCGCGACGGCGAGCCGCTGGCCTTCAACATCGCGCAGTACCGCCTCGGTGTCAGCCCTGACCTGGTGGCTGAACCGGAAGCCTTGATGAAAGAATTGGCGCAGATACTTGATATCGATGAATTCGACCTTTATCGCAAGATCACCAGCGACAGGATTTGGGAATTCGTGGCCGGGCCGATATCGGCGCAGGAAGGGCAAGCGATCGCGGCCTTGAACAACATCGCCCTCGGCCTGGAGGAGATACCCAAGCGCTTTTATCCGCAAGGGACTCTGGCCGCGCATGTCATAGGCTTTGTGCTGGATGACGGTCTGAAAGGCGCGCTTGGCGTCGAGGGCGCGTTTAACGACACCCTGGCCGGCCGCGTGCTGGATCTATCGATCAGCAACGTGCCTTTTGACTTGCCTGAAGATCGGCCGGCGGAACAGCGCGGACAAGACATCGTGCTGACACTGGACCGCGATGTGCAGTTTTGGGTGGAATCCGAGTTGAAGGCGGCGGTGGAAGAATACAACGCTTTCCGCGGCACAATCATCGTCATGGATCCACGCAATGGCGACGTCCTGGCGCTGGCCAACTATCCGTCGATCGACCCCAATCATTTTCTCGATGTCGAAGATCCCAACCTGCTCGTCAATCCGGCCATAAACGAAACTTATGAACCGGGCTCCTTGATGCAAGTGCTGACGGTGGCGAGCGCGCTGGAGAAAGGAACGATTACGCCGGCCTGGACCTATAACGACAAAGCCTTGCTGGAAGTCGGCGGGCGCGATATTTGGAACCGGCGCTACCAGGCGAATGGCACAACTGACGCGACGGCGATTTTGAGCAAGTCGCTCAATGTGGGCGCGGCAACTATCGCCATGCAGATGGGCACGGAGGATTTCTACAGTTCGATGCGCGCATTCGGGCTGGGAAACGCCACCGGCGTAGGCCTGCACGCCGAAGAACGCGGCGAACTCAATATCCCGGGCGATACCGATTGGAGCGAAAGTTACCTCGGCTTCAACAGCTTCGGGCAATACATGGAAGTGACAAGCATGCAGATGATCACCGCCTTCGCCGCGATCGCCAACGATGGGATTATGCGTCAGCCGCGCATCGTGAAGCAGGTCATCGGTGAAGCCGGCCCCGAAGAAGCGCGACCAGCGACTGTCCGGCGGGTCATATCATCGGAGACCGCCCGCATCGTCAATGACATGATGAAGCGCGTCATCTATGAAGCCGCGCCGGAAGCATTCCTCCGCGGTTACAGCGTCGCCGGCAAGCCGGGCACGGCCCAAATATCCACGGCCGTTGGGAACGAGGAGGGTCCCAATTCGACGATTGTGTCCTTCGTTGGATTCTTACCGGCCGATGAGCCGCAGGCGGTGGTACTGATCAAGCTGGATCGGCCCGATCTGTATTATGGCTACGAAGTTGCGGCGCCGGTTTTCCGGCGCGTCGCCAACCGCCTTGTTATTTTGCTGGAAATACCTGATGATGATGTAAGAAGCCGTTTAGCAGCGGCAGAAAGCCAAATCAGCTGGGCTGAAGAATAGGAAATCGCCAGCCATGGACGGGCAATTACCTTTAGCGCTCAGCGTGGGCGGGGCAACATTCCTGTTGGGCGTCATCTGGGGCGGACCGTTTATTGAGCTGCTCCATCGCTTCAAGTTGGGAAAACAGATCCGCGCCGAACTGATGGACAGCCACCATGTCCAAAAGATCGGCACACCGACCATGGGCGGCATCATGATCATTGTGCCGGCCATTTGCATCACGCTGGCGCTCAACATCTCGCCCATTGTGCAGGAGGGCTCCGGGCGCAGTATCCTGCTGCCGATGTTTGTTCTGCTCGGATTCGCCATGCTGGGCCTGATTGATGACTGGGAAGGCATACAGACATCACGAGGAAAGGTGGGCGAAGGCTTGTCGGGCAAGTTGAAATTCGCCACGCAAATCATTCTGGCGCTTGTCGCTTCAACGGTGATATCGCAGTTTGAGTTCTCTTATGCGAATGCGCTGATCCTGCCGCTGATTCAAGTCATCGTCCCGCTTCATCCGCTGCTGTTCATCCTGGTCAGCGCTTTCATCATCGTCGCGACATCGAACGCCACCAACTTGACGGACGGCCTGGACGGTTTGGCCGGAATTATCACGGCCAGCGCCTTCGGCGCATACGGTGTGATCGCCGTGCTGCAGAATCAAATCTTCATGGTGGAACTCTGTTTCGTCATTGTGGGCGCCTGCTTTGCCTTCCTCTGGTATAACGCGCACCCGGCGCAGCTATTCATGGGCGACACCGGTTCGCTGGCGCTGGGCGCGACCTTGGGCACGATCGCAGTTATGACCGGGCACTGGCTGCTTCTTCCTATCATCGCCATCATTCCGGTCATGGAAATACTCAGCGTCATATTGCAGGTTGTCTCCGCCAAGCTGAGCCGCCGCATCTACGGCGTGGATATTCGTCCCTTCCGGCGCACGCCGATCCATCACCATTTTGAGCTCGGCGGCTGGAGCGAAACGCAGATCGTCCAGCGCTTCTGGCTGATCGGCATATTGAGCGCATTTGTGGGCGTAGCGCTCGCCCTGCTTTGAGATTTGGCCGATCGTGAAATGGCGCGTTGGTCTTCGACTAGTTTTTCGTCGCCAGAGGGGCGCAGAAATAGTTCCAACAAAGTAATGAAAAACCGGAATTAAGTCGATTGTAGTGGCGACATTGTATGTCGCCCGAAGATTCACGATTGCATCATCGGGCGATTCACAGGGTCGCGTAGACACTGACCGTCAATCGCCCCTACAATGTCCCAGTATATTCGCATTAGTTTGTTGGAACCACTGAAGCAAATTCAAGTAAGTCGCGCAAATAGGGAGCAGACTTCTCTGCGCGCTTTGGCGGCCCAGCGAACGCGCTGGGATTGCGGGCGTCTTGGCGGGTCGCGAAAACTCAATCCACTATAATACAGATTGTTTCAGCGAAGACTGGTGTGCAAGGGAGCGCATGGCGAAGCGAGATTACCTCGCGGGCAAACGCGTCGTCATCTTTGGGTTCGGCCGCCAGGGTGCCGCGCTGGCGCGCTGGCTGCCCAGCATTGGCGCCGAAGCCCTCATCACGGACAGCCGCAGCGCCACGGCGCTGAAATTGCGGCGGCGCGATTATCCGGGTGTGCGCTTTTATCTCGGGGGCCATCCCGATAACGTCTTAAACGGGGCGCGTCTGATCTGCGTCTCCGGCGGTGTCCCGCTGGATTTGCCGATTCTCGAAAAGGCGCGGCAACGCGGCATCCCCTTCAGCAATGACGCCCAGCTATTTATCGAGCGCTGTCCGGCGCCGATCATCGGCATCACCGGCAGCGCGGGCAAAACCACCACGACCGCTCTGGTTGGCAAGATTGCGGCCGCCGCCGGCTACCGCGTATGGGTGGGCGGCAATATCGGCAATCCTCTGATTGAAGACCTGCGGCGCATCCGGCCGGAAGATATTGTGGTGATGGAGCTATCCAGTTTTCAATTGGAATTGATGAGCGCCAGCCCCAAGGTGGCGGCAATCCTCAATCTAACGCCGAATCATTTGGACCGACATGGCAGCTTCGAGCGCTACGCGGCTGCCAAGGCGAATATCCTGCGCTTTCAAAGCAGCGCTGATGTCGCCGTCCTCGGTTGGGATGACGCCGGCAGCAAGGCATTCGAGCCGATTGTCGCCGGCGAGCTGCTGGCATTCAGTCGCTACGAAATGACGCCGCACGGCGCTTTTATGTTGGGGAGCCGGCTGTTGGTGGCCGGCTCTGCCAGCTTCGACACGAACCCGCACGTGGTCTGTGAACGCGAGGACATCGGTTTACGGGGCGACCACAATGTTCAAAACGTCTTGGCGGCCTGCGCAATCACAGGCGGGATGGGTTTGGCGATTGATCGGCCCGGCGTATTGCCGGAGGTCATGCGCGCGGCGATTCGCGCCTTCAAGCCGGTGGAACATCGCCTGGAAGCGGTGCGGCTTATCGGCGGCGTCACCTGGGTTAATGACAGCATCGCGACCGCGCCGGAACGCCTGCTTGCCGCGCTGAGCAGTTACGATGAGCCGCTTGTGCTGCTGATCGGCGGGGCGGACAAGGACTTGCCCTGGGAGGCTGCGCTGCAGCACGCGCTGCTCCAGGCGCGCCATATTGTGGTCTTCGGCCAGGATGGCGAAAAGCAGGTAGCGACCAAAGTGATGAAGCTCCTGGAAAGGCTGCGCGCAGGTGATGGTCAAGTGAAGCGGGCTGAGACGCTGGCGGAGGCAGTCGAGTTGGCGGCCGCTGTCGCCCAGCCGGGGGATGTTGTGCTGCTGTCCCCGGGCGGAACCAGTTATGACGCTTACGCGGATTTCGCTGAACGCGGCGAGCACTTTCGCCGATTGGTATCTAAACTATAATGGACAAGCAAGACGGGCCGGACAATGGGGACCCAAATGGCTGACAGCGCAATGCAGGATTCGCGACAGCGCCGTATTCGCAGGCGATTGCGGCGGAGCCCGGGCATTAGGGCGATCGCCGAGGAAGTGGTCCGCCCGGCTGCCCTGCGTCGGCGGCAATACCTGCCCACGCTTGACAAACCGATGCTTGCGGCCGTGATTCTTCTGCTCATCATCGGTTCGCTCATGGTCTTCAGTTCAACATTTGACTGGAGCAACCAGACCTATGGCAACGCGCTGGGTTTCTTCCTGGAAGAGCACCTGCGCAACGTGATTCTGGCTACGATTGCGCTGGCTTTATGCGCCGCGATTGATTATCGCTTTTGGAAGCGCTTTGCCGTCTGGCTCTTGCTGATTACGATTATCGCGCTGGTCGCCGTCCGCTTATTCGGCGAGGACAAGTTCGGCGCGCGGCGCTCTTTCACCGCCGGCCGCTTGCAGCCCGGCGAATTGGCCGAGTTCACGATCGTCTTCTATCTGGCCGCCTGGCTCGGCTCCAACAATGCGCGCATCCGCAGTGTATTCTTTGGTCTGCTGCCATTTATGGCGGTTGTCGGCGCAATCGCCTTTTTGATCATATTACAGCCGGACTTGAGTTCGGCCGCCATCGTCGTGCTGACGGCCTGCGTGATGTTCTTTGTCGCCGGCGCCAATATCTTCCACATGGGCGCTGTCGGCGGCATTGCCGGCTTCATCGGCCTGATAGTGATCCAGAGCTGGCCCTACGCCCAGCGGCGCATCGCCACGTTTTTCGCGGGCCTCAGCGATGTCACCTTGATTGAATACCATACGCAGCAGGCGATCACCGCCTTTTTGCGCGGCGGTTGGATCGGCGTCGGGCTTGGCCAATCGGAGCAGAAATTCGGCGCCCTGCCCGCGCCGCATACCGATAGCATCTTCGCGATCATCGGCGAGGAACTTGGTGTAATGGGGGCGGCCGTCGTCGTCGCGCTTTATATCGCCTTCGCGATTCGCGGCTTCCAGACGGCGCGACGAGCGCGAGACAGCTTCGGCGCGCTTCTATGCGTGGGCTTCACGTCCTGGGTCATCATCCAGGCGCTGCTGAATATCGCGGTGATGACCGGCGCGATACCGTCCACTGGCGTGCCCCTGCCCTTCATCAGCTTCGGCGGCTCGTCGCTGATGGTGGTGATGATCGGCGTCGGATTGATGCTCAGCGTGCACCGTGTGGCGACGCAGCGAAAGCCGAACACGGAACGGAGAAGCGATATTGCGAATTTTGATCGGAGCCGGCGGAACAGGCGGGCACGTATACCCCGCGCTGGCGACGGCCCAGGCGCTATTGCGCCAGGGCCGTGAGGGACATCAACTCTATTTCATCGGCGCGGCGGGCGGCATGGAACGCGTGCTGGTTGAGGAATCCGGTCTTCCATTCGCCGGTTATCAGGAAGTCTTGGCCGGCCCGGTCCACGGTGTCAACCCGCTGCGCGTCGCGGCGAGCCTCTTTCGGCTCGTCCTGGGCACTGTGCAGTCATTTACCCAATTGAGGCGATGGCGGCCGCAGATTATCCTTCTGACAGGCGGTTGGGCCAATCTGCCGGTGGCGCTGGCGGCGCGGCCCTTGGGCATTCCCATCGCGATATACCTTCCCGATATCGAACCGGGCTTGACCATCAAATTCTTACAGCGTTTCGCCCAGAAAATCGCAATCACTGTGGCGCCATCAGCCGCTTACTTTCCACCGGGCAAAACGACTGTGACGGGTTATCCGCTGCAGCGCAACCGGCTTGAAGCGACGCGGGAAGCGGGGCTCAAGCGCTTTAAGCTGGACGCGGCGCGCAAGACGCTGCTGGCTTTCGGCGGCAGCCGGGGCGCGCGCAACATCAACATGGCTTTGGGCGAGATTCTGGCGCGCTTGCTGCACGACGGCCTGCAAGTCATCCACATCACCGGTGAGCTGGATTGGAAACGCTGCGTGGAGCAAGTCGGCGATTTGCGCGGGCACCCTAGCTATCATGCCTTCCCTTATTTGCATGAGGAAATGGGTTTGGCCTTCGCGGCGGCCGATCTGGCGCTTTGCCGCGCCGGCGCCAGCACATTGGCGGAGCTGCCGCTGTTCGGCCTGCCGGCTATTCTGGCGCCCTACCCGTATGCCTGGCGCTATCAAAAGGTCAATGCCGATTATCTCGGCGAACGCGGCGCCGCCCTCCGGCTGAACGACGAAGACATGCCGAATGAGCTCTATGAAACCATCTCAACGCTCATCCACGATGAGGCGCGCCTGAGCGCCATGCGCGACCGCTGCAAAGCGCTGGCCAACGCGAACGGCGCCGATCGACTGGCGGCGCTGCTCCTGGAAATCGGCGGACGTTGAGATGTTGGAATTGGTAACGCTCGTCTGGCTTTGCATCGGGGTCTTCGCCGCCATCGGCCTGGGACGAGGCTGGACCAAAGAGATCATCGCGATGGCGGGCATAACACTGGGCCTATTCGCCCTGCATCAATTCGACGCCGTCTTGCGCGATCAGCTGCTTGCGCGGTTTTCCGACCAGAACAAGTTCATTTCGCAGACGGCGATATTGCTAATCATCGCCTTCTTTGCCTATCAGACGCGGGCCCTGCCTGGCGGGGCGGCGCGGGCGGAAGACGGCGGGCGCGCCCTCCTTCAATCCAAAGCGTTGGGTGGCATAGCCGGCGCGGTCAACGGCTATCTGGTGAGTGGTTCAGTCTGGTATTTCATGCACATCAATGACTATCCGCTGGCGCCTTTCATCGAGGCGCCGGTCAGCGGTTCGCTCAGTATGAGCACGGTCAACAATCTGCCCTTGTTTGTGCTCGCGGAAGGGCCGGGGACATCGGGCGACTTGCTCTCGCTCATGGTAATTGGCCTGTTTTTCCTGGTATTGGTCTTGATCTGATGGTTCTCTTCGGACGGGAAACATGATCAGCTTTGTATCTCTGATGTGGGCGGCAGCGGCCTTCTTCGCCTTCACAGGCGCTCTGCGCGGCTGGCGGCGCGAGGTCATTGGCGCATCGGCTGCGCTTTTGGGCTCCTTCGCCCTGATGCAATTCGACAGCCTCCTGCGCGGGAGCGTCTATCTGCTGCTGACGGACGAGTTGACCTTCCTGCTGCAGATGGCGCTTTTCCTGACGATCGTGATAAGGGCTTACCGCAGCGAGTTAGCCACCCGGCAAGCGAACGATGCCGGCAGGATTCGCAACGCCCTGGGCGGCGCGGCGGTCGGCTTCTTCAACGGCTATGTCATCGCGGGCGCCGCCTGGTACTTCCTGGATATCAACCGCTATCCCTTTGCGCAATTGCTTTCGGCGCCGGCGGAAGGCTCCGCGAGCTTTCAAGGGCTCGGCAGTATGCCGATGCTATTGCTGGGCGGCGGGGATTTGCTGGCGTTTGTCATACTTGTCATATTGGCGATTATCGTTCTGATTCTATGAGCTTATTTTATGAGCTTATTCTATGAGTCGATGTTGAGACATTGAGACCGGGAGCGGGACGTGGCGGTTCCCCAATTGCGGCCGGGGCAGCACATTCATTTCATTGGCATCGGCGGCGCTGGTCTGTCAGCGATCGCCCGGATTCTCTTGGAGCGCGGCTTCCGCATTAGCGGCTCGGACCTATCGACCAGCGCGCTCACGGCGGCGCTGGCGGCGGACGGCGCGCGCATCTTCCATGGACATGACGCGGCGCATGTGCGCGGGGCAGATCTTGTGCTGGCCACATCGGCCCTGCGGCCGGATCACGTTGAAGTTCTGGCGGCCGCCGCCCAGGGGATCCCGGTCTTCAATCGCCGGGACTTCATCGCCGCGCTGCTGCGCGGCCGGGATACGATCGCTGTGGCCGGCGCCCACGGCAAAACCACCACAACATCTATGATCGCGCATATCTTGCAATCTGCCGGCAAAGAGCCCAGCTTCATCGTCGGCGGCGTCATGGGCAATAGCGGCCGGAACGCCGCTCTTGGCGCCGGCGACTCCTTCGTCATTGAAGCGGATGAATATGACAATATGTTTCATGGCATCGAGTCGGATCTGGCGGTGGTCACCAATGTCGAACATGACCATCCCGACTTTTTTGAGACGCCGGCGCAGATGCGCGCAGCCTTCGATAAATTTGTGAATCAGATTCGGCCTGGCGGGCTGCTTGTTTCTTGCGCGGATGACGCAGCCGCCTTGGAGATTGCCGAAGCCCGACGCCGGATTGGGAAGGACGCGATCACCTATGGGCTCAGCAATCCGCGGGCTGATTGGCGGGCGACGGATTTACGGACTGTCGCCGGTAGAAGCCAGTGCGCCGTGGTCGGCTACGGTGAAGAACGAGGCGAGCTAAACCTGGGGGCGCCGGGCAAGCACAATGTCTTGAATGCGTTGGCGGCTATGATTGCGGCCGACAAGCGCGGCGTCCCGACCGCAGAAATAACCGCCGCGCTGCATAGCTTTGAAACGACCGCGCGCCGCTTTGAGATTCGGGGTGAACGCGCCGGCGTGATCGTCGTGGACGATTACGCGCATCACCCGACCGAAATCCGGGTCAACCTTGAAGCGGCGCGTTCCCGCTTTCCAGGCCACAAAATCTGGGCGATCTGGCAGCCGCACACCTATTCGCGACTGCGGCAATTCTGGAACAGTTTCGTCGCCGCATTCGACGAGGCCGATCATGTCATGATCCTGCCCATTTACGCCGCCCGAGAAGCGCCGCTCCCCGGTGTGACAAGCGCGGCGTTAGCGCAAGAGATCCAGCAAGCTTGCTACGCGCCGTCTATGGACAAGGCGGTGGAAAGCCTGCGGCAGTCGGTCGCCGCGCCGGCCGCGCTGTTGATCTTCAGCGCTGGGGATGCCAATGTCATCGCGGAAAAATATCTTGACGAGGCGCCTTAGGCATGGCTCTGGCTGCTCCCCCGCCCGTCGCCGGATTGCTGTGTGACGAGCCGCTGGCGCGTTTTACGGCGGCGCGACTGGGCGGCCCGGCCGATTACCTTTATATCGCCAAAGACCCGGCTTATGCCGATGTCAAAGCCTTGTTGGACTGGGCCTGGCGGGGTCAAATGCCGGTGACGGTCATCGGCGGCGGCGCGAACATTCTGGTATCGGATGCCGGTATCCGCGGCCTAACGATCATCAACCGCGCGACAACGATAGAGCAGCCGGACGGCGGCGAGAGCGGGCGAATCCTGGCAAGCAGCGGCGCCAGCCTCATTCGATTGACGCGTTTTTGCCAGGAGCGCGGCTTAGCCGGCATGGAATGGGCGATCGCCGTGCCCGGCACGGTCGGCGGCGCCGTTGTGAACAACGCCGGGGCGCACGGCAGCGATATCGCCGCGTCCTTGCGGCGCGCCCGGATTTATGAAGCGGCTGGCGAGCGCTGGCTCAGGCCTGATGATTTGGCTTACGCCTACCGATATTCGCGTTTGAAGCAGCGGACGGACCGCAGGTTTTTTGTACTGAGCGCTGAATTTGAACTGCAGCGCGATGAACCGGCTAGCATCCAGAAACGCATGAATTACAACAACGAATACCGGCGACTGACGCAGCCGCCCGGCGCCAGCCTGGGCAGCATCTTCATGAATCCGCCGGGCGATTACGCGGGACGGCTGATTGAAGAAGCGGGACTAAAAGGCCTAAGTGTTGGGGCGGCGCAGGTTTCACCGATACACGCCAATTTTTTTGTAAACCTGGGCGATGACGCCCGCGCCAGCGACTATTTTCGGCTCATCAGACTGGTGAGAAGCGCCGTCGAAAAAGCCTTCGGAATCACGCTGCAACTGGAGATTCAGACCCTCGGCGAATGGGAGTGATTTTGCGCCTCAGGCGGTTTGCGCCGTATTTTGAGCGATAGTACACTGAACTGCGAATCAAGCGACGGCATCATCAATCGACTGACGGAATACCCCAAGTGGCAAGTCACGTCCAGGCTCATCAGCGGCAACCGGACCGTGCTCCCGGTGTTTTGCATCATTCGCCGCCTGGCGTTATTCCCAAGCGACCGGCGCCGGCCCGGATCCAACGACGGCGCTCTTTTACGCGCTGGCGCGCGACGAGCGGACTGCTCTTCGTTCTTTTTGGTCTGCTGCTGGCGATTCTGTTTACGAGCGATGTCTTCTTCGTCCGCGCGATCGAGGTCAGGGGCAACAATTTCATCACGCGCGAAGAGGTCTTCGCATTTTCCGAGATCGCGAATTATCACATGTTTTGGCTGGATCCAGAGCAGATTCGCCGCCAGGTCTTGCGGTCGCCATCGGTGGCGGAAATTTTCGTTGAGATTGGATGGCCGCCGAACTTGATCACAATACTTGTGCAAGAGCGCCAGCCGGCGCTTGTTTGGTCGGATGCCGGCGCCGAAACCTGGATTGACATACAGGGGCGCGCAATGCAGGCGCGGACGGAGATGCCCAACTTGCTGCACATCAATCTTATTCGCGCCGACGGCGAAGTTCCGGCGCCCGGCGCCGACGATCTCACCGGCGACATGGTCTTGGGCGCCCTGCGTCTTCAGGAGATTCTGCCGGAGGGCGCGCACCTTGATTTTCATCCGGTGCATGGCCTGGGCTGGACGAACAGCCGTGGCTGGCAGGTTTGGATGGGCAGCGATTCGGCGGCGGTGATGAACGAGAAAATCAAAATCTACGAAGTGCTGGTGGAGAACTTGCTCAGCCGGGCGATTGATGTCGCCGAGCTGAATATCGCGAATCCCGATGCACCGTTCTACAGATTATTATGGGGGCGCTAGAACCGCATGGGTGATTTAGTCGTAGGTTTGGACGTCGGCACGCATAAAATCTGCACGATTGTTGGCGAGGTGCGTCCCGAGGACGTCTACGTGGTCGGCTTGGGCATTGAGCCGAGCGATGGCATGAAAAAGGGCGTCGTCAACGATGTCGGCGCGCTGTCCGCCGCGGTCGGCAAGTCCATACGCAAGGCGGAAAAGTCGAGCGGCTATGACATCAATCGCGCCTTTGTCAGTGTGGCAGGCAGCCATATCTCGTCGCTAACGAGCCGCGGACTGGCAACGATTGTCGGTTCGCGCAGCGTCCAGGCCGAAGACTTGGAAAAGGCGATGAGCGTCGCCCGCAATATCGCGATTCCTCATAATCGCGAGATTCTGCATGTTGTACCCAGGAGTTATACCCTCGACAGCCAGGACGGCATCCGCAGCCCCATCGGCATGCACTGTTTTCGGCTGGAGGTGGATGCGCATATCATCACGGCCTCAACAACCAGTTTGGCCAATCTGGAGGACGCCGTGGAATCCGCCGGCGTCTTGGTTGACCGCTTCATTCTCAACCCGTTGGCGGCGGGCGACGCCGTGCTGACCGACCATGAGCGCGAGATGGGCGCGGTGGTCATCGACATCGGGGGAGGCACGACCGATCTCGCCATCTTCATCGACGGCACGGTCTGGCACACCGCCATTATTCCGGTCGGCGGCAACCATGTCACACAAGACATTACCTATTGGATGCGCGTGCCTTTCGGTTTGGCGGAGCAGGTGAAGATCCAGCGCGGGCACGCCGACATGAACGCCGTCAGCGAGTCTGATGTATTCCCGGTTGAACCCTTCGGCGGTGAAATCCTTCCGGTATCGCGGCGCGACCTGGCGATGGTGATCGAAGCGCGATTTGAAGAGATCTTTGAGCTGGTCGAAAAGGAAATCAAGCGTTCGGGATATGCCGGTCTTTTACGCGCGGGCGCCGTGATTACCGGCGGCAGCGCGCAGATGCCCGGATATCGCGATCTGGCTTCGCGCATCCTCAACCTGCCGATTCGCCTGGCGCACCCGGAGCGAATCACCGGCATCGCCGACACGCTCAAGAACCCCGCCTATAGCACAAGCGTCGGGCTGCTGCGGCTGGGCCTGGAGATGGACGCGATGACCGGGCAGGAAACAGCCGATGAATTGGGAATACCGGTTGCGAATTGGGGCCGGCTCATGAACGACATACTGCGCCGCTTCCTGCCGCAGGACGACTGATTGCCCGGCGAACTGAAATCACTCATTATTGCTTCGTATTTGAATGGCGGGACTTGGGATTCCGCGTACAATGATTGCTGGACTGTGCCGTAGCCGTTGAGTCAACAGGCTGATTCTAGAGGGTAGCCATTATGGTAAATGATCTGATAACTGGGGAAAACTTCGCGCAGATAAAGGTCGTAGGTGTGGGAGGCGGCGGCGGCAACGCCGTCAATCGCATGATCAACGAAGGTTTGGGCGGCGTCGAATTCATCGCCGTGAACACCGATAACCAGGCCTTGATGCTCTCCAAAGCCAAGACCCGCGTTCGCATCGGCGACAAGTTGACGCGCGGCCTCGGCGCCGGCGGCAATCCGGAAATTGGCCGGAAAGCCGCGGAAGAGAGCTCGGAAGATTTGCTTGAAGTCTTGCGCGGGTCGGACATGATCTTTGTCGCCTGCGGCATGGGCGGCGGCACGGGCACGGGCGCATCTCCCGTGATCGCGCAGATCGCCAAGGAGCTCGGCGCATTGACGATTGGCGTCGTAACGCGGCCATTCACATTTGAAGGCACGCGCCGCGCCCAACTGGCGAAGACCGGCATTGAAGCGCTGAAAAGCCAAGTTGATACCTTGATCGTGATTCCCAACGATCGTTTGCTGCAAATGGCGGACAAGCGCTCCACCCTTCAACAAGCCTTTTCACTGGCGGATGATGTGCTGCGGCAAGGCATTCAGGGCATCTCTGAACTGATAACCGTGCCCGGCTTGATCAACCTCGACTTTGCCGATGTGCGCACGGTCATGTCCGAGGGCGGCGCCGCGCTGATGGCGGTTGGGCGCGCCGCCGGCGACGACCGCGCCCGTTCCGCGGCCGAGTTGGCGATCACAAGCGGATTGCTTGATGTCACGATAGACGGCGCCCGCGGCATCCTGTTCTCCATCACCGGCGGTTCGGACCTGACCCTGTTCGAGGTCAACGAAGCCGCGGCGATCATCAAGGACAGCGCGCATCCCGAATGCAACCTGATCTTCGGCGCGCACATTGATGAAAGCATGGGCGACGAGGTTCATATCACGGTGATCGCGACAGGCTTCGAACGCAGCCGGCTCGAGACGACCATGAAAGAAGCCGGCACTTTGCCGATCCGCCAGACAACGCCCCTGCCGCAGCCGCCACAGGTTCAACGGCAGGTTTACGAAGATGTGGAAGTGCAGGCTCCCGCCGACAGCGCAGCCGCCAGCGGCGGCAATAGCGGCGGTTCACAGCCGTTTCAGCGCAGCCGCCTGGCGCCGCCATCGCCGCCGCAAGAAGACCCGCGGACTTACGAGAACATCGACCCCAAAAACACCGAACTGCCAGCCTTCTTGCGGAAGCGCAACCGACGGCAGTAACTCCGGACGACGTTAAGTTTACGTTTGAATGCCGGGTGGGCAATGCCCACCCTTTTTCTTCCTCAAGCGCAAGGGAATTGGGCGAATCCGCGTTGGCCGCATTTTTGACCTCTACACTGTTTCGATAGTGTACATCAGCGTATGGCAAGGGATTTCAAACAGAAATCTGCGAAAACAACAAGGCGGCATAGAAAGAAAAATGTTATAAGAAAGTAGTCGCTTTTGCATCAAAATAACTTGCCAAAATTTTCGACAACAGTTTGTTTCTGCGCCCGTCTTCGCGCCCCGTCTCGCTTCGGAGCGGGCGCAAAGACCGCCGTCAGCGACCTCGCAAGCAGCCAAGTCAGGATACTAGCGTCATGATTCAGTCCCAGGCGACCACCAGCACATTGCACGAACTCGGTTACAAGATTTTCCTCGACCGATATGCGCAGAAGGACATGACGCGGGCCAGCCTTGCGGTTGGCGACACGGTCATTGTGGTTGTCAATGCCAAGACCGGTCAGCGCGAAGTCGGTCGGGTGCTGTCGCTGGATCTGCCGCGGGTCACGGTCAGCCTTTTGGATGGCGAGACAGTCGTGCGCGATCTTGAGCATGTGGACAAGCCGATTGAAACCGAGCCGGCGCAAATGATGACGCGGGTGGCGCGCGGGGTCGCCGCCACCGAAAACGGACATGTGAAACAAGAGGAATGGTCAGAAAAATTCCGCTGGCTGCTTGATGACTGGAAGTTCGTCCCGGGCGGGCGCATCCTCACCGCCGCCGGCACCGACCAGGACCTCACCTACTACAACTGCTATGTGATTCCGTCGCCGCAGGATTCGCGCGAGGGGATTATGACGACATTGACCCAGATGACCGAGATCATGTCTCGCGGGGGCGGGGTCGGCATCAACCTGTCGACACTGCGACCGCGCCACGCCTATGTGAAGGGCGTCAATGGCCGGTCGAGCGGCGCGGTATCCTGGGGCGGGCTGTACAGCTTTGTGACGGGATTGATCGAGCAGGGCGGCAGCCGCCGCGGCGCGCTGATGCTGATCCTCAACGACTGGCATCCCGATGTCTTCAGTTTTATCAACAGCAAGCGGCAGTCGGGCAAGATCACCAACGCCAATATCAGCGTCGGCGTCTCCGACAAATTGATGGATGCGGTTAAAGCCGATGGGGATTGGGAGTTGGCTTTTCCCGATACACGCGACCCGGATTATGACAGCCTGTGGGACGGTGATCTGGATACCTGGGTCGCGGCCGGGCGCAAGGTCATCACCTACAGGACGATCAAAGCGCGCGAGCTTTGGGACGCCATTATTGAAAGCGCCTGGGCCAGCGCGGAACCGGGCGTCTGGTTCCGGGAGCGCAGCAACAAGCTGGCGAACAGTTGGTATTTCAACCCGCAAATCTGCACCAACCCTTGCGGCGAACAGCCGCTGGGCGCCTTTTCCGTTTGCAACCTGGGCGCCATCAACTTGTCGCGCTTTTATGACGAGACCAATCACGATGTCGCCTGGGCGGAGCTGCGGCGCACGGTCGCCTATTCCACGCGCTTCCTCGACAATGTCATCGATACAACCCCTTATTTCTTCCAGGAAAACAAAGACGTGCAGCTATCGGAGCGGCGAGTCGGCCTGGGAACGATGGGGATCGCCGAATTGATGCTGAAGCTCGGCGTGCGTTATGGCAGCGACGAGTCCGTGACGTTCATAGACGAGATTTATCGGACCATCGCCGTCACCGCCTACGAGACCTCGAGCGAACTGGCGCTGGAAAAAGGCTCTTTCCCCATGTTTGACGCCGAGAAATTCCTAGAAAGCGGCTTCATGCGCGCGATGCCTGAGGACCTGTGCGAGAAAATCCGCCTGGATGGCATCCGCAACGTCACCTTGCTGACGCAGGCGCCAACCGGTACGACCGGCACGATGGTCAATACATCGACCGGCGTCGAGCCGTTTTTCTCCTGGGTCTATTACCGCAAGAGCCGGCTGGGATTGCACGAGGAGCATGTGCCGATCGTCAAAGACTGGTTTGAGGCGCATCCTGAGGCCGAGGCGCTGCCGGACCATTTTGTCACCGCGATGGACCTGACGCCGCGGGAGCATGTCAAGGTGCAGGGCGCCTTCCAGCGCTGGATTGACAGCGCCATTTCCAAGACTTGCAATGTGCCGCAGGACTACTCGGTCGAACAAGTCAGCGAATTGTATCAGTATATGTACGAGCTCGGCTGCAAGGGCGGCACCATCTACCGCGATGGCAGCCGAGACGAACAAGTGCTGATGCTCAAAGGCGACGAGCGCGCCGAGAGCGAAATGGAAGATCTCAAGTCTGCTGAAGACACCGAACCGGCCACGACGCCGCATCATGTGTATCCTCGGCCGGATATCCTGCAGGGCCGAACCGTAAAGACGCAGACTCCGTTTGGTACAGCATACATCACGATCAACCACGATGAGCAGGAAAATCCCTTTGAAGTTTTTATCGCCATTGCCAAGGCGGGCACGGACATTCAAGCCGATGCCGAGAGCCTGGGGCGGATGATCTCTTTGCAATTGCGCACGACCGCGCCGCACAATCGCCGCGATATGCTCAAATTGATCATTGAGCAACTCCAGGATATTGGCGGCGCGCGCCCGATCGGCTTCGGACCGAAGCGCGTGCTGTCTTTGCCCGATGCGGTGGCGCGTGTCCTGCAGATCGAATTCTTCCCGGACGAAGCCCCGCAGCAACTGAATTTGCCGATTGAGCCGGGCGGCGCTAGCGCCGGCGCGGCGGATAGCGATGGCGGCACGACGATCAATTCCTCGATATCCGGCGCGGACATGTGCCCGGCTTGTGGAACGATCACGTTAATCCGGGCGGAGAACTGCCGCAAGTGCTTGACATGCGGCTATAGCGAGTGCTGAGGCGCCGCTACCCGCGCTGGTTTCATGATGCCGCGCGCCAAAAGGCTGGCAGGAGGCGAGCCTGCGCATGCCGCCGCTCGCCCGATAAGCGACCGCCGCTTTTAGCAATTTCAACAGCGCAGCTATTTTACCCACATAGAGGCAAGCGCAATTGGTCCCCAATGCAAATGGGCCGCGGATGAGCCGTCTCCTCAGAATCTGTCTGCTGCTTTTCGCGGCCGCCCTGCTCTATTTCAGCGCCTTCATCGCCGTCATCCATCTTAGCGGCGGGATCGACAGTTCAGCGGAAGCCGATGTCATCATTGTGCTGGGCGCGGGATTGCACCGTGATGGTCGGCCCGGCCGGGCTCTGACCCGCCGCAGCCAACAGGCGGCATCGCTCTGGCAGGAAGACCGCGCGCCTTTGGTTTTGTGCACAGGCGGGCAAGCCGAATATTATCCCAGGACGGAAGCCTCCGTCTGTCGCGAGATTCTGCTCGCGCAAGGATTGCCCGAGAGCGCGATCCTGCTGGAAGAGCGAAGCCGCAGCACAGAAGAGAACGCCATTTATAGCCGGCAAATACTCGACGAAATCGGACTTAAGCGCGTTGTCCTGGTTAGCGACAGCTATCATATGCTGCGCGCGGGCTGGCTATTTCGTCAACAAGGCATAGAGCCACACACCAGCCCCGTGCCCGCCAGCCGCATGCGTCATCCGCTGGAATATCCGCGCGCGCTTCTGCGTGAATTAATCGCTTTTCATTGGCAATTCTTCAAGGAAATCTTTCAAATCCCGTTGACACATATCAGCGGCATTTGATATGAAAGCGTCTTGCTGCGGTCCCCGGGCCGGGCATGGCCGCCCGCATTGCACTATAATCCTCTTAGATTGGGATGCCGCCCGTTGACTTGAGAATAGCGGAACGATCATGCCGTTTATGAACCGCCGGGCTCGCCTTTGCCTTGGAGTGATTCTCGCCGCAGTCATTCTGTGGCTGATGCCGCTTTGGGTCAACGCGGACGAGGTCTGGTATCGCGTGCGGACGGGCGACAGCATTCAATCCATCGCCGCGCGCTTCGGCGTCAGGTCCGATGCGATCAGGCAGTTGAACGGACTGACGGCGGCCAGCCCCATTGCGCCGGGACAGATTTTGCGTGTGCCGCTTCCCGAAGCGCTGCCCGCGGCGGCGCAGTCTGAGCCGAGCCAGGATCTCGACAGGACGCATACTGTTCGGCCCGGCGAAACATTGCAGACGATCGGGCAGCGCTACGGCGTCGACTGGCTTGCTTTGGCGCGCGCCAACAATATGTCGAATCCCAATCTGATCCATGTCGGGCAGGTAATCGTCTTGCCGTCTTCAGCGCGGCTGGACGAGGCTTCGGCTGCCCGGGCCGCCGCGGACAGCGTCGCCCCCGTCCGGACGATGCGCAGCGCCAAGGCCGGCCGGCAATACCGCCTGCATGTGGCGCAATATGGCGATGACCTCAATCGCATCGCGCAGACCTATGGCATAAGCGCCTTTGACATCTCGAATCTCAATGGATTTCGCGGCGATGCGCGCCTCTACCTGGGCGATCTTGTCTTGCTGCCGCAAAGCGCTGTGGCGGCGCCGGCGCTGCGCAGTTTTTCGGCGTCCGACGGCTTGAGGCAACATGTTGTAGAGCCCGGCGAGACAGTGGCGCTTATTGCCGCGCGCTACGGGCGCAGCATCGCTGAAATTGCCGCCGCGAATAACCTGCTCAATCCCGACAGAATCGAAGTCGGGCAGGTTCTGATCATCCCCTAGGAGAAAGCGATGCCCAATTACATCTGTATCGGCGTGCCCTATTACCTGGGCGAAGCCCGAGCGGAACGGCAAGAAGTCGAGGCGCTGCGCCGCAGCGGCATCGCCGCTGAGCTCGGGGCCGATTGGCTGACGATCGCGCCAGATTTCGCCGGTGCCGCTGACCCGGTTGTGGCGGTCAACCAAGCCTTGGCGCAGGCCATCCAGGCGCATGCCGACAAGACGCCGGTGGTATTCGCCAACGACTGCGCCAGTTGCCTGGGCATGATGAAGGGTTTGGAAGCGAAGTCGCCGGCGATCCTCTGGTACGACTCCCATGGAGACTTCAACACGCCGGAAACGACACCGAGCGGTTTCCTGGGCGGGATGCCCCTGGCGGCGCTGGTCGGGCGCGGCAACCAGCGCCTGATGCGCGGCTTGGACCTGGAGCCGGTCTCCGAAGCTGATGTCATCATCAGCGATGTTCGCAATCTCGATCCGGAAGAAGGCGTCATGCTGCGCGGCAGCGAAGTGTCCATCTATGAAACGCTGGATGCGCTGGATGCGGCGCCGTTCCCGGATAAGCCGCTATACATTCATTTTGATACCGATGTGGTTGACTGCGCCGAGATGCCGGCAATGAGTTATCCCGAACCGGGCGGACCGAGCCTTGCCGAGAGCATTGTGTCGCTAAAGAGATCCCTGCGCCGAGGAAAAGTCGCCGGGGTCTTGTTCAGCTTGTGGAATGGCGCGCTGGAAGGCAGCGATGAAGCGCAGGAAGCGACCCTCGAGCTCATCCGCGCCTTGCGTTAAGACGGTTTGCGCCGTCCCGTTGATTGGAAAACAAGATTCGTCTCAATATCGCTTGCGCAGATTATCTAATCAGCCTACCCTCAGTGTTGGCGAACAGTACGTCGCTGTTGTTGTGTTTATTGACATCGTTTTGGAGCTAAAGTCGTTTGTATACAGACAATGAAATCCTGTTCCCGCATTATGCGATTCCGGCATTGCGCAATACCCGCGGCGGCGAATGGAAGCAATTGATCGACAGTCTGGCGGCCAAGAAAGAGACCAGCGTCGAAGTCATCGCTCTGATGTCATTGATGATAGAGCTAAATGGTTGCCTGCCCTGCGAAACGGACAGTTATCGCGCGATGCGGGGCTGCACAGCCTGCGCGCAGCAAACCTTGCGCCGTTTCAAGGGCAGTGATGAAGAATTGATTGCGCTCTATAAGGAAGCGGTGGCCAAATTTAGCGCATCGGATATCGCCTTCGCCAAGGGAGCGTAGCGCCCCTTTCAGGGCAATCGCATCAAATTTAAATTGCGCCGATAAATGACAATTTCCCCTCAAATTATGTAATCCGTAGGGGCGTTTCGCTGAAACGCCCACAATTTGCAGGCCATTTTCAACGGGCGTCTCACGAGACGCCCCTACACTTCCGCAATTTTCGTAGCGAACCGCTCATTTTGATTTTGATGCGATTGCCCTGGCGCCCCTTTGACTTGCAGTTGACAAACATCAAGAGCGCGTGTTAAACTCTCACCCGTGTGGCAATACAGGCTGCGCGGACGAAAGGCGTTTACACTTGCGAAAAGGTCGTGTTGCGATAGCAACTTCAGCACACAGGATAAATGGGAACATTCGCGGTGTGCGGGAAGTCCGTCTCATCGACGACACCAATACCAATATTGGCGTGGTAGGAATTGACTACGCGCAAAATCGAGCTGACGATGTCGGTTTGGACCTGGTTGAAGTTGCGCCGAATGCGTCGCCGCCGGTGTGTCGAATCATGGATTACGGCAAGTTTCAGTACGAGCAGCGGCGGAAGGAACGCAAATCGAAGAAGAATCAGATCAAGGTCACCGTCAAAGAGATACAGCTGCGCCCCAAGACGGATGAATATCATTTGCGCTTCGATATCAAGCGCGCGGAAAAATGGTTGCAAGAAGGCAAGAAGGTCAAGTTCCGGGTGCGCTTCCGTGGGCGCGAGATAACGCACCAGCACATCGGGCGCGATCGCTTAAGCAAGATCGAAGAGGAATTGAAGGAAGTCGGCCTGGTGGAGCAGCGCCCCAACATGGAAGGCCGCGACATGCTCATGATATTGGCGCCGGTCAAGGATGCCAGGCAAGGTTTGGAGAAGCAATAGTGCCGCGCAAGAAGAAGACGAAGAAGTACAAGCTCAAGACGCACAAGGCGACTGCCAAGCGTTTTCGCATGACGGCCACCGGCAAGATCGTGCGGACGAAAGGCGGCAAGAGCCATCTACGCCGGCGCTCGGCAAAGCGCGTCAAGCGCCAATGGGACAAGAGAATGGAAGTCGGCGAGAAGGCGATGAAGCGCCGCATTCGACGCCTCGCCCCGTATCTGGGACGTTATAAGGCGAATCCGCCGGCCTAAGAGCATGACCAGCGCTTAAACAAGAAGGCCCGGCGCCAGTCGCAGCCGGGTCTTTCATGTACGGAGAAAGCAAATGGCAAGAACAAAGACCGGTTTCGTCAGACGCCGCCGGCACAAGAAAGTGCTCAAGATGACCAAGGGTCAATGGGGCACGCGCAGCAAAAATTTCAAACGCGCCAACGAAGCAATGATGCGCAGCCTTTGGTATGCCTATCGCGACCGCCGGCAGCGGCGCCGGCAGTTGCGCCGCCTCTGGATTCAGCGCATCAACGCCGCCGCCCGCGTCAATGGTATGAAATACAGCCAGTTGATCCACGGCTTGAAGCGCGCCGGCATTGAGTTGGATCGCAAAAGCCTGGCGGGCCTCGCCATTCATGATGGGGAGACCTTCGGCAAAATCGTGGATGTGGCGAGACAAAGCCTGTAAAGCCAGTGCTGGGACAAACGGAATTGACAAAGGGTCGGATAGTCGACCCTTTCTTCGGCTTGTGAAGGTGAACGATGAACGCCATCAGCAGCACCCGGAACAAGCGCGTGCGTTATGTCAAGTCGCTGCAAACCAAGGCGCGTCTGCGCCGCAGCGAGCGCAAGCTCGTCCTTGAAGGCAATCGCTTGATTGTCGACGCCCTCCGGCGCGGCGCCGAGCCGGAGATCCTGCTTTATGCGCCCGAAACAGCCGATTACGAACTTATCGCCCGCCTGCAGGATACCGCGTGCGCAATCCTGCCGGTCAAGCAAGATGTGCTGAGCTATATCAGCGATACCCAGCATTCGCCGGGTTCGCTGGCCGTCTACCGGATGCCGAAGCCGCCGATTCCGCGATCGGCGGAGCCCGTGCTGGTTTTGGATGGGATCAGCGAACCGGGCAATCTGGGCACGATCCTGCGCACAGCGGCGGCGGCCGGCGTCAGTCTTGTCATTCTCGCGCCGGGTTGCGCGGACCCTTATAACCCAAAGGCGCTGCGCGCTGGCATGGGCGCGCATTTTCTTCTGCCTTTGGTCGAGGCGAGTTGGAAAGAAATCCGCGGATTCTGCCAGGATCTGGCGACGCGCGCCGCGACCGCCGGCGGAGATTGCGCCTACACCGATGTCGACTGGCGCGATGCCTGGGCGCTCATCGTCGGCAATGAAGCGCGCGGGCTCAGCGAGCCGGCGAAGCGGCTGGCGCAGCGCCAAATTTCAATTCCGATGACGGCTGAGGTCGAGTCGCTCAATGTCGCCAGCGCCGCCGCCGTCATCCTGTTCGAGGCGCGGCGGCAGCGTCTGCGCACCTCCGCCTGAAGCTCAAGAAGCGACAAGCCCTCTTCAATTCAAGCGTCCGCTGCATTAGACTTGCCCCATTCATCGCATAACGTCCAGCAGGAGAATCCAACTTATGGCCAAGGAATTCGATGTTGTCGTACTTGGCGCCGGACCCGGCGGTTACGTCGGCGCGATCCGGGCCAGCCAGCTCGGTTTGTCGACCGCCATCGTCGAGAAGAAATATTGGGGCGGCGTCTGCCTGAATGTCGGCTGCATCCCTTCGAAGGCGCTGCTGCGCAATGCCGAGCTCGCGAACATTCTGACGCGCCAGGCCGATGCCTTCGGCATCAGCGGCGAATTTGAGCTGGATTATGGCAAAGCCTTCAAACGAAGCCGGCGCGTATCGCAGGGCTTGACCAAGGGCGTGCAGTTCTTGATGCGCAAGAACAAGATTGCCAGTTTCGAAGGCTGGGCGACGATAATCGACCGGACCAACCTATCGGTCGCGCTCAACACGGGCGAGCAGGAGACGATCCGCTTCAAGAATCTGATTATCGCGACCGGCGCGAGCACGCGCCTGCTTCCGGGAACGGCGCTAAGCGAGCGCGTCGTCACCTATGAAGAGCAGATCATGGAAGACAGCCTGCCGGCCAGCATCGTCATTGTCGGCGCCGGCGCCGTCGGCGTCGAATTCGCATATATCATGCGAAATTACGGCGTTGACGTGACCATGGTCGAGTTTCTCGATCGCATTCTGCCGCTCGAAGATCCGGAAGTCAGCGCGCTGCTGGAAAAAGAATTCAAGAAGCTCGGCGTCAAGATCATGACAGGAACACGGGTTGAGGCCATCGACGATGATGGCGAGCAGGTCGCGGTCACGGTCGCAAGCGCGGACGGCGCCAAGAAGACGCTCCAGTCAGAGCGCGTTCTGCAGGCGATCGGCTTCCAACCGCGCACGGAAGGATTCGGGCTGGAGAATCTCGGCCTGGCGCTCAATGAGACCGGCGGCATTGAAATCAATGAGAAAATGCAGACGAACATCGCGAATGTCTACGCCATCGGCGATGTCACCGCCAAGCTGATGCTGGCGCATGTGGCCGAGACGATGGGTGTGGTCGCGGCCGAGAATATCGCCGGCGCGCCGACCGTTCAACTGGACTTTGATATGATGCCGCGCGCGACCTATTGCCAGCCACAGGTCGCCAGTTTCGGTTACAGCGAAGAGCAAGCCAAAGCGCGCGGCTACGAGATTAATGTGGCGCGCTTCCCCTTCCAGGCGAATGGCAAAGCCCGGGGCATGGGCGACGCCACCGGTTTCGTCAAGATCATCAGCGACAAGAAGTACGGCGAGATCCTGGGCGCGCACATGATTGGCCATGATGTTACCGAATTGCTGCCGGAGTTGACGCTGGCGCGTTCCGCGGAGCTCACGCCGGCGGAAATCGCGCGGAATGTGCACGCGCACCCGACTCTGAGCGAAGCGCTGAAGGAAGCGGCGCATGGCCTGGAGGGCCATTTCCTGAATATATAGAGTCCGCTCTTGTTGACGTTGCCGCTCGCGGCTGTCAAGCGCCTGTAGGACCGGGCCAGCAATCGACAATCAAGCTGGTGAAATTGAGTCGGCCGCCGGCATTGCGCGAGTCCTGTTCCGCTGAGCGGCCAATAAAGCCGTCTTCGACCCGCCATTCCCGTTTCTGAAACTGCCCGCCTTCATCAAAATACTCCAGTAATTCGTATTGGTAGCCGCGTTCGGCCAGCAGCGCCCCAATCAGATCGCAGTTGTACAGCACTTTGTGATCGGCGGCGAAGGCGCTGCTGCCACCGGGCCGCACGCGTTCGATATATTCGGGATCGGGGTGATAGCCATCGGGCACGGCAATGCGAACGCGCCCGCCAGGCGCAAGATAGCGCCGGGCAATGCGCAGGAAATCGCCCATCTGCGCCAGGGTCATGTGTTCAAAGACATGTTCCGCCAAGATCCGGTCGATTGAATGGAGCGGGAAGAGCCCCGACCAATGATCGTCTTTGAACACATTGAAAGCCGGGATATCGGTGGCTATCCAGCCGGCGTAGCGCGTCCCCCCGGCCCCGATGATGATCCTGACCGGCTCGCCCGCCGCCTTTGCACACTGGATATCCGCGAGAATGCGCCGCCGCTCCGCGCTGATGCTGACATGGTAGCGATATCGACGCAGCCAGGGCGCGTAAATGGGCCGCAGGACTTCTTTCAACCTTTCCATTTGCCCGCCTAAGCCTCAATGCTGAAATGATGGACGGGCAAGATCGTCCCGGCTCCGCCACTGTTTAAGTCGACGCCGTGAACTTTGGCGCTGCTATGGTAGCGATCATACAGAATGACAACCGCGCGATATTCGCCGGGCGGCAGAGCGGCGGTGGAGAGATCCACGACATGCCACTTGAGGACTTCGTCATAAAGATGGCGGTCCCGTCCCTGGCGCACATTCTGCCAGTCCGGCGTGATGATCTGCAGCGAGACATTGTAGCTTTGCAACTGCCGCGGATGGGCGACTTCCCAGCCGGTAACGATGCGCAGAGTCTCTTCGTCCGGGTGGTATTCGGCAAACTTGTCGACAATCCTGATGCCGTTATCGTAATGTATGGGTTGATATTCGCGCTCGCAGGACAGGGCTCGATGCACATAGCGCCGGGCGAAAAACCGAGGGCCGTCCAAAACGATGTGGCAGGCTTGGTATTCTCTCAATAGATATTGTTCGACGTGTTCAAGATTGGGAGGACGTTCTAAGGCGTCGTAGACGAGAAGCAAGTAGGGGTTGCCATCGAGGAGCGCCGGCATCCTCGCATTCAGCCGATCGGCCTGGTAACTGAAGTGCAGAAAATAGCTATCAAGGCCGAGCAGCGTTCCCGTGTAGTATTGGGCTGTGCTTTTCCCACTCTTGCCAGCGCGATTGACGAAACCCGCGTTGGTGAAACCGAGGACGAAGTCCTGCGCCTGAGTCTTTCCGCGCAGCGCTTCGACATAATCCGCCAATGCCGGATAACTCTTGACAACAACAATCGTGCCCTGCATATCGAGATAGTCGTCGGCGTTTCGCAAGCTGAAGCCCGCCGCCAGGTAGGCGATGATGAAGACGGGCGCAAGCCAGCGCGGCTTGTACCAGGCAAGCCCGGCCCCGATGACCAGCGAGAACATGCCCCAGGTCATCAAGAAATAGCGCGATCGGCGCAGCGGAATCAGCCCTATCAGCTCGTTCGTGGCGAGCAATACAAAGAGCGCGAGCAGCGCAAGCAATAGAATGGCTTGCAGCCGGCGCCGCCACGACCCATCCCTCAGGGCGAGCAGGACGCCGGCCAGGGGGAGCAGCAGCAGCGGCCACATGCCGTTGCTCAGAAGCCGAGTAAAGACGCTGAGGGCCTGCTCAAGCGACAAAGCGTCAAATGCCGTGTCGAACTTCCGCGTAAGCCCGTACAGGGTGACCGGCAGCCAGGGAATATAGAGAAGGGCCGCCGCGGCAAAAGCCAGCCCCACTTGAAACCAGACTTTCGATTTTCTGACAAAGAGCAGGTGGAAGATGCCCAAGGCAAGGTGAAAAAGGATGGAGAAGGGTTGCGCATAAAGCGCAAGCGCGGCGTAGAGCGCCAGTCCCAACCAGTGAAACCAATGCTTTGGCGCTTTCGTCCGGCAAATCCAGAGATAGTGCCATGCCAGGGCCGCGATAAAAAAGGCTTGCAAGGGATACATGCGGATCTCATGCAGGTATTCCAGCCAATAGACATTCAGGCCCAGGAAGGCGCAGGCCCAGAATGCGGCGCGCGTATCAAGGAAGTCACGACCGATGCGGTAGGTCCAGGCGATAGCGAGCAGGCCAAAAAACAGGGACAGGCAGCGCAGAACAGCATGATGCCAGCCGAGCATTGCCGCCCAGCCCGCAAGCAGCGTGAAGAACAGCGGACTGTGTTTCGGGCTGTGTTCGCTCACTGAGTTTGCGATGTCAAGCGGAGAATATGGCCCGGTCAAGCCGCCGGCATGGCCGATCGAAGTCAGCTCGTCGTACCAAATCAGATCGGCATTGATGCCTTGAGCGGCCATGAGCGTCGTGAGCAGAAGGAGCGGGATCATCCAGAGCCAGCGCGGCAGCGCGCTGGCGAATGCCTTTCCCGTCTTTGCAAGCTGTTTAATGGCCACCTAGTCGTCGACCGTAAAACTCAGTATAGGGATCATCTCACTTGACTCGCCGCTCTTCTGGTCCAGGCCCGAGGCTCGCTCGCCGGTCTCGCGGTCATAAACGATAGCCACCGCGGTGTAATTCCCCACGGGCAATTCGTCGGTCGGGAAACTGACCCGGTACCATTTGAGCACGCTGGCGTAGAGATGCTGGTCCGTCTGCATTACATTCCGGCCGTCGGAAGTAATGATCTGCAGCGAAACATTGTATTCATAAAGCAGAGATTCCTCAGTGGTTTCCCAGCCGGTGACGATGAGGAGGCGCTCGGCGTCGGCTTCATAAGCGCCATAGCGGTCGACCATTCTGAGGCCGATGTCGAATTGGACCGGCTCATAATCGCGGTCGCAGCCCAGTGGACGATGGACGAAACGCTCTACGCGCAAGCTCTCGTTATCGATGACGCTGCCGCATGCGCTGTATTCCGAGCGAATCAGATCCAAAACCTCCTCGAGATTTGCCGGCCGTGCCCGCGGCTCATAGGCAAATAGCAGATAAGGATTGTCGTCCGTCTTGGCATTAAAATCCGCCAGCAATTCGTCGCCGCTCAAGCGCGTCGAGAGGAATGCGCCATCAATATGCAATAGCGCCTGCGTGTAATAATCGGCGGCGCTTTTTCCATGTTTACGCTCGCTGTTAAGATAATCTGACCCGGTGAAGCCGATCAAGTGGTCATGCGCGCGCGCCTTGCCTTGAAGTTGAAAGACGTAGTCTTGCAGAGGCGGGTACCAGCGGGCGTAGACCATGCCGCCGACATAATCCGTCAGTCCGCTCGACCGCTGAAATTGGTAGGCCGCCGCGCCCCAGAGCACAAGCCACAGGACGACAATCGTCGATCGCGCGCCATTGGCGGCGATGCCATAGGCGAAGAGCGCGATGCCAGGTATCCAGAGCAAGAGAAGATAACGCGAGCGATACTGGCCGAAAAGCTGAAACTGATGATTGGCCAGCACGATCGCGGTGAGCAGGAGCAGACCGAAGGCGGCAAAGCGCAGGGCGGTCGCCTCGCGCGATTGCCACATGCGAAGAGCGACGAGCGCAACCAGAACCGCGAATAGCGCCGTCACGCCATTTGACGACAAATAGAAAAAAGCGCGCGCAAGCTCGTCCGGGGTAAAGGATGCGCTCACCGTCGACAGCTTGTTAGTCTCTTCCAGGAAACCGGTATAAACGACCGGCAGCCAGGGCAGGAAAAGAAGCAGACCCAGGAGCCAAGCCATGATCACCTGCATATTCTGGCGCGTTTTGGCCGTGAGCAGCAGGTGGTAAACGCCGAGAACAGCCAAGAGCAGCGTGGAAAAGGTATGGGTATAAAGCAGCGCGGCGGCCGTCGCAACAAAAAGCCGCCATGTCAGCTTGCCTTGGGGCTGACCATGGGCGAGGCGCCAGTAGAGGCAGGTGTGCATCGCGCCGATCATCAGGAGCAGCGAATACATGCGGATCTCGTGAAAGAAAACCAGCGGGAAGACTGCCGTCGCCATGAGACAGGCCGCGACCACGCCGACGCGCCGACCGAAGAGATCGGCCGCGAGTCGATACATCCAGGCCACCAGCATCAGGCCGGCAAATGCCGAGAGCGTTCTCAAGGCGAATTGCGTCCAGCCGGTCAATTGCGCCCAGCCGCCTGCCAGGAGGAAATACAGCGGACTGTGCTGCGGACTGTGTTCGGCCAGAGAGTCCATGATCTGGCCCGGACTGTAAGGCGGATCGAAGGCGCCGATATTGCTGAGCGAGTACAATTCGTCGGTCCAAATGGGATCGGCATTCAGGCCGACGGCGCCGGCTGCGAAGGCGAGCAGCAGAACGGGCATCAAGAGAAACCAGTAGCTAGAGCGGCCCAATATCATCGACCGTTCTGCGTCGACTGCCGCGCCTGATATTCCGGCGCCAGCAAGCCAAATTGCCACAAGCTGTGAACGCCGCCCCGTGTGTAAACGCGCTCCCGCCAAACCCCTTCCAGTGTGAATCCGACTTTTTTCAGCAGCGCGGCCGAGGCCACGTTGCCCTCGACCACATCTGCTTCGACGCGATGCGTGCGCAGGCGTTCAAAACAGAATGCAAGGACTGACTGGACGGCTTCGGTCATAATCCCCTGACGCCAATAATCCGAGTGCAGTTCGTAGCCAATTTCGACGCGCCGGTGCCGCCGTTCGTAAAGATGGAAGCCGCAGGTCCCGATGAGGTCGCCTTCCGGCTTGGGCGCAATCGCCCAGCGAATGCCGGATTTCTCGGCGAATATGCGTTCCGCCCAGGCGATGATGTCGGCGGCGGCGGCCGGGCTTGGGACAGACTCAAGGTCAATCAAATAATCGAGTACGCCGGGGCTTTTCCAAACTTCGAGCCAGGCGGCTCTATCGCGGTCGCTGATGCGCCGCAACGTCAGGCGCTCGGTCTCAAGCGTCGGCACTTCGGAAAAATCAAACGAGTTAAGAGCCGTTCCCACAGTCCCGCCCTTCTATAAGCCTTCTGCGACAATCTCTGCCAGGTCGAGCACATCCGGCCCGCGCCCGCTTTCAGCCCGCGCGTCTTCAAACATGCGCATGCAAAATGGACAGCCGACAGCCAGGGCCTCGGCGCCAGTCGCGGCCGCTTCTTGAAAGCGCTCCAGATTGACCTTCCTGGCGCCCGCTTCTTCTTCCTTCCAGAATTGCGCGCCGCCCGCGCCGCAGCAGAAAGAATTCTTGCGGTTGCGCGGCATCTCCACCAACGGGACAGCCTGCGCGCGCAGCAGGTTGCGCGGGGCGTCAAGCACATCGTTGTGACGCCCTAGATAACATGGATCATGAAAGGTCACATTGCTCCAGCCGGCTGGATTAGCGCTGGCCGGCAGCCTGCCGGCGGCGATCAATTCTTCAATCAACTCAGAATGATGCAGGACCTCAAATTGGTCGCCGAAAGCCGCATATTCGACGCCGATGTTATGCAAACAATGCGGGCAGGTGACAACAATCCGCTTCGGCTCAAGCCCTTTTAACATTTCTACATTTGCCGACGCCATCTCTTCATACAGATATTCGTTGCCAGCGCGGCGCGCCGCATCGCCGGTGCAGCGCTCTTCATCGCCCAGTATCGCAAAGTTCACGCTGGCGGCATGCAAGATTTTCACCAGGGCTTGCGCGATTTTCTGGGCCCGCGGGTCGTAGCTCACGGCACAGCCCGTCCAATAAAGTACATCAAAATTCGGGTTTTCCTCGACGGTCGGCACGGGAAAACCCAAACCGCGCGTCCAGCCGGCGCGCGGCTCGGCAATCTGCCAGGGATTGCCTTGCCGTTCCATGCCGTTGAAGGCCCCCTGCAATTCAGCGGGGAATTCGCTGCGCATCAAGACGGCGTCGCGCCGAATATCGAGAATATCAAGCATCGGCTCGTTGCCGACCGGGCAGATGTCGATGCAAGCGCCGCAGGCCGTGCATGCCCATAGCGCCGATTCACTCAGCAGACCGTCGGCAAGCGCCGCGCCCGCAGCCGCCCCGCCGGCTAAAGCCGTCCAATGCTCCCGAATGAGAAAGCGTTTGTTCACTTCCAGCGCGGCCGGCGAAAGCTCCTTGCCAGTGACATAAGCCGGGCAAACATCCTGACAGCGGTTGCACATGATGCAGGCGAAACTATCGAGGATCTGTGTCTGATGCAGATCTTCCAAGCGAGCGGCGCCAAATTGCTCAATCCGCTCGTCTTCAAAGTCCAGCCGGGACAGTTCACCCAGGGAGCGGCGCCGCGGCCGCGTCAAGAAATTCAGGGGCGCCATGAAGAGATGGGCGTGTTTGCTTTGCGGGAAATAAGGCAGAAAAACAAGAATGCCTCCCAAAGCGACCCACCAAAAAACATGCCGCAGCGCTTCCAAGGCGTCCAGGTTGAGCCCCCTCCAGACAACCGCGACCGCCGTGGCGAAAGGCATGAACAGGTCGTCGCCGACCTGCGCCACCGCAACCGATTCGCCGAGGAAACGCGCCCCCACATGCAAGAGAATGAAACTGGCGACGATCATCGAATCCACATTGATCCCGCCGGCGCGGGCATGCGGATGCAGCAGGACATTGTCATGGAACTGCAGCGCCAGCCTGTTGGGCAAAACGAAGCGCCGCAATATGAAATAGCCAATGCCCGCAAGCACAACGACGCTGAGCAGATCTCCCAACAGGCGATAATAATCGAAGGCGGCGCCCAGGCCGCGCATGCGCGCCTCCGCGTCCGGAAAGAACCCGATGAGCAAATCGCTGAAATTGACGAGGAAATAAAAGGTGAAGCCGAGAACAAGTCCCCAATGGATAAAACTCGTGAGGCGGCGTGTCTTGAGCGTGCTTCGCTGCGTCAAGTAGATCGCCAGGGCGCCCAAAGCGCGGCGCATGATGCCCTCATAATGCAGGCGGCCCTGCCCGCGCCCGATGATCTGAAACATCTCGCGAAAGCCGGCGTATGCCGCGCCGAGCGAAAATAGCGCCAGCAGCAGGAATAACATCTTCTCCACGTCAGTCAGCATCAGCGCGAACCCACCCTGTGGCCGGATTGCCGAGCAAAGCGATTTCAGCTTCAGTGTACCATTGCGGAATATATTGACCAAGCAGCCCGGCCGATTCCAGACACGGGGCCGGCGGACGCTTGATATGTAAGGTTGTCGAAAACCAAGCTATCAGTAGAATGACATCTGGGTGGCACTGGAATGAGGGAGAAGTATTCATGATTGATTTTTCGCCCATGCGTGATGGCGATGTAAGTTTCCTGGATTACGCCGCGCGGGAGAATATCGGTCCGGCGGAATTGAAAGCATACAGCGACGAAAGCCTCGATTATCTGCTCGGTCTGCTGGACGGACTCAGCGACGATGATGTTGTGTTTGATCCGGATGATCCGGGGGCGAACGATCCCTTCGCGGTGGAAGGCGAAGAGAATATCGGCTGGAATTTCGGCCACTTGATCGCCCATGTCACGGCCAGCAGCGAAGAAGGCGCTGCGCTCAGTTCGCTTTTGGCAAGGGGCATAGCGGCTTCGGAGCGCCCGCGCTACGAGACGCCCTGGCGCGATATCAAAACCGTGGCCCAGGTCCGCCAGCGGCTTGATGAGAGCCGCCGCATGCGCAATGCCTACCTGGAGACCTGGCCCGATGAGCCGCTTCTGCATGTGAAGCGCGATGTGTCGGAACGTTTCACGGCGCGCTTCGGCGAGATGAATGCGCCCGCGGCTTTTCTCTTCGGCTTGTCGCATGAAGTCGGTCATTACGAACAAATCGAAGACGTCCGGCGTCAAGCGCTGGCCGCGCGCGCCGCGGCATAAGCCGGGCGAGATCAAATGCAGAACCTGGCTGGACCATCGCGCCCGGAGGCTAGATGAGCAAGATCATTGCGCCGCGTACACCGAGAGGATTCCGAGATTTCCTCCCCGATACGATGCTGCGGCGCAACTACGTCACTGATAGCATTCGGGATGTATTTCATCGATTCGGCTTCGAACCGCTTGATACGCCGATTCTTGAACTGCGGGAGACGCTGTTTGGCAAGTATGGCGAGGATGCCGAGCAATTGATTTTCAGCGCGCAACATGGGCGCAGCGCCAAAGATCCGCTGGCGATGCGTTACGACTTGACGGTGCCGCTGGCGCGCGTGGTCGGGCAATACGAAAGCCGCCTGAGCCTGCCTTTCAAACGATATCACATTGCGCCGGTCTTCCGCGGGGAAAGGCCGCAGCGCGGGCGATATCGTGAATTCTGGCAATGCGACGCCGATATCGTCGGCGTCGCCGGCATCGCCGCCGATGCCGAAATCATCATGCTGATGGCGCAGATTCTCGAGAATCTTGGCTTCCCCAAGTTCCTGATCAAAATCAATCATCGCCGTTTACTGACGGCCATCGGCGATTTCTCCGGCGTACCGGGAGAGCAATTGCCGGACTTGTATCGCAGCGTCGACAAATTCGACAAGATAGGCGCCGAAGGCGTACGGAGCGAGCTCGTTGAGCGCGGCATCGATCGGGCGGCGGTCGGCCGAATGATGGCGCTCCTGCAAGCGCAGCAGCCGGGTCTGGACAGCCTGGATCAGATTGAGGAGGCCATAGGAAGCGATGACACGGGCTTGGCCGACTTGCGTGATTTAAGACAAATGCTGGCGGATGGCGGCATCCCGCCGGCGCGCTACGCATTCGATTTCACCATGGTGCGCGGGCTGGGATATTACACCGGTCCCATCTTTGAGACCGTCATCTCTGAACCGCATCTGGGCAGCATCACCGGTGGGGGCCGTTACGACAACCTCATCGGCATGTTTCGCCGGCAGAGCCTGCCGACGACCGGCACTTCCTTCGGCCTGGAGCGCATTATCGATTTGATGGATGAATTGAACCTGTACCCGGACCATCTGGGCGGCACGCTCGTGCAGGCTTTGGTGACCGTTTTTGATGAAGCGACGCGCAAGGCGTCCATGAGAATCGCGGATGAACTGCGTCAGGCCGGCATCAACACCGAAATCTATCTGGAAGGACGCAAGCTGGGCCGACAATTCGCCTACGCTGACAGAAAGGGCATCCCCTTGGTCGCCGTGGCTGGTCCGGACGAAATACAGCGCGGAGTTGTCAAACTGCGCCGCTTGCGCGATGGGCAGGAGGCCGCCGTTGAAATAGCGCGCGCGGGGGAACGCGCCCGCGCCCTGCTTGAAGATCGCTGATTCCGACGGCTGCGCGAAAAAGCAAATGATTTCCCTACCGCGTTCAAGCGGCGTCCTGCTCCACCCGACGTCTTTGCCCGGCAGATATGGCATAGGCGATCTGGGCGCCGGCGCCTACCGCTTTGTAGATTGGCTGGAGGCGCATGGCCAATCGATTTGGCAGGTCTTGCCCTTGGGGCCGACGAGCTACGGCGATTCGCCTTATCAAACGCTTTCGGCATTCGCTGGCAACCCGAATCTGATCAGCCTGGATTTGCTCGTCGAAGATGGTTTGCTGCGCGCGAGCGACCTGGCGGATACACCGCCTTTTCCGCGCGATCGCGTAGATTACGGCTGGATCATTCCTTTTCACCATCAGAAGCTCGTCCTCGCCTTCCGCCGCTTCCTTGAAAGCCCGGTTTCCCAACACAAGCGCGAATTCGAGGAATTTGTTAATGCAAGCCGATTCTGGCTGGATGACTTCGCGCTTTTCGTCGCCTTGAAGCGCCGGCACAAACTTCGTCCCTGGATCGAATGGGAGAGCGGCGCGCGCCGGCGCGAGGGCGCGGCCTTAAGCGCGGCGGCCGATGCCTTGTCTGAACAGATCAAAGGCGAGCGCTTCCGACAGTGGCTGTTTCATCGGCAATGGACGGCGCTGAAAGTCTACGCCAACAGCAAAGGCATTCGGCTCTTCGGCGATCTGCCGATATTTGTCGCCCATGACAGCGCCGATGTTTGGGCGCGCCAACAAGAATACTTCCTCGACGATGTCGGCAATCCGATCGTCGTCGCCGGCGTGCCGCCCGATTATTTCAGCCCGACCGGACAGCGCTGGGGCAACCCGCTCTATCGCTGGGGGGTGATGCGGGCGGCCGGATACAATTGGTGGATCGAGCGCATCAGCGCCTTGCTGCGGCTGGTCGATTATGTTCGCGTTGACCATTTTCGCGGCTTCGAAGCCTACTGGGAGATACCGGCCGACGAGCCAACAGCGACAAATGGCGCCTGGGTGGAGGGCCCGGGCGCGTCGTTATTCCACGCTATCGAGCAGGCCTTGGGCGAGCTCCCAATCATCGCGGAAGACCTGGGGGTGATCACGCCGGCGGTGGAAGCGCTGCGCGACGAATTTAGCTTGCCGGGAATGAAGGTGCTGCAATTCGCCTGGAGCGACTCGGCTAACCCCTTTCTGCCCCACAATCATCCGGTTAACTGCATCGTCTATACAGGCACGCACGACAACAACAGCACGCGCGGCTGGTGGGAAGAAGAAGTCGATGCAGCGACGCGCGGCTTCGTCACCGATTATTTGGGGCATGATATCCATGACATCGTCTGGGCCATGGCGCGGGTTGGCATGCGTTCGGCCGGGCGCGTATTTATCATGCCGATGCAAGATGTGCTGAATCTGGGCCGGGACGCGCGTCTGAACACACCGGGCAAAGCAGCGGGCAACTGGACTTGGCGCATCGCCGAAGCGGCCCTGGACCATCCGGGCAAAGACAACCTGCTGCATCTCACGCGGCTATACCAGCGCCATCCCGATCAGCAGCCGGAGACGGACGGCGTGGCCGAACCCAGCGGTTGAGCCGCGCGTAAACGAGCGGAATAGGCCGAACATCATGCCGAAATTGCCCAACTGGGCCGATTACATCCACCACGACAGTTCCGAACTCTTCCTGAGCGACATAGCGCCGCGCATCGGCAATGTCATCGAAGCGCGCATCCGCGCGCCGGTTGTGGCGGATCTGCGCGCCGTCTACCTGCGCAGCCGTCCCGACGGAGAATGGAAACGGATCCGGATGGAGAAATCCTCGACCGTCGGCGCTTGCGACTGGTGGACGGCCGAGCTTCCAATCACGATGCGCCACAACAATTATTGCTTCAAATTCTTGACCTCAAGCCAGTCTTTCTATTTCAATCAGCTCGGCTTAAGCCCTATCGACAGCCCCGACTGGTTCAACTTCACAGTGCTCGGCGATTATGACGCGCCGGCCTGGGTGCGAGAGCAAATCTTTTATCAGATCTTTCCCGAGCGCTTTGACAATGGCGACCCGTCAAACGACAGACAGACCGGCGAGCCGACATTGTCGGGCCGGCCGGCTTTGCAGCGCGCCTGGGGCGAATTGCCCCGGCCCTTCGCGGAATCGGGCAATGTCGAATACTTCGGCGGCGATCTGTCGGGCATCAGGCAGCGCCTGGATCATTTGACCGAGCTCGGTGTCACAGCGGTCTATCTGAATCCGATCTTCGCCGCGGAATCGAACCACTTTTATATCATCCGCGATTTTGACCAGGTGGAGGCTTGCCTGGGCGGCGGCGAGGCATTGCGCGAACTGCGCGAGGCGATGACGGCGCGCGGCTTAAAACTCATCCTTGATTTCACGCCAAATCACATTGGCTTTCACCATCCCTGGTACCTGGCGGCCAAGGCGGATCCAGCGTCGGAAAGCGCTGATTACTTCTGCCGCGATCCGGTGACGGGTGAATTTGAAACCTGGCTCGGCATTCCGGTCTTGCTCAAGCTCAACTACCGCAGCCAGAAACTGCGCGGGCGCATCTACCGCGATGAGGACAGCCCAATCAGAAAGTGGCTGCGTCCGCCCTACAGCATTGATGGCTGGCGCCTTGATGTCGCCAATATGACCGGCAACTTCCGGTCATCGCAGCTTGACCACGAAGTCTGGCGGGAGATGCGGGCGGCGATCAAGGCGGAAAACAGTCAAGCATACATGATGGGCGAATACTTCCAGGATGGCAGCGCCCATCTGCAGGGCGATGAATTGGACGCCTCGATGAATTACCAGGGCTTCAATACGCCGGTAAGGCGCTGGCTGGGCCGGGGCGATTTGGGCGTCGACCAGAATGAAGCCTTTGGCGACCCCGTCCCGTTGCCGACCGAGTCCCTGGCGCTGCAATGGCGGCAGTATCTGACGGCGATTCCCTACGTTATCGCGCTGCAACAATTCAACCAGATCGGCAGTCACGATACCAGTCGCGCGCTGCGGGTGACCAGTGGCGATCGCGCCATGCTGAAAGCCGGCACGGCGCTCCTGATGGGATTTCCAGGCGCGCCATGCATCTACTACGCCGACGAGATCGGCATGGATGGCGGACCGGACCCGGACAATCGCCGCTGCATGCCCTGGGAGCGGAGCCAGTGGGATCATGATCTTTTCAGGTATCATCAACGCCTGATCGCCATTCGCCGCGGATCGCATGCGCTTCAGCAAGGCGGTTTCCAGCTTCTGCACGCTGCGGGCGATCTGATCGTCTTCCAGCGACAATCCAGGCAGGAGCAAATGATCGTGGCGGTCTGGCGCGGCGACGATGACATGCCGCCGGTCGAGCTGGATGCGGTCAAAGCGGACATTCCCGACGGCAGCCGGCTGAGGGACCTCCTGACGGGGGACGAATACCACGTTGAAAAGGGCGCGTTGGCCTTGGCCGGGCTGGCGCATGGGGGGGCGCTTTTCCTGCGGGTCGACGCCTAGACGCGGGCGCAATGTTAAAATACGGCCAGGGGCGCGGCGGCCCCAGCCGCCCGAGCGATGGGAGCCAAGCATGGATCAAGTCAGTGTATTCTTCGAGGAATGGCTGCGCAGCCTGCGCGAGCAGTACAAATACGTCGTGCGCAAGAAGGACGCGATCACGCTGCCGACCTTGACAGCAGTCATGCGCGAAGCCGGTTTTAGCGAAGCGGAACTGACGCAACTGCGGCTTGAAGCGACTATGCATGTCGATGACGTCGGCGGGGACTACGTCGCCGATATGAAGGTGTTAGACCCGGGACGGGGCCATCCGGCCGAATGCCTCTGCCCCGATTGCGTGCCGATCGACGAAAGTCAATTTGACGCGGAAGGTCAGCCCATCGCCCCGGAGGCTGAGCCGAGCCCTGAGGAAAGCGGCCGCGCGATACGAGTCGCGCCCATTCCCAGCTCCGAAGCCGCTGACGATGCCGATCCGCTGACATTTGAGGACAGCGCGACGGCGGATATGGATGACGCTGCCGAAGCTGTGAGCGCGGCGCTGGCAGCCGCCCAAGACGAAGATAACGGGCCCGAGGATGATCCCGATGCGCCTCTGCAGATGGATCTGTTTTAACAATGGCGAGGCGGGATGATGATCGCAGGTGGATGCGAATCGCGCTCCATCAGGCGGAGCGGGCGCTGGAGACCGGTGACGTTCCCATCGGCGCGATTGCCGTTCGCCGGGGCGAGATCATCGGGCGCGGCTGCAACCGGCGCGAAGCCGATAATGATCCCACCGCGCATGCCGAGATGATCGCTATACGTCAGGCGGCGGCCGCCCTGGGCATGTGGCGGCTGGAGGATGTGACGCTTTACTGCACACTCGAGCCATGCGCCATGTGCGCCGGCGCTATGGTGCTGGCGCGCCTGCCGCGCCTGGTCTACGGCGCGCGCGACCCTAAAGCGGGCGCCGCAGGCAGCATCACTGATCTGACACGGCATCATCGGCTCAACCATCATGTGCGCGTGGAAGACGGCCTCTACGCCAAAGAAGCGGCGGAATTGCTCCGCGCCTTTTTTCAGAAGCTGCGGGCGGAAGGCCAAAAGTAGGCCAAGCGCCATGCCCTGGGCAAGCCGGTGTTCTTTTATCGCAGAGGCTGTGTATACTTCTTGTTTGCTTGGGAGAGGTGCCAGAGTGGACGATCGGGACTGTCTCGAAAACAGTTGTACCCTCCGGGGTACCGTGGGTTCGAATCCCACCCTCTCCGCTCCTCGCGTTAAAGGCGGGATCCTGGCGGGCGAGCTCGCAAATCCCGGCTCGCCCGTCGCTTAAAGCCGCAGGTCAGTTGCCCATCTGCATCATCATCGCCAGCGGGAAGACAAAGGCGTCTTCCGGAATCTCGACCTCAACCGGTACATTGAAGTCGGACATTTCAATCGTCATGCCGAACTCAACCGACATGCTGCTGCCCGGCTTGTTAAAGTATTCGCCGGCGATTTCCATGTCTAAGAAGACCACCAAACCATAAGTGTAGTGATCGTCCAGGCCAATGAATTGCCGAGTGGAAAACTCGTCAACCGTCATGTGTTGAATCAAGTCCATGCCCGCTTGCGGATCTTCTCCCCCTGGAAGAGCGGCGACAAGGTCCGCGAACGTGACCGTGGACAAGAGCTCTTCCAGATCGACCGTCGTTTCGAAGACTGCCACGGCGATGCCGTTAATCTCATTGTCGCGCAGACGAGTAATCGTGGTCGCCGCCGCTTCCGCGGCTTCCAACTCGGCTGATCTGGCCTGTGCGGCATCCAATTCGTCGACCGTGACAAATTCGGACAAGAGGTCTTCAAGGCCGGAGGTCATATTGACGCCGAACCACTCCATGCCGCCCATTTCTTGCCCGGACAGTTCTTCCATCGCGCCGGCGCCAATCAAGACGACGCCCTCTTTCATGCGCAGTTGCAATTCCAGTTCGAAGTCTTCATCTTCCGCGACGCCGGTGAGGTCAAGCCAGATCTCGCCAGTCAAGGCGGTCAGCAGCGTTTCCAGAAGCGCGGTGGTATCAGCAGCGTTCATGTCTTCGCTGAGGGCTTGGATTTCCCGCGAGGATTCCTCATCCATGGAAAGGACGCCACCGGCCTCGCCGGCCATCTGTAGAGTGTCATCAACCCCTACGCCGCTCACATCCAGAGCCATGTCCATCAGGAATGCCAGCGAAAACACATTGTCCATTACGGCTATGTTTTCCAGGATGATTTCGCAATCAGCGTCGGATAGATCTCCGCAATACTTGGAGTTGTCAGTCGATTCGGCATGCGCCAGGCTTAGCGGCAGCAGCAAAATGACAAGAACCAGCAGCGTAAACTGTTTTCTGACCATCATGTCTCCTCTTGATTCCTTTGTCCTGACGCTAGTATAACGCAGAAGGTATGGGATAAGTTTCCCCGGACTTTAGGGGTGCGCGCCCGATGCCCGCCGCGCCACATGGGTCGGCCCCGCGCAGGCCTGCGCATTACCGATGATCAATGGCTCTGCTATACTCGTCTCGAATCGATTGGCTTACCTGGGTTGACCTTTATGCCGACAATCACAATCTATGGCAGTTCACAAGCTGGCCCGGACGACGCCGCTTATCAAGCGGCAGAACGCATCGCATGTGGGCTGGCGCAGAAGGGCTACACCGTAATGAGCGGCGGCTACCTAGGCGTCATGGAAGCGGTGAGCAAGGGCGCTCGAGCCGGCGGCGGCCATGTCATCGGTGTGACGACTGACCAGATCGGCGATCCGTTCAAGCTCAAACCGAATGCCTATCTCGATGAAGTGGTCAATTTCGCCGACCTGCGCGACCGCCTGCTGTATATGGTGGAGAATGCCGACGGCTACCTGGCGATGCCGGGCGGAATCGGCACATTGCATGAAATCGCCGAAACCTGGGAATTGATGCGAATTGGCGGCATCCCGCGACGGCCATTTGTCTGCTACGGTACGTTTTGGACGGATGTCATCGGGCGTCTTCAAAACAGCGCGTATTTTGGCGACGGCTATCAGGGCATGATAGCGTTAGCCCAGAGCCCGGAAGAGGCGCTGAAGACCTTCGCTTGAGCCAAGTCAAACGGGATCGCGGCTGCGCGCGGGCCTTTGCCTTTGTGACCGGCTCAGGGCGCTATCCCGCGCTGAGACTTGACGGGAGCGGGAACAAGCGGACTTTCCTCGCCAGGCTGATCGGCTACAATAGTCAGTGAAGCCGCGATGAAGCGCGATGAAGAACGGGGAGTTTGATGGCTGCCATGCGCCGGCCTTTGACGATCATGCTGGTTTTTTTCTTTACCGCCCTGAGTCTAACAGCCCAGGAGGATGCGTCCGCCGCCGTTGCGGCCGACATTCCGGCCTTAAGGGTTTGGTTGCCGGCGCCGCTGATTTCGGACGAATCGGCCGCGGCGTTTCAATTTCTAAGCGAACACACCGCCAACTTTTCCCAGGATAATGGCATCGCTGTCGATTATCGCATCAAGGACATCGGCGCGCCGGGCGGCATCATCGCCACGATCCGCGCCGGCAAAGATGTCGCGCCGGGCGCCCTGCCGGATGTCACATTGATCCGACGCCGCGATTTCACGCAGACGCAATCAAGCCGATACTTTCAGTCGCTGGAAACGCTGTTCTCTTCGTCCTTGATTAACGATCTCGGCGATGGGCTGGAGTTCGGCCAGATTCCGCTCGAAGGCGACATCGCTCTTTACGGCTTGCCCTATTTCTTTGACTTGCTGCTCACGGTGTATTCGCGGGCACTGGCCGATTTCGGCGCGCATTTGAGATTTGAGGATTTGCTGGCCAGCGGCGCCGACTTCAGCTTTCCGGCTGCGCGCGCCAATGGCTTGAGCCAGACCTTTTACCTGCAGTATCTTTCGGCCGGAGGCCTGGCAGATAGCGGCGGCGTCATGACTGTAAACGTAGACGCGCTGCAAACGGTGCTGCAGTTCTACCAGGACCTTGCGCAAGCCGGTCTGGTCTCGCCCGATGTTATTACCTTTCAAACGCCGGACGCTTATGTGGACGAATTCATCAATCGTGGCGAGGCGCCGCGAGCGGCGGTTTTTGCGCTGAGCAACTACCTGGCGCTCTTGAATGAAGGGAATGGCGATTTCCAAGCCGCCGGCGTTCCAACAGCCAGCGGAGTCAGCAGCACCATTCGCGACGGCTGGCTCTGGGTGATTGTTACGCCGGATTCCAGCCGCAAGGCATTGGCGGCGCGCTTCCTGGAATGGATGATGGAGCCGGCCTTCCATGCGGAATTCGCCGCGTCGCTCTTCCATTTGCCCTCACAACCGGCAGTCCTCGAGGCGAGTTTGCCGGCCGCGGTCGACAGCCAATTCATCCGGGACTTGCTGGCCAAGGCCACGCGGCCACTGCCGGAAGGTGAAGGCGGTACGGCGCCCAGACTGATGCAGGAAGCGCTCGCGGATGTCTTGCATGGCGATTCCAGCGCCGCGGACGCGGCCAAACGCGTGGTCAGCCAGTACGCTGAGCGCTAGCCCGCCAGTGATTTCTGATAAAAGCGGTGGGTCTTGTACACTTTGCCGCCGAGGCTAAGGCTGATTTTGATCAGCGGATTACTTTCCAGTATCCAGCCTGAATCCAGATAATCATATTGCGAGGGCAGCAAAGCCTTCATCACGGCCAATAGCATGGCCAACTCGACGCCTTTGTTGCGGTGTTCCAGCTTTACACCCATGAGCGGCATGCGCACGCTGCGGATGGATTTGCGGATTTTCCAGTGCCAGGCCAGTTGCGCCAACGTGACGAATTCCGGCACGCCAGGACGGGGATAGGCGCGGCTCAAGGATTCATTGAAGTTGGGTATGGTGAGGGCGAAACCCACGGGCTCGCCGGCGATCTCGGCAAAAAAGGCCAGATCCGGCTCAACCAGCATGCCCAGGTCCGCCACCAGGGCCTCCAGTTCTTCGTCGTTCATTGGGATGAAACCCCAGTTCTTTTCCCAAGCGGCGTTATAGATCTCACGGAAGCGTACAAATTCGGCCTTTTTCTGGCGCGCGTTCATTTTGCGCACGACGATGCCGCTTCTCTGCGCGGCGCGGCTCACAAGCCTTTCCAGCCGCTCCAGGGTATGGCTCTCTTCAATGCTGGCCCGATCCTGATAAATGCAATGCAGATCCATTGCCTTTTGGAATCCGGCCGCTTCAATGAGCGCGGCATAATATGGCGGATTGTAGGGCATCATGATGACTGGCTGGCTGAAGTTGTCCACCAAGAGCCCGCATTCTTCATTGGTGGTAAAACTGGCTGGCCCGCGTATGGCGTCGGCGCCTTTGGCGCGCAGCCACTCCGAAGCCGTCGCAAGCAGCGCGCCGGCAACTTCAACGTTGTCGATCGTCTCGAAGAGACCGAAGAAACCGACATTTTCGTTCTGATACCGATTGTGTTCGTGGTTGACGAAAGCGGCGATTGTGCCGACCATTTGCTCGGCTTTCCAGGCGGCGAAGTACCGGCCGTCCATGTACTTCCAGGCGGGATGCTTCGATTTGTCCAGCAGTTGACGGCGCATGGAAAGCAGCGGCGGCACCCAATTTGGATCATCGGCATAGTGCCGCCAGGGGAACTGAAAGAAAGCCTTAAACTCTCGTCGAGTGACGATGGGGCGGATTTCCAATAGAGTCGCTCCCGGCTATTGGCGCCTGCGGCAAAAGTTCAGGCGGATCGAATGGATCGTCTTGACAGCACCCTGCGCCGCTGCTATTATAGCGGCGTTTCATTCCGTAGTAGCTCAATTGGCAGAGCAATCGGCTGTTAACCGATCGGTTCTTGGTTCAAGTCCAAGCTACGGAGCAGAAGTAAACGCAAGTAAGTCGTGCAAAATCTGCTGGGCATTTTGAAGCAAGAGTGGGCGAGCCTTGGCTCGACCGCATGTATGTCGCGAAAGACGACGCGCATTTTTTCAATTAATTACATGCGTTTACTGAGATTTCGCTAGTTCAATCCCATTGCCGAGCTTGTCCACAAACGTGAAGCCAATTGACGATATGCTGGAGCGCGCGCAAGGCTGTCTTCTTGGGCAGCTTGCCGGCGACGCGCTGGGCAGCCTGGTTGAGTTCAAGACCCCGGACGAGATTAGGCGTGAATACCCTGGCGACGTCCGCGATCTAGCCGATGGCGGGACCTGGAACACAATAGCCGGCCAGCCCACTGACGATTCCGAAATGGCCTTGATGCTGGCCCGCTCGCTGGCCGAGCGGGGGCGCTACAATCGCGAAGCAGCCAGGGAAGCTTATATCCGTTGGCTGGACTCCGACCCATTTGATTGCGGCACGACGGTCTTCTCCGGCCTGCGCGGCCAGCCCAATCCTGAAAGCCAGGCGAACGGCGCGCTGATGCGAATCAGCCCTTTAGGCATCTTCGGCGCCAAGCATACTTTGGAGCAAGTGGCGAATTGGGCGCGCCAGGACGCGGCGCTCACCCATCCTCATCCCGTCTGTCTGCAAGCCAACGCCTTGATGGCGATGGCGATTGCGCATGCGGTCCGCGCGGGCGTCAATGGCAGCGATTTGTATGAGCTTGTCCTGACCTGGGCTACGGACATGGCGGTGGACGCAAGCCTTCTCGATATTATCAAGCGTGCCGCCGAAGCGCCGCCGGCCGACTATGTCCAGCTCCAGGGTTGGGTTCTGATCGCATTTCGCAATGCCCTTTGGCAACTCCTGCATGCCCCTGATACAGAGCATGCCATTATCGACAGCGTCATGCGCGGCGGAGACACCGATACCAACGCCGCCATCGCCGGCGCCTTGCTGGGCGCGGTCCATGGCCGGAATGCCATTCCCGAGCGCTGGGTCAAATGCATTCTGAATTGCCGGCCCGCGGCCGGGCGCGCCCAAGTGCGCCGGCCGCGCCCGAAACGCTTCTGGCCGATTGACGCAATGGAGCTGGCTGGACGATTGATCGGGATCGATTGACTCGACCCGAAATCAGATTTGAGCGACATGCGCAGGCAGCCAACTGCCTACCCGAATGAAAATTTATTCAATCTAGCGATTCAGTTCATATATCAGGCGAAGCCCGTCCAGTGTGAGTTCGGGAGCGACCTCGTCGATCATGTTGATATGCGCATTGAAAACATCCGCCAGGCCGCCTGTGGCTACGACCCGCGTGGAAGGCGCGCCGAGCTGCGCGATGATGCGGGACAAGAGCGCCTCGATCATGCCGACGTAGCCCCAGAAAAGGCCCGATTGCAGGGCGTGAATCGTATTGCGTCCGACGGGCTGCGGCGGCGGGACCAGGTCCACTTTGTGCAGCTGGGCCGCCCGGCTGACCAAAGAGTCATGCGCCAGGCCGATTCCGGGGGCGATCACCCCTCCGATGTATTCGTCCCTGGCGGAAAGCACATCGAAATTGGTCGATGTGCCGAAGTCGACACTTACGGCAGGCGCGCCATAGAGTTGCGACAAGGCGACCGCATTGCAGAGCCGATCGGCGCCGGCCTGTTCCGGCATGTCAATGGCGATTGAAATCCCGAGCTGGGTCCGGCTGCTCACGCTGATAGGCTCAAGCTTCAAGTAACGGCGAACCAGATCTTGAAAAGTCGGCGTCAAACTGGGAACCACGCTGCTCATGCAGACCGCGCTGACGGCGCTGAAATCGACTTCGGCCGTATTGAGGAAGTTGCGCAACAGCACGGCGTATTCGTCGGTCATCTTTTCCGCAACGGTGCGCGCCCGCCAGGATAGACGCCAAGCGCTTTCATCCCACAGGCCGAGGTGGATATTAGTATTGCCGATGTCAACTGCCAGCAGCATGGTCCTCTCCATTTCAAGCGGGCCTTATTCGGCGGCGCCCGTCTGCCAAGGGCGCAATTGGGCGCGGCCACGAGCGTAGCGTTGGACGCGCTAGGCTATAATTATAGTTGAAGCGGGGCTTTCCGGACGCGGGCAAAGCGGGTGAGGTTTCTTTTATGTTGGTGCGCCAGGCGACCCTGGATGACACAGCCAGCATCGTGGCGCTGTTCACGGAGCGAGTCTCCATTTGGCAGCGGCTTGATGCTTCGGGCCAGGTAGAAAACCGGCCATACGAGCAACTGACCATCTATGAACGCTGGCTGCACGGCGGCGCATGGATGTCGCTGGAGACGGGCGCAATCTGGCTCAACCATCTTCTCAGCGGCAATGGCCTGGTCTATGTCGTTGCTGGCGAAGGCGGCATACTGGCTTATGCTGAAGCCTTCGTCAATCGCGAACTGACGCCGATGGGCACGCATTTGCACTTGGCTGAGTTGCTGGTCGACGAAGGTTGCGACGACGATGTTCATCTTCTCCTGGCAAATGCGATATGTCGGGACGCCCGCGGACCGGGACGACTCTCCGTCAGCTTTCCCGAATACGACCGGGAAGCGGCGACCTATTATCGCAAGTACTTCAGCGCCAACGAAACAATGCGTTTGGCGCGATACACGCTGGCGGCGCAAGTTGGCCAAAGCTTTTACAAAAGCCAGGATTATGACAAAACCGATGCGAGCATGATTGACGGTTGGGCGCTAGCGGCGGGGCGCACAACCAGCCCCCGCGCATTATGGGAGAGCGAGTGGACGGAACACTGGAGCGGCATTCCGCAAATCATCAAGCGCAGCAAGCAGCGCCAATATGTGAATGCCTCCGGCCACGAGGCGCTGGTCTGCTTTCATCAGCAGCTTTACAACGATCGAAATGCCGATGTCTATTGCTGGTCGCCGCGCAACCTCAGCACGCAGTTGCTGGTGGCGATCCGCGATATGGGCCACCGCAATGGCTATCGTATGCTGACGCTGGCCTTGCCCGATTCCGCGGCCGAGTTGCTGCCGAGCGATACCAGCGTCGATCCCAATCAGCAGGTTATCGCCATCGCCAACATTTGAACCTGACGCTTGCGGATTAGAATCCGAACGGGCCGGCGCGCGACGCATGGCCTTGCCTGCGCTATTCCCCTCGAGCTATTATGGCGCTGTCAAAGATTCCAAATGAGGCGACTGTAGATGCAAGCAAAAAAGGATATCGCCGATTGGCTGGATGAACATCAACTGCGATTCACGCGCATGTCAGACAAAATCTGGGATAACCCGGAATTGCAATTCGTCGAATTCAAAGCCTCGAAGCTGCAAGCCGATTTTCTGGCGGCGGAGGGCTTTCGCATCACATGGGACCTGGGCGGGATCAGCACGGCCTTTGTGGCGGAATGGGGATCGGGCAAGCCAGTCATCGCCTTCGCCGGCGAATACGACGCCTTGCCCGGCCTGTCACAGAAAGATCAGAGCGCGCCCGAGCCAATAAGCCAGGGCGAAGCCGGCCACGGCTGCGGGCACAATCTGCTGGGCACGGGCTGCCTGGCGGCGGCGGTCGCCTTCAAGGCCTGGCTGCAAGTCGGGGGACATGCCGGAACGGTGCGCTATTATGGCTGCCCGGCGGAAGAAGGCGGCAGCGGCAAAGTCTTCATGGGACGGGCCGGCGCTTTTGAAAACCTCGATGCGACCTTCAACTGGCACCCCTGGTATATCAATTCAGCGATGAAGGGCAGTTTGCTCAGCGTCAATCGCTACTATTTCCGATTCAAAGGCAGGACCGCGCACGCCGCTGCTGATCCGCATTCTGGCCGCTCGGCTTTGGATGCGCTGGAATTGATGAATATCGGCGTGAATTATTTGCGCGAGCATGTGACTGATGATGTCCGCCTGCACTACGCCATCCTCAGCGGCGGGCTTGCGCCGAATGTCGTGCCGGACTACGCGGAAAGCTATTATTATGTGCGCGCCATTGAGCCAGATAACCTTGAGGACGTCAGCCAGCGCGTCATACGCATTGCCCGGGGCGCGGCGATGATGACTGATACGGAAGTCGAAGTTGTTTACAAATCGGGCTCCACGCGCGTATTGTCCAACGAGGTCCTGGCCGACTTGCAATTTGATGTGATGTCCGCGCTCGGCGGCATCGATTTCACAGCGGCCGAGCAGGCTTATGCGGCGGAAATCAACGAGAACTTCGGCGACGCCAATTTCAACACTTTGGTGGAGCGATACGGCGTCGATCCGGCTGCCGCGGCGCGCCCGCTGATTGGAGAGGTGCTGCCGAGCGCGGACAAGGGCTACGTCTCGCCGGGTTCTTCCGACATGGGGGATATGAGTTGGTACGCGCCTTGCAGCATGCTGCAGACGGCGACCTGGGCCAGCCGGGCCGCGGCCCATTCCTGGGGCGTGGTCGCGACCGGGCGGACGTCAATCGGCCACAAAGGCATGATGTACGCCGCGAAGGTGATGGCGATCGCGGCTGCTGAACTGGCGCTGTCGCCGGCGCTGCTTGAGCGGGCTCGGCAAGAGTTTGAAAAGGCCATCGCGCGGACGCATTATGTTTGCCCGATACCGCCGGATGTAGGTCCGCCGCAGCACGAACATCCCTTGCGCTGAGTTTGACAGAAACCAACAGATTCAGCGTGTACCTGCGAATGGGAAAGGGGCGCGGTTCCCGGGGACTTTAGCGATCACGCTGCCATATTGCTCGATCTTTCCATCCCGCTTTGGCCATCAATCCCTCACAAGCCGCTCGTCGTAGCCCGTTGCGACCAGTTGCTCGAAGGCGGCCCAAGCTTCGGCCGGGATCTCTTGCGGCGCTTGAAAGCCGTTCTCGCCGTAGATCTTGACGCGCTGAAAATCACCGACGATGTGCTGGATGACCGCATCTCGCGGCAGGTCTCCAGTGAGATAGTCGCGGAGAGAAATCGGCGGAGAAGACACGACGAAGTCGACGCCGCGCCAAAGCTTGAGTGCTGTCGCCAGCACGCGCCGCTCCATATAGGGTTTCTGCAGCATGATAAATGATTGAAATCGCAGACCTCGAGCCTGAAGCATCTGGCGCGTGAACTTGAAGTTCTCGCCCGTATTCGCGGAAAGGTTTTCGATCAAAATGCGGTCCGCGGGGAGGCCCGCAGCGCGGGCGCGGCTGGCGAAATATTCGGCTTCGGGCTTGTCCCAGAAGACGTTGAGCGCGGCATCTTGCTGAATCACGCCGCCGGAGAAAAGCAGCCAGGGCGCGTAACCCGCGCTGTATAACTCGATGGCGTAATCGGCGACGCGGATGTCGTGGCTGCAAAGGACGAAGATGCAGTCGGCGCGGCGCAGCTTGTGGCCGACCAACATGTAGTCCCAGACGATTTGAACAAGGGGCTCGACGTTCCGGATTTCGTCCAAGACTTAGGCAACTGCGCTGACTATTGCGCAAGTCAATTAATCTGGCAGGATTTCGCTTACCAGAATCTCAAAGCCCGGCAAGACTTCTCCGCCAGACAGTGTATCGGATTCCTTCAACGTGACAGACCCGTCCACGGTATGCGCAGCGACGCAACGCAAATCGGGATATACAATCCAGACTAGCCCTGCCCCCGCCTTGAGCAGTTGCTGGATTTTCTTCTCAATATCATCGGCGGTATTGCTCGGCGAGGTAATTTCGACAGCCAAGTCGGGCGCAACCGTCAGAGGCGCTCGCGTCAACCTTGCCGGCAAACGATCCGATGAAATGAAGGCAATGTCGATGCCGCGCAGAGTGTCTTTGCCTTCAGGATTGCGCTCCAGTACAAATGGCACGCCGCCAGCCAAAACGCGTCCAAGCTTCCGCTTCTGCACATAAACCGCTAGCGCTCCCGAAAGTGTGCCGAGAATTGCAGCGTGAATCGGATTGGGCAAGGGCATGTCGACGATTTCTCCTTCAACGAGTTCAACGATGCGGTCTTCATATTCGGGATGCTCGACAATTTGAAGGAACTCGTCGACGCCAATGACTTGCCGATCAATAATCATAATGAGATCGTGTCCTTCCACCACTACGGCCTTAGAGCAGCTTCATTGTACCAGGTTCGTCTTTTGAGACAAATTGCTTCAAAACCTGAAAATCGGCTTCAAGCGTCTCGCGCTGATTGGCGTTGTAGAGCGCGGCGGCCGGATGATAGAGCGGCAGGACAGCAGCCCGGCCATAGTCCGTACGCGCGTTGATGACCGTGCCGTGGATCTGGCTAATCTTCTGGCCGGCCTGGAAAGCGCCGAAGCGCCGCAAGATGAACTCCATGGAGAAACGACCGAGGGTGGCGATGACTTTCGGCTGGATGATGCCGATTTGCCGTTCGAGAAATGGCGCGTAGAGATCAATCTCGTTCTTTAGCGGGTCGCGATTGTCGGGCGGACGATCTTTAAGGATGTTGGTGACGTAGACATCCTCGCGCTTGAGGGCAATGGACTCGAGCAATTCGTCCAGTACGCGGCCGGAAGCGCCACAGAAGGGACGGCCTTGCTCGGCTTCGTTTTTGCCGGGCGCTTCGCCTATGAACATGATATCGGCGTAATGATCGCCCTGCCCGATCACCGGATAATAGTTGTTGCGCCGGCGATATTCGTAAAGCGGCGACTCCTTGAGGTTGACCAGCGCGTCTTTGATTTCGCGCAGCTGTTCGGTCCGGTCGGACGACATAATTGGCCCGCTTTCCCCCGTCAACAATCAAAGTGTAACACAGGCGCTCGGCGGCGGCGAAGCTACTGATCAGCCTATTCGGATGGCAGCCGGGCGAAGGCCTTGCGCAGGAGGCGGCGCAGGGACTCATCGATGGCGGCGCCCTCGTCGAGCGCGTCGGCGGATTTGAGCCAGCGGAACCGGGTTGATTCGCCTTGCGCGGGCGCGAGGGCGCCCGGCCGGCTTGTCGCCAGGACGTAGCGGAAATCCAGGTGCAAGTGCTGCGGCGCTTCGCCGCTCTCGGGAATTGTATGCACATCGTAGTCGATCGGACTCGGCGCTTCGCCCGGTGGGAAATGTTCCAGATCGGGCAAGCCCGTTTCTTCACGCGCCTCGCGCAGAGCGGCCCGGGCGAGGTCGGTTTCGTATTCGATGTGCCCGCCGACTTGCAGCCAGCGGCCAAGGCGCTTGTGAAAATGCAGAAGCGCTCGCCCCGAGCTCAAATCAACAACGAGGGCGGAGGCGGTGATATGCCCGATTTCGCAACTCATGCTCAAAATGTCGGGATGCGCGGCAATCAACTGCTTGATGAGCTGAATGTCCCGGGCTTCTTTGTCGTCGGCGGGCTGATGCGCATCCAACATGCGTGTCAAGCGATTCAGGGTGTCGCCGAGATTAAAGCGGTACAGATCGAGGAGGTTCCCCCGCAGCGTCTCCAGCTTTTGCTCCGGGGATTGGTCCCGCCACAGCGGTAGGCGGGCATGGCGCGGCATCGGAGTCGCCTGCCCCGCTAGCCGGCGCTGTCGTTGACGATGGCGACCAGGGCGGGCCCGTAAGATTTGCGGCGCCAGGGGCCCAGCCCGCGGATCCCGCAAAGCTCGGCGACAGTGGCGGGATTGCGGCGCGCGATCGCCCAAAGGGCGTCTCGGCTGATTATGACATCGGATTCGACGCCGCGCTCGGCAGCCGTTTGCTTGCGCCAGGTGTAGAGTTCGTTGTAGCGCTGGACGACCGCCGGCGGGATCCGCTGCGGGCGCGGCGGCTTCGGCGGCTGGAGGCTGGCCAAGCCATGCTGTACCGCTTCGATGAATTCGTCCCCGCTCTGGCGCAGAAGCCAACCCGGCAGGCCGCGAATCGCCTCAAGCTCTTGGCGGCGGCGCGGCAGCTGCTTGACGATCTGCAGCAGGGTCCGGTTGCTGATCAGCCTGTGCGTCGGCTGATTGACCGATTTCGCCAGCTCATCGCGCAAGATATAGAGCTCGCGCAGGACCGCGATTTGCCGCCCGTCAAAGACATTGGGCCGAATCAGGTCCCAAAAGCCATCGGGATCAAATGCCTCCGACTTCAGCTCGAAACGGGTCACATCGACAAAGTATTCACGCGCTTCCGTCAGGCGCTCGGCGCTGCGCAATTCGGCGTAGAGCGTATCGCGGAGCGACAGAAGGTAGTGCGTATCCATCTGGGCGTAGCGCCGGTAGCTTTCGGGCAGGGGGCGGCGCGCCCAATCGGCGGTCTGATGTTTTTTGCTATGTTTGACGCCGAGCAGGTCCTCCAGCATGTTGCCCAGGCCGATGCGTTGATAACCGCAGACGCGGGCGGCAGCCATAGTATCGAAGACGCCGTTCACATCGAAGTCGAAGTCGCGCTTGAGGCAGATGAGATCGTATTCGGCGGCGTGGAAGATCTTCTCGATGGCGGGATCAGCGTAAAGGCGGGCGAGCGCGCTGATGTCTTCAAGAGCCAGCGGATCGATCAGCAGGTCTTCGCTGGGCGTGGAGAACTGGAGGAGGCAGGTGCGGCCGCGATAGGCGTGCAGGCTGTTGGATTCGGTATCGCAGGCGACGCGATCATGAGCTTTGAGGCGAACCACAGCGGCCGCAAGCGCGCGGGGGTCAGCGATGTATTCGGCATCGGGCAGCATGGGCGCGTTCACAGCCAATTGCGTCTGCGGAAGTAGGCCAGCATCAGCAGCACAACGACGAGCATAATGCCGGCGGTGATTGTAAAGGCCTGAGGATTATCGGCGAAGGGCAGGACGATGTTCATGCCGTAGATGCTGGAGATGAGCGTGAGCGGCAGCATGATGACGGAAATGACGGTGAGGATGCGCATGACCTCGTTGATGCGGTAGCTGGCGAGGGTATCGACGGTATCGGCGAAGCTGTTGATGATTTCGAAGTTTTCGTCGGCGATATCGCGGAGCTTGAAGAGGTGATCGACGATATCGCCGAAGTACTCCTCCATGTGCTCGAGCAAAATGGGATGCTCGACCATTTCGAGCTCCTGAACGATTGGAATCTGCCCGTGGATGATGCGGCGCAGTGAGATGATGTCGCGGCGGACAAGAGCGATCTCCTGGATGACCCGCTTTGCGTTCGATTCGAAGAGAGCGTCTTCAATATCGCGCGCGCGCTTGTCGACCTTGCTGAGGATGGGGAAGATATAATCGACAAGCTGATCGATGAGCGCGTAGACTGCATGGTTGACGCCGCGGCCGAGCAGGTTCCCCCGTTCGGTCTCGCTGGCTTCGCAGCGCTCAAAAGCGGCGACCAGGGGCCTGAGACTGCCGTTGTGCACGGTGACGAGATGGCCTTTGACGACGAAGATGTCCAGCTCGCTGGCCCGGGAGATTTCATCGCGGGAATCCCAGAGCGGGAAGTGCATGACGAGGAAGAGATAGTCGTCATCCTGGTCCAGCTTGGGGCGTTCAATGCGGCTGACGATGTCCTCAAGGTTGAGGGGGTGGAAGCCTGGAAAGCGCTCGCGCAGGGCGGCGACATCGGCGTCGTCGGCATGGACGATGTCGGTCCAGGTGACGGGGCTGTGCTGGATGATGCGGGTGGTCATGGGCAGATTCTACCCCCCTCAGTCCCCCCATCGCAATGGGGACTGATATTACCCCCCTCAATCCCCCCATCGCAATGGGGGGAAGTTGGTCTTGATGGTCTTGACCCGCTTTTGTGGACGCCGGGCGGAGCGTAAGAAAATCGTAATCATGATGCGCGCGATAGTTTATAGGCTAGGATAGATGAGCCGTCTTAAACAGGCGCGCAGCGGGCGGTGAACGCGCATTTCAACTATGACAGGCGGCGGGACGGGAAGTGGTTTATGACAAAGCGGAACGGGAAACAGCGGCGAAAGACGCGGTCTCGGAAGCAGCGGGCGCAGATGCTGGGCGCGCTCGTCCTGGTCGCCGGCGCGCTTGTTGCGGCGGCGCTGCTCACAATCTACTTAACTGCACCGGAAGAAGATCAGGGCGTCACGGTTGCGGTCACGCCGGCGGCGCTATCGCCGGAGGCGGCGGAGGGCGAAGTCCTGTTCAACAACAATTGCGCGGAATGCCACGGCCCGAATGCGGCGGGCACAAAGCAGGGACCGCCGCTCATCCATGACATCTACAATCCGGGGCACCATTCGGACGAGTCCTTCTACCTGGCGGTCGCGGTCGGCTCGCGGGCGCATCACTGGCCTTACGGGGACATGCCGGCGCAGGAGCAGGTGTCGCGCGAGGAGGCGACGTTGATTATCAAGTACATTCGCGAGCTGCAGGAGGCGAATGGGATTGTGTATGAGCGGTACGAGGGTTGAGGTGGGGTGGAGTTCAGCACGGGGGCGCGAAAGTCATTTGTGGTAATGTCTTTTAGCTTTCATCTATGTCACGTTTAATGTGAAATAGATTTGCGAAAAATGGGCTGATCTCCAAAATGGAAGTTGCACCAACAACAACCAGATGGAGAGCCAACCCAATGACCAGTATAGACGCGAAGACGTTGTTTACCATCCTTTTTGTTCTCATTGA
>JAJDUC010000072.1 GCA_022826865.1 Anaerolineae bacterium
GGGTCCGTCACAAACTATCATGTCTATTGATTCGTCCTCGACCTCGTTTATCAACTGCAGCGCATCGCCAAGATGAATAACATTCCGTTGTAGCGTCATGTAGCTAACCTCAGAAAACTCCCATTGGCACACTTATACTATATCTCGTGCAGTGAAGCGAACTCACTCCGCCATCACCCGCTGCGCCGCCTCGACCACGCGCGCGTGATGCTGCCCGTTGCTGACGATCATGCCTGTGTTCGGCAGCGTATCGCCCTGCGAAAAATCCAGGGGCCCTCCGTCCAGGTCGGTCACGGCGCCGCCGCCCGCCCGCACCAGCGCTACCCCGGCCGCATGATCCCAGATCTTGTGCGCATAGCGGCTGCCCGCCCGCGGCAAACGCATGTACAGGTCCGCATCGCCACAGGCGACCAGGGCATACTTCGCCATACTATCCATCTCGATGACCCGCGCATTGCCCAAGCCGGCGTACTCGCGGGCGCGACCCATGCGGGATTTGCTGGCATGCGCCCGCTCGAAGCTCTGCACCGCCAGGAATTCGCGGACATCGCGCCGTTGGGACACATTCACCTTGACGCCGCCGCCCGCGACCAGTGGCGCGCGCCAGGCGTCGCCATCGCGGGTGTAGAAGAGCGCGCCCGCGCCATTCGCATAGCCGGGCGCGGCGACGATGCCCGCTTGCAGCCGCCCCTCGACCAGCAGTCCACAAGCGATGGCGTAGTGCCGCTGCGCGAGAAAACCTTTGGTGCCGTCGATCGGATCAATGACCCAGGTGCGCGCCGCCGACCGTCCGACCCCGAAGTCGAGCCAAGCCAGCAACTCATCCGCGCTTACCGGCTGACCCAATACCGCCGCCAACAGCTCCAGCACCTGCGTCCGCTGTTCCTCCGAAACGAGTTGCGCGAATTGCGCGCCCGATTCCTCGGAGACAACCGCATCCTCCGGATAGTGCATTTGCAGCGCCCGGCAGATGATCGCCTGTGAGCCGTAATCGGCGATGGTGACTGGCTCGGACTGGGCGCCGACGGTCTTGGTCGCGGCGACCAGATACTTCGCCTGCACCAGACGGCAGAGCTTGGCGGCATCGCGGATGGCGCTATGGATTGCCCGCATGGATTGTCCTGCGCAGATAATTTGCCAAGCAGATGATAATCCGCGACGGCCGGTTTGGACATGCGCTTTTTGCCGCGATGGTGGATAGAAACGGCGGCTGTCCCGCTTTTCAGAGCTGCGCGAATACAATCGCCAGTTAGGAAGCGCCTAATGACTTGGCGATGGCCCAACCAAGCCAAGGAAGGGCCCCGGCGACTTGCGCGGAGAGTCGATCTCCGCTTAATCCTTAACCTGGAGGCCGTTTGTTCCATCGTCAGTTGACTTGAAGCGCTGAGGCGAGAGCGACCAGACCGTCATAGCAAAGACGCCGATCATCACCAGGATCATCGTCAGGATCAGGTACAACTTGCTGATATCCAATTCAAAGGCTGTCATGTCAGGCTCACTTTCTACACTTGCATCAATGTACAAAGCATTTAACAACTTCTGGCGATACACCATCTAAGTCATAGTATATACAAAACTAGACGCTTTACACTATATTTTTTAATGATTTCATGTATATTTTACACAAATCGAATTGGGATTTCGCAAAGACTGGTATCATGAGCGCGTCTTTCATCATTCCTGGTCTTGCCTTAGGGCATTGCGCCCGCGGGAAGGCCCAGGATCAACTCGGCCGAACCCAGCAACATCACCCTTACGGACGTCCGCCAAGTCGTGTACAATCCCTGCCCCCTGAACTTATGTTCGGGTCTAGCCATTCACAGGAGTTCACATTGGCGCAGAAGAGCGAGTTCTCAATCGAAGGCTTGCGCGAATACAACCGTACCGGCCCAGTGCGCTGGATCATGTCGCATTGCTGGGAGCATCGGACTTATTTCACCATCGGGCTGATGGGCTTCGCCTCAACATACATCGCCTTTTCGACGGCGCGCGTCCTCTTCGGAAGAGGCGCGGAATTAATCATTGAGGGGGGAGACGCGCGAGCGGTTATCCTCGTCAGCCTCGCCGTGCTGATCGCCTCGGTTATGGATGGCCTTTGTTCCCTGTTGGGATCCTTGTCTATGGTCATTCTGTCGACGCGGGTGGAGCGCGATGCGCGGCACGAGCTATATGCCAGCCTGCTCGGCAAGAGCCAGACTTTCCACGATCAGCAGCGGGTCGGGGACGTCATGGCGCGCGCCACTGACGACGTCCGGCAGCTGCACTTTGTCATTCACCCGGGCATCATGTTTATCTTCGACATGGCGCTTGGCTTTGCCGTGCCGATTCTATATATCGCCTTCATCAATCTGGAATTGCTTCTGGTGCCGGCTCTCTTTGTCTTGAGCTACGCCATAGTCGTGCGGCGTTACATCCGCCGCCTGGAGCCGGTGATGATGCAGCAGCGCATGCAATACGGCCTGCTTAGCGCCCGCCTGGAAGAGACGATCAGCGGCATCGAAATCGTAAAAGTGGCGGCGCAGGAAGTTGAGGAGCGCAAGAAATTCCGCCGCAACGCGGGCAAGTTCCGCGATTTCTTCGTCAAGCAAGGCAAGATAGAAGCGGCTTACCTGCCTCTGCTCATGTACGGCATCGCCTTCGGATTGATGTTCTTGCATTGCATGAACATGTACGGCCGCGGTTTGCTCAGCATCGGCGATGTTATCGCGGTCACCGGCTTGATGGGCGTGCTGCAATTTCCCGTGTTCATCTCGCTGTTTTCGATCAGCATGATTCAACTCGGGATTGCCGGCGCGCGCCGCATACTGGAGTTGATCGACCAGCGTTCCGATATCGACGAAAACCTGACCGGCCACAGCGCGCCCGTCGCCGGCGCAATCGCATTCGAAAATGTCACCTTCAAGTTTCACGGCAGCACCGTGCTGGAAGATGTCTCATTCCAGGTGGAGCCCGGGCAGACGATCGCCATTGTCGGGCAGACCGGCTCGGGCAAGTCGACCTTGACCCAGCTTGTCAGCCGCACCTACGACGTGAACGCCGGGCGCGTGCTCATCGACGGCGTTGACGTGCGCGATTGGAATCTGGACCGGCTGCGCTCGCAGATGGGCAAGATCGAGCAGGACATATTTCTCTTTTCCCGCAGCATAGCGGAAAACATCGCCTTCGGCGTGAAAGATGCGTCGCAAGAGGAAATCGAAGCCGCCGCCAAAGAAGCGCAAGCGCATGAATTCATCCTGTCCTTCAACGACGGCTACGGGAGTGAGATTGGCGAACGCGGCGTGACCCTCTCCGGCGGGCAGCGGCAGCGGCTGGCGCTGGCGCGCGCCTTCTTGCGTCAGCCGCGCATCTTGATCCTGGATGATTCAACCAGCGCCATCGACAGCGCCACGGAGGACGACATCCAGCGGGCGATGCGCCGCGCCCAGGAAGGACGCACGACCATTCTCATCACCCACCGGCTTTCGCAGATCCGCTGGGCCGACCGCATCATTGTGCTGGAAAACGGCCGGCTGGTCGCCAACGGTTCACACGAAGAGCTGCTCATCCATTCCGATCATTATCGGCGCATCTTCTCCCGTTACGGCCCAACTGAAGCGCCGCTCGGGCAGCTTGCCGGCGAAGGAGACACACAATGGGCTTCATAATGGATGGCCTGGACGCCGAAGACTACGACCGCAGTTATACGGACTTCGCGCTGGTCAAACGCATATTGGGCTATTTCAAGCCGCATCTGTGGAAAATGATCGCGGTGGCGGCGGTGGTCTTTCTCAGTTCTGTGATGGATCTGATTCTGCCCGTCGTCGTTTCCCAAGCGCTGGATCAATTGCAATTCTCGCCCGAGACATTCGACCCGATCGCGACGGCGCTGCTGCTGGCGGCGGCCGCAAGCATGGGCTGGGTGGCCAATCTCATTCGGCAGTGGCTTTCGGCGGAAGCAGTCGGCGATGTCACGCTGGACCTGCGCGAAGATGCCTTCAACTCCGTCACCGAGCGCGATATGTCCTTCTATGACCAGTTCGCGACCGGCAAGGTCGTCAGCCGCGTGCTTTCCGATACCCAAGCTTTTTCAGAGACGGTACGCCTGAGCATCAATCTGATGAGCCGGCTGCTGCTGGTTGTCCTGCTAATCATCTATCTATTCACCGTCAATGTGAACATGACCTTCATCTTGATCTCGATCATACCCTTCATCATGTTCACCGCGCTCAAGTTCCGCACCATCGCGCGGCGCACCGTCACCAACTCGCGCCGTCAGTTGGCCACCGTCAACGCGCATATTCAGGAGTCGATCAGCGGCATCAGCGTCGCCAAAGCCTTCCGCCGCGAACAGATGATCTATGACGAGTTCAAGACCGTCAATCACCAGTCCTACGAGGTCGAGAAGATAAACGGTTACGTCTTCAGCAGCATCTTCCCTATCTTGGTCACCATCGCCGGCGTCGGCACCGCGGCCGTCGTTTGGTTTGGCATCAATCAGGCGCAGCAGGACGTGCTCACGGCGGGCGAATGGTTCCTCTTCATTCAAGGCATGGGCATGATCTGGTTCCCTTTGACCAGCATCGCCTCGTTCTGGAGCCAGTTCCAATTGGGGCTGGCGGCCGGGGAGCGCGTCTTCGGCTTGCTGGACGCCGAGGCGCTGGTCAAGCAAAAGGCGGATGAACCGGTTGACGAATTACAAGGCGCAATCCAGTTCGTCAACATGGACTTTCATTATTTGGAAGGCGAGACGGTCTTGCGGGCTTTCGACCTGCAGATCCACCCGGGCGAGACGCTGGCGCTGGTCGGGCATACCGGCTCGGGCAAATCCAGCATTGCCAAGTTGATCAGCCGCTTCTACGAATATCAGGCTGGCGATCTGCTGATCGACGGCCAGGATATACGCTACTTCAACCTTTCCAGCTACCGCTCCCAGCTTGGCGTGGTAACGCAAACGCCTTTCCTCTTCGATGGCACGGTGATGGACAACATCCGCTACGGCAAACCCGACGCCAGCGACGAAGATGTCATACAGATTGCCAACAAGGTGGGGCGCGGCGATTGGCTTGTGAGCCTGCAAGAGGGCCTGAATACACAAGTCGGCGAACGCGGCGGAAACCTGTCAATGGGCCAGCGGCAGTTGGTGGCGATCGCGCGCGTACTGCTGCAGGACCCGGCGATCTTCATCCTTGATGAAGCCACCGCCAGCGTCGACCCATTGACCGAAACGCTGATCCAGGAAGGGCTCGATACCTTGCTGGGCAACCGCACCTCGATTGTGATTGCGCATCGCCTCTCGACGATACAACATGCCGACCGCATCATTGTGCTGGATCACGGCGAGATCATCGAATCCGGCACGCACGATACGCTCATGGCGGACAGCGGGCATTACGCGACGCTCTACGATTCTTACTTCCGGCATCAAAGCCTGGAGTACATCGAGCGCATGGCGGGCTGATTTCGGGTAGTGTATCCATTTCGGTTGGAATAGTCTGGTAGGGGCGATCCGGTGGATCGCCCGAATGGGTAAAACAGGATCGATATTGGGCGACTCACCGAGTCGCCCCTACCAAATCGTCGGTATTTGAAGAAATTCAACCGACTTTGATACAGTACCTGATTTCGCGCTCGTTGCATCCGCCCTTGCGGCAAGCTATACTTGGGTCGGCGCTATGCAGTCAGTTGTTGAGACACAGGAATTCGTCCGTCAATCCAAAAAACTCCGAATCACAGAGGAGGAGATTGACTTCATAAAGACCTTTGTTGGCCTGAATCCTAGCGCGGGCGCTGTTGTCCCAGGTACAGGCGGCGCCCGCAAAATTCGGTTCCCGCTGCGGGGGCTCGGGAAAAGTGGTGGCTTCCGAGTTATCACTTTCTATAGCGGGATCAACATTCCAGTCTTTCTAATGGACGTATATAGCAAACGCGAAAAAGAGAATATAAGCCAGGCGAGGAAGAATTCTATCAGGAACTCGGTGCTGAGAATCCTGAGAAGCTACGGGGAGTGACCAATATGAACGATTTCGGCGAACGGCTCGAAAAGAGCTTTAAACAAGCTGCGGAAATCGCCGCCGGAAACGCCAAACCCGGCACTTATCGCATTACGAAGTACGACGAAGACGGCAAGCCTCATATCGTCGCTGATTTCAGCGAGGAATTTCTGGCCGAGGTCGAGGCGGAAATCGCGGCGGAACGCGAAACCGACAAGCAGCCAAAGCCCGCGGACAGCCCCGAGCCAGTAGTCGACCCACTGCCCGAATCAACTGCCTGACAGGACTAACAATGCCAGTCTCAAACCTCACAGACAGCAACTTCGATTCATACACCGGCGGGTCGGCCGCGCTGATTCTGATCTCCGACGGCAACGACAAGCTGCGGGGAGATTTCAAGACCGCCTTCACCAAAGCGGCGGATGAAGAAGAGGGCATCGTCTTCGGCCAGGTCGATCCCAATGGAAGCCGGGCCTTGCGCCGGCGCTTCGACTATCAGAATCGCTCCCTGTTGATCGGCATGTATCGCGGCGAAACGCTTTGGCGGCGTTCCCGTCCCTGGTCCACCGACCTGCCCGATTACATCGGCCAACTCAAAGAAGCCATCGCCGCCGACGCGCCGCCTTCCGAGCAAGAAGATCCGCCTGAAAAAGAAGAAAGCGCAATTGCCATCGACAAACCGCTGGATGTCACTGACGCCAGCTTCGAGCGGGAAGCCATCCTCGCGTCGCACGAGCTGCCGGTGCTGGTGGATTTCTGGGCGGAATGGTGCGGGCCTTGCCGTCAGGTGGCGCCGATTCTCGAGGCCATGGCGGCGGAATACGCCGGGCAGATCCGCGTCGTCAAGGTCGATACCGACGCCAACCCCGGGCTGAGCCAGGCTTTTCAGATTCGCAGCATCCCTACAATCGCCATGTTCAAGCAGGGCAAGCTCATATTCATGCAGCCGGGAGCGCTGGAGGAGCCACATTTCCGCCAACTGATCCAGCAGGCGATTGAGCTGGAGATTCCGGCGGACGAGGCAGCCCCGCAAACTTGATCGCGCCGCAAGGTCTGGATGGCATTCACCCGATCGCCGCGCCCGTCAACTGCGCCAGGCTATCCCGGTCATGCGGGGGCGTGAACATACTGGGCGGATGGCGCTCGCGCCCGTCGAGCACTCCGATATAAGTTTGCGTCGTCTGCAAACTCGTGTGCCCCAGATTCTGGCGGATCCGCTCCAGGTCCATGCCAAAGTCGTAGGCGTTGCGGGCGTAGGTCCGGCGCAGATCGTGCGGCTTGATGAGGCAGAGCGCGCCCTCGATGCTGACCGGGTAATCATTCATGATGTCGTTGACCGTCCAGACGCCGATGCCATTGGCGCGTACGCTCTTGCCGCCGCGCCGAATCCCGCGGAAAACCGGGCCGGCTTTGATGCCGGCTTCGCGCAGCCAGGCTTCGATATACATCAAGCACCAATCCAGCGGGCCATAGGGAATGAGCCGCTGCTTGCCGCCTTTGCCCTCGCGCACGCGCAATGAGAGTTCGCCACCCAGGCGCTGCCGCAGGTCGTCCACGCGCAGAGCCGCCGCCTCGGCCGCGCGGATGCCGGTGCATACCATCACGGTCATCAGCGCCGTATCGCGCAGGCCACGCAGCGTCGAGACGCCCGGCGCCCGCACCAGGGCGCTGACCTGCCAGGGCTTGAGGCGCAGATGAGCGCTGTCGGCGACATCCTGCGCGCTCACCAGCTTGACCGGCGCCGACGCCGGATGCACATCATTCATCATGCGAAGGAAAAACTCATCGACCAGCGCCCGCTGCTCGGACTCGCTATCTTCCGGATTCGCCAACTCAAAGAGCCGATCGCGCGTTTCATTGCTTCGCGTCAACTCGCCGTAACGCCCGCGCACCGTCGACAAATGCGCCATGACCGTCTGTGGCGACAGCCTGGCCGGCGCGCGTCGACCCTGCTTGTCGATGCGAAAGCGCTCATACAAAAGATAATCCCGATATGCCCGCAAGTCCGGGTTGTACCACTCGCGCCCCTGACTGGAGAGCCAATCGATGTAGAATCCGAGGCGGGATTTCTGATCTTTGTTTGGGCTTGGCGGCATCAATACGGCGAAGTTTTTCCGCCAAAGCCGCGCCCGCCTTTTCTCAGCCCGCGTCTGCGCCGGCGCTGTCGTCATACAGACGATTATAGCGCCGACCTTCAAAGACCGTCGGACCGGGCGGCTTCACATCCGCGCGCTCTCGAATTACTATCCAGTTGACGCTGGTCAACAATTGATGGACGGCAGCAAGCATGTCCAAACTTGTGATTTGCATCGCGATTGCGCTCTTCTGCGCGCCTCCGGGCCTGGCGCAGGAGACGCTGTCCCCCGCGCTGAACGCAGAGCTGCAGGCGATTGCAGCCATCGTTGCCGAGGTACGTGAACTGCGCCCCCGAAAACATACGGCGGTCGAATTCCTCGCCCCGCAGGCTGCGCAAGAACAACTGGACCTTATCCTCGAGTACTTCTATCCGGCGGACTGGATCGAGACTTATCAGCACTTCCTGATGGCGCTTGATCTCGTCGGCGCGGATATCGATCTGGGCGCGCTGATCCAGGAATTCCTTTCGGCAAATGTTGGCGGATACTACGATTTCAATGCCGACAAGATGGTCGTCATCACTCGGCCCGATCGATCAAATTCTGACGGGCTGGCGCTGCGGGAGAAAGTGATTTACGCCCACGAGTTCGCGCATGCCTTGCAGGATCAACACTTCGATCTGGCGGCAATCAGAGAGCGCATGGCGATCGGCGCCAACTTTGACGCCGAACTGGCGCATTTGGCGCTGATAGAAGGCGATGCGATGTTGACCGAGCAATTCGCTTTGCAGCGGCTCCTGTACAAGGGGCGGGGACCGGTCAATGCGGATTTTGAGCTCGGCAATGCGCCGCCGCTGACCGACGAAATGCCGCGAATCATCCAGCAGGCCTTTTACTTCCCGTATCTCGACGGCGCAAGCTTTGTCTCCTCTTTGCACCGGGCGCGAGGTTGGCGAGGCGTCAACCGCGCCTTGTCCGACAATCCGCCCGAGACGACCGAACAAATCCTCCATCCGGAGCGGTATCTCGCCCGAGAGGGCGCCAAAGCGATCAAGCTGCCCAATGACAGCGCTTTGCTTGATGAAGGCTGGCTGCGCCTGTATGACGGCGCCATCGGCGAGTTTTATTTGCGGCAACATCTCCAACTGCAATTGGAAGACAGGACAGTCGAAAATCTGGCTGAGGGCTGGGGCGGCGACCGCTTGCGTATCTATAAACATCCCGGCGCTGGCGAGCTGATGTGGCTCTGGTATCAGGTCTGGGACCGGGTTGAGGACGCCGTGGAATTCGCCGAGGGTTATCCGGCGTATCTCGATGCGCGTTTCGGCTCCGGCGCGGCGGACGGCAACTGTTGGCGCGGCGAGACGAGCCGCTGCTTCGCCGGCATCAGCGCGACAGAGACGCGCCTCAGCATGGCGGCGAACCGGGAACTGGCGCTGGCGCTCTTGACATTGGATACCTGATGCGCAGACAAGCCCACCCGTCACCGGCCGCTGATTTGCGGCTATAATGACGCGGACTTTAGAGGCGCAGACCACAAGGCGGCTTTACATGAGCGAAGCGGCGGCGACAAATATGAAACTGGACCAATTCGTCGAGATCGCGCGCGGCATAGAGGCGGAAGTGGGCAAGGTGATCGTCGGGCAGAGCGATGTCGTGCGCGACGTCATCATCTGTGTGCTGGCGGGCGGCCACGCTCTGCTGGAAGGTGTGCCCGGCTTGGGCAAAACCATGTTGATCCGCACCTTGGGCGATGTGCTCGACCTCAAGTTTTCGCGCATCCAATTCACGCCCGATTTGATGCCGGCCGATATCGTCGGCACCGACATCCTGGAAGAGACGGAAGACGGCCGCCGGCAGTTTCGCTTTCAAGCCGGACCGATCTTCGCCAATCTCGTGCTGGCGGACGAGATCAACCGCGCAACGCCAAAGACACAATCCGCCATGCTGGAAGCCATGCAGGAGAAGACGGTCACCGTCGCCGGGCGCCGCTACGACCTGGACATGCCCTTCTTCGTACTGGCGACACAGAATCCGCTGGAAATGGAAGGCACCTACCCGTTGCCCGAGGCCCAGCTCGATCGCTTTCTCTTTAAGGTGAATGTCGCCTTTCCCGCCGTCGATGAATTGGTGAAGATTCTCGATCGCACCACCGGCCCGACCACGCCGCAGGCGGACAAAGTCGCCGATGGCGCGCAAGTGATTGAGATGGGCCGGCTGGCGCTTGATACGCCGATACCCAGCCATGTCAGCCAATATGTCGCGCATATTGTCGTCGCCTCGCACCCCGAAAGCGAAGAAGCGGCGCCGTCGGTTAAGCAATACGCCCGCTACGGCGCCAGCCCGCGCGGCGCGCAAGCGCTGATCATCGGCGCCAAGCTCAACGCCCTGCTTGATGGCCGCAGCAATGTCGCCTTCGACGATGTGGCCGCCGTTGCGCCCGCCGCGCTGCGTCATCGCATTTTGCTTAACTTCGAAGGACAAGCGGAAGGGCTCAGCACCGATCAGCTCATCGCTGATGTGCTGGCCACTGTGCCCAAGCTGGCGGATTAAGCCATGGCCAGAATCGCCATAGGGGAGAGACTGCTGCCCGGCGCGACACTTGATCAACGCCTGGGCGCCGCGCGCGAATTGGGCATCGCCGGCATCGAATTCACCGCCGATGGCCTCGATGAACGTATTGACGATATTGAAAGCGCCCTGCGCAAACATGGTCTTTCCGCCTGCGGCATTACTATGGGCCGGGCCGGGGGCTGGCTCTCGGCCGATAGGGACAAGCGCGACCGCGCCGCTGATCTGCTGCGCCGGGCCTTAACCTGCGCCCTCGACCTGGAGGCGGAATATGTCGCTTTTGTGCCGCAATACGGCGAAAGCGATCTGCCCGATCTGACGCCCTTCGCCTCGCCTGTGGACTTGCAAAAGGAATTGCTAATCTGGTTGCTGCGCGGCGTCTCCGACTTGGCGGAGGCCATGGATGCCGCGCTGGCGCTGCTGCCGGTTAATCGCGGCGAAAGCACGTTTCTCACGCGGATCGAGGGCGCGGCCTTCTTTCGGCGCGAGGTCCGCTATCATCCCAATATCATGATCGCCGCCGACACCTGCCATGCAAGTCTGGAAGAGGCGGATTTGCTCGCCAGCCTGAAGACCCAGCATGAGGCGATCAGCGTCATCTACCTGAGGGACGACAATGGGCGCCTGCCGGGGCAAGGCGCGCTGCCCTTTGCCGAGCTGGGGGATATGCTTTTGTCCGTCGATTATCGGGGCTGGCTCGTGCTGGCGGGCGCCGCAGCCGACGGCGAATCAAAAGCCGACGAACTATCGGACTGCCTCGCCTTCCTGCGGCGCTGCAAGCTGGCCAACTGCGCTGCAAAACTGCAATAAATTAGCTTGCCAAACTAAATTTGGCAAGCTAAATGGAGTTATTCAACTGTAGCCGGGTTTAGACCCGAAGATTGCAATATGAGGTCAGTTCACAGCCTTTGACAGATCAGCGCCGGGCTTGAACTTGACAACGTTCTTCGCCGCGATCTGAATTTCTTCACCAGTGCGGGGATTGCGACCTGTACGCGCATCGCGCTTGTCAACCGACCAAGAGCCAAAGCCGACAAGTGAAATACGGTCGCCGCTTGACAAACCACCCTTGACTGTATCTACAAAAGCTTCCAGCGCCCTGCCGGCATCCGCCTTGCTCAGCCCCGACTTATCAGCGATTGAACCAATCAATTCCGCTTTGTTCATTTCAAGTGCTCCTTTACGTCAATGCTCGGCTAGTAGTATAGCACTTTTTAACGATTGCACAGGACGAATTCCATTATTGGCGTGGCGTATACCATGGCTTAACAGCGCTCTTGTTCAATAATGAAATGCAACGATTGGAGCGGGGACGGCGCGGTCATGTCGCATTGGCAGCCATGAAAGCATCAACCTCCCGGCGCGTCGGCAGCGCGCTGCGCCCGCCGATGGCGCGGCAATTCATGGAACCGACAGCCGAGGCGAATTGCGCCATGCGCGGCGGCGCCCAATCTTGCAGCAGCGCATACAAAAAAGCGCCGTGGTAGGCGTCGCCGGCGCCGGTCGTATCCACTACGTCGACGGCGTAAGCCGGGATTTCCTGAGCGCCGCCTTCCCAACAGAGCGCCGCGCCCCGCTCGCCCAGGGTCACAGCGGCGATTTCCGCGCCTTCGTCGCAGAGACGCTGGGCGACCGCGGCGGGAAGCGCCCCCGGCATCAGGTCTTCCGCCCAGTATGCTGGCACAATCGGCACATCGACATATTCGAGCAGCGGCTTGATTTCGGCATAAGGGCGCCCCGGATCCAGAAGCACTTTTATGCCTGCTTCCCGCGCCCAACGCGCTGCTTTTAAGGTCGCGTCATTCACATCATCGACGAAAAGGACGCGCGCCGCCGTGATCTCCTCGCGCCGTATCTCCGCGGGGGATATCGGCCGGCCCGTCGGCGGCCGCGTGATGATGCTGCGGTCGCCACTCGGCTCATCGACCAGGATGACCGAGACGTGCGATTCGCTGCCCGGCTCCATCAACAAACGCGAGGCATCAACGCCTTCCTCTTGCAGGACGCGGCGAATGTAAGCGCCGTTCTCGTCCTCGCCGATACGCGCGATGATCTTTGACCGGGCGCCAAGGCGGGCCGCGGCTATCAGCGCGATGGACGCCAATCCACCGAGCTGCCGCGCGTAAGCGAGCGCCCGCATGTTCTCATTGCGATGCGGCATGCGCGGCACAGTCACCAAGTGGTCAACCGTGCAAACACCGATGCCGACGATATCTGGACTTTCGCTCACGCTTCCTCGCCTTCCACCTGCAACTGCCGCCACGTTTGTAGCGCAGATATGGGATTCCTGCAATCCATTCAAGGCGAGGTACTGTATCAAAGTCGGTTGAATTTCTTCAAATACCGACGATTTGGTAGGGGCGACTCGGTGAGTCGCCCAATTTCGATCCTGTTCGTACCCATCGGGCGATCCGCCGGATCGCCCCTACCAGGCTATTTCAACCGAA
>JAJDUC010000007.1 GCA_022826865.1 Anaerolineae bacterium
CACAGACATACCGGGCTTGGAGGCCAAATTAAGCGCCTCACGTTTCAACTCATCCGGATACTTCATCATCGACTCCTACCTGCCTTCCTCACCTGATTTTATTGGACAACTTGGCTGTCCACAAAATCGGGGCAAGTTCAAACGCCGGGCAAAACGGGGTGAGCAATTTGCGGACATGCGGTAAAATAGGCGTAATGAATTGCTCCAAGTGATATCGACAGGATTGAGAGTTTATGCGCGGATTAAATACAGTTGCTTGCCTCTTACTCCTTTTCAGCCTGACCATCGCGACCGTGGCGCAAGACGACAGCGGGCACACATCGACCGTCAATTGGTTCTACAGCGCCTGCGAAGATCGCATGGTGATTGATCTCCAGGGCAAGATACAGCCGGGATACGATCTCTTCTTTCAAGCTTTTGACATGTTCGGCGGTTTGGGCGCGCCCATTACCGGTCTGCGGCGCGTCAGCGTCGCGGACGAATACGCCGTGAGCCAGGAGATATTCTGGTTAAATGGCGAAATGCGCAGCCTGGGCTCTCCCATCAGCGTCGTCATCCGCATCGGGCGTGAAGGCGATCCGAACAATACCTTATTCCAGGAGCCCTCGGATGATTACCTGGGCGAATGTGAAGAGCCGGGAAGCACTTTGGTCGAAGGCAGCGATGTCGCCGATGAACCGCGCATGATCGCTTCCTCAGGCGTCTTCACGCCGGATGGCGGCATGCTCAACCCGGTCTATTCGGCGCCGCCGGAGCCAATCGTCCAGATCGGCGCGCGCAAAAGCGATGACATGAGTTTCATACCCGGCCGGACAGCCGATCCGGGCTTGATCTTTGCCGAATGCAGCGATGTGGACGGCGCGGACCCGGGCCTGCTCTTTGATACCGACCAAATTCGCGTGTTTTGGTCCTGGTTCGCCAAGACCCGCGCACAAGTGGAAGACCACCTGCGCACGGCCCAATACGGCATCCGGCTGCACGGGCAGCCGATTCCCAATGTCCAGGTTTCCGATATCAAGCAGGTGCCGGGCAGCATTAACTGGTGGGTCTTCTACACCGTCAATCTTGGCGACAAATGGGAACCCAACATCTACGAAATCAATTTCTCGTTGAGATGGTCAGAAGCGATTACCGATGGATACGAGGATTTTGGGCCCGGTACGGCAAATGAGCAGTTGGGCAGCGGCTGCCGCTTCATCATTCAACAGAATCCCTGGGGCGTCGCCGTTCTGCATGAACAGCCGGCGATTCCACTGAAAACCTACAATTAGTCGCGCTCGCGGATATGGCGCCGCTAGCTCCCCCCAGCAAAGACGGCGAAAGCGCTAACGGAAGCCTGCTTCAAGAACAGGCCGATTCTTTGCTGGGCATTAAACTCAGCGCCCGGCAGATCGGCCAGTTTGAAAACCTGACCGGGCTTCTTTTGGCCTGGAACCAGCGCATGAACTTGACGGCCATCACGGAACCGTCCGATATTTTAGTCAAGCATTATCTCGACTCGCTGACGCCGGCCCGTGTGATTCAGCAATTCGACGGGCTCAGGCTCATCGACGTGGGCGCCGGCGCCGGCTTCCCGGGCCTTGCGCTGGCGATCGCCTTTCCCCATTTGCACGTGACATTGATGGATTCGACGCTAAAGAAGCTGCGCTTCATAGACCATGTCGGCGATGCCTTGCGGCTGGCCAACATTCGCACGCTGCACAGCCGCGCCGAAGATGCCGGGCGCGCAAAGACGCAGCGCGAAACTTATGATATGGTGACCGCTCGCGCCCTGGGCCGGCTGCCGACGGTGATGGAGTATACGCTGCCGCTCGCCAAGCTGGGGGGCGAGGTGATCGCGATGAAGGGGACATCGGCCTTCGAAGAGGCGGCCGCTGCCGCAAAAGCGATCGACAGGCTCGGCGGTGAGCTTTTCTGCATTGAAGAGATCAGGCTGCCCAAGCTGGATAAGCCGCGCTACCTGGTCGTCGTGGACAAACTGAACCCGACGCCGCGCTCTTATCCGCGCAAGCCCGGTGTGCCCTCGCGCGCGCCAATTCTTTAGATACCGCGCGATTCGATTTGCATAAATGGATCAGTTCTGTAGGCGTCATATCGCACTTGGGGCGAGTCGTCCTGCAGCATTTCCCGCAAGCTCAATTGCAGCGCCGGATGGCGGATCAATTCTTCGGCGCTGTCTGTATCCGCCCAGCGAACCTCGGGCGTTTCTTCACTGGGCCGCAGCTGCCCGCTGAGGTAACTCGCCTGAAAACAGAAGATGACGATCGCTGAGCTCAGATTGCTGCGAACGTGCAGCAGCTTTTCAATTTCAATCTCAATGCCACACTCTTCCAGGACTTCACGCCGGAGACCGTCAATCAGCGATTCACCCAATTCGATTTGCCCGCCCGGCAACTCCCAGCCTCTGCGCGCCGTCCTGACCAATGCAACTTCGCCCAGCGCGTTTCGAATCAGCGCGCTGGCGGCGACGATATGCCGCGGCGATGTCTCGGGCACAGCTACTCCTCTGCGTTTTCCGGCGCATGCAAGGCAATGCGATACGGAAACCATTCGGCGCGGAAGAGTTTTTGCTCGACGCCCGGATCGTCGGCCGTTATCTTGCGCATGTGTTCATCGTCGCGCGCATTGAATATCGCGATGCCGAATGACGAATAATCGCTGTTCAAAGTGCGACCGGCCAGGACCAGGATGCCCTCGTCCAAGAGGCGCTTGAGATATTCAAAGTGTTCAGCCGTGATGCGAGACTCTTCAAGCGTCGGCCCCTGCGAAAGCATCTCGGGGCGGACAGGCTGAATCCGGTATATGTATGTCGGCATCAAAGTGCCCTCTTTCCCTGCCGCCGGCTGTAATAATGAGAATACCGCAAACCCTTGAGGGCGTAGAGGCTCGATCTGCGCTGACGGCGCCGCTGATCAGATGGCTGCCAAGCCGCTCCTGGCAGTCGTCCCGTCAGCCAAATTGCCCATCAGGTATAATGGCCGCAAGTTTCGGCATTGGATGAGGCAGGCATGGTTGACAGACAACTTGGCGAAATGCGAAAACTCACAGGTGCCAAGCCAGACCATAGGCTGGCGGCGCAACTTTTCGGAACGGTGCAGGCGGGTAAGGAAGACGAGAATGAATAATCTGGACATCATCTGCGATGGGCTCCGGGCGGACCTGGAGGAGCGAAACGCCGCCCGCGACCGCGCGCTGGCGCTGTCGCGCCAATTGATCCGCCATTGCGCGGAGAGCATCCGCGCCATCCATCGGCGAGAATGGGACGATGTTGCCGCCAAGCTGGACCAGGTCACAGCCGGCGCCGCTGAACTCCGCGGGGTGGTAGCGGATTATCCGGATCTATACCACACGGGCTATACGCAAGATGCCCTGAAAGAAGCAGCCGAAGCGCATATCACCTTCGCCATCATACACGGCGATCCCCTACCCTCGCCGCAGACGCTAAACATCGGCAGCGCGACCTATTTGAAGGGGCTGAGCGAAGCCGCAACGGAATTGCGCCGCTTCATTCTGGATATCATGCGGCGGCAAGACGGACACAGCGAAGAAGCCGAACGCCTGCTGACGGCGATGGATCAAATATACGATCAACTTGTCACATTCGACTTTCCCGATGCGCTCACGCGCGGTCTGCGCCGCCAGACCGATGTCGTGCGGAGCGTGCTGGAGCGGACCCGGGGCGATCTTACGCTGAGCCAGCGTCAACAGCGCCTGCAGGACGCGCTAGAAAGCGCGGAACGCCGCGCTGATAGCGGCTGCGTTTGAGCCCAACTGGCCGCTTAAGCCACTGGCTTCCATTCGATCAAGGCGCCTGCCACCCAGGTTGGCTTGGGTTGGTCGTAAAGCGCTGAGGAATCCGTATAGCTGATATCCAGCGCTTCGCCCGACATGGGACCGCGAAGATAGCGAAATACCGGCCCGGTATCGCGGGCGTCGCTTTTCGCCTCGACGCAATGCTGGTTGTAGGCAAGGTAATCGCCCTGCTCGAGCAGACGGATGCCGGCATCAATGACGGACTTGGCCCGGGCCAAACCCGCCTCGTCATGATTGAAACTTGCCTCCGGCGAATCGCCATAGCCGATGCCATGGTGGAAGGGATCGGCCGTACTGACGACGACCGCATCCTCCATGAGCCGTCCCAATTCTTCAATGCCGGGCAGATCCTGGGGCGCGCCGCCGGTCAGGTATGGATAACGCTCATAGACAGCCGGCGCGACGCCGCTCGCTATACCGCGGCGTTTCAGCTCCGCCCGCCAGAAATGCCGCCAACTGATCAACGCATGATCGCCCATCCATTCGCGGCGGCCTTCCAGGCCCGGTCCCTGAATGCCCCAGAACTCAAACTGCGCTGGATTCGCCCCGGCCGCTACCGCCACCCGCGCCGCCTCCATCGCCGGCGTGAAAGCGTGCAGCACACTCAAGACGACAACTTTGTCGGCGCCGCTATCCAAAGCGGCGTGCACACAAGAGGCAATCTGATAGCCGCAGTCATGCACACCGGCATGCGGGAAGACAAGAACGCCACCGGCGCTCAAACTGTCCGCCAGCCGCCAGGCGCGGCCTCGTTCCAGATGCTCCAGTGTGCCGGCTTGTCCCAGTGCGGCATGTTCACGCGCATACAATTCATGGACTTTCTTTTGCAAGGCGTCGCGATCCAGTTCCATTTTCTGCTCCGGGCTCTGCTAGCGAATTCAGTTGTAGCGCAGAGCGCCAGCGCCGTCAACTCGCCAAACTCAGCCTTGACCATGATATCCCGCTCTATATAATGCAGGCTCGGCTATCAACCAGATAGCGACGCCAACCGTAGACAGCAGGAGGGCATAGGCCCTTAATCGCCTGCCGAGGTATGCGCCAAAGCCATCATTCAGCGATGCATGTTTGGATTTTGCGGCGACCTCGATTTGCGGGTCGTCCGTTTGTTTTAACGGGTCAGCGCGCCGCGGGCTGCAATGGCTTCCGGAGAAAGGAGCGACACTTGCCGATTACAAGAGAGCGCAAACAGGAACTGGTCGCCAGTTATGTGGATATCCTCAATGAGAGCGACGGCTTTGTCATTGTTCAAACGCAAGGGCTAAGCGTGAGTCAGATTGAGGGCTTAAGACAAGTTATACGCGAGCAGAATGGACGTTATCTCGTTGCCAAGAATACGCTGATGCGCCGCGCGCTGGAGGATGCCGGTTGGATCGTCCCGGAGGATTTGCTGGTCGGCCCGGTGGCGATAGTCTTCGCGAGCGATAATATGCCGGGCGTTTCCAAGGCTTTGCTCAAACACATTGAGGACGAGAATTTCGAAGAGAAGATGCAGGTGACCGGCGGCATCATGTCGGGCGAACTCCTTGATGCCCGGCAAGTTGACGACGTCTCCAAATTGCCGACGCTCGAGGAAATTCGGGCGCAGTTTGCCGGCCTGGTAGTCTCGCCGGCGCAAGGCCTGGTTAATGTGATTGAGCAAGCGACCGGCGGTGTCGTCAACGTCCTGCAAGCCTATGTGGAAAAGCATGACGAAAGCGCCGGCGCGCCCGCCTGAAGACCGCGGGCGCCGATTGCCGACGGGCCGGTCGACCGGACAAGTACTGAAACGATAAGAACCTGAAGGAAGGGAAAGACAATGGCAGACCTTGACAAATTGGTGGAAGAGTTGAGCGCGCTCACGATTTTGGAAGCGGCTGACCTGAAGAAGAAGCTGGAAGACGCCTGGGGTGTTGAAGCGGCTGTCGGCGGTGGCATGATGATGATGGCGCCGGGGGCCGGCGGCGTGGCCGAGGCGGAGCCGGAAGAAGAAAAGACCGAATTCGATCTCATTCTGAAGGAAATCGGTCCAAAGAAGATTAATGTCATCAAGGCAATTCGCGGGATCACGCCCCTGGGGCTGAAAGAGGCGAAGGAATTGGTCGAATCGGCGCCGGCAACCGTGCTGGAGGAGGTCAGCAAAGATCTGGCGGAAGATGGCCGGTCCAAGCTTGAAGAGGCGGGCGCTGTCGTCGAACTGAAGTAAGACCGCAAGACTTGCGGCTTTCCCGAAAAGCAAAGCTTGCGGCTGAAGCGGCGCAAAGGCGCTTCTACCGTCGCAAATGAAAAACACCTATCGCAGCAGTTGGCTACTCGCCAGCTGCTGTGTTTTGGCCCAGCCGCGATCCCGAAATGCCGCAAAGGGCCGCCGCATGGGCGGCGATTCTAGCGCCGCGGACATTATATGAAGACGCAAGACGGTTTTCACAAACATGCCCGCAACCTAAAACCCGGTTTATAATCGAAGTAAGCGCAGGAAGTTTAGACAGCGAGTTGCCGGGCGTGGCAAACATCTCCTATAGCAAGCTGCTCGATCCCGTAAACGATATCATATCGCTTATGGAATCCTTATTGGTCGGCTCGGTTGGAGAGACAACCGGCGACCAGCGCGAGTGCTTCAAACGCGTTCACGCTTACTCTTGGGGCCTGCATACCTTGGTGATGGATGTCATCACAGCTCTGGGTTTTGAAAATGCGGCGACGCGCCCGGCTGTGCTGGAACGCTTCAACGCCCTGAACCATCCAATCAAGGCGACACTGGACAATCTGGCCGCCGGCTTCGACGGCGCCTTAAATGAGGAACAGCAGGCTATTGTTGACTTCGTTATAGAATCGGTGCTTTCAATTGAGCACATGATGGGCAACCTCTGGCAGTATTCATTGTTGAATCACGATAAGCTCAGCTACGCCGAAGAGGAATTCGACAGTTCCGTTCTCATCAGTAGATTCCGCTCCATATTGAAACAAGTGACCTGCCCCGAAGTCGATGACAACTTCTGTGTGATCGGCGATAAGGCGCTCTTGACCCGGGCTTTTGTTGAAATCGCATATAATATTCGCCGTCACGCCGGCGTGGAACAGGTCAGTGTCGCCACGCAAGATTACGGTTATCGCGTTGACATTAAGATATTAGATAGGGGGCGGGGCTTTCATAGCGACGGCAACATCGCCTTTCAGCCTTTTTGGCAAGGAGACGCATCCAACCCCGGTCTTGGGCTTGGGCTTTACCTGGCCAAACAATTTGTGGAAGCCAGCGGCGGCTCGCTTTCTTTGAACAGCCAAGCCGAGCGCGGCACACTGGTCAAGGTATCGCTCGCCACGCTTCCCTGAACCTTCAATCTAATTTGATCACATTTGCGCTATAAATGTCGCAGGCTCGCGGCGCTGCCAAGCGCGGAACCGATGCCCCGACATAGGGATTGCGCTATAATCTCGCGCAGTGCGACATACTTGGAGAATGCCCATGAGCAAGGCGACGGTTTTTGCCACCCGTGAACTGCCAGCGGCGACGCGAGCGCGCCTGGCGAATTATTGTGACCTGGAAGTCTGGGATGGTTTCTTGCCGCCAGATTATGAAGTCATATTGAATAAAGTTCCTGCGCTTGAAGGCTTGTTGAGCCTGCTCACGGACCGGATTGACGCCGCGCTGATGGATACCGGGCCGAAACTGAAAGTCATCAGCAATATGGCGGTGGGCTTCGACAATATCGATGTCGCGGCCGCCAGCGCGCGCAACATACCGGTGGGCAATACGCCCGGGGTCTTGACGGAAACCACCGCGGACTTCGCTTTTGCCCTGCTGATGGCGGTCGCGCGCCGGATCCCGGAAGCGAAGCAGTACATCCTCGATGGCAAATGGCAAACCTGGCACCCGACGGTTTTGTCCGGCCAGGACATATTCGGCGCAACGATCGGGATTGTCGGTTTCGGGCGCATTGGACAGGCGGTCGCGCGTCGAACCCAGGGTTTCGGCATGCGTCTGCTGGTTAATACTGAAGATAATGCCGAAGATGTGCCGGAGTTCGGCGGAGAGAATGTCGCGCTGGATGACCTGCTCAAAGAGAGTGATTTTGTTAGCCTGCATGTACCTTTGACTCCGGACACGCAGCATCTCATCAGTGAGCGAGAATTCGAATTGATGAAGCCGACCGCCATGCTCATCAACACATCCCGCGGCGGCGTCGTTGACCTTGACGCGCTATATGAGGCGCTGCGGGACGGTCAAATTCTGGCGGCCGGGCTTGATGTCACCGAGCCGGAACCGCTGCCCGTTGAAAGTCCGCTGCTTACGCTGGAGAACTGCCTGGTCGCGCCGCATATCGCCAGCGCGAGCGTCGCCACGCGCACAAAGATGGCGGAAATGGCAGCCGATAATATCATCGCCGGTCTGACAGGCGATCCCCTGCCAACATGTGTCAATCCGGAAATATATGACGTCTAGCCGGTCTCCGGATCCGCCGTTCCTCCCCAAAGCTTTGGGGAAGGGCCGGGACTGGGGTTAGTAAGAACCGTGTCCACCGATATAGACACTCCCCCGCGACGGGTGTGGTGAACAGCGTGGATATAATTCTCTTTGCGAACAGGACACAGGTTTTTCGCCACAGAGAACACAGAGGGCGCAGAGTTCTCTTGATGCTCGGCGCAGTTTGCAATAACCGCCTATTCACCGCTTTCCCCGCGACATGAGATTTGCTTTACGCTTGAGTTTCGAGTACAATACGCCGTAAGTTGATCATGAGATTGAGATTATGCGTCCTGTCCTTTGGGCAGGGCGTTTCGTCTACTATTCAGGCGGAAAGATTTCTTGCTGAAGTAGATAAGACTTTTTGCTCCGATCGCCGTATAGCGTGGTGATCGCGACATGAAAGGAAACATCATGGCAGAACGACGTATTCAGTTGACTCGCCAAGGCTACCAAAAGCTCCAGCGCGAGCTGATTATCCTAACGGACGAGGAAAATACGAAAGTCGCTGAGATGCTGGCGGAAGCGCGCGAGGACGACCAGGGGGAAGAAGCCGTTTTCTTTGACGCAATGATTTCCAAAGAACGTTTGGATGAACGCGTTTCCCATTTGCAGAATGTTCTTGCGCGAGCCGAGATCATTGATGCCGACGAAGATCCGGATACGATCACACCGGGCAACCGCGTGACGGTTTACGACTCCGCTGAAAAGGAAGAGTTCAGCCTGGACCTGCTCGATACCGAAGAGATCACGCACGGGCGCCGCGGCGTCTCCCTTGATTCGCCCGTTGGCAAGGCGTTATTGGGCAAAAAAGTAGGCGACCGCGTCAAAGTTGAAGTGCCTGACGGCCTTGTCACTTACAAGGTGCGCGAAATCGAAATGATTCCGGATGACGGGTCCTGATACAACCGAATGCCCAAAATACAACCGGGGCACTGCTGCGCAGTGCCCCGGTTCAGTTTCAGTTGCCCGGCGCGGCTGATAGAGCGCCTCCCCTTTTAAGCTAGCGGCAATTCATCCAGATAATCGAGCATGACCGATAGCATATAAGGCGTGAGAGCCAAGGTCGCCTTCGCGACATCTGGGTCGGTCCGCGCCAGATTCTCCGCGTCTTCCAGCAAAAGGATCAAGGCATCCGTAACCAGCGAGACCCAGCCGATGGTCTCGATCATCACATCGCTCAGCAACTCGGGATCGCGCCGCGCGTTCAGCACCAGCCAAGACGCCGCTTCCATCATAGGCATCATCGCCATCATGGCGGCGGACAGGCTCAGCATCATGATGCGCTGGGTTTCGGGCGGCAAGTCGGCAATTTCTGTTTCGGCTTGAACGCGCTGGGCGACGCGCGCCATGATGATTGCCGCCAAGCGGGCCGGGGCGCGCTGTTGCGGCGCGCGCTTGAGCAATGCGTCAACTTGCTGCAAGCGCTGGTATTCTTTGGCCGCGGATTGATCGCTCCCCAGCAAATCGACCAGCTTGCGCGCCATGTTTTCTGATAGTTTCCCGTCCAGCGCCTCCTGCATCATTTCTTGCTGCCGGCTCTGCTCATCGGACATCGCCACTTCCTTTCGGCAAGGGGTCGGCCAGGCGGTCTTCGCTTTCCACGAGGCCGGTATCGCCGCCGCCAAGCAATTCAGCCAGTCGCTTGCGCGCGCGATGCAACCGACTCTTGATCGCGCTTTCGGTCGTATTCATCTCTCGCGCGATTTCCGCATAAGAATACTGATACCAGTAACGATAGATCACGGCAAGGCGATAATGTTCGTCCAACTGCAGCAGCAGGTTTTGCACCGCGTCCGAGCGTTCACTGTTCATGATTGCTTGTTCGGGCGTCGGGCTGCTGCTGCGCAGGGCCAGCGCGGCCGCTGTCGGTTCGTCATCAAGCGAGACAAATTGCATGCGGCGCTTGCGCAGGCGGTCTATACAATGATTGGACGCGATCGAAAGCAGCCAGGTCTTGAAGGAGCGCGCCACATCGTAGCGGCGCAAGTTCCGGTGTATGCGAAGAAATGTCTCTTGCACCGCGTCTTCGGCTTCCGCGCCATCGCCCAGCATGCGATAGCACAGGTTGTAGACCGGATCTTGAAAAAGGTAAAGCAACTCGGCGAAAGCGTCATGATCCCCGAGTTTGGCTTTTTCTACCCATTCAAGGATTACCGGGTCTTGCTCCGCCACCTTCCGTCCTTACTCTCTCCGCGATCGCGCATGTCAGTCATTTCCGCAGCCCGGGCTTCCCCATGCCGCCGAGCGGCGGCAAGCATTATCGGGCACAATCTGCCGGCGCAAAAGCAAGAAAGACGTTAACACCGGGAGATTTCAGGCATTAATCAACAGAACAGCCGTGGCGATGTTGGTCGCGAGCGGCACATTCCGCACGTTGCATATCCGCAGCAGTCCCTGAATATCCGGATCGTGAGGATGCTTCCCCAGGGGGTCGAGAAAGAAAAAGACCCCGTGGATTCGTCCTTCGGCGATCAACGCCGCAATCTGCGCATCGCCGCCGTAGGGTCCGGACAGCATACACTCCACCGGCAGGTTGGTTTGCTCCTGTATCAGCTGGCCGGTTGTGTTGGTCGCCACCAGGTCGAATTCTCGGAGGCGCGCCAAGTGGTTATTGACAAAGGCGACCATGTCCGCCTTTTTGCCATCGTGCGCGATCAGCGCAAGCGTCTTCCTTGTCGGCCGTTTTGGCATCGCCCGTCAATTCATTTTTGTTGGCTGAGAATGTAGCGCGGTCAAGCCAGACTGCGCGGCCGCCGCAGAATTTGCGCGGGAATCGACAAGGGCAAGTGATAGCGCGTCGAGCCGAACAGACTCTTGAAACGTTCATTCATCGTATACGCCTCTTCATAGTAGCCCTCCAATTGCGCCATCAACGCCGACCAGGGCCGCTGCTCGGTGGTAGCGCGCGCGTTGCGACTCATCGCGCCGCGTAGCGCCGGGCGATCGCGAAAGTGCCGAATGGAGCGCGCGAAGGCTTTGGCCGCCGGTTCGACAACGAAACCGTCATGCCCATCCGTGATCAATTCCGGCGCGCCGCCGGCATTGACGACAATAGGGGGCAAACCCGATGCCATCGCCTCTTGTATGACTTGACCGAAGGTTTCGCATTCGCCCGGGAAGGCGAAGACATCGGCGCTGGCGTAAGCTTGCGCAAGTTCGTCGCCATACAAATATCCGGTAAAGAAGGCATCGGTATCGGCAAAGGTCCGCGCGAGTTCTTCGCGCAAGGCGCCATCGCCAATAATCGTCAGCGCGACACCCGGCGCGCGCGCGACTTCCAGGAGCAGATCAATCCGTTTTTCATTAGCCAGGCGGCCCACAAAAATACAGAGCAGGGAAGCGGGATCGCGGCCGTTCAGTAGAAAACGCCGGGTCGCCGGCCGCGCATGGCGCGGATTAAAGCGCTCGGTATTTACGCCGCGCCCCCAATGGCGCACGCGCCGATAGCCAACGGCGCGCAACTGGCGAATGATTTTGCTGGTGGGCGCCAAGGTCAGGTGGCAGCCATTATGGATATAGCGCAGCCATCGATTGACGGGTCCCGATAGCATCGCAAAGCCGTAGTGCTCGGTGTAGCCCGGCAAATCGGTCTGATAATTCGCGATAACGGGCAGGTTCAAGTGCCGCCCGACAGCCATGCCATTCACGGCCATCGCCGCCGGACTGAACAAATGGATCAAATCGGGCTGAAATTCTTCAACGTGCCGCGCCACGACCGGGTTCGGCAAAGCCATTCGCGTTTCCGGCGCTTGCGGGAGGCTGATGGACGGCAGCGGGATCACCTGGGAATCGCCCACATGATCGACAGCTATATCAGGCGCGAATACCAGCACATCCCGATTCGTCTCCTGCAAGTAACGGATGGTCAGGTAAGTCGTCTTGACTACCCCGTCAACTTTCGGCAGGAAAGATTCGGTGATGACAGCCACCCGCTTCACCGGCGCAAAAGGGGAAACCGTATGGATGCCGTCGATCAGCCGAGGATTGCCGAAAAACTCATCCAGCCGTTTGCCTTGGCGCGCGTGCAGGTTATCGAGTAAGCGTTGGGCCTCCATGCTCATCCCTACGCAAACAATTCGAATTCATTGCAGTTTAGCACAAGAAGCGCCAATTTATGCAGCGGCGCCCTCACTATAAATAACACCGTCGCGGCTGAGTCGATTTGTTTGATATGTACAAGAATCCGATACCTGCCGGCGGCAGGCACGTCGTTCGCTAGCGCAGAACCACTTAGCTGCGGTCGACGCCGTAGAGTTCCCGGTAAACATTGTAATTGCGGTAGATGAATTGAACATAATGGCGCGTGGAATCAATCGTTATCGTGGTCATAAACAGATCTGGATCGCCTCCGGAAAGCGCGTTCCAATCGTAGGCTCGACCTGGGCCGGCATTATACGCGGCCAGCGCGACAATCGCATTCTGATCGAAGCGCTGCAATTGCTCATCAATATAATAAGCGCCGAAGGCGACGCCAGCATAAGGACGGAAGAGATCGCTGTGCTGGTAGTTTCGCCACTCCAGCTGCTCAGCGATATACTGCGCCGTACTTGGGATCACTTGCATCAAGCCTTTTTCACCAGCCCCGGCCGTCGCGTAGGTATTGAAGAGACTTTCTTGCCGGATCAGCGAAAGCATTAACAGCGGGTCAATTGCGCGCTCCCTCGCCGCCGGTTCGATCACATCAATATAGTAAGCCGGGAAACGCAAGCGCGCGATATAAGGCGGCACATTCAGCGTACCCTCCCCGGACGCGATAATCAGATCTGCCGCGGCGATGATGCTTTCACGGTATATGCCCAGCCCGCGCAGATAAAGGGCCAAACGGTAGCTATCTAGCACGGCGCCACGCTCCCGGGCCTCATCAACAAGTTCCTCAAATTCGATGGCGGCTTCATCAAAGGCGCTGACGGCGTAGAGTTCGCGGCCGCGGATCATCCGCGGGTCGCTGGTCAGCGCGTCGGACAGCCGCCACAAGTCGCCCTCAGCCTCAATGGCGAAAGTTTGCCGCAGCCAAAGCTCAGCGGCTTGCAATTCCGCCGCGTCATCAAACTCGAACTGCAGAGAAGGCGGAGGCTGGAAGGGCTGCCCGCCAATGCGGAAATCGCCGGCGCGCGCCGCGAAGTAACTATCGGGCGCGGCAGCTATCGCATCAGTGAAGGCTTGGTTCGCCCCAGCGGCATCGCCGCGCGCATTCGCCAACCGGCCCAGCCAAAGATAAGCCGCCGCCCGATCGTCGCTGGCGGTCAAGCTGGCGATCCGCGCGTAAAGATCTTCGGCAGCCGACCATTCTTCAGCGCGCACTGCGGCTGAGGCGGCGATGAACAGACCATTGATGGTTAATTCGTGATTGGGATAAAGCTCCGCCAGGCGGAGAAAAGCCCCTCGAGACAAACCCGTCTCGCCGCCGATGCCATAAAGATAACCGGCGCGCCATAGCGCCTCGCCGGCCGCGCTTTCCAATTGCGGGTATTCCTCGGCAATCACCAGGTAGATCTGAATTGCGCTGCGGTTGTCGCCGGCGAGAAAGCGCGTTCGCCCCCGTTCCAACAAGGCGGCGCCAAAGAGCGGATCTTGCGGAAAGGAGTCAATTACTGTCTGAAAGGCGGCCGCAGCCGCGTCCGACTTGCCAGATTGGCGATAGGCGCGACCCAAGGCCAGATAAAGCTCAGCAGGCGTCGCCGAAAGTGGATGAATCCGCGTGAATTGATTGAAGGCGTCAATAGCCGCCCGATAGTCGCCTGCGGCGAAAGCCGCCTTCCCGCGCTGGAAACCATCAAATTCATCGCGGCGGCCGCTCAGGTTTTGCAGGGCCTGCCAGGCGCTGGCCGTGCCAGGATAGCCCTCGATGACGGAGGTCAAGCGTTCGATGCCGGATTCAATATCGCCGCCATTCAGCGCCGCCTGCCCGGCGGCAAGGGCTATGGCCGCGCGGTAAGGCGCATTGCGCGCGACCGCCAGAATCGCGTCATACTGCGCCAGGGCGTCCGCCGTTCGCCCGAGATTGATGTAGATCTGCGCGAGCTTTTCGCGCAGGACCAGCAGCGGCACCTTTGAGCGTTCCGCGTTAATCGCTAGTTGGTAGTTCTGCAGAGCCGTTTCCGTTTGACCGAGCGCGATTTTTGCGTCGGCGATGCGTTCGTAGACGTAGCTGTCGATCAATCCCGGGCGCAGCGCCAGATAGCGCCGGAAATCGCTTTCGGCCTCGGCCCAATTGAAGAGACCGAGGCTGGCGTCGCCACGCAGAAGATGCGCTTGCGCAATCCGAGATTGTTGAGGGAACTCGCCGATGTAGAGGCTGAAAGCATCATAGGCTTGTTGAAAATATCCGGAGCGCAGCGCGACCTCTCCCAAGCGAAAAGCGGAATAGGCCCGATGCCGCGGCGCAATGGCGTCGCCATAATTCAAGAGCGTCCGGTAAATGCCGGCCGCATCTTCCAGGTAGCCATTTCGGATGAATCGCTCGCCCAAGTCCAATAAATCGGAAGGATCAAACGCCGGCGTAGGCGGGGCGATGGGCGGAAGGCCCGTGGGCCCAACTGTCGGTTCAGGCTGGGCAGCAACGGGCAATGGCGTGGCCGTGACATAAATGATGTTGTTTTCGTCAGGCGTTGGCAGCCCGGTGTCTACCTTACGAACGTCGCAGGCGCCCGCGAGCAAAAATAACACCAGGAAAAGGAGACGGAAGATTCGCATCACAATCGGTCCGATGGCTAGCGCGTCTCAGTCATGTTACGCATGCGCTGAATAGCTGTCAAGCAAGGGCGGCGGCGGACTAATCCGAGCGCGGCTCAAGCTCGCCGGCCAGCCAGGGCATACCATATCCAACCGTCAGGCGGCCGGCTTCCGCCAGGGCCCGACCCAGCGTTCCGGCGTCGCGATAAGACCACCAATGGTCGGCGGAGGGAAGAATCCCGACGCCGAAATCCGCCACGACCAAACGGCTCAAACTGCGCGTGGCATAGCCGGCGGCCTTGCAAGCCTTTCCGGCACGATCGGGCGACCGCGTCAATTGCGCGGTAAATCGCGATGGCGCGCCAGCCGACCACATCGTGTCGCTGTAGACCAGCACTTGAAAGTCTATCAGGCCGAATCTGCAACTCGAGAAAGATTTGACAAAACGATACTTCCCGCCCGCCCACTGCAACGGACGTTCGTCCAAATCATAGCCGGCCGCGCTGAAGGCCTGGCCGACAACGGTCCGCAGCAGCGAGCGAAACTGTTCCTGACCGGCCTGTCGCTCTTCAAACATTTCACATTCCTTAATGACAATCTGGCCGCGCGCCGCTCTCGTCTTTTTCCTGGAAGCCGGCAAGCTGCGCCGCCATTTCAGCAGCCGATGAAACCGGCAAGCGGCAGGTGAAGTTGCGGCAGACGTAAACCGTCGGCCGGCCGTCTTGCGCCCGGCGCCCGCGCAACAAGGGAATCGACCCGCGCTTTGCCACATTTTCGCGCGACCAAGCCACAACCAGATTCGCACGGAAAGGCCGGCGAAGCTCTTCCAGTATGGCGCGCCCGGCCTCGTCGCCCAGGTCGCCGACCAGCGCCACCTCCGCTATCCCGCGAACGAGCATGTCGGCGGCATTCAAAGATTCGGCGAAGGCCTGTGGATATTGTCGCATCGCATCGCTCAGCTTGCGCAAGACTTCGCGCGCGGCCGCTTCGTAACGCGCCTCGCCGGTATAGGCGGCCAACCTGAGCAGTTGCTTGGCCATCATGCCGTTTCCGGATGGTGTGACATTATCCTGTAGATTGCGCGGACGGACGATCAAGGCTTCGTGATCGTCGCTGGTATCGTAGAAGCCGCCGTCCCTCGACGGAAAACGGGCCAGCGCGACATCCGCGAGGCGTCTGGCTTGCGTGAACCAGCGCTCGTCGAAAGTGGATTGGTAGAGCTCAAGAAAGGCGTCAATCAAATTGGCATAATCTTCCAGATAGGCGTTGAGTCTGCTGAGGCCGTCTTTATGCGTCCGATAGAGGCGGCCGTCGGCGGCGGCCATCTCCCGCAGCAGAAACTCGCCCGCGTTTTTCGCGGCGGCAAGGTAGTCGCTGCGCTCCAATACGCGCGCCGCCTCCGCCAGGCTGGCAAGCATCAATCCATTCCACGCGCTCAGAACTTTGTCGTCTAGGCCGGGCGGAATCCGCTGGAGGCGAACGGAATAAAGTCGGCCTTTTATCCTGGCGACGGCATCAGCCAATGCGTCGTCGCTCATGCCGAGGGCGTCCGCCACATATTCCGGCGCGACCGGCACATGCAAGATGTTTGAACCCTCAAAGTTGCCGACCGCGGACATGCCGAAGTATTCGATCGCGATCTCCAGGGCGCGTGGCGTCTTCTCCGTTATCGGCGCCAGCGCCGCGCGCGCCTCGTCGATTGTCCAGACGAAGAATTTGCCCTCCTCGCCTTCACTGTCCGCGTCGGTCGCGCTATAAAAACCGCCGCCGGTCGCCGTCATTTCTCGCAGAATGTAGTCATAAGTTTCTTCTGCGATGCTGCGGAAGAAATTGTCGCCTGTGACCTGCCAGGCGCGCAGGTAGAGGCGGCTCAACTGGGCATTGTCGTAAAGCATTTTTTCAAAATGCGGCACGAGCCATTGCGCGTCGACGCTGTAGCGGGCGAAGCCGCCACCGACCTGATCGTATATGCCGCCCCGCGCCATTTGACGCAAGGTGAAGCTTAGCAGGCGCAACGCGTCTTCATCTTGACTGCGGTCATAATGGCGAAGCAGAAACTCAAGACTGATCGGATTGGGGAATTTGGGCTGCGCGCCAAAGCCGCCATTCTCGCGGTCGATGCCGGCCAGCAGTTTCTCAGCCGCTTCGTCCAGCAAGTCAAGCGACAGGCCGCTGTCGTCATCACGACCGATCGCCAGCACATCGCGCCTCAGCGCTTGATGGAGATTGTTCGCTTGCTGCTCCAAATCGCCGCGCTTGTTTCGGTAAGCGTCGTGAACAGCCGCCATCAATTGCCTGAAAGACGGCATGCCGGGGCGGCCTTCCTTGGGATAATAGGTGCCGCCATAAAAGGGACGCCCGTCAGGCAATAAAAAGACCGTCATCGGCCAGCCGCCTTGCCCGGCGATTGCTTGCACGGCGCCCATGTAAATGTCGTCCACATCGGGACGCTCTTCCCGGTCCACCTTGACGTTGACGAAGAGCGCATTCATCATTTCTGCGGTGGCTTCGTCCTCGAAGCTCTCATGCGCCATGACATGGCACCAATGGCAGGCGCTATATCCCACGCTCAGCAGAACAGGTTTGTCCTGCTCGCGCGCGAGTCGAAAGGCTTCTTCGCCCCAGGGATGCCAATCCACCGGATTTTCGGCGTGCTGGATCAAGTATGGGCTGCTTTCGGCTTTCAATCGATTCATGTCTATGCTCGTAATTCACTCCAGGAGATGTCAGCAGGCCTCAGGCAATTGCGGGACGCTGGCGCCATCGGCATGGGATCAGGTCCGGCTTCAATCGCGCCAATCTGCCAGGTGAAGCTTGCCGGATAGGATAACTGAGAATTGCGCCTGGGGATATCGGCATTCGAAGTTTGTCCGGCCGCGGCAGGAGGCATAGACGCAACTAACGGGCGGGCGGCTGAATGCCGCGGCCGGACAAATCGCTGGGCCGGCCGGCTTCGGTATCGCCTCAGGCGCAGTGGCGATTCTAAGACAATACTTGCACAAATTGCCGCGTCGATACGGTATAATCAGGGTACACATTCCGCATATCGCAGGTACTATCTTTGCATGCAGTTTTGGGATAACAACAACGACGACGAAAACCGCAACAGCGGAAACAGCAATCGTCCGCCCCAGTTGCCGCCAAATTGGCGCCGTTGGGTGTCGCCTGGATTGCTGGTTCTGGTGATGCTGCTTGCGCTGATTTCGTCGCCCGGTCTCCTGGGCGGCTTTACGTCCACGCCAGAGATTGCGTATTCGGACTTTTACGAGCAGCTCCGGTTAAACAACGTCGCGTCCTTCAGCTACCAAGACACGACCGGGGTGGCGGGTCGCCTGAAGAGCAGCGTGTATATTGAGACGCCATCGGGACGGACGCAGAGCGTTACGCGTTTCACCGCCCAAATCCCGGTATTTGCCGGACCGGCGATCGAAGAATTACGCCAGCTCAATGGCATCAAGCAGGTCAGCCAGAATTACAGCAGCACATCGCCTTGGTTTACGCTCATCCTCAATTTCTTGCCGCTTGTGCTCATCATCGGCTTTTTCGTTTGGATGGGCCGCCGGGCGCAAGGGCAAATGAATGGCATCTTTTCTTTCGGCCAATCCCAGGCGCGTGAAAAAACACCGGAGATGCCTTCCATACGCTTTGACGATGTCGCCGGCCAGGAAGCAGCCAAGCTGGAACTCGAAGAAGTGGTCGATTTTCTCAAACAGCCGGAGAAGTACGTGAAAGTGGGCGCGAAAGTGCCGCGCGGCGTCCTGCTCATCGGCCCGCCCGGCACCGGCAAGACGCTGATGGCGCGCGCCGTAGCCGGCGAAGCCAACGTCGCCTTCTTCAGCATCGCCGCGTCGGAGTTCGTCGAGATGTTCGTCGGCGTCGGCGCTTCGCGCGTTCGCGATCTCTTCAAACGCGCGAAAGAGAACGCCCCCGCCATCATTTTCGTCGATGAGATTGACGCGGTCGGGCGCCGCCGCGGCACCGGTTTGGGCGGCGGGCACGACGAGCGTGAGCAGACGCTCAACCAGCTTTTGTCAGAAATGGATGGCTTCGATAACGACACGAATATCGTGATGATTGCAGCCACAAACCGTCCTGATGTACTCGACCCGGCCCTTCTGCGCCCGGGCCGTTTCGATCGGCAGATTACGGCGGACCTGCCCGATGTGAAGGGCCGGCTGGATATCCTGAAGATTCACACCAAGAACAAACCTCTCGGCAGCAACGTAGAGTTGGAGTCCCTGGCGCGGGCAACGATAGGATTCTCGGGCGCGGATATTGCCAACCTCGCCAATGAAGCGGCCATGCACGCCGCCCGCTTCGATCGCCGCTTGATTACAATGTCGGACTTCACAACGGCCTACGAACGCATCCGGCTTGGTACCAAGCGCCCGCCGCTTTCGAATGAGAAAGACCGCCGGATCACAGCCTACCATGAGGCCGGCCACGCTGTCGTTTCTTTCCTGATTCCAGACGCGATGGCGCTGTTAAAGACGACCATCATTCCACGCGGACGCGCCCTGGGCGTCGCCTTTTATATGCCGAAGGATGACTCGCTGCATCAGTCGCGCAAGCAATTGGAAGCCTTCATTCGCGTGGGGCTTGCCGGGCGCATCGCCGAGGAGCTTGTCTTTGACGATGTGACCACGGGCGCGGCCAACGATATCCAGCAGGTGACTCAAATCGCCCGGCGCATGGTTAAGATGTTCGGCATGAGCGACTCGGTGGGCATGGTGAATTACGGCGACGATTCGGACCAGCCTTTCCTCGGATACGCCATCGCCAGCGGGCGCGATTACAGCGACGACACCGCCGCCAAACTCGATGCCGAGATCAAGCGCATTATCGACGTCGCCTACCAGGAAACGCGCGAGCTGCTGGAAGACAACCGAGAGGCGCTGGACGCGCTGGCGGAAGCGCTGCTGGAACAGGAAACGGTGGAGCGAAACGAGATATTGCGCATTCTGGGCTTGGAGGACGACGCGGCCGATGTCGTGCCGCAATCCGTCGCCAAGCATCTGCGCGAACCGCAGCCGGTCGAGCCGAACGGCTCAGGCGCGAAAGAGCCGGCCGAAGTCGAGTCTTGACAGGCTCAGCCCCCCTCAAGAACTGCCTTGGCCCAGAACAAGATCAGCCGGCGCTTGAAATACAAGCGCCTGTACTTTTTCTTGACCATACTTCGCATGTTAATGCGGGCGATTAATGCGCGCGAGCGTCAGCCGGCTTTCTCCGCTTCCGCCGCAACCGCCGCGATAATCTCATCCTGAATGTATGAGGGCACGCGGTCGTAGCGGTTGAAGTCCATTGCGTAGATGCCGCGTCCGCCGGTCATCGATCGCAGATCATTCCCGTAACGCAACATTTCCGCCAGCGGCACTTCGGCCGTTACCACACTTTTGATGCCAACCGTGTCCATGCCTTGCACACGACCACGGCGTGTATTCAGATCGCTCATGATATCGCCCATCATGGATTCCGGCACGGTAATGCGCACATCCATGATTGGCTCAAGCAGCACCGGTTTCGCCTTGCGAAAGGCTTCGCGAAAGGCCTCGCGACCGGCAATCTGAAATGCGATGTCCTTGGAATCCACCGGATGCTCTTTGCCGTCAAAGACATTCACCTTGACGCGCTCCACGGGAAAACCGGCGATGACGCCATCGCCCAGCACGGCGCGAATGCCTTTTTCGGTAGAGGCGACAAATTGCTGCGAAATGGCGCCGCCAAATACTGAGGACTCGAATACAAAATCATCCGGCGTCGGCTCCAGCTTCAGGTCGACGCGGCCATATTGCCCGGCGCCGCCGGTCTGCTTCTTGTGCGTATAACTGGATTCAGCGTTGCCGGTGATGGTCTCTCGATATGGCACCTTCGGCATATCGGTGTCAATATCGACGCCTAATGCAGCCGCCCGTTTCAAGGTGACTTCCAGATGGATCTGGCCCATGCCTTCCAAGACCGTTTGCCGCGTATCGCGGTCCTGGCGCCAGCGCAGGGTCGGGTCGGCATCGCTCAGGTTACTGAGCGTCGGCCCCATCTTGGCGCTGTCCGCTTGAGTCCGCGGCGTTACCGCCAGCATGTACAGCGGCGCGGGGAAGTCGGGCGCGGATACGCGAACATCGGTATTCCCATCTATGAAGGTATCGCCGGTCTTGGTATCGACCAGCTTGGCGACTACACCGATATCCCCGGCGTGCAGCTTGGCAACCGGCAACTGCTCCTTTCCGCGCATGACAAATAGCGAATTGAAGCGCTCTTCCGAACCGCTGTTGGCGTTGACGTGGCGTCCATCGCTGGATATCGCGCCAGAAAAGATTCGAAAATAATTCAGCGTGCCGACAAAGCGATCGTTCAGGGTCTTAAAGACGTATGCCACCAAGGGATCATCATCGGACTGCGGCGGGGCCAAGGCGTCGGTTTCGTCGCCGCGCTGGATATCCACGCGCCGGTCCTGCGGGGGGGTGGTATAGGCAACCAGCGCTTCAAGGAGCGGCACTGTGCCGATGTTCTCTGTCGCAGACAGGGCGAAAACCGGTACGGTTTTCAACTCGGGAGAACGCGAAGCCTTGCGCATGCCGTCGCGGATCTCGTCAAAAGACAAAGACTCTTCCTCGAAATACTTTTCAAGCAACTCATCATCAGCTTCGGCGGCCGCTTCCATCAACTCCATGTGCGCCGCTTCCACGGTGTCGGCGTATTCATCGGGCAGTTCCGCGCGTTCCGAACCGGCGCCAAAATAGGCCTTCTGCGTGAGCGCGTTGGCGACGCCTGTGAATCCGGAGTCTTGCTCGATAGGCAGCGTGATCGGGATGAATTTGTAGTCATCGAATTGCCCCTGAAGTTGACCCAGGACCGCGTCAAAATCCGCATTTTCGCGATCCATTTTGTTGATCACAACGATGATCGGCTGCTCGCAGATCCGGGCATAATCCCAAGCCAACTCGGTGCCGACTTCGACACCTGATACCGCGTCAACGACTACAATCACGCCATCGGCCGCCAAGATCGCATTCTTGAGCTCGCCCTGAAAATCGGTGAAACCGGGCGTGTCGAGCGCATTGATCTTGAAGTCATCAAACTCTACGGGCGCCAAAGATGTAGAAAGCGACAGTCCACGTCCCTTCTCTTCATCATCCCAATCCGAAACCATATTCGACTCCGAGATGTGGCCCATACGGTTCGTGGCGCCGGTGCTGTAGAGCAGCGCTTCGACCAATGATGTCTTGCCACAACTTTGATGCCCGACTAAAGCGACGTTTCTGATATTTTCGGTTTGATATTCTTTCATGAGGGCGCCTCCCTTACTGCGCTGGCCGGGTTCTGTAGATCGGTAGATTGCGGCTCGAAGCAACGGCCCGGAATGCGAGAAATCTTAAAGGCGCGGCCGCCTTTTGTTAAGGGCGCTTTACACAATTGGCGGCTATCCACTTGGCGCAGACGGCGCAGACGTTTAGTTTCCTGCGATTCCCGCCGCCCGACGCGACATTTGCGCGCGCTTCGCTTACAATACAGGCTGATTTTTGGCCGCCGCGATGCGTCTCCAGTGTTTGCTAGCTGGCCAGACGGCGTAACCCGGCTGTCGCGGGAAGTCTCAAGGACGGCGCAGTGCTGCGTAAATTCTCCATTAATGTATCAGTCGTCTGCATCAGCCTGTTGCTTACGCTGGTCGCTCTGGAAATCCTTGTGCGCGCTTTCGGGGAAACTGACGCCCATGGTCGCTTTACCTTTTTGCAGTTTACGTTGGAAGCGCAAGAACTGCCGATCAACGAACTGCGGGGTCAGATCGAAGGTTATCTGGCCAACAAAGACATCGCGAATGTCATTTACGATAAAGGTCTCGGCTGGACCTTCCGACCCAATGCGATCCGCCAGGGTGGAAGTTTCACGCTTAATGGCGCCGGCATCCGCTCTCGGCGCGAATACAGCCCGAAGCCGGCGGCTGACACGCTGCGCATCGCAGCATTTGGGGATTCCTTCACTGCGGGCGACGATGTAGCCGATGAGCAGACCTGGGCTTATGCGCTCGAACGGGAATTGCAGCGTTTAGGGATACGAGCGGAGGTGCTCAACTTTGGGGTCGGGGCTTATGGAATGGATCAGGCGTTCTTGCGCTGGCAGCAGCTTGGAAGGCAGTTTTCGCCGGATATTGTCATATTTGGCTTGCAGCCGGATAACTTGAAACGCAATGTCAATGTCTTCAGGCAATTGCTCCATCGCAGCGGTCCGGCCTTCTCCAAGCCGCGTTATGTATTGCTCGACCAGGAGTTGAAGCTGCTGAATGCGCCCACCCTGCCGCCTGAACAGCTTCTTGCGGTCTTCGAGGATTTCAGCAATCACCCGCTCGCGCCTTACGAATTCCACTATCAGTCCCGTTTTAGAGCGGCGCGCTGGTGGTCATCGAGCCGGCTTCTCAGCCTCGCATTTGAGTCTCTGCGCCGCGGCGAAGAAGAGCCGGGCATTTATGAGCCCGGCAGCGAAGGCGGAGAACTCGGCAAAGCCATTGTCGAAGCCTTCGCCGACAGCGTGAAAGCCGAAGGCAAAGAGTTCGTAGTCGTGCATCTGCCCTTGCAAATCCACCTGCTGCGCTACTTCAGCAACCTGCCCCGTCCTCGTCCAGTATACGATTTTCTGCTCGAACATTGTCGCGAAGCCTATCATTACCTGGCTTTTGAAGAGTATCTGAATCCCGAACACAGCGACGACGCATACTGGAGCGATACCAAGCACTATGGACCGCGGCTTCACGCGCTCCTTGGCAAAACGGCGGCGGAAATGATTGCCGCATGTATTGAAACGGGCGGCTGCTCCCTGCCGCGGTTTGCTGACGCTTCCCCGTTCATGGACGAATAAACTAGGCGCCGGAAACTAGCGCCAACATAACTCCTGAACGGACTCCGCATAGTTCCTGGCAGTTCGCCATGATAGAATCGCCACGTATATGAGACGAAACAGGAGCCGGCAGCAACCATGATTAACGCTGACTTTCTCTTTCGCGGGAGCGCCGAAGAGCTCGACCCGGACGTGTCGGAACTGATTCGGCACGAAACCGCGCGGCAGCAGGAAAAGCTCATCCTCATCCCGTCGGAAAGCACTGTGCCTTACGCGGTGCGCAATGCCCTCAGCTCGTCATTTCACAACATCTATGCCGAGGGCTACCCGCTGGAAAACTCGCGCCGCCTGACGCAGCGGGAAATCCTCGATTACGACCAGCGCTTGCCGGAATACCGCCGCAATGCGGACCAGCGCTATTACAAAGGCACGGAGTACGCCAATATCATCGAAGCGCTGGCGAGGCGGCGGGCGGCGGAACTCTTCGCCGGCAACGGCCTGCGCGCGGATGACTTGTATGTCAATGTTCAGCCGCTTTCCGGCGCGCCCGCCAACAACGCTGTATACAGCGCCCTGCTGGATGTCGGCGACACGGTGATGGGCATGGACTTGATCATGGGCGGCCATCTTACACATGGCAGCCCGGTCAACCGCAGCGGCAAGTATTACAACATCATCAGCTATACAATCGACCCGGAGACCGGGCGCCTGGACTACGAGCAGATGATGAAGCTCGCGCTCGAGCAGCGGCCGCGCCTGATCATCGGGGGCTTCAGCAGCTATCCCTTTTCTCCTGATTGGACGGCCTATCGTGAAATCGCCGATGCCGTTGACGCTTATCTGCTCGCCGATGTCGCCCACGTCGCCGGATTAATCGCCGCCGGCGCCTATCCCAACCCGGTCGGCATCGCAGATGTCGTCAGCTTCACAACGCATAAAACGCTGAATGGCCCGCGCGGCGCGGCGCTCATCACGCATCGACGGGCGCTCGGGCGGAAGATCGACCGCGCCGTGTTTCCCGGTGAACAAGGCGGGCCCCACATCAATAACATGGCGGCGCTGGCGATCGCGCTCCGGCTGGCGCAGACTGAACAATTCCGAGAGCTGCAGCGTCGGACCTTGAGCAACGCGCAAAGACTGGCGGCCAAGTTAAGCGCGCGCGGTTTCCATTTGCCTTATGGCGGCACCGATACGCACCTGCTCCTGCTCGACTGCAAAACCGTCGCCGGACCAGATGGCACGGTTCTCAGCGGCGATATGGCAGCCCGCGTCCTCGATCTCGCCGGCATCGTCGTCAATCGCCAGACAATCCCGGGCGATGCCTCAGCGCTGCGCCCAAGCGGAATCAGGCTGGGCACAACCTGGCTGAGCCAGCGCGGCATCACAGCAGAGGACATCGACGCCCTCGGCGACATCATCGCCGATGTGCTCGAAGCTTGCAGTCCCTTCAGTCTGACCGGCCGCGTCCGTCCGCTGGCCCGCGCCAAGGTCAACTTCGACGTGCTGCAAGACGCGCGCCGTCGCGCGCGAACTCTTGCGGCGCGGCTGGGCATTGATACCGATGCGTCCGCCGACGGTTATCCGCACTTCTATCATCTTCAGGAAGGCGAAGACGAAAGCTGCCTCGAGGTTAGCGTGAGTGGCGCAGTCGCCGTTGACTTTCTTCAAGTCGCGCTGACAAGCGATGTCAAAGCCTTGAGCGATGGCGAGAGCCAGTCAACTCATGTGCTGGAAAAGGATGGCAGAGTCATCGCCAGCGGCAGCGTAACTAGGCGCTCGGCGAAAGTCTTTCAGCTGAACCTGGCCGGACGCGCCGAGCGGGCGGTCGCCTGGTTGCGGGCTTTGAGCGACGGCTATGTCCTCTTTGACGACACAGATATCCACGCCAAAGCGCCGGGACCGGTTACGATAAGGGTCGAAGGCGCGGGCGAGCCGCTGATGCTGGCGCCATCCGCCGGCTACGATCAAAAAGCTTATTGCGTTGGCGCGAACGGCGAGAGTTATATGTTGTCGGCTGAAGCTGCCCTGCCTCGCTTCGAGCCCGACCCGCCGGCGCAGGATGGGGACGAGACGGCTTCCGCGCCGTCGCTGCTAGAGACGCCACTGCACAGCCTGCACCTTGAGTTGGGCGCCAAGATGGCCCCCTTCGCCGGATATGACATGCCGCTCTGGTACAAATCCGTTAGCGATGAGCACCGCGCGGCGCGGTCTGGCGCCGGCATCTTTGATGTCGCGCACATGGGCGTTTTCGACCTGCGCGGTCCGGGCGCCGCCGACTTTCTCGACCAGGTCGCCACAAATGATGTCAAGCGCTTGCCGGTCGGCAGTTCACACTATACCTATTTCCTGGATACCGACGGCCTCCCGCTTGACGACCTGATGATATATCGTCTTGCCGCCGAAGATTATCTGGTGGTGGTCAACGCCTCCAACAACGACAAGAACTGGCGCTGGCTGCGCGCCGTCATCGCTGGGGGAGTCATGATAGACCCGCGGGCGCCCGGCCGCTGCCTCGAAGGGCGGGGCCGCTTCGAATTACGCGACCTTCGATTGCCCGGCGCCGGCGCCGAGCGCCGCGTCGATATCGCCCTGCAAGGCCCCAAGAGTCGCGATGTCTTGCTGGCGCTGGACGGGAGCGCGGAGGATAAAGCGGCGCTGAAAGCGCTCAAGTGGGCGGGGGTGACAAGGGTCAAGCTCGGCGGCATCGACCTCATCATCTCGCGCACCGGTTATACCGGCGAACGCGTCGCCTACGAATTGTTTGCGCACCCCGATCAGGCGGCCGAGCTCTTCCGCGCCCTGGCCGCGCAAGGCGCGACTCCCTGCGGCTTGGCGGCGCGCGACAGCTTGCGCATCGAGGCCGGTTTGCCGCTTTATGGCTTTGAATTGGCGGGCGACCTGAACATGAACCCGGCCGACGCCGGCTTCGGCGCTTATGTTAAACTGTACAAGCCCTTCTTCATCGGCAAGCGCGCTTTCGTCGAACATGAAGCGACGCGTAAAGCCCAGATCAGCCGCTTCAGACTGGACAACCGGGGCGCCCGGCCCGCGCATAACGGCGACCCGATCGTCGATGCGCGCGGGCGCGTTGTCGGCACGGTGACCAGCTGCAGCATCGACAGCGACGGCTACCAATTGGGGCAGGCGCTGTTGGACCGCGGCGCGCGCAAGGTGGGCGGCGCTTTGGCTGTTTTCGCCGGCGCGGCCCGGGCCAAGCCGGTCGATTATTCCAAGCTAGGGCGCGGCGCGCGCGTCAAAATGCCCGAGCCGCTGACCATCATCTCGCGCTTTCCCCGGCGCAAGTGAAGCGAATCCAGGCGCGGGCGAGCCGGAATTATGTCGCAGGTGAAAAGGGGCTGTCTAAGCGGCGAGTGTGATGAGCGGGGAATGCAATGATAATTGATGTGCACTCACATACGCCCCAATTCCGCGGCCCGGTACCGGAGCGATATCGGCGCATCAATCCCGCTTGGCGGCCCGACCGCGCCGTCAGTTCCGTTTACAGTTGGGATGAATATCTGCGGGAGCAAGCGCCCGCGGACAAGTCTATCGTGTTTGGCATCGCTTGGTACCCGGGCGAGAAGACGGGCGGTGTAAATGGCCCGGATGACGCATCGGACCTGCCGGGCAACGTCAATGACAAAACCTCCGCATTCGTCAAGGCTTATCCCGAGCGCCTGCTCGGCTTCATGTCGCTGCACCCGCATGACCCGTATGCCTTGGAGGAACTGGAACGGGCGCATGGCGATCTGGGTCTGCGCGGCATCAAGCTGGGCGCAAATTATCAGATCTTCGATCCCCTGGAAGCGCGGGCGCTCGCAATCTATGAACGGGCGCAAGCGCTGGACTTGCCAATCCTCTTTCATCAGGGCACATCGCCGGTGCGCATGGCGCCCATTCGCAGCGCGCATCCCCTGCTGATGGACGAAGTGGCTATGCGCTACCCCGATCTCAAGATTGTCATGGCGCACATGGGCCACCCCTGGACGGTAGATACGGCTGTTGTCGCGCGCAAGCACCCCAACGTTTATGCGGATATTTCCGGCCTGTTTTACAGGCCCTTCGGATTTTACGCATGTATGATCAAAGCAACCGAGTGGAATGTGCTTGACAAGCTGCTCTTCGCCTCGGATTACCCGGTCACCACCGCGCAGGAGACTCTTAATGCCTTGCGGCAGGTCAACCATATCATTGAAGGGACCAATTTGCCCAAAGTCCCGCAAGACCAGATTGAAGCGATCATTTATCGTGACTCGCTTTCGCTCCTGGGCCTGTGCTGAAGCGCCACATGGTTGCCATCGCGAACGCGCGTTTGCCGTCGCCGCCGGCAGCCTCAAGTCCGCTGTCCTTTGCAGCCGAACGAGATTTGACAGGCCGTCGCATCCCCACTAGAATCCCAGCAGAGGTCGAATACGGACCTGATTGTCGTCAGCCTTTGTTTCCAGCCAATTTGTAAACGGATCTTTCATCCGACGATTAGCCCTTGTTTCAAACTAGATCTCGCCGAGCGAGACCGTGAAAAAGTACATCTTTCGCCGCATAATCTTGATGATTCCGCTCGTCTTCGGCGTGACCACGGCCACCTTCGCCCTTATCCATTTAATCCCGGGCGACCCGGTCGAATTGATGATGAGCAACGCGCGCCAGTTGACTACGGAAGAGATTGACCGCATACGCGATAAGCTGGGCCTGAACGACCCGCTGCCGGTGCAATACGCGCGCTATCTGACCAATCTGCTTCAAGGCGATATGGGAGATTCGGTTCGCTCCCGATCTCCGGTCAGTTATGAGATCATGCAGAGGCTGCCGGATACCCTCATTCTTACGGTGACGTCTATCGTTCTTGTGCTTGTTTTCGCTTTGCCCTTGGGCATTATATCTGCGTTAAAGCGCGGCACCTGGATCGACACGGCCGCGATGACATTTGCTTTGCTGGGCGTCTCCATGCCCGCCTTTTGGTTCGGAATCATGCTGATGCTGATCTTCGGTCTTCACCTGGATTGGCTGCCCACGGTCGGCCAGGGCAAGACACCGATTGAATTCACCCGATCATTGATTCTTCCATCCGTGACGCTAAGCCTCATATTATTGGGCCTGGTCACGCGGGTGGCGCGTTCCAGCATGTTGGAAGTCCTGGGTTTGGACTATGTGCGCACCGCCCACGCCAAAGGCATGGGCGTACGCCGGGTGAACTTCCGCCATGCTTTACCAAACGCGCTCATTCCAATCTTGACCATTGTCTCGGGGCAGTTCGCCGGTTTGCTCGGCGGCGCGGTTGTGATCGAAAAAGTCTTCGGCTGGCCCGGAATCGGCCGGCTGGCTGTTGACGCCATTTTCGGCCGCGACTACCTGGTTGTGACCAATACCGTACTTGTGTTTGCGATCATGGTCATTCTTGTCAACCTTGTTACGGACATTCTATACACCTACATCGACCCGCGAATTCGGTTTCAGTAGAGGCTGACGCATGGCAGATTCAATCGTCGAACTTGCGGCGGGCTCGGAAATCGCTGAACAAATCAGACCCAAGTCCTTCAGCTATATCGCCTTTCAGCAGTTCATCAGGAACGAGCGGGCTATCCTGGGAGTCATTGTTTTGCTGCTGCTGGTGCTGGCGGCTATTTTCGCCGAGCAGATCGCGCCCTACGACCCTTACAAGACGAATTATGCCAACGTCAAGCAGCCGCCCAGCGCGGCGCACTTCATCGGCACCGACGAATTGGGGCGGGACAGCTTCAGCCGCTTGATATACGGCGCGCGGATCTCCTTGGTGATTGGCTTTCTCGTATCGGCCGTATCGACCACCATAGGCGTCGTCTTGGGCGCGGCCTCCGGTTATTTCGGCGGCGCCATCGACATGATCATCATGCGCGTCGTCGATGTGATGATGGCCTTCCCCTTGCTCGTTCTCGCCATCGCCCTGGTGGCGGTCTTCGGCCCCAGTCAGGATAATATGATGCTGGCGCTGATCTGTGTGATTTGGATTTGGCCCGCGCGCCTCGTGCGCGGCATGGTCCTGTCATTGCGCGAGACAGAATTTATCGTTGGCGCCAAAGCCCTGGGCGCCACAGAAACCACGATTATCTTTCGCCATATTCTTCCGAATGTCTTTCCGATCGTGGTCGTGCAAGCCTCTTTCCTAGTTGCCGAGGCGATTCTGGCCGCCGCCGCCTTGAGTTATCTGGGTTTGGGCGCGCAGCCGCCGACGGCCGAATGGGGCTCCATGCTAAGCAACGCCAAAGAGTTGATGCGAATCTTGCCCGTGATGTCGATCGCGCCCGGGCTCGCGATTATGGTCACCGTGCTGGCCAACAATTTCATAGGCGATGCCTTGCGCGACGCCCTTGATCCAACTCTGCGTCGATAGTTTGCAAATGCGGCCTGCAATACGCTAACATTTGGTCTGTGCGTCTCTTCGCGCTAGCCCCGTTCATTCCAATTCAGGAGACGGCTTCAGAGGGCATGGCGACCGGGCGGACTGGTCCGCGCCATGCGGCAGAGCAATTTTAGATTGGGCACAAGGAGGCACACACTGAATTTCAACTCGGCAAGCGTCTGTTCGGTCAATAACCGCTTAGGCAAGGAGAGCTCAATAATGAGACTGAAAGGCATTTTGATTTCCGTATTTGTAGTATTGGTTTTGGCGCTGTCGCTGGCCCCGGCCGCGGCCGACGGCCATTGCCCGCAAGAAGGCGGTACATTCACGATTGGCGTGGACACCTTTTTGCCGATGGATCCCAACACGGCCGCGCACGATTGGACATTCTACGCCATCACCAACATCAACAGCATGCTGTTCCGCATCGAATCGGGCCAGCCCGTTGGCGACCTGGCGGAGTCCTGGGACATCAGCGAGGACGGCACGGTCTACACCTGGCACATACGTCGCGGCATGATGTGGCACGATGGCAATGAAGTCTTCCCCGAAGGCGAGAGCCGCGAAGTGACCGCGCATGACGTGGTCTATTCGATCTACCGCCAATACGATGACGAATCGTCGATCATGGCCGCCGACCTGCGCAACCTCTTTGTGTCCGCGGAAGCGACTGACGACTATACGGCTGTATTGACCCTGAGCGGGCCCGACGCCATCATCTATGACAAGGCCCGCGGCTTGACTTTCACCGCTATCGTGGCGCAAGAAGCCATCGAGCACTATGGCGATGACTACGGCTTGAATCCGCTGGGATCCGGTCCCTTTGAATTCGTATCCTACTCGCCTGATGAGGAAGTCGTCCTGCGCGCAAATGAAGACTACTACATTGATCCCTGCCTGGATGAGGTCATCTTCCGGGTCATGCCCGATGTGCCGGCGGCAATGATCGCCTTGGAAGCCGGCGATATCGACTGGTGGGGCGCGGTTACCCCGGGCGACGATGTGGGCCGATTCCTGGATAACGAAGATATGACGGTGATCAACTTTGGCTGCCCGGTCGCGACTCGACTATACATGTCCGTCGACAAGGCGCCCTTTGATGATGTTCGCTTCCGCAAGGCCCTGTCTCACATGAAAGACGGCGAGGCGATCAACGCGGCGCTGCGCGGTCCCACGCATGTGAAAGGCGCCGGAACGGCCGGCCCGGGTGTGGCGGGCTATGTAGAAGGCCTCTACGACGAATACCACTCCTACGACCCCGAGTTGGCGATGTCGCTGATGGATGAAATCGGTATTGTGGATAGCGACGGCGATGGCTGGCGCGAATTTGAAGGCGAGCTTCTGGAGATCCCCATGTTCTCCTGGAATTCCGATCCAGCGCCGGATTATGTCGCGGCAATGGTTGACGCCGGCGCCCAGGTTGGCCTCAAGATCCGGCCGGAAATCGCCGATCCCGGCACCAATAATGCCCGGCGTATTGATGGCGAATGGGGCATCTATCTGGGTCAGGGCTGGTGTGGCGAAGGCGGCACCAATGCGCTCTGGGGCCGCAACGGCTGGATTTCGACGCTGGGATACGTAGACGAAGAAATCTTCAGCTTGCTGGATCAGTCCGCGCAAAACCTGAATGAAGAAGAGCGCGAAGCGCAGTTGCAGGCGGCCACCACCCGGATCGCCGCGATCTACTTTGAACCGGCCTTCGGCTTCTTCAACATCTTCACGGTCAAGAACAATTACGTGAAGGATTTCTTCGGCGGTGAATGGACGCTGAATCTGGTCACCGATGATCACAATGTCTGGATCAACGAGGACGAACGATAAGCGAGCATTCGTCGATCGATTGAGTTTGGCTATACAGCGGGCCGGGCTCACAGAAGCCCGGTCCGCAAACTGTTTGATGCGGCCCGAATGCAAGGCGCCTGCGCGTCACAAATGATATAGCTGGAGCGCTGATGGACTTGCGAAGCATCGCGGCGGACATTCCGGATTATCAAGAGTTTCACACCGTCGACGAATTGAACTTGTCGAGCCGGCGCCTCCTGGAACAGTATCCGGATCTCGTCTGCGCGAAGGAGATCGGAAAAACCAGAAACGGAGAGCCAATCGAATTGCTCTCCATCGCCGGCGGCGATGCCCATGCCTTTGTCTTCGGCGGTCCGCATCCCAACGAACCGATCGGCTGCATGACCATCGAATACTTGACACAGCGGCTTTGCCAAGATGAAGAGCTGCGCGGCGAATTAGGATACACCTGGCATTTCATCAAGACGATCGACGCCGATGGCATGCGCCTCAACGAAGGCTGGTTCAAGGGCCCTTATTCGCCGACCAATTACGCCCGGCATTTCTACCGCCCGGCGCGGGATGAACAAGTAGAATGGACCTTCCCGATCGCTTACAAGTCACTGCAATTCGACGACCCGCTGCCCGAAACCAGAGCGCTGATGCGGGTGATTGACGAGACAAAACCCAAGCTGCTTTACTCCCTGCACAATGCCGGCTTTGGCGGCGTCTATTATTATGTCTCGCGAGCTTGCCCCCCTCTTTATGAAACTTTCCACAGGATTCCCGAGTGGTTCGGCCTTGCGCTTGACCGCGGCGAGCCGGAGATGAGCTTTGCCGATCCGCTTGCGCCCGCCATCTATCGCATGTTGACGAGCATGGATATGTACGACCATCTCGAGCGACACGGCGTCGCTGACCCGGCCGCCAGCATCGGCTTCAAAGCTTCAAGCGCGCAATATGCGGAACGGCATGGCTCGTTTTTCTTAATCGTAGAAATGCCTTATTTTGACGAGCCGCGCGTAAACGACCTAAGTCCCACCAGCACAATGCGGCGCGATGCTATCCTGAAGGCGATGGATCTGGCGATTGAGCATGACGCCTGGATCCGCGGACAGCACTCGGCGGTTGAAGGCGCCCTGCAATTGGATACGCCCGTTCGCCGCGCGCTCGAGGATTTCCTCGCTATGAGCGCCGGCTTTCGCGAAGCGGATAAAGAGTGGGTGATGACAGCTGAGGAAACAGCAAGACCCGCCACAGAGGCGGAATTATTCAGCAATCTATATACATCTCGCTTTTATAAATTATTGAACACGGGTTTGTTGGCGCGCATGTTAAAAGATGAGATTGCCGCCGGGAACAAGGACGCCGGGCTGCGCTCAGCAAGTGAAGCCGCCGCCGCAAGACTGGAGGCGGATGGCCTGGCGCTGGAATCCGCTCTTGATTGGCGCGCAATCCCGATAAGAAGCCTGGTTGGCGTACAGTGCTGCGCCGGCCTCGCCGCGGCTGCCTACTTGCAGAGCGCTTAGTACGAATCTTCTGCAGCGCGTCCATTGAACAGGCGTCGCTGCGCAACGTTTGGGGATGAGAGGGGCGGATGATGACTGCTATGAAAGGACGCATGTACCTGATCACTGTTCTGCTCGTTGTTTCGTTAATTCTGGCCGCTTGCAGCGAAAGCGCCTCCAGCGCGCCCGCCGTCGAAGAAGTTACGAGCCAAGTCGCGTTTGTATACAGCGAAAATGTTGAGGAGTACAACTGGAGCCATCTGCATGAGATCGGCCGGCAATACCTGGACGAGCAACTGCCGGATCTGGGCACAAAATACGTCGAGGCTGTAGAGGCGGAAGACGCCGAAGACGTGATCAGGAAGCTGGCCGAGGAAGGCCACAAGCTCATCTTTGTCACAGCGGCGGAATTCGGCGATGCCGCGATTAAGGTAGCCGAAGATTTTCCGGATACTTACTTCGAGGTCTATGGCCGCGGCGAGGTCACGGAAAACGTCGCCACTTACGACGGGCGCATGTATCAAGCTTTTTATGTCGCGGGCGGATACACGGGCGAAATGACGGTAAGCGGCGTCATTGGCTTCATCGCGCCCGAACCCACGCTTGAAGTAATACGACATATCAACGCGATAGCAGCCTCTTCCCTGCTGGTCCGCACCTGCGAAGACATTTCACTGCACATTCGCTGGACCGGCTCCTGGAACGACCCGGAGGCGGAGCGCGCGGCGGCCCTCGAGCTCATTGATCTCGGCGCCGATGTCCTGGTTCAACATACCTACAGCCCCGAAGCGCAGAAGGTCGCCGAAGAAAAAGGCATTCGCTCCATGGGTTACGGCTTCGACATGCGTGAATTCGCCCCCAATGCCAATATGAGCAGCATCATCTGGCAATGGGGCTGGTATTACCTGCGCCGCGTCAATGACATGCTGGAGGACAAGTGGAAAGCTAAAGCCTACGATGGCAAGGTTTCCACGAAAGCGCATGGCCGCGGCATCGTCGATCTGGCGGCCTATAACTACGACCAGATTCCACACATCATGGAGGCGCCGCCGCTCAAATGGCGCATCACCTGGAACGAAACCGTTAAAGACGCGCTGGATGGCCCAATCTATGCGCAGAATGGCGATCTTGTTCTGGCCAAGGGCGACAAGTTTCCGAAGGATTATATCTACACCGATATGGATTGGTTCGTGCAAGGTGTTGTCGGCGAAGCGCCGGGCGATCCACCGGAGAAGGTCGAAGGCAGAGGCATGGATGTTCAATGCCGCTGAGCGACGACGCCCCGGCGCGATAGGCCCGCGGCCTTCAGAAATTGTATCGGCGAGCGCCTTTGTCCAGCAACGGTAAACCTTATCAACCCGTCGAACTGAGAGGAGGGAGGCGTCCATGCCCCATGCCTTGTTGAGTGAATGCCCGGACCTGGCCACAGCTGTCGATGTTTATGACGCTTGGATTCGTTTCACCATGCACAAGAATCAGCAGCCCGGGCTTGCGGTTGCTATCGTATACGATGGCGAGCTTTTGTGGGGAAAAGGCTACGGCTACGCCGATGTTAAAACGAAGAAAGAAGTCAACCTGGACACGCGCTTTCGCATCGCCAGTATCAGCAAAACCTTCACCGCCGTCGCCATCTTGCAACTGCGCGATGACGGTTTGCTGGGCTTGGATGATCCCGTCTCCAAACACCTCGACTGGTTTGACCGGCGCTACGACGGCGCGCCTGAAATCACGCTGCGCAACCTCCTGACGCACAGCTCCGGCTTGCCGCGGGATTCACACAATCCCATGTGGACGGAATGCGATGCGCCGGAATGGGATGTGTTTGTAAAAGAGCTTTCGAAGCGTTCGCCGACGCGCCCGCCCTATGCCAGGTTCGCCTATAGCAATGTCGGTTACTCATTGCTCGGCGGCGTCATCGAGCAAGTGGCGGGCGAATCATGGGCAAATTATGTCCAGCGCCATATCGTTGACCCGCTTGATATGTCGGCAACTCATCCTGTACCGAGGCGCGACGACCCCTTGCTGGCAACGGGTTATTCCCAACTTGATGAAAACCATCAGCGTCGGCCGATGCCGTTTTTCCTGATGAACGGCTTTGAAGCCTCCGCCAATTTCGCTTCGACGATAAATGACTTGGTCAAATATGCCGCGTTTCACCTCGGCTCGCATGAAAGCCCGATCTTGTCATCCCATTCGCTGCAAGACATGCATCGCATCCATTGGCTGGAGCCGTCCTGGAGCGAAGGCTATGGACTGGGCAGCATGCTCTACAAGCTGGGAGACTGGTCAATCAGCGGTCACGCCGGCGGCTATCCGGGCTACCTGACTGGATTCACGCTCTGCCGCGAGCATGAGGTCGCAGTGATTGCGCTCACAAATGCGCTTGGCAGCTCGCCACCCGAATATATCAACCAGGGCTACAAGCTCGTCTTGCCCGAAATTATCAAGGCGACCGAGGCGGCCAGGCCCAATGCCGACCCGGCCTGGCGCAAGTATCTGGGCGAGTACTTTCATGATTGGGGCTATGAGAAGGTCATTCTGCGAGAAGGGAAGCTGCAGGTCATCTCACTGGACGCCCTGGAATACCCGCCCGTCAACCTCGAGCCAACCGACAACGACCAGGTATTCATCATTCAAGAGCAAGGCGGATCCAACGAAACCCTGCGCTTTGAACTCGATGAAGGGGGCGAGGTATGGCGCATGTGGCTGCGCAACGAGTACGCGCTTAAGAAACGCCAGAATTGAGGGAAGCCCGTGACGGACGGAAACAGAAGGCGCAACTTTGGCATATTGGATGATCTGCGTTATGCGCGCATCGGCAGCGCCCGCCTCTCGCCAAATGGCAAGTTCGCAGTCTGTGATGTCATTCGGCATGATCTTGAAAACGATTGCACGACAACTTCGCTTTGGCGCATTGATTTGGAGCGGGACGAGGCGCGGCAACTGACGCACGATGAGGGCGGCAATACCGCGCCCGCCTGGTCGCCCGACGGCAGCCAAATCGCCTTCCTCTCGGATCGCAATGGCAAGAAACAAGTGTTCCTGCTGCCGGTGGACGGGGGTGAAGCGCGGCAATTCACCGATCTCGAGCAAGGCGTCGCCGGGCCGCCGGTATGGTCGCCGAATGGAGACATGATCGCCTTTACGGCCCCGGCCAACACAGTACCCAGAGACCCGGACGCGCCCTACCGCGTGACCCGTTCGGTTTATCGCTTCGACGGGCTGGGCAATGTCGATGACGCCGTACAGAACATCTGGCTGCAGCCTACCGATGGCGGCGGCGCCAGGCAACTCACCGCCGATCCGCATATGGACCGGAGCTTGCGCTGGTCGCCGGATGGCCGGGAAATAATGTATCTCGCTTCATTCGACCCCGAGCGAGCGGATCTTTTTTCGGCAAAACTGCGCGCCGTCAGCCTGAATGGCGAGATCGACGAGCTGCTCGGTTTGGATTGGGGCTTCATCAAGAATGCCGGCTGGCTGCCCGATAGCAAGAACATCATGGTGATCGCCGCCCGCAGCGACCAGCCGATGGCGACCAAAGACGATCTCTGGATCCTGAATCGGGACAGTGGCCAGGCTGTCAACCGCAGCGAAGGCTTGCCTTATGGCGTCGAGGTCGAGTGGTTCCCCGTCTTCAGCGCCGCGAATATCCTGAGGGCGGAAGCCGACGCCATTGTCAACGTGGTGGAACGCGGCAAAAAGGGCATTTACGCGGTCGCCTTGTCCGGCGCTGCGCAATGGCGGCAGCTGCTGGGCGGAAATAGAACCCTTTCCCTGCAAGACGCCGACGCCGAGCGCATGCTTTTTTTGTCCAGCGATCTGGAAAACCCGGGCGAATTATGTATTGCCTCCCTGGCCGGGACAAACGAGCGCCAGGTCTCTCGCTTTAACGAGACGCTCCTGGCCGAGATCGAATTCCCGAAGGTCGAGGAGTTGCTGTATCAAACGCAGGATGGCGCCGAGATTCAAGGTTGGATGCTGCTGCCGAATCAAGGCGAACCGCCCTACCCGACGATCCTATACATTCATGGCGGCCCGCATGGCTGGTACGGGTATCAGTATGGCAGCGATTTTCAAATGATCGCCGGCGCAGGATATGCGCTGCTATTTGTCAATCCTCGGGGCTCGGCCGGATATGGCGACGCCTTCGCCCGGGCGCTTTCGGGCAATTGGGGCCTGCTCGACCACAAAGACCTGTTAGACGGCGTGGACTACGCCATATCGGCAGGATTTGCCGATGCCGACCGGCTGGGCATCTGCGGGCTCTCCTACGGCGGCTACCTCACCTGTTTCACGATTGGGCAGACGAATCGCTTCAAAGCGGCGGTCGCCGAAAACCCCATCACGGATCTGGTCAGCCGCTACGGCACAGCCGACATGGGCCCCTGGGGTTCGCTGAGCGAAATCGGCGGCAAACCGCATGAGGTACCGGATGTATATCGGCGCGGATCTCCAGTTGCCTACGCGCACAAGTGCCGGACGCCAACACTTCTGATTCAGTGTGAAGAGGATTACCGCTGTCCCGCCGGCCAGGCGGAACAATTCTACGGGCACCTGAAAGCCAACGGCTGCGTCGTCGAGATGCTGCGCATACCCGGCGCGTCTCATGTCGCCTCAATCACCGGGCCGATCCACATTCAGAAAGCCCAGAATGAAGCGCTTCTGGATTGGATGCAGCGCTATGTATAAGCGCCGTTGACGCGCTGCAGTGCAGGATTCCAGCGCCAGTCAGTCAAGCAAGTAAATCCAGGCAAGTCGTGCAAAAGGAATAACGATTTTCATATCACGAAATCTGTGAGACTTGTCCGGTACTGGTTCGTGCTACCGGCATTTCCCATCCCCCCGGCTCCTTCCTTAAGGCCTTCCAAGATAGTCACGCTGCCACGCCTGCCGATTATTATCCAGCCTTCGCCGGCGCGGTCAAAGGTTGATGGAGTTGCACAAGCGATAGCCAAACCAGCAACAGGAATTGCAAAGAAAGAGAATCGACCAAACATACTTTGGATATGCAGCGATCAGCAGCGCTTCGACACCATAAGCTCACTCAACAACAGCCAACTGAGCACACCAAATATAAACAAGCTTGTGGCTACTGGAGTCGCTTTCGAGCGCGCCTATTGCCAAAGCCCGATCTGCACACCGAGTCGGGCCAGCTTCCTGACCGGCATGTATCCCATCACGCATGCGGGAATGGCAACCGGCAATGGGCGGAAGCCGCGCCCCTGGTTTCCGCGCCATCTTGAAACACGCGTTGCCGGACGAGAGTACCAATTGACTTAAGGGATTTATTCCGGCATCAGATCGCGCATCAGGTCGCTACCCGCAAATTCAGCGATGCTCTGGTTGGCGCAGGCCATCGGCAGCGCCCAAATCACCATGTCCGAATAATAATCTTCGCCCCAAACCGGCAGCCCGGAATCGGCGTCGATCAGGCAGCGCTGCTTCCAGGGACTGCGAGATGTCAGCGCGACCGCTTCATAGATCCGCCGGGCGATCTCCAGGCCAGTTTCGCGTTGGCCGTGATAGATGAAGTTCATCGCGGCGCAGAGGTTTTCGCCAACGAATACCTGGGTCGAATGATCGTTGTTGGGAAGAATATCCGGGAAGCGCTCGGGGTCCGGCTTGGAGACGTAACGGCTGCCATCCGGATTGACACCGTTCACCAGACCGTGCTCGGTCGCGGCCATATTCAGGCGCTTGACGGCGCCAAGCGCGGACTGGACTTGATCCGCCGGCAGAATGTCGGCCAAGCCTGCAATCCTGGCGCACCACTGCGCCATCAATTGATTGCCCAGAGACACATCACAGTCCGGTCCTTCACCGCTGGTGTTATCCGGATCCTGCCACAGGCGGTAATACTCGCCATTCCACAGCTTGTCCTGGTAAGCGGTTTTGCCGCGTTCCAGCCAATCAGCGCATTCAGCGGCGAATTCGCTGTCATTCATCGCCGACGCCATGGCCTCGCCACATGACAAAGTCGCCAGCCAGGTGCCGGCCACATAAGCCGATGTGCCCCACCAGGGCCAGATGTCATAGAATTGATTGGCCGGCCACAATTCGCCGGGCGGCACGTGCGCCTGGTCGTTGATCAAGCCGTCATTGTCATCATCAAGCGAGAACTGATAGCGAATCGCGCGCTTGGCGGAATCGTAGAAATGCGCCAGCAGATCCTGATCGCCGCTCCGCAGAAAGAGGCGATAGATCATCTGGGCATATTGGCCCGAGTTCAGCGGATGCTGGCAGTGATAACGCGGGTCGCGCATGGACGTATCCATGCCGTAGGAGAAGGGAATCTCGCCATCGGATATCTGGAAGTGCTTAAAGGCTTCCAGGGACGTCCGTTCCAAATCGGGATAGAAGAACAGCGCCGGCATATGTCCGTGCATGCGGCAGACCATTGTTTCGGTGATGGGGCAGCCGGTGTGGCTTTCATTGTGGGTGAACCAGCCGTTGTCGTCCCACCACTCGTCCTTGCGCGTCTTGGCGATCCACACCGTGTTCTTGGACAGGCTGTACAGGCCCTGCACCAAGGCGTCGCGCAGCCAAGCCGGCAGATAGGTCCGGTAAATGGCGCTCTGCCAAGCGAACACGCTTGCCAGCAGGGCGTCGAATCGTCCCAGCGCGTCCTCAGCGACTGCGGCTGCATTCTCATAGCGCATGCCATATTGATGCACATGGGTTTCACGGCCGCTGTCGCGCCAGTGGGGTGAATGCCAGGCAAAGACAAATCTTGCCCGAGATGAACCATTTGCTTCAATAGTTCGCGCGATGCGTCCGGTCAGCTTGCCCTCTTCTTCAGCGACGGCGACAGCCGCGCCCGCCAGCGCGACATCATAGCTTGGTCCGGCGGGCGCAGCGGGTGGCTCAACAACAAGTTCAAGATCCACCGCATTGGCGTTGGAATTGCGGACTTCGATTTCAAACAAGGCCGCCGGGATGTTGCTGTCGGCGCTGTTGCCCAGGATAAGCGGAGCGAAGGCGCGGATGCCCAACTCCAGTCTCTGCGGCGCAAATTGGCAGACCATATCGGCCACGGGATGATGTCCCCAATAGGCGATTTGGGCTGTGGACAGGGGCAGGCTCTCCCCGCCGGTTATTTTAACCGTCAGCCATTCGCTAAAGTCGGCGCGCGGCGGCACGATGTCATTGAAGATCGAACAGTGGCCGATTAAGCCGTTGCCCTCCAGCGTGAAGTAGCCGGTGCCCAGCCCACCGAGCGGCAGTCCGCCATCCAGCCGGTGACCGTCATAAATGCAGCCGGGCACGGCGCCCGCGAAACCGTCGGCTTGGATCTCCATCCACTGGTTCTTTGGCAGGTCGGCGTTAAAGGGCCAATTTGACATGTCTGTTATCCTTATCCTTGTTCATTTCAACCGGCGAGGGCGGATATGACCAGCGTCAACGCCATCGTCGTTATCGTATAGTTGAAGCTGTATTGTAGTCGAGATTTATTGTTGCCATAACGCCAATGTGATCGGAAAGCAGCAGACTACCATCATTAATCGGCTCCGCATTGACCAGTGAGACGCTGACCACCCGGTCAAGGCTGGCGCGCTGCGTGAAATGGCCATCAATCCGTTTGACGAGCAGCCGGTCCAGGCGATGTGGAGCAGTGTATCCGGTCTGGCTTGCGTGCTTCGCGGTCCACAGGTCGGCATAACCATGTTCTGCAAGCGCCGTCAGGCATTTCGGCTGCGTATCGAGATTGATGTTGAAGTCACCGGTCAAAATGTGCTGGCAGCCGGCAAATTGCTCGCGCTGCATGAAGTCCAGGCAAGACTTGATACCGGTTTCTTTCTGCCCGCCGCTCAAAAACAGGTGCGTATTGAAGACAGTCAGGGAATGACGAGATGGAGTTTCCACAGTCATATACTGCACAATGCGCATCCAGCCATTGCGCGTCTCACGCTCCCGCCCAATATCGACCTTGCCGCAGTCCAGCGCGGGCAGACGAGAAAACATCGCCAGTCCCTGTGCGTAAGGCGTTACGATACCGTCATCGCTCGGCGCATAGTAGGCAAGCGGAAAGCGAGCAAAGCTGTGCGACTTTAGATACTCGAAGTGGTCGGGCGCCGACTCCTGGATACAGACAATATCGACTTCCAGATCGTCCATGTTGCGCCCGATCGCATCCGCGCGTTCTTGCCACCGGCTGTTCTTGCCCCAGATATTCTGCGTGACGATTCGCAGCATTAGCTTTTCTTTCTGTGAAGTACCAAGTTGGTCAGGCGAAAACTGGTTGGGAATCTGCAGCAATAGTGGGCGAGCCGCCGGCTCGCCCGTACAACTTTTCGATTGTTGTGGCGATTTCTTTCATAAGGCAGCACTTATTGGTTCTTACTTGGATTTACTTACAATTGTAAATCTAGCTGATTCTTCCAATAGACCGTTGTGCCCGCAGGGAAAGGCTAGCGCGCATTGGTCGGCAGCGATGCAGGTATGAGCGCTGGCGATCAGTTTATTTGTGCCGCGTTAAGGCAAAGCCCTGCAAGAACTGCTTTTGCATCAACACGAAGATGATTATCGGTGGAATACTCGCGATAACCGCGCCCAGCATGATCGGCCCGTAGGTACGTCCAATTTCCACGCCATCGTCCAGCGTGCTTAGCCCCACCTGAATAACTTGCAAATCCGGATTTGTGACGATCAGAAGGGGCCACAAATAGCTGTTCCACGCGGCAATGAACATGATGACAACCAGCGCCGTTACCGTGTTGCGGCTGAGCGGCAAGAGGACGCGCAACAGGAATTGCAGGGGATTCGCGCCATCCAACTGCGCCGCTTCGGACAGTTCGGGTGTGATGCTGGCGAAATGCTGCCGAAACAGGAATACGCCGGTAGGGCTTGCCACAGCTGGCACAACCAAGGCGGTCCAAGTGTTCCCCCAGCCCAATTCGAGCGCGACCAAGCGGAACAAAGCGATTATCGTCACCTCGCCCGGCACCATCAGCGCGGCGAGGATAAAACCGAATACAAGCGACTTGCCGGGGAAGCGGAAGTAGACCAGCGCCATGCCACTGAAGACCGACAAGACAACTTTGCCGAGGGTGACCATTGTCGCCACTGCAAAAGTATTGAACAGCAGACGCGCAATTTGGCGATCGAGCACCGTCTGCAAATTGATGTTGAAAGAGTCGCCTGGAAACAACTGCAACCTGAACATCTGGGCATTGTTTTGCGTGCTGACCAAAGCAGCGTAAAACAGCGGAAAGCCCATGAACAACACAGCGATCCACAAGAGGATATGGATATACCAGCGCTTGGCGGAGACTTGTTCGCGGAGAAGGCGAAACAGCGGCGGCGGTTGATTGACCGGGCGTCGACGAGTTAGGGCAGTCATCTTAGTCAGCTCCGTAGGTGACACGCCGGCCCATGACGCGAAACTGCATGTAGGTGAGCCCGATCACTACGATGAACAAGACGATGGATTGCGCCGCGGCTTTTCCTATATCGCGACTCTCTACCCCGATCCGAATGACATCGACGACCAGGTTTGTGGTCGCGTTCACGGGTCCGCCCTCCGTAAGGTTGTCAATAACGGCATAGAGATCAAAAAAGCTGTAATTCAGATTGAGAAACACGACGAAGAAGATGTAGGGGGAAATCATCGGAATGGTCACATTGAGGAAGCGCTTCCAAGCATTAGCGCCATCGATCGAAGCCGCCTCCATCAGTTCCCTCGGCACAGCCTGCAAAGCCGCGATATATATCAGGACGTTGAAACCGAGCTTATTCCAGGCAGCCGCAGCCACTACCGAGACGCGCGCCCACCAGGGATCGGAAAGAAACGGTATGGGTTCGAAACCCAAGAATCGCAAGCTTTGATTCAAGAATCCCGATCCACCACCGCCCAGCAGGACAGCGAAAACGACGCCGACCACTACACCGGAGACGGCATAGGGCCAGATCATCAGGGTGCGATAGATTGTCGCGCCCCTTATTTTTTGTGACGCAAGCACGGCGATTGCAATACCCAGCACATTGGCAACTAGCACAATAAACACCGAGAAGAAAACGCTATTGCCGAAAACCGCCAGATAACGCGCGTTTTCAGCATGCCAGATGAAACCATCGCTCAAGATGTAATAGTGGGCGTCTTGCAAGCGACTGGTAATCAGGCTGGCGAAATTATCCAGACAGTTAAAAGCCGTGTTCGCCACCCCGCGCCGCGCCAACTGTGTACCCAGGAAGAAGTTCTGCGCCGCCGGATAATAGGTGAAGACAGCGAGCCCGACGACGGTTGGCGCAAGGAAAATCCAGGGCGAGAAATCGTAGCCGACGAAGGTTCCCGGCGCCGTGTCCGCCTTCCATATCGTAGCGCTGCGCGCCAGCCAATGATGACGAAGTCTATCAATCGCCAGAGCGAAGGCCCATGCGACAACCATGACCAGCAGGAATCCGATGAGCGCGACGGCGTTGACCGTGATCGTCTGGCCCAGGATGCTGAGCTCGAAGAACATATGATTCTCTGGATCGAGGACACAATACTTCAAGGGGATCATGGCCGCCAGGCTGCCGAGGAGCCCAGCAATTGCGCCCAGCGCCATGCCGCCCAGCAGTCCGCTCCCGCTGCGTCTAAGGAGCGCGCCGACGACTAGCGCGCCAAGGCCAGACGCTAGACATGTGAAAAGGACTGCGGGCACGGTCTTGGCTACTCCTTGGCGCCGCTCAGCCAATTCGCGCTAATAGAGCAACGCGGCAGGTTGCGTTCACAGGGATTATCGCATGACCGATGCCATGCGCGAGCGCTGTTGAACAAGATGAGGTGGGGGACGGGGCGATCGCCCCATCCTCTTAAGCGTTGCCTCGTCTACTATTCTTCGCAAGGCACCAGCAAGTTGTATTCTTCGATTAGCAGGTCGGCCTCCGCCTTCAAGCGATCAAGCGACTCCTGAATGTCGGCATCGTTGCGGAGGATATTTTGAAACACTTCGCGATACATCTGGTAGACCTGGGCAAAGCTGCCGAAGATCGCGCCAGCGGTTTGCGGGACCCGGGCGGATTCCGCCAATTGGTGGTTAGCAACCGCGAAGGTCGGGTTTTCATCGAACCAGCCTTCCGCTTCCAGGTAGTCAAACCCGGACTGCGTCACGGGGATATAGCCGGTTGACTTGTGCCAGTTAGCCATGTTCTCAGGTTCCAGCAGGAACATCAGGAAGGTTAAGGCGCCTTCTTCAACTTCCGGATCGAGACCGTCCGTCAAAAGGATCATCCCGCCGCCGACCGTGTTGCCGACGTAGTCCACATCCTGATTGAATGGCATGCGGTCCGCGCCCACGGTGAAGCCGTTTCCTTCACCGATTTCCACTCGTCCACGGGCAGCGGCGCTGGATGTCATATGCATCGCCAATTTGCTGTTAGCCCAAGTGATGTTGTATTCGGACCTGCCGTAATCGACCCAAAAGCCGGCGTCCTCGAGGCTCTTGTGCCAAGCCAGGTAATCTACCGCCTCTTGGCTGTTAAACAGAGCCTCGGTGACACAGCCGTCGCGACCGTTTTCGTTGTTCGCCATGAATGCGCCCTGCATGGCCATGGCGTTTTCGAAGTACCAGCCGCTGGCGCCAAAATTGATGCAGTCCACATCATCAAACCTGTCAACGATGAGGGCGCAGGCTTCATGGACTTCGGCCCAGGTTGAGGGGATGGCGGCGAAATCATTGACATCTTCAGCCACGCCGGCTTCCACAAGCAGATCCATGTTGGCAAAGACGATCGGCGTTGAGGCGTTCCACGGCAATTCGTAGTACTCGCCATCCAACTGATAAAAGATTGCGGCGGGACCGACAATCTCGTCGAGCCGCACGGGTATGCCATTGATTTCGGTCCGGTCGCCAATGGCTTCGTAGAGGGGCTTGAAGAATCCGGTATCACGCGGCGCCTGCGTGTTGCTTGAGGTCCCTTGCAGAAGCTCAGGCGGATCGCCTTGTTCCTGCGCAAGAATGTACACCTCATATGCGTGGTTGTAATTGTCCATAACACGCAGTTCCAGGTCGTATTGCGGGAAGGCGGCTTCAAAAGACGGTTCGACCACTTCGGGCAACCAGGTGACATTGCCCCATCTGTGCCAGAAGCGGATCGTCACGCGGTCGTCATCCTGAGCCAAGGTTAGGGTTGGGGGGGGGGCGAGCACCAGCATCAAGACGAGCACGGTTATTACTTTTTTCATGAGATTGTCCTTTCTAAATTAAACATACTTGGGTCCCGGAAAACAGCCGGGCAGACCTTGACTTTAACCTATTGCCACATGCGATGCAAACTCCGGCAGCGACCGGGAGTAGTGAATCGTGTACATGATTCACACATGATTGTGTGCGAAGGGCGAGCCGGTGGCTCGCCCATTGATTTCCCAGTTGTAGGAAATGGGCGACTCACAGCCGCGCGTAGACACTGCGGGTCAGTCGCCCCTACAATTCGTGCCACGTGGCGAGCTCACTAAATTCTGCTCTCCCCGCGACCGGGCGACAGGACAGGCGCTTAGATGCTCAATCCCCCGGACAGGCCATCCATGAAGCGCCGGGATGTGAATGCAAAAATAATAATCAGCGGCAGCGATGCAATCACATAACTGGCGAAAGTAACACCGTAATCGGTTCCGTATTGACCGGCGAACGAAAGCACGCCGATAGAGACTGGCAGGCGCCCGCTATCAAAGATGGCGACCAGCGGCCAGATAATATCGTTCCAACTGAAGAGCAGATCCAGAATGGCCAGTGTGCTGAAGGCCGGTATCGCCAGGGGCACGGCGATGCGAATAAGCAGCGTAAATTCGCTGGCGCCATCCAGCCGCGCCGCCTCGAAGTATTCTTGCGGCAGCGTCTCGAAAAAGGTCCGCATCAGGAAGGTGCCGAAGACAATTTCAACCGATACCCAAGGCAAGACAACGCCTTGCAGGGTGTCGCCCCAATCGAGAGCGATGATGACGCTGAACATCGGTATGACAAGCAGAATGCCCGGGATCATGATCAGCGCCAGGATGGCGACAAACAGTATATTGCGGCCGGGGAATCGGTAGCGGGCGAAGGCATAACCGGCCAAGCCGGAAATGATGAGCGTCAGGACCAGCGTGGGAATGGAATAGGTGAAGCTGTTGAAGATCGCCCGGCCCATTGCCGGCCAAGCGCGAACGTAATTCTCCGGATGCAAGGGCAAGGTCGGCAGCCAGAATTGCTGGAAGAACTGCGCGTTGATCTTGAATGAGTTGATAACGGTGAACACGAACGGGACGTAAGTTATGATGGCCAGAATCAACAAGGCGAGCATCAAGGGCCAATCGCGCCGCCAAGCGCTAGACTGCGACATCGTATGCCCTCCGATAACGCATTCGCAGGATAAATATGCTGAGCACTAGAGTCATCAGCATCAGTACCGTGCCAATGGCCGAGGCATAACCGTGCTTGCCATAGGTGAAGCCCTGAATATAAAGATAGTAGGCCGGGGACATGGTGGTATTGATGGGACCTCCCTGCGTCATCACCAGCATGGGCGCGAATTCCTGCATGCCCTGGTTCAGACTCAGAATCAGTATCAGCGCCAGCGGACCGCGAATCGCCGGCAGGTCAATGGAGAAGACGCGGCGAAAGCGGCTGCAGCCATCTATCAGCGCGGCATCGTTGACCTCGCTTGACAGGTTCTGCAGTGCGGCGAGGATAATCAAGAAGCCGAAGCCAGCCACTGCGGGAAAGCCGATGAAAATCAGCGCCGGCAGGGCGGTATCCGGGCGGCCAAGCCAAGGGTAGGGTCGGGCCATGGCGCCGATGCCGGTCAGGAATTCATTGAGCATGCCCTGGCGACCGGCGTAGACTTGCTGCCAGACCAGTAGATTAACCGTGATCGGAATCACCATCGGGATGGTGAAGACCATGCGCCAGATATTGCGCCAGCGGTCGCTGGAAAGATTGTAGACCAGCTCCGCGCCGACAAAAGCCATGACCAGGACGAGCGCGGTGCGCCCCACCATGTACTTCAAGATATTGCCTAAGGACTTGATGAAAATCGGATCGTCGAAGAGCGCCTGGTAATTTTCTAAGCCAATGAATTCGCCGGGCTCGGGGATATTCCAATAGGTGAAAGAATGAAAGATCGCTGAAACAGCCGGGATATAGCGAAAGGAGAGCAGCAATATGAGCGCCGGAATTAAAAACAGGAAAGGCACATATATCGGCACGAATCCGCTGCGCAGCTTCCAGCGGCTGACCCTTGCCCCGGAATTTGTTTTGGGACCGACAGTCTGGTCTGACGAACGAATCAAGAGGATATCCTCCAAAGTGCGTACCGGGGCCAGAACATTCGACCCCGGTACACGAATGCTACGCCTTTAAGCGCAGCCCGCCGTTTCAATTGCAACTACGGACACCAATCGTAGCCCACCTGTTCGCAGAGGGCGGCGGCGCCGCTCTCCCAGGCTTCCTGCAGCAGCGCCTTGGTCGCTTCTTCGTCGGTCGCGCCCAGGAAGTAGCCTTGCATGATCTGCGTCCAGTTGTCGCCATGCTCAATGGTCAGCCGCGCGCTGGGGTCGCCGAACAAGCGGTCTTGCAAGGCGGCCACCGTCTGGAAATTGGCGAGAACCGGTCCGACCTCGGTGCCGGCCACCATCGGGATAAAGCCGCCGAATTCGTTCGCCAGCGGCCCGAAGTTTTGTGGCGCGGACATCCACATCAAGTAGTCAACCGCGAGTTCGAAATTGTCGCCTTCCGCCGTCGCTACCGGAATGCCATATTGCCCGGCCGAGCTAGGTCCGCCGACGCGATAGATGGTACCGGGCGCCCCCTCAAAGTCATCTTCGGTTATGGGCGGCAAATAGGTCAAACCCCATTCAAAGGAAGCGGAGTTGGTGATTTCCTTGTTGTCCCAGGTTCCGCCCCAGTAAATGGCAAGCTGTTCACCGAGGAACATACGCATGACATCGCCCAGGCTGGTGATGCCGATGTAGTCAATCGGCAGAATCTCGGAGAACTCTTTGGAGATGCGCAGGTAGTCGTCCATGCGCGGATCGTGGGCGCTCAGGACGCCGTCATGGATCGCTTTGGCGTATTCTTCGGCGTTCAGTTGGCGCCAACTCAGATCCGGCTGCATTTCGGAATACTTGTCCATGAAGAGTTCCGAATGCCGATCGGCCCAGACAACGCTCAGCCACAGGCTATCGGCCCAATACCAGGTGCTCCAGCCGGTGCCGGGCATGAAGGAGCCAAAGGCTTCCACGCCGAGCGTATCCTGGATGGTTTTCATATCGGCGATGAATTCGCCCCAATTGGCCCAGCCCGGTTCTACGCCGGCCTCTTCAAACATGGCGACGTTGTAGAACATGGCCGTCTCCACCCAGTCCAGCGAGACCTGATACCAGTGTCCATCGGGCGCGCGGGTCGTATTCATCACGTTTGGCGGGAAAGAATCAGCCCAACGCTCGTGGCCCGGCGTACCCTCGGGAATGTAATGGTTCGGCATCTCGAAGTATTCGTCCAGCGCCGTCCACCAGGTATCCATAGTGCGGCTGCGGTTGAACCATTGATCCCAAACAATGTCGGGCGCTTCATCCGCCGCTATGCGCGAGGACAGCCAGGTCGTGTAATCGGAACCGCTGGGAATATCCGGCAAGAGATTGACGGTCGCATTGGGATGCAATTCCATGTAGTCCTGCGCGACCTGTTCGGCAATCGCGGAATGCTCCGGATGCTGCTCGGGCCGGTAGTAAACCTGGTAGTGGACCGTGATTTCGCCGGAGATGTCGCTATCCTGGGCCATGACGGTTCCGAAGGCCGTGAAGAGAAGCGCGACAACGAGAAGCAGCGACAGTTTCTTGATCATCATATTGCCTTTCATTTAGTCAATGATTTAGCTTCGGACAAAAGATAACGCAATTAGCGTATAGGCGCACCTCCCTGGTTGTTTTCAACACATAAGCCGCGGACAGAAACCTTGTCCCCACTGCTTGGCGGGTCTGGCGCTTATTCAGTCTTGCGGCGCCCGGCCCTCCAACGACTTGCTGGCAAATCTTTCGCGGTTGACCAGCTGCGCCGTCATGCCGCCGTCGGTGAAGATGTTGGCGCCGGTCACATACGACGACTGCTCGCTCGCCAGGAAGAGCACGACATTGCCGACTTCACGCGGCGCCTGCACGCGACCAAGCGGGATATTGTCCATCCAGTGCTGGCGCGCCATGTCGGCGTCTTCGGCGGCGTCCTGTATGTCGTTCCAGATTTGCGTGTCCGTCAGGCCCGGGCTCACGGCGTTGACGCGAATGCCGAAGGGCGCGAATTCGATCGCCATGGATCGCGTCATCATGTCGACGCCGCCCTTGGAAGCGGCGTAGGGCGCGGCCGCCGGCAGTGTGGCGACGGTGTGCACACTGGCGATATTGATGATGTTTCCACTGCGGCGCGCGACCATCGACTCAAGCGCATAACGGCTGCAAAGAAAGGCGCCTTTCAGATCGACATTAACCACGCGGTCCCAGTCGGCTTCGTCCATCTCAAGCGTGGGCTTGACGAAGTTGACCCCGGCGTTGTTGACCAGCGTGTCGATCTGACCGTAGGCCGCCAGTGTTGCGTCGACGAGGCCTTTGCAGTCAGCGGCTTGGGAGACATCCGCTTTGACAAAAAGGCCTTTGCCATAGCGCTCTTGCAAGTCAGCTGTGACCTGCGCTCCCAGCCGCTCATTAACATCGGCGATGACGATTTCAGCGCCCGCTTCTGCGAAGCGCTCGGCGATTCCTGCGCCGATGCCGCTGGCCGCGCCGGTGACGATAGCGATATGCCCCTTCCAATCCATTGACCGCCCCTCCCATCAAGTCGCGCTATTTGCTGACGAGTTTATCACTTGCGCTGGAGCGCTTGTGTCGCGTTGACCGAGATAGGCGTAATTGGCTTTTATGCGCTCCCGCGACATCCAGATGTGTTCGGTCATGACCGCTTTCGCTTCGGACACATCACCCTTTTTCAGCACCTCAAGAAGGTCATTGTGCGTGGCGACATGCTGTATCACTTCCTCCGGGGAGACGCGATCGTTGGCTTCCGCCAAGAAGCGGCTGATGCGCGAGCGCAGACTCGATACGACTTCGATCAGCAATGCGTGCTTTGACAATTCCCAAAGCACCGCATGGAACTTGACATCCAGTTCAAATATCGCCTGCCTGTCGCCCTCATTCGCCGCCGCAAACATCCGCTCCACGATGCCTGCCAGTTCGTCTTCAATGGCATCCGACCAATTGGGAATGGCGTATTCAAGAACCATGGCTTCCAGGGCGATTCGGATGGATGTGACCTCGTCCAGTTCTTTGGCGGAAAAGGTATGGACGAATGCGCCGCGGCGGGGTTCCTTAATGACCAGGCCCTCGTCGATCAGTTTTTGAATCGCGATACGAATCGGCATGCGGCTGACGCTAAACTGCTCGGCGATGTCTTGTTCCACCAGGTGTGTGCCCGGTTGAAAGAGACCGGCCTTGATCGCGCTGCGCAATCGTTTGGCGACTTCTTCGCTCAGGTTTCCGCTTTGATCGATCGGTTCCAGCGGCTGCATGCTCAAATCCCAAAAGATACGGCTAATCGTTTCCATTCAAGCGATAAAATGCAGCCGCATTATCATGGAACAGCTTCTTCAGCTCGGCCTGGGAACTGCCTTCCAGGGCCCATGCAAGAGTCTCCACCCAGCGCGGGTACTCGGTCGCTTGATAAGCAACAGGCCAATCGCCACCGTAGATCACCCGATCAAAGCCGAAGCAGTCGATAACGTGGTCGATGTAAGGCTTGAGCTGCTCCCGGGTCCAATGTTGATGATCCGCCTCGGTGACCAAGCCAGAGATCTTGCACCAAACATTGGGAAACTCGGAAAGCGTCTTAATCTCGGCGCGCCAGGGATCCATCAGGCCGTTCTTAATATCTGGTTTGCCTATGTGGTCGAGGATGAACTGGACATCGGGGCACTGCGCCACCATTTTGATGGTGTTCGCCATCTGCGGGTGATGGATGCAAATATCGAAACTCAGGCCGTATTGCGGCAGCAGTTGTAGGCCTGTCACAAAATCTGGACGCAGGCAGAACTCGATATCGGGCTCAAATTGAATGATGCGGCGCAGGCCTTTGATTCGCGGATTGCTCGCCAGTTTTTCCAAGGCGGGCCGGGCGGAGTCGCCCAGCTCCAACGGCGCCCAGGGCACGATGCCTTGAAGGCGACTGTCTTGATCAGCCAGGCTATCCACCCAATCCGCTTCTTCCTGGAATTGAGAGAAATCGACTTCCGCCTGGAGGAAGACCATCTTCTCGACCGCCACCTCTGCGCATGCGCGATCATAGTCTTCCAGCAAATAAGGCTTGTTCAGCAAAGGAATGTCATCCAGCCAGGGATAGCGCAGCAATCGAGGATCCCAAACATGCAGATGCGTGTCGATCAGCGGAAACTCCAACATCATTTGCTCCCGGGGAGGTTCGTCTTCGCCATGAATTGCCGTCGGATGTAGCGTATATCCAATATCCAATAAATCGTATTTCATATCCAATATATACAGGATTGGATAAGCTGTCAAATTTTGATGAAGCGGGTAGTGTATCCATTTCGGTCGAAATAGTCTGGTAGGGGCGATCCGGTGGATCGCCCGATGGGTACGAACAGGATCGAAATGGGCGACTCACCGGGGCGCGTGGGTCGCGTAGACACTGACCGCCGACACAGCCCGTCAGTCGCCCCTAGCAATTCGTCGGTTTTTGAAGAAATTCAACCGACTCTGAGACAGTAACCTCTGGGAAAAATGCTTGTGAGCGAGCCCGCAGAAATGGTAAAGTCTGGCATAGGCCCGATCGCATCATGCCATTGCGGCGCAGGAATCCGGTCGCAGGCCCAGGGTCGGCAACGACACAGGCTGCGCGAATCTAAAATAACGAAAGAAGGAGAGAAAAATGGTACGCGCTGGATTATCAAGTTTTTCTTTGCATCTGCCCGATGCCTTTCTTGGGGATCCCTGGTTTGAATTGGACGAAGGCGGCAAGAGCGTCTCCGGGTCCTATAAGGCGACGCCCAAGCTCGACTTGCTCGACTTCCCGGCCAAGGTTGCCGCTCACGGAATCAACTGCGTCGATCTCTGTATTCAGCACATCCCAAACATCGAGCCGGGCTACCTGGCCGAATTGCGTTCCGCCTTCGAATCCGCAAATGTGGAGCTCTATCAGTTGCTGGTTGATATAGGTGAGATCGCCAGTTCTGACGCTGAGGAGCGCGCCGCCAGCATTGCGCTCACCAAACGCTGGATGGAAATCGCCGCCGAACTGGGCTCGAGCGGTATCCGCTACGTGCCGGGCGACAGCGCGCCTAATCCGGAGAATGTCCGCGCCTGTGGCGAAGCCTTCCGCGAGCTCTACGACTACGGCGTCGCCTGCGGCTTGGAGCCGGCGACTGAAAACTACAAGTTCTTCAACAACGAGGCGGAAGACCTCTTGCAGGTGCTGGACATCGCAGAGCGCGATTATGGGGTGGTCGCCGATTTTGGCAACGCCAATGGCCCCAATAAGTTCGACATATTAGAGAAACTGATGCCGCGGGCGACTGCCGTTCACCATTGGGTCAAGGTCGACGAGGATGGGACGCTGGACCTGGAAGACGCCAAACGCTGCCTCAATATGGCGCGCGACAACAACTTTGACGGGCCTTTCATGCTCTTGGGCGGGCACCCCTATAATATCTACCGTGGCACGCGCGAGTTCGGGCAGGCGGTCGACGAATTGCGCGCCGAAGTGCAAAACATATTTGGCGACGCATTCGAAGCCTGAGAGTGAGCGGCGACTGGTTCCGAGCCAGTCGAGAGCAGTTTGGTTTCGAACTCTTTGAAAGAAAGAGCCGCGGTTTGGAACGCATGAGCGGAGAATGAGGCCAGTGGACAGATTTGACGTCATCATCGTCGGCGCCGGTATATCCGGCATGTACATGCTCTATCGCATGCGCCAACTTGGACTGTCAACACGCGTGATCGAGATGGCTTCGGATGTGGGCGGAACCTGGTATTGGAATCGCTACCCCGGCGCGCGCTGCGACACGGACACAATGGAATATTCCTACAGTTTTAATGAAGAACTTCAGCAAGAATGGGAGTGGCCGGAGCGCTACCCCACTCAACCCGAGATTCTGGGCTATCTCAACCACGTCGCCGACCGATTTGAATTGCGACCCGATATCAGTTTCAACACAAGGGTAGAAGCGGCCGCATTTGACGAGATTGACAACCAATGGCGGCTGTCAACCGATGATGGCGCCGAGCTATCAGCCCGATTCCTTATCATGGCGACAGGCTGTATATCCGAGCCCAACATACCGGCAATAGCCGGGATGGAGACTTTCAGCGGGTCAATGTATCACACCGCGCGTTGGCCGCGCGAGGGACTTGAATTGAGCGGCAAGCGCGTGGCCGTCATCGGCACCGGCTCCTCCGCGGTGCAGACGATTCCGGTCATCGCCCGGCAAGCGGCGCATCTGACGGTCTTTCAGCGCTCTGCCCAATGGTCGGTTCCGGCGCACAATCGCCCGGTCGATCCCGAGATGGTGGCGGAAATCAAAGCCGATTACGCCGGCTTCCGCGCGCGCAATCGTTTGCAGCCGGCGGGCCAACTTTCCCACATCCCGTCCAACGACGTCGCCGCCATGTCAGTGGGCGAGGAAGAACGGGCGCGCATCTTGGAGGAGCGCTGGCAGCTTGGCGGATTTCCTTTCTTCGGCGCCTTCAACGATGTCTTGACCGATGCCGAGAGCAACCGGGCGGTGGCGGACTTTGTGCGGGTCAAAATCCGCAACATCGTCAAAGATCCTCGTGTGGCCGATATGCTGACTCCCGACTATACGATCAATTGCAAACGCCCGGTTCTGGATAGCGGCTATTTCGAAACCTTCAACCGTTCCAACGTGCAGTTGGTCGATATCAACGCCACGCCAATTGAAGCGATCACGCCAAGCGGCTTGCGCAGTTCCGAGGCCGACTATGAATTGGATGTCATCGTCTTCGCAACCGGTTTCGATGCCATGACCGGCGCCTTGCTCAAGATCGATATCCGTGGGCGCGGCGGACTGAGCCTGCGCGAAAAATGGGCGGCCGGACCGGTCAATTACCTGGGCCTGCAGGTCCCAGGCTTCCCCAATCTCTTCACCATTACCGGGCCCGGCAGTCCCTCGGTACTGACCAACATGATGGTGGCCATTGAGCAGCACGTGGAATGGCTGTCCGATTGCATCGAATTCATGTTTGAGCATGACCACGCGCGCATTGAAGCGAGTGAAGAAGCCCAGGACGCCTGGGTCGCCCACGTCAATGAAGTGGTCAATCGGTCACTGCGCCTGTCATGCAATTCCTGGTATCTGGGAGCGAATATCCCCGGCAAGCCCCGCGTCTACATGCCCTTGCCCGGCTTTCCCGAGTACGTCGAAAAGTGCGACGAGGTCGCCGCCATGGGCTATGCCGGCTTCGTTCTATCCTGAATGCAAGAGCGCTGGCGTTCCAGCCGGGCAACAGCGGTCTTGGTCAACGCGCCGGAGGGGGCCGCCGTGAAGCGGACGATATTTCCGCCACCTGATAGTATCGGTGGAAAAAATGGTGATTGAAAACAGATTTCAAGGCCAGACGGCCATCGTAACCGGTGGCGCCAGCGGCATCGGGCTGGGTATCGGCGCAAGAATCGCGCAAGAGAAGGGCTGCGTCGTGCTGGCGGACATTGACGAAGAAGCGCTCGAACAAGCCCGGAAGTCCCTGGACAGTCTTCCAGGTAAAATCGAGAGCGCGCGGGTGGACATCACTCAGGAAGCCGAAGCGCGCGATCTCATACAGTCTGTCGTGAAGCGGTTTGGGCAGTTGGATGTGCTTGTGAATAGCGCCGGAATCGTGGGCAAAACAGCGACAAATATCCTGGAATATGATTTGGCATCTTTTCGCAATGTCCTTGACATCAATCTGATTGGCTCATTTTTGGTCACAAAATATGCGATAGAGGCGATGCTGCCGCGCCAATATGGGCGGATCTTGCACCTCGCCTCCATTGCCGGCAAAGAAGGCAACCCGGGAATGGCCGGATACTCGGTCTCCAAAGCCGGGGTGATCGGGCTGGTGAAGGCGATCGGCAAGGAGTACGCGCATACTGAAATCACGGTGAATGCCTTGGCGCCGGCCCTTATCGCAACCCCCTTGCTCGAGGATGCGGCCGAAGAATCGCTCAATTATATGACCAGCAAGATCCCGATGGGGCGCTTGGGAACAGTAGCGGAAACGGCGGCCCTCGCCTGCTGGATTGTGTCGCGCGAAGCCTCGTTCAACACTGGAACCGTATTTGATCTATCCGGCGGTCGCGCCACCTATTAACGGCCTTGCGCGTTGCAGGCATGAGGCGGACGAATACAGCGGCGCAACGGAATTCAGTCGTAGACAAGCGGCGGCTGCCGCTCATGCCAGTCCTGCGCCTGTTCGTAGGTGTAGGCGATGCGGTAGAGCGTGGCTTCGTCAAATGGCCGCCCCATCAATTGATAGCCGATTGGCAAGCCGGCCTGCGTGAAGCCGCCGGGCGCGCTCAGCGCCGGCTGACCGCTCAGATTGGCGGGATAGACTTGATGCACGAAACCATCTGTTGGCGTTTCGCCGTTGTCCATATCGGCGCGCGGTTTCCAGACATCGGATAACAGGGGCGCGGGAACGGATATCGTCGGCGATATCAGCGCCTCCAATTTCTCCCGCTTGAACAGGGCCTGCATGGCCGCGCGAAAACGCTCGCGAGCGCGCAAGGCATCCAGGTATTGCGTCGCTAATATGACCTGGCCCATCTCCAGGGTCGTTCGCGTGCCCGGGGTATACAGATGCCCCTTTTCTTGTATTTGGCGACGATGATAGCTGGCGGATTCCACCATCCTGATCGTCATCTGCGTCTCTCGCGTGTTGGTCAGCTCGGGCAAACTGACGGAAACGATTTCCGCGCCCAGGCTCGCCAAAGCGGCAATGACAGCCTCGATGGCTTCGCGGACTTCGTCGGTCACGCCGGGATACAGGAAGTAATCGCGCTCGATGCCGATGCGCGCGCCGCGCACGCCGCCATCAATGCCGGCGCTGTAATCCGGCACGTCCACGCGCGCGGAATTGGCGTCATTGGGATCGTGACCGGCGATCGCCCCGAGCATGAGCGCATTGTCCAGCACCGTGCGCGTCATTGGTCCCACATGGTCAAGCGACCAAGCCAGCGGCAGCACGCCGTAAGCGCTGACACGCCCATACGTCGCTTTCATCCCGACAAGATTGTTTATCGACGCCGGAATCCGAACGGAACCGCCCGTATCCGTGCCGATGGCCCCAAAAGCTGAGCGCGCCGCCAGCGCCACGCCTGAGCCGATGCTGCTGCCGCCGGGGAAACGGCTGAGATCCCAGGGGCCGCGCGTTGGCGGCTCGCTGCCGCCGCAAGAGAATTCGTGGCAGCGCGTCTTGCCAATCAATACAGCGCCGGCCGCGTAGAGCTTCCGCAGCACCGTCGCATCAAAGCTCGGCACAAAGCCCGCCAAGACTTTGGAGCCGACTTCGGTGACGATGCCTTTGCTGTAACAATTGTCTTTGACAGCAATAGGGATGCCCTGCAGGGGACCGCTGTCGCGCCCGGCGGCCAAATGCCGGTCGGCCCGATCCGCGGCCGCCATGGCCAGTTCCGCCGGCGCCGTGGCGTAGGCTTGCAGCGTCGGCTCGGTCAGCTCCATCCGCGCGAGCGTTGCCTGCGTCAGGGCCACAGACGTCGTTTCACCACGCCGCAGCGCGCCCGCCGCTTCACTGATGGATAAATTAGTCAGTTCACATGAATCAATCATGCCAGTCAGCGTCCATCTTCAAAATTGGCGGATGAGCCTGAAACTTCGCTTGTTCGAGCGCCTCGATCGCGCCCAGTTGTTGCGAAAGCCCAGCGAGGGTTTCCGGGGGGATTTCCAGGCCGAGCATTTCCGCCAGCCTCGCTAATTTCTCCGGGCTGATTTCGGGATCAACTGGCTGTTTCACTTTGGACATATGCTGTCATCCCCTCTGCATAGCGTGTATGCGCATTGCAAGATTCCTGCACCTGCATTCACATCAATGAATTATAACTTTCATCGTCCTGTCTATCATTTCTGCAAAGTGGATCCAAGAACACAAATTACATATCAGCGCGCCGCGCGCGCCAATTCTTCTGCCGGCATCGCCACAGTTTGATTCCAACGGGTAGTGTATCCATTTCGGTTGAAATAGTCTGGTAGGGGCGATCCGGTGGATCGCCCGATGGGTAAAAAAGGATCGATATTGGGCGACTCACCGAGTCGCCCCTACCAAATCGTCGGTATTTGAAGAAATTCAACCCACTTTGATACAGTACCTTCCAACGCGAGCATTTGCGAAGCCATCTCAAAGTTGCTATAAATCAGTCGAGCAAGACTGATTCTTGGAGAAAGGCAGATCTTATGCGGCTCTTTGGTTACAAAACTCAAGTGGGCGATGTCGGCGATACTATGCCATTCTATTACAATGGCGAATGGCATATTTTCATATTGGCGACGCCGCCGGATACCTGGACGGTTCCCGAACGGGCGGCCTGCCGCCTGGCGCATATCGTCTCGAAAGACCTGGTCCATTGGGAAGAACTTCCCGATGCCTTTGGGCCGGGGCAGGAAGGGGACCCCGATGTCGGCGCCATCTGGACCGGTTCGATACACGACCACGAAGGCAAGTTCCACTTCTTCTATACCGGCTACAGCCATCACGCCAAATTCCAGCAGACGATCTGCCACGCCACCAGCGATGACATGATTACTTGGGAAAAGAACCCGAACAACCCCATTCTCGTCGCCGATACGACGGAATGGGAACCGGCGGATTGGCGCGATCCCTACGTCTATTTCGACGAAGAATCCGGCCGTTACGCCATGCTGATCGCGGCGCGTTTGAACGAAGGCCTGGAAGACCGCCGCGGTTGCGTCGTTGTCGCTTATTCCGATGACCTGGAAAGTTGGGAGCTCGGCGGCACGCTTTGGGCGCCGCAGCAGGCGCATTGTATGGAATGCCCGGAGACCTTCAGTCTCGGCGGCTACAATTATCTGGTATTTTCGCGTTACTCCGGCGATGCCAAGACGCTCTACCGCGTAGCCGAGCCGGGCGGGCCCTGGGAAGCGCGGCCGCTCGATGCGCTTGACGGCTCGAAATTCTACGCCGCCAAGTCCGCCGGCGACGGCGAACGGCGTTACACTTTCGCCTGGATCCCGCGCCGCAAATTCGGCAGCAACGATGAAGACTTCATTTGGGCCGGCGAATATGGCTCCCCGCGCGAATTGATCGCCATGCCCGATGGCAGTTTGACTTGCCGCCTGCCACCGGAAGTCGCCGCCAGCTACAGCAATTCGCAAGACTTCGAATTCATCCCCGGCGATGGCGCCTGGGATGGCATGCGCTGCGATGCCCGCGGCAGTTTCGGCTATGGCTTCATCAAAACAGCGCGAACGGATCTGATGTTGGAAGTGGAGATCGCCTGCGAGCCCAACACCATGAATGCCGGCATCCTGATGGAGCCAACTGCGGATATGTATATGGGGCATCTGATGATGGTGGAGCCCGGCCGCAAGCGCGCCAGCATCCGGCGCTTCCCTATCCAGTGGGAGCCTTTCTGGCAGGATTTGTTCCCCGGCAGCCCGGAGCTCGGCCCCGATATGGCCCGTCCCATGCTGGTTGACCAATTCTTGTATTCGGAACCGGAAGACGGCGTTTATCAGGTTCGCATTCTGCGCAACGGCCAGCTGGTCGAATGCTATGTCAACGATCAGGTGGTGATGTCCTATCGAATATATGAAGAGGCGGAATCAATGTTTGGCTTCTTCGTGGATCAAGGCGCGGTCAGCTTCAACAACTTGTCCATAAAATCCTAGCGGCTGAAAACCGGCTGAATATGGGCAAGCGCAATCATGCCCGTTCGGCTGGATCATGCGCATTTTCTTCTGACAAGGAGGTGATTATTGAAGTGAGCCGCGCCCGGCATAGCGAAGGCTTATGCCAAAAATGCGATTCCGATTGAAGCATAAAGCATATTTGATAGGAGACTGCACATGTCTTGGTTGAAGAAATTTGCGTTCGTGCTGGTATTGACGGCGTTGTTCAGCGGGGCCGTTTCCGCACAGGACAGCCAATTCCTGGAAGTTTGGGACCAGTGGGAATTCTACGGCATGACCGCCGCCGGTCCCGCGCTTGAGGTCATTCACGCCGCCTGGAATGAAGAACATCCCAATGTCTTCATGGATCGCTCAGTCTTTGGTGGCGGCTGGCCCATCCGCAACGCCATCGAGCTGGCGCTGACCTCGGGCGATGCGCCGGATGTATTCTACTCCTGGCCCTCCGGCGCTGGCTTGACCGCCTACGCGCAGGAAGGCTACCTGCTTGATCTGACACCTTATGCCGACAAGTACGGCTGGTGGGATCGCTTGCCCGACTGGGCAATTGAGCGCAACATGTGGAACGGCAAGCTCTATGCCTATCCCTGGGAGCAAGATCTCGAGTATGTCTATTACAACTCGGTAATCTTCGAGGAACTGGGCCTGGATATTCCGCAAAGCTGGGAAGACATCCTCAATTGGTGCGCCGTCGCCAACGAAGCCGGCTATATTCCGATTTCCTTCTCCAACAGCCCGGATGGCTGGCAGGGCGCGAATATGTTCACCGACATGGTCGCGCTGACTGGCGGACGCCAAGTTGGCCTGGACGTCCTGCGCGGCACGACCAGTTGGAACCGTCCAGAAGTCGTGGACGCGCTTGAGAAACTGCTGGAGATGGTCGACGCCGACTGCTTCTCGCCGGGATTCAACGGCAAGCACTATGGCGATTCCCTGGCGGAGCTGTATACCGGGCGCGCGACATCGGTCTGGACCGGCACATGGGTCATTCATGACATCTCCGGCAACATGGCCGAAGGCACGCTGGACGTCTTCTACATGCCGGCAATCTATGATGACATCCCGCAAGCGACCCACATGTCGGAAGGCTCGGCTTATTACATCTGGGCGCATGCCAGCGATCCGGATTTGGCGGCCGAATACATTGACTTCGTGACCGACCCGCGCTGGCTGCCGACCTGGATCGAAGAGGGTTTCGCCATCCCGATCCAGAAGGATCCGATTGATTGGAGCATCTACGATGTCGCGCCGGTGATCGGCAAAGCCTTCCGCATCGGTCAAGAGATGCAGGACCTCAATGTCGACGCCTTCCACACCACGGTAGCGCCCAATGTCGTGCGCGCGCTATATCAGGGCGTGCAAGGTGTGCTCGGCGGCGAATTGAGCATTGAAGACTTCCTCAACAATATGGATGAGGAAATGGCGGTCGCCGCGGAATTGGGCCAGGTTTGGGAACCAGGCGAGCGCATGTAATTCCGCATTTCCCCCACCCCTAGCCCCTCCTCCATAAAAAGGGAGGGGCTTAAAGGGCGCTTGGCTGCGAGCGTCCTCCCCTTCCCTCAATTCGGGGATGCTTCGCCATAGAGAAGGCGAAGGGGCTGGGGGATGAGGGAAGCGCCCTGGAAGGACGCCGCCATGCCACGCTTCAACGTCAGACCTTACATCTTTATTGCTCCAGCGCTGATTTACCTCGGCATATGGATCTTTTATCCGATTATCAACGCGCTGGTCCTTAGCTTCTTTGATTCGCCGACCGGGCGCTCGCGCGATTATTTCTGGGTTGGCCTCGGCAATTATATCAAACTGTTCCAGGATGACCTGTTTATCAAATCCTTGTATCACAACATTTTGTGGGTGCTGCTCAGCATCGCCCTTCCGGTTGTGCTTGGATTGCTGCTGGCGGTATTGCTTGCCGGCCGCGGGCGCACCCGGCTGTTTTACGCCAGTGTGTATTTCATCCCGCAGACAGTGGCCGCCGTCTGCGCGGCGATCGTCTGGCGCTGGATCTACGACCCCAGCATTGGCCCGCTCAATCACTTCCTGGAGGCGGTAGGCCTGTCCGGCCGGCCCTGGCTGGCGGATGAATCGATTGTTCTGATCGCCGTAAATATGATCGGCAGTTGGTCCTATTATGGATTCTGTGTGCTGATCTTCATGGCTGGGCTGCAGAACATCAGTCCCGAATTATACGACGCCGCCAAGATTGATGGCGCCGGCGCCCTGCAGCAATTCATTTATGTCACTATTCCGCTGTTGCGCAATGCCATCATCTTTGTCCTCGTATATACCATCATCGGATCGATGAAGTTCTTCGACCTGATTTTTGTGGCGACAAATGGCGGGCCCAACGAAGCCAGCACGGTGGTTGGTTTGCGAATCTATTGGCACAGCATGCGCGAGGGCCGTTTCAATTACGCGGCGACCATGAGCACCATTCTGACCGTCGTCATCCTTGTGCTCAGTGTCGTCGTCATCCGTCAGATCGTCACAGATGATGAGGGAGTGTAAATGAGAACCGGGCCCCAGCCGCGCAAGCGTCGCTCCTACCGCAGCGCCAGGCTGCTTCAAAGCATCATTGTGCATGCCGTCTTGTTGCTCTTTGTATTCATCGCCCTCTTCCCGATTTACCTGATGTTCAACGCCGCGCTCAAAACCTCGGCCGAGCTCTTCCAAAGTTTCCTCTCCCTCCCCAAGGAACCGCAATTTCAGAACTTCTCCTTTATCCTCAATGAACAAGGATACAAAGGCGCGCTTTACAACAGCATGATCTTGTCGACGTCGTCCATGATTTTGACTACCGTCGTCTCCGTCCTGGCCGGGTACGGCTTTGCCGTCTATCGCTTCGTCGGCAAACAATGGCTCTTTCTGCTCGTCTTGACCGGGCTGATGGTTTCAGAAACTTCAGTGCTGATTCCGGTATATCAGTTGCTGCAAGATTTGGGTCTGTTGAATACTTATGCCGGGATGATCCTGCCACAGGCGGCGCTGGGCATGACCTTCGGCGTGTTCCTGATGACTACGTTTTTCAAAGACATCCCGCGCGCGCTGATTGACGCCGCCGTGGTAGATGGCGGATCGGACCTGCAAGTGCTGCGCTACGTAATCATGCCTCTGGCGCGCCCGGCGATCATGTCTCTGGCATTGATCGAATTCATGTGGGCCTGGAACAGCTTCTTCTTCCCGCTGGTGATCGCCACCAAACAATGGCTGATGCCGATGAGCGTTCGGATCATTGACTTTATGGGGCGTTTCACCTTCAAGTACGACATGATCGCGACGACCACGGTCATCTTGTTCACGCCGATTTTGATCTTGTACCTCGTCACCCAGCGCAGCTTCCATCGCGGCATTACCTTTGGCGCGCTAAAGGACTAGACTTCCAACCAGACTTACATAAGGAGGGGACCATGTCCGGTTCCTACGCCCAGATCCTGGCGCAAGCCAACGAGGCCGTCGCCGAACGCGCCGCCACAATCGCGAATGATCGGCAGCGCCCGATCTATCATTTGATGACCGCGTCCAACTGGATTAATGACCCTAACGGACCGGTTTATCACGCCGGCTACTGGCACATGTTCTTCCAGCATAATCCCTACATCGCCGACTTTGGGCCGATGGGCTGGGGGCATGCGCGCAGCCCGGACCTGGCGCATTGGGAACATTGCCCGATCGCCATTATGCCATCCCCGGGCAGCTACGATGGCGCCGGCTGTTGGTCCGGAAGCGTCGTGATTCACGAAGGCCGGCCAACCATGCTCTATTCCGGCGTCGCCGATTTGACGCTATGGAGCATAGAAGATGACATTCCGCCATCCGACCGCCAGCGCATCCCCCAGGGTTATTATCACGAGTTTCTTCTGGAGATTGACCAGGAGACGCAGTGCCTCGCCACAAGCGACGACAAGATGCTGAATTGGGAAAAGCACCCGGCGAATCCAGTGATTCCGGCGATACCGGAAGGACTGGATCTCATCGGATTCCGCGATCCCTTTTTGTGGAAAGAAGCGGACGGACGCTGGTACATGCTGCTTGGATCCGGCATTAAAGGGCGAGGCGGCGTCGCCCTGCTTTATCGTTCGCCCGACCTGATGGAATGGGAGTATCTCAACCCCCTCTATATCGGTCAGCCCTCCGAAAGCGGCATCAATTGGGAGTGCCCCAACTTCCTGGACCTGGGAACGAAGCACATGCTGGTCGTCTCGCCGCACGGCCGCCCGGTCTATTGGCTGGGGGACTATGCTGAGCATCGCTTCAAACCGGACGGATCGCCCAGACGCCTGGATTGGGGCGATGTTTTCTATGCGCCCAACAGCCTGCGCGATCCCGCTGGCCGCTGGCTGATGTGGGGCTGGATGCGGGAGGCGCGCAGTCGCGATCAGTACGCGGCGGCCGGTTGGGCATCTTGCCTGACCATTCCGCGGGAGATCTCGCTTGATGCCGCCGGCCGTCTCAGCGTCAAGCCGGCGGCCGAAATGTCACAGCTGCGAACTGCCACTCTATTTGACGAATTTGTGGGCCTGGGCGCCGATGAGGGGAAAACGCTCGATGTAACCGGGGCCTGCCTCGAGATCGGGCTCAATGTCAAGCGGCATGACTGCAAAGAGTTTGGCATTCAGTTCCGGCGCAGCCCCGATGGCAGCCAATTCACAGAATTGACTTATAACTTCGCCAACAGTAGCTTGCGCCTGGACCGGGAGCGCTCCTCAACTACCGCTGAAGTGACGCGCGATGACTGCAAGTGTGAGTTGCTCTTGGGCCCGGACGAGACGTTGCGGCTAAGCATCTATTTGGACAATTCCGCGCTTGAAGTCTACGCCAACGACCGCGTCTCTATGGCCAGCAGAATATACCCGGATCAGGCGGATGCGCTCGGGATCCGCCTGCGCGCTAGCGGAGGCGGCGCAAATGTCGGAACCGCCATCTGGCAAATGGGCGGCATCTGGGCGGACAAGGCTTAGCTTTGGATTCGGCGCGCAGCCAATCTGACTCCTGGAATTATTTGCCGGCTCCCTGCCTGCGCCGCGCTCAACGGCTGGGATGGCGCAGCCGCGGATCAATGACTTGGTAGAGGATATCCACCAGCATATTCATCAGCACATAAGCCAGGGCGACGAAGATGATGCCGCCCTGCACCACGGAATAATCGCGCTCAAGAATGCCATCCAGCAGCCAGGTGCCCATGCCCGGGTAGGAGAATACGCGCTCCGTGATCACCGCGCCGCCGAGGATTGAACCAAACTGCAAGCCCTGCAAAGTAATTATCGGCAGCATGGCGTTGCGCATGGCGTGCTTCCAGATGACGCTGCGCTCGTACAGGCCTTTGGCGCGCGCGGTGCGGACGTAATCGGAGTTCATGACTTCCAGCATGGCGGAGCGCGTCAAACGAGCGACAAAACCGGCTGAAGTCAAGCCGATTGTGACGCCGGGCAAGACCAGATGCCGCAAGTAGCTGCCAAAAGCGGCCCAATTGCCGGTGGCGATGAGATCGAAGAACATGAAATTGGTAATGACATCGTAATCGACTCCGGTGCCGATCCGTCCGCTCGTCGGCGCCCAGCGCAGGTTGACGGAGAAAACAATGATCAGCATGATGCCGACCCAAAAGAGCGGCAGCGACAGACCAAGAATGGAGGCTGTTCTAACGCTGTAATCAATGGCGCGATTGCGAATCGCCACGGAAGCGACACCCGCCAAAACACCGATAACCGTGCTGATGATAAGCGATACGATGGCCAGCTCGATTGTCGGCGGCATGCGTTCAAAGATCATGCGTCGGATCGGCACGCCGCTGCTCATCGCCAAACCGAGATCGCCTCGAAACAGTTTTGACAGAAAGTTCAGGTACTGCTCGCCTATGGGCCGGTCAAGGCCCCAAACCGCTGCAACCTGCGCCAACTGGCTCTTGTCCATCACCTGGTTCTGCACGGTCTGAATGGGATTGCCGGGAACGATGCGCAGAGCGAGAAAGGTCAGGCTGCTGACAGCCCACAAGACGATGGGCAGCCAGATCAGACGTTTGAGAAAATAGCCGATCATCGCGCTAACCGTCAGATTCCTTGACGGCGCAATTTCGGATCGAGGTGATCGCGCAGGCCGTCGCCCATATAATTGACGCTGAGCACGGTGATGGTTATGACAAGGCCGGGGAAAAGCGGCACATGCGGCGCGTCAAAGATCAGCCGTTGCCCTTCCGCGACCATCATGCCCCAGTCGGGCGTGCCCGGTTCGACGCCCAGGCCGATGAAATTGAGAGCCGAGGCCGTGCCAATCGCGACCGCAAGCATCGCCGATGCCTGCACGATGATGGGCGGCAGCATGTTGGGGAGAATATGATTTCGGATGATATGCAAGTCAGACGCGCCCAGCGAGCGCGCCGCCGCCACGTATTCCTCGTAAACCAGCGTGATCGCCACCGAACGCGCCAGCCGCGCGAACACCGGCACCATGGCGAATCCAATGGCGACTGTGACATTCAGCAAACCCACGCCCAGGGTCGCCACGATGAGTATCGCTAGAAGAATCGACGGAAAACTCAGCATCACATCCATCAGGCGCATGAGCGCCGTATCGAGCCGGCCGCCGAGATAACCGCCGCTGACGCCGATGACCACGCCCGCTGCCAAGGCGCAGATGACGGCGGCGAAACTCGCGCCAAGAATCGGTCGCCCGCCGTAAATCACGCGAGAAAAGACATCGCGCCCCAGTTGATCCGTTCCAAATGCGTTTTCTGCCGAAGGCGTCGCGAAGCGGTTTTTGATGTTGCGCGCCATGGGATCGTATGGCGCGACGACCGGAGCCAGCAGCGTGATGAGCAAGATGAAGGCGAAGATGGCGCCGCCCAAAAGGGCGATATCATAGCGCCGCCAAAAGACGCCGATACGCGCTCGTATACCCTTGTCAGCGCCCATGAAAGACAAATCCTGCGCTCGCAGCGAGATCAAGGACTTGCGATTAGTTTAGTGTTTTGCGATTAAAAAAGGCAAATATGGCTTCATCCGCGGCGGACGAAGCCATATTAAGAAATGCCGATGAACGGGCTATTCCGACAGCCAGACTTCGCGCAGGTTGATGCGGCCGCCGGCTGTGCCGAAGGTCTCCACATTCTGCACGCGCTTGCTCACGAAGATGGGCGGCGTCAGATAACCGATGTAGATATAAGGCAGCTGATCCAGCATCAGCGCCTGGAATTCCTGATAGATCGCCTCGCGCTCCATCGTATCCACCGTTGAGATACCGGCCGAAACCAGCGCATCAATTTCGTCAGCGGCATCCAGCGCTTGATGTTGGGTTTGGCTGCCTTCGGCGCCGGCCCGCGCCATCAGGATCGCCTTGTCATGGGGATCGGGCACAAAAGTTGAGCGCTGGTTGATGCTCAACTGCGTCTGCCCATCGCCGACTTTGCCCCAGAAAGAACCCGCGTCCAGCCGATCCAGCGTCACATCAAAGCCAACCGCTTCCAGGTCGGCCGCGATCAATTCTGCCAATTGCGGCCAAAAGCGGTTGTTCTCATAAGCCAGTTCGATCGCCACCGGCATCTCCATACCCGATTCCGCCAGCAAGGCTTTGGCGCGTTCCGGATCATAAACGCTGACATCTCGTCCCGATTCGTCGAAGCCCAGATCGAGCGGACCGAGCAAGCTCGCTGGCATTTCAGCGAATCCGTTCAGTCCCGCTTCAATCAAGGTTTCGCGGTCGAGCGCGTAATTGACCGCCTGACGGAGCAGCAGGTTATCGAAAGGCGCCTGCGCTACATTAGCGCCGGCGAAGAGGTCCACCAGCGGGGCGCCCACTTCGACGCGGATGTTGTCTGAATTTTGCAGGCGCGGGACCGATGTAAAGGGCGCGTAGAGGGTCATGTCTATTTCACCCGCCTCGAGCGCGGCAAGGATGGCGGCTTCATCCGGGAAGGCGCGGATGACAACTTGATCGACGTAGGGCCGGCCCGCCCAATAATCTTCATTCGCGACCAATACCGCCTCTTGACCGGGCACAAAGCGTTCGATCTTGAAGGGACCGGCCGCCGACATGTTCAAGCCAACTTCCGTGCCATATTCGTCCAGCGCTTTCGGGCTGATGATGACGCCATCGGGACGGGAGAATACCAGCAGCTGCGTCGCGTTGGGCTGTTTCAGCGTCAACACAATCGTCAGATCGTCAACTGCTTCAAGCGATTCCCAATTGCCCGTGCCCTGATTGCCGTACATATACATGCCTTCGATGTAACTCGGGTCCTCCGGGTTGATGGGGCGCTTCATGCTGCGCACGATAGCGGCGGCGGTCACCGGCGCGCCATCATGGAAGCTCATGCCCTCACGGATGTGGAAGGTATAGACCAGGCCGTCATCCGAAATCTCCCAGGATTCGGCCAAGCCGGGCAGCGCGCCGCCATTTTCGAAATCGGCGCGAACCAAGCCTTCGCCGATGGTATCGATCACGTGGACGCCACCGAAGCCATGCCAGAAGCCGATATCAAATGAATCGCCCATGGACTCCGCGCCAAAAACCAGCGTGCCGCCGTATTGCGGATCTTCCGCAGATGCCGCTCCCAAGGAAAGTAACAAAAGCAGAATTACAAAGGTACTTCTGAAGAGGCCTAACCTTGACATGAAAATGGTCCTTTCTCTTTTCTCCAGTTTTGAGCCTGAGAAGTCGTCGATTGATGACGCCAGAAGGCACATGACGCGCTTGCACATTGTGTTCAGATAATCAACAAACTGTCCATCCTCGCCGTCATTATAACGCGCCCTTGCCGCCTGTCAAAATCTGCTCGTGTTCTGTCCACGACGCGCTCACGGCCCGCCATCGGCGTTCAAGATCTCGTTGGGATCGATATCCCGCTGGAAATAGTCACGCGCGATGACACGGGCCAGCCACTCGGCGATGATGTCGTAGCCCTTGTTCCCGGTATCTTCGGTCGCGAGCGCCGGATCGCCAATATGACCGTAGGGCGTATGGTCCTTGTAACGGCGCGTGGCATAGAATATGCCGCCGCCAGTCTTGATATGTTCGGCCCCCTGAATCTTGCGCATCTCATCCGGCGGAACATGATGCCGTACTGCCCGGTCGAGATGCACCAGTTCCGGATGGGTAACGAGTATGCGGGCGGTCTCGCCCTCGCCGCCATGGCCCTCCTGTTTGTTCGACGTCTGAATCCTGTGATAGACCTTGCTGAGCGGCGTCAGCCAGTTGAGCGCCATCGCTTGGGCGTCGGCCGTCTTGTCGACGAGGTCCTGCGCCGCGACCATCATGGCGGGCAGATTGCCATCGTGACCGTGCACGAGGGCGAACTTGCGGAATCCGCTGCCGTGCAGGCTCAGGCAAACCTCCGTCAAAAGATTGATCATCGTGCTCGAACTGAGGCTGATTGTACCGGCGAAACCCAAATGAAAGCTGGACGTTCCGAAGGGTATGACGGGACCGATGACGACCGGGCAACCCAGGACCCGCAGCCGGAGCGCCGCCCGCCGACAATTCTCGCGCGCTTCAAAGGAATCCGTGCCGAGGGGAAGGTGCGCGCCGTGGGCCTCGGTTGCGCCAACGGGCAGGAGCAGAACGTCGGTCTGCGCCAGCGCCGCCTCGACGTCCGGCCCGGTCATTTCATCGAGTGTCGGCGGACCCTTCTGCGAATAAAGGACGCCATCGGTTGCATCGAGATCAGCCGACATAAGTTGCGCCGCCTCTTTACAGTTTGTATAATTCTTGGATATATTGTTTATCATGACGCGCGCAAATGCAAATCAGAATCGCCAGTGTCATGATTGGGCCGTTACAAGCATAGACATCCCGATGGATAGCGTTGAAGCGCTGGCAACAGCCGACAAAGAGGCAACTTTCGCCCTGCTCAAGCAGCTTTCGCTTGGCATCGCCAAGCTCTTCGCGCCCCATTGCGAAGTGGTGATCCATGATTTCACTGATCTCGAACGCTCAATCATCCATATCGAAGGCAATATCAGCGGGCGCCGGGTGGGCGGCGGCGCCACCGATCTCCTGCTGACGCAAGCGCGCAACGGGAATACCGTGCGAGACTTCCACAACTATCAAACATTTTTGCCCAACGGCAGGAATATGAAGTCCTGCACGATGTTCCTCCGCGATGAGCGCGGGGTGGCATACGGCGCATTCTGCATCAATCTGGACATCGGCATTTTCGCCGGTTTCCACCGAATGCTGGGCGAATTCCTGGCGCTTGAAGCCGATTCAGATGTCAGCGAGACGCTCTCCGACGATATTCAACGGACCATCCACACGATATTGCGCGAAGCGGTCAACGAGATCGAAGTCGAATTGCCCATCATGTCCAAGGAGGACAAGATCGATCTCATCGCGCGTCTGGACGGAAAAGGCGCTTTCCAAGTGAAACGGGCCGTGCCTCTAATCGCCGAAGAATTGGGCTTGAGCCGGTCGACCATTTACAACTATCTGACGGAAGCGCGCGTGAAGTCCGAAACCGACGGGCAAAACGGGGTATAAGCCGTGGCGCAACTGGATGTCATTCTGACGGAGGCGGCGCCGGTCCCCACGAGCGGCTACAGCCAAGCCCTGCGGCATGGCAACCTGCTCGTGACATCGGGCTACCTCGGCACGGCGCCTGACGGCTCCGGCCTGGTCAGCGGCGGCTTTGAAGCGGAAGCGCGGCAAGCGCTGGACAATATCCGCGCTGTGCTTGAAGAAGCGGACTGCGCCTTGTCCGATGTCATCCGCGTCAATGTCTCCCTCACCGACATCAAGCAATTTGCCGCGATGGATGCCATTTACTGCGAATACTTCAGCCCGCCCTACCCCAGCCGCAACACAATAGGCGTGCGCGAGTTGTGGGGCGGCGCGCAGATCGGCTTTGATGTTTGGGCGGTCCTTGATGCCGCTGTAAGCTGATGTCGGCGCTGCTCCAGCATATTGAAGCTGAAGAAGCCATCGAACTGACGCGGCAGTTGATTCGCATCCCGTCGTTCTTGTGGCGGGAGTCTGCGCTCGGGCGCTGGCTGGCGGAATGGATGACGCGGCGCGGCTACGAGGTAGAACTGCAGGCCGTGCCCCTGCGCGACGGGGAGGCGACGCATCAGGCGATAGGCCGTCTGGCCGGCAATGGCCAGGGTCCCGCCTTGATGCTCTGCGGCCATACCGATACCAGCGATTGGAACGGCGATGTCTTTCGGCGCGAGCATTGGCAATACGATCCCTTTGGCGGGGAGATCGCCGATGGCAAGATCTATGGCTTGGGCGCGCTGAACATGAAGGCCGGCTTGGCCTCTATGCTGATCGCGGCTGAGGCGATTCGCCGTTCCGGGTTGCCGCTTAAAGGCGACCTCATCCTCGCCTGTGTCGTAGCCGAGACCGGCGGCGGCGTGGGCGCCCTGCATCTGATCGAAAGCGGCTGCCGCCCCGATTATTGCATCGTCACCGAAGCGGGAAACCTGGATGTCGGCCTGATATCTGTGGGCTACGCGCAAGGAAAGATCCGGGTCTTCGGCGAATTCAAACACCGACTGCCTTATGTAAATCCCATTGAAAAAGCCACGAAGGTCATCAATGCTTTCAGTCCCTCTTATACGCAGATCCCGCGGACTGAGGACGGTGGCTGGCTGCGTTATCAACCGCATCCGCTGATCCCAGGATATCCAGCCATGGCGATCCGAGACATTGAACATTATCAGGATGTGACCACCGTCGCCTTTGACCTGCGCATCATTCCCGGTATGACGGAAGACTCGGTGCGTCAGGATATGCGGAAACGTCTGGAGGCGATCAAACGGGCGGATCCCGAATTTGAGTACGAGCTGATAATCCCACAGAGCGATCAACAGCCGAACATGCCGGCGCGCGCGGCGACGCCCGCTGACGCGCCGCTGGCCAAGGCTTTGATCGCGGCGCATCGTCAGGTCGCCGGCGTCGAACCGCGGGTGGGCGCCGGGCACCGCATCGGCGCAACCGCCGATACCTGCCATTTCAAGGGGGCCGGCATCACCTGCGTCGAATACGGTCCGGGTTTCATCCCGGTTTGGCCGATGGTTGACGAATGCGTTAGTATTGACCAGGTTGTCACCGCGACGAAAACACTGGCGCTGACCGCCGGCATGTTGCTGAATTGAGGAGACGCGATGCATCATCAAGGTATTTCACTTGATGTTCTGCTAGACATATATACGTGTGTCCTGCGCATCCGCCGCTTCGAGGAAGAGGTGAGCCGGCTCTTTCGGCAGGGGCAATTGCCCGGTTTTGTACACCTTTACATCGGCGAGGAAGCGGTCGCTGCCGGTGTCTGCGCCACCCTGACCGATGAAGACACCATCATCAGCACCCACCGCGGCCATGGGCACGTCATTGCCAAAGGCGGCGATATCAAGCGCATGATGGCGGAATTGTTTGGCAAGGCGAGCGGCTATAACAAAGGCAAAGGCGGCTCCATGCACATCGCCGATTTCGACATCGGCATGCTTGGGGCGATCGGCATCGTCGGCGGCGGCATTCCCATCGCCGTCGGCGCCGGCCTGAGCGCCTGGTACCAGGACAGCGAGCGCGTTTCGGTCTGTTTTTTCGGGGACGGCGCCGCCAACGAAGGCAGCTTTCACGAATCGCTGAATCTGGCGTCGGCGCTGAATTTGCCGGTGGTGTTTGTCTGTGAGAACAATCAATATGGCGAGTTCACGCCGGCGGCCAGGGCGATGAACATCTGCGATATCGCAGATCGCGCGGCGGGCTATGGCATACCGGGCCTGGTAGCTGATGGCGCCGATGCGCTCGAAATGTACCGTGTGGCGCGGACGGCGGCGCAGCGCGCACGCGACGGCGACGGACCAACCTTGATTGAAGCCAAGACGCACCGGCGCGGCAGCCATGCCGAAGGCGAAGAAGCCTTCCTCGCCGGCCAGACATACCGCAGCGAAGAAGAATTGGCGGCGGCGTGGGCGAAAGACCCGCTGCTCCTTCTGCACACATATATTGGCGAACAGAACTTGTTGCCGGCGGAGCAATTGGAAACGCTCGATGCCGACATCACGCAATCCGTGAGAGAAGCGGTCGACGCCGCGCGGAACAGCCCCGATCCCAAAGTCGAGTCCGTGTTTGAAGACCTTTGGGTATGAGCGGGCGCGGAAACATCCGGAGCGTTTGAATGCCTCGCAAGACTTATGTGGCGGCGATTCAAGAGGCCTTAAGCGAAGAGATGCGGCGGGACCCGCGCGTCTTCCTCATTGGCGAAGATGTGCGCATCGGCGTCTTCCCCAGCACGCGCGGATTGCACGCCGAATTTGGCGACAAACGCGTGATCGACACGCCGATTTCCGAGCTGGCGGTGGCTGGCGCCGGGATCGGCGCGGCGGTGACCGGGCTGCGGCCGGTGGTCGACCTGATGTTTGGGACTTTTCTTTATCTCGCTTTCGACCAGATTGCCAATCAGGCGGGCGCGATGCGCTATATGTACGGCGGGCAGACAAAGGTCCCGCTGGTCTTTATGGCGCAGAATGGCGCCGGCAGCAGCGCCGGCCATCACCACAGCCAGGCCGTGCATCAATTTTTCATGAATATGCCGCAGATAAAAGTCATATTGCCCAGCACACCCGGCGACGGCAAGGGTTTGCTCAAGTCCGCGATACGGGATGACAATCCGGTTCTTTTCCTGCATTCGCTCTCCCTGGGCGGGAAGCGTGGCGATGTGCCCGCAGAAGAATACCTCATTCCAATTGGACTTGCTGATGTCAAGCGCGCCGGCGGCGATGTCACCATCTGCGCCGCCGGACCAACTGTGTACACAGCCTTGGACGCCGCCGACGCGCTGGCGGCGGAAGGCATCGAAGCGGAAGTGATTGACCTGCGCAGCCTGTCGCCCTGGGACAAACAGGCCGTCCTCGATAGCGTCGCCAAGACCGGGCGCTTCGTCGCCGTGGACGAAAGCTTCCCGACTTGCAGCGCCGCCAGCGAATGGGCCGCGACCGTGGCCGCTGAAGCCTTTCACCATCTGCGGGCGCCGGTGCAGCGCGTGACGAACAAGGACGTGCCCATGCCATTCAGCCCGACATTGGAGAAAGCGGTCCTCCCGTCTGCGGAGGATGTGATAGCGGCTGTGCGTCGAACCTTGGCCTGACTTCGCGGCTGGCCCGATGAGGAGAATATTGTGTCGCTGATTCCAATCTATATGCCGAAGTTCGGAATGACGATGGAAGAGGGTTTGATCGTCGAATGGCTGGTGGCGGAGGGAGATAGCGTCGCCGAAGGCGATGGCGTTGTTGTGATAGAGACGGAAAAGGTCAGCACGGAAGTGGAAGCGCCGACCGGCGGGGTTGTGATGGAACTGAGTTGTGATGTCGATGACGAAGTCCCGGTTGGCGCGGTCATCGGCTATATCGAGTCGACCTGATCATGGGACGCTTGTCGGGCAAGACCGCGCTAGTCACCGGCGCAGCGCGTGGCATCGGGCGCGCCATCGCGCTGCGTTTCGCCGCGGAAGGCGCCAATCTTGTCCTTTGTGACCTGAATCCGGAAGACCTGCGCAGTGTCGCCGCCGAGGCCGAGTCGCAAGGCGTGAAGGCGATGTCCACGCAAACGGATGTGGCGCGGCGGGAAGAAGTTCAACGAATGGTCGATGCCGGCATAGCCGAATTTGGCATGGTCCACGCGCTGGTCAACAACGCCGGCATCTTCTTCAACGCGCCCTTTGAGCAGACCAGCGATGAACAGTTCGACCGAATGATGGCTGTCAACGTCAAGAGCGTGTTCCTGGTTTCGCAAACCGTGATCCGACACTGGCTGCGGGAGGAAATCAAAGGCTCGATTGTCAATCTGGCGTCGATCGGCGCCGCTATCGCCTTTACTGATTCGTCAGCCTATTGCACGAGCAAGGGCGCCGTGGCGTCGATGACGCGCTGCATCGCCCTGGAATACGGCCCCCGGGGGATTCGCGCCAACTCAATGGCGCCCGGCATCATCGATACGCCTATGCTGCCCAGCGCCGAAGACAGCCGCTATTGGGCCGACAATACGATTCCGCTTCGGCGTTTGGGCGCGCCAGGCGATGTGGCCGATGTCGCGCTGTTTTTGGCGTCGGACGAATCGCGTTATATCACGGGAGAAATGATTTTTGTCGATGGCGGCTGGATGCTCCAGTAGAAGCGGCGAATATCAGATGACCTCTGCGAGAGACGCGGCGTGAAACTGCGCGATAAAGTCGCCATTGTCACCGGCGGCGGATCAGGCATTGGCGCCGCCAGCTGCCATGCCTTCGCCCGAGAAGGCGCGGCGTTGGCGGTGGTGAACCGCAGCGCGACCAAAGCGGAAGCGCTGGCCCGCGCCATCGAAGCAGAGGGCGGCCGCGCGATCGCCATAAGCGCCGACGTCAGCCGCAACGCCGATGCGCAGCGCATCATTGACCGGACCGTCGCAGAATTGGGCCCGCCCGATATATTATTCAACAACGCCGGCATCAGCCCGGCCGGCCGCATCACCGATATCTCCGAAGCCGATTGGGACGAGTGTCTCAATATCGATTTGAAGTCAGTCTTCCTGGCCGCCCGCTGCGCGATACCGCACATGATTGCGGCCGGCGGCGGCGTCATCATCAACACAGCCGGCACCTTCGGCATCCGCGCCGCCAAAAATAAGGCGGCATATTCAGTTGCGAAGGCCGGCGTCATCAATCTCAGCCGGTCAATCGCTCTCGATTATGCGCGTGAGAATATTCGCTGCAACGCGATTTGCCCCGGTTATGTCGATACAGCTTTGAATGAAGGTTTCCCGGCGGCGGCGCGCAATGCATTTCTGGAGCGATATCAGCCGCTGCGCGGTCTGATTGGCGCGGGAGAGGTCGCGGAAATGGCGCTGTATCTCGCCTCCGACGCCGCCAAAATGATAACGGGCCAGGTTTTCGTGCTTGATGGCGGCCAACAGGCCGGCCTCTACGCCTGATGCAAACGATCGTTCATGCCCGCTACAGCCTGAATAACGGCGCCTTCGCCCAAGACCTTTCGGTCTGCGTCGACGGCGAATACATTGTTGACGCGGGCGCCTATTCCGACCTCACTTCTCGCTATCCGGAGGCCGAGCGGGTCGGCGGCGACGACTACATTCTTGTGCCCGCATTCACTAATGCGCATGACCACGGACGCGCGGTCGGGACGCTGGCGCTGGGAATACCGGACGATTTCCTCGAATTGTGGCTCAGTGACCTGGCGCGTATGCCAGGCATCCCGCCCTACCTAGCGTCCTTGCACTCAGGGCTGCAGCTGCTGCAATCCGGCGTGACAGCCGTCGCCCACAGCCACAATCCAGTTTCCTGGACTGACTTGGCAAGCGAGATTCCGCAGGCCATCCGCGGATATGCCGATGCTGGCGTTCGCGTCGCCATGCACCCGCCGATTGTCGACCAGAACCTACTCGTTTATGCTGAACGAGAGCGCTTCCTGGACTTTTTGCCCGCGTACATACGAGCCCGACTGCCCGAATCGGATATGATCGCCCCGGACGCCGACGAATATTTTGCCATCCTGGACGACCTTTATGACAACTTCCATGACAGCGCGCGGCATCGCGCGCATATTCAGGTCAGCCCGGCCGGCGGCCAGTGGTGCAGCGATCCTTTGATAATCCGCGCTTGCCAGTGGGCGCAGGAGCGCGGCACGCGCGTGCAGATGCACATGCTTGAAACAAGGTATCAGTCGATATACGCCCGCAAGACCTGGGGGAAAAACTTCATCGGGCGCCTTGACGATATCGGCGCGCTGGGCGACTGGCTCACGCTGGCGCATATGGTTTGGGTTGAAGACGATGAAATCGAATTGCTGGCGGAGCGCGGCGCGGGTGTCGCCCACAATATCAGCAGCAACCTGCGCCTGCGCAGCGGTTTCGCGCCGATCGCCGAGATGGTCGCCGCGGGCGTGCCCGTTGGCATCGGCCTGGACGGGCATACGCTGGACGATGACCAGGACTTCCTGCGGGAGATGCGTCTGGTCTGGACCATCGCCAATCGTAGCGGCATGGCGTCCCCCGACCTTAGCGCGGACGCGCTGTGGAACATGGGCGGCGCTGTGGCGGCCGCGATCAGTTTTGGCGCGGATGCGCCTTTGGGAAGGCTGGAAGCCGGTGGACTGGCCGACCTTGTCCTGCTGGATTGGGCATCGGCAAAGGGTAAATGGTCGCCAGCCGATTATCCGCCAGCGGCGCTGCTGCCGGAATTTCTGCTGCGCCGGATCAAGCGGGATCATGTGCGACATGTGATGCGCGGCGGCGAATGGCTCATCTGCGATGGCGAGCATGTCAATGTCGACATTGAGGATGTCGAGCGCGAGATTTGGGAGCGCCTGGAATTTGAAGGAGAGGAAGCGCCGTCGCAACTTGGGTCGTATCTACGGCGCTTCTATCGCCACTGGGATGATGCGGAATCGCCGAGCGAATGACCAGGGCAATCGCTTGAAATTATTGTTTAACACAGAGGACACAAAAGTGTAAGCGCAAGTTTGCCGTGCATAATCTGACGGGCATCTTGAAGCAAGACTGGGCGAGCCACCGGGTCGCGTAGACACTGACCGCCACTCGCCCGAATATCCGCGCCTGTGTCGGCGGGCGACCGAATCGCCCCTACACCGCTCTTCAGATTGTTTTATTGCTTTCCTGGCGTTGCTTCTGCGTGCTCTGCGTGCTCTGTGTTCAAGAACAAATTGATGCGATTGCCTTGGGGCGATAGACGCCCTTTGTTGCTAGGGACGTAGGTAGCAGCTACAATCTGGTCCTAGGTTGGCCCAATTGCCTGCATAGGCCGGATTCAGTGCCTCCAGTCAACGCTAGACGAGAGGAAGGGGAAGAAATTGAGGCGCGACAATGGCCCGACAGGCTGGGCGGCCGGACTGAGAGGAAAAATCCTAGTTATTTGGCGAGGTTAAAATGAATAGAACATTGCGATACTTGACTCCGATCTTGATTCTGCTGTTGCTCTTCACCTTTGCGGCCATCACCCCAGCTCAGGATATGGCGGAATTGGAGCTCTGGTACCACGGCGGTACACAAGAAGAGAATGACGAGACGCGCGCCCAGGTCGACCGGTTCAACGCCATGCAAGACGCGATACAGGTGAACTTCGTCGAACTTGCCGGTTCTCTGGTTGCCGGCACCGGATATAACGACGCCGTCAATGCCGCCGCGGTCGCCGGTGATCTTCCCTGCATTCTCGACTTGGACGGGCCAAATCTTTACAACTACGCCTGGGCGGGCTTCCTGGCGCCATTGGACGATTATATGTCCGATGAATTGCGCGCCGACATCCTCCCGTCGCTAATCGATCAAGGCCTGTACAACGGCAAGATCTACGCTATGGGGCAGTATGATTCGGGCTTGGCGCTTGTCGGGCGTGTGTCCTTGCTGGAAGAAGCTGGCGTTCGCATCCCGACCAGCATTGACGACGCCTGGACCCTCGATGAGTTCAATGACGCGCTTGCGAGCTTAAAAGCATTGGAGAGCGTCCAATACGCCATCGATCTGAAAATGAATTACGGCGCTGGCGAGTGGTACACCTATGCCTTCAGCCCGGTTGTGCAAGGTTTCGGCGGCGATCTGATCGACCGCGACACCTTGAGCGCCGAGGGCGTATTGAATGGGCCGGAAGCGGTAGCGGCGATGGAATGGATCAGAAGCTTGTTTGAGAACGGCTATGCCACACTGACCCCGCCCGACGACAACGAATTCATCAATGGCAACGCGGCCATGGGTTTCCTCGGGCACTGGATGGCCACCGGCTATTATGAAGCCTTTGGCGATGACATGGTTGTCTTGCCAGTCGTGAACTTCGGCGCCCGTCAGGCCACCGGCATGGGATCTTGGGCCTGGTCCATCACGACGCAGTGTGAGAACCCCGATGCCGCCTGGGCCTTTATGGAGTTCATGCTGGCGCCGGATGAGATCCTGAGCATCACAAATGTGAATGCTGCGGTGCCCGGCCGCTTCTCGGCTCTGGCCATGTCCGACCTCTTCGGCGAAGGGGGGCGCATGAATATATTCGTGCAGCAGCTTGAATCCGGCATAGCCATTCCGCGTCCGATTACACCGGGTTACCCAGCTGTCACATCCGCCTTCTTTACGGCAATGGACAACATTATCAAGGGCGGCGACATACAGACGGAACTGGATGCCGCGGTCGACAAAATCGAACAGGACATTGCCGACAACGATGGCTATCCCGTCCAAGGTTAAGCCTGGCCTGCAGCTCTTGCGCGTGTGTAGCCGCAGCGCCCGCCGTTGGGCTGCGGCTATGCCGCCAAAGTCGCGAAAACGGCGCTTTGACAGCTAAGCTGATTGCCATGCTCGGGCCGGTGATCGCATGAGGCAGTCAACCCGTCCTTCAGGTCATGAAACAGTCTATGCCTGGCTGATGAGCGCGCCCGCGCTCATCGGCCTGTTTCTCTTCGTGGCAATGCCCCTTTTTGGCGGCGTATATTGGAGCTTCACCAATAAACGGCTCATCTCTCCGCTGCCCACCGAATACATTGGCTTTCAGAATTATCAGAACCTGCTCGGCCTGCTGGTTGTTCGGGTGGCGCCTGAAATTGATGAGGCCACCGGTCAAATCCAGATGAACTTGGAGGGCAATCCGGTTTATCCGCGCACGCGCACTGTCATCCGAGGCGACCCGGCTTACAAGGGTTACCGCTATTGGTTTACCGCCGATATCCTGGGCCAGCGCTATGTGGTCATCGCCCGCGACCCGACATTTCTGCGCTCGCTCATCAACACCTTCTTATTCGTGCTGGTGATCGTGCCCGGGCAAGGCGGCCTCGCGCTGATTATGGCGCTGCTGGTCAACCAGCGCTTGCGCGGGCGTTATGTGTTTCGCACCATTTATTTCAGCCCGGTTGTCACATCGATGGCGGTTCTGGCAATCGTTTGGACCTTTCTTTACAACCCCGATCAAGGCTTGATCAATCGCTTCTTGAGCGCGATCACTTTCGGAAGATTACAGCCGGATTGGCTGGTCAGCGCCGATTCCGCCCTGCTTGCGATCATCATACTCTCCGCCTGGCAAGCGGCGGGATTCCAGATGATTATCTTTCTCGCCGGCCTCCAAGGCATTCCACAATCTTTATACGAAGCGGCGCAAATCGACGGCGGCAATACCTGGCAACAATTTCGGCATGTGACCATTCCGCAACTGCGCAATACCACGATATTTGTCATTATCAGCACAACTATCCTGGCTTTTCGCCTCTTCACGCAGGTCGATGTTATGACCAAGGGCGGGCCGCAAGACGCCACCGTCACGGTCGTCTTCCATGCCGTCGACACCGGCTTCCGGCAGCAGAAGATCGGCTACGGCTCAGCCGTTACCGTTCTGTTCTTTATCATCGTTGTATCGATCGCCTTGATGCAACGCAAACTCTTACGATCCGACATTGAGTTGGAATAGGCATTATGGCCGCAGTTGAATTGAGCAGCCTCCACAAGCCTGAGCGCAAGCAGCGATCGCGGCGGCGCTCTCTCACACTGATCATCGACTACAGCATCATGATCGCATTGGCGGCGTTCTTTTTGTTTCCCATCGTTTTTATGGTCGTATCTTCATTCAAACCGGAAAAAGTCATCTTCGATGATCTCAAAACCATTGTCTGGGCATTCATACCGCGAGAAATTACGTTTGAGAATTTCAGCTCGGTATTTCGAAGAGTGCCCTTTGGGCAATTCATGTTCAATTCGACCTTCATCGTCCTGGCGACAGTATCGGCCGGTCTGGTAGTCAACAGCATGATTGCCTTTGCGCTGGCGCGCTTGCGCTGGAAAGGCAAGACCCTGGTTCTTTCGCTGGTTATCGCGCTGTCCATTGTGCCGCTGGACGCCATCGTTGTGCCCCTGCTGGTGTTGGTCAACGAGTTTCCCTGGATTGACGGCTCCATCGGCTGGCTGGATTCGCTGCATGTGCAGATCGTGCCTTTCATTGCCGACGCATTTTCTATCTTCCTCTTTTATCAATTCTTCATCGGCATACCGCGCGATTTCGATGAAGCCGCATACATCGACGGCGGGAGTCCCTTTGCGATTTACAGGCGGATTATTGTGCCCTTGTCGCGCCCGGTCTTCGCCACCGTCGCCATTCTGCAGGCGCTGTTTTTGTGGAGTTCATATCTGTGGCCGCTGCTGGCGACTCGTGGCGAAGCATCCCGTCCGCTGACCGTCGGCATCACATCGTTTTATGGGCAAGACGTTAAGTGGGCCCAGATTCTGGCCTTCGCCTCGATGATTACCATTCCCGTGCTCATTCTGTTTCTGCTATTCCAGAAATGGTTCGTGCAAAGCGTCGCCGCAAGTGGACTCAAAGGCTAAGGGCAATGCACTCATCGACTGAACAAAGCCGGCGCCTGCGCGCGCAACAGAACGAAGACTGGCAGCGCCCGCGCTACCACTTCAGTCCGCCGGCTAACTGGATGAACGACCCGAACGGCATCATGGAGTGGCAGGGCGAAATCCATCTCTTCTACCAACACAATCCCTATGCTCCTATTTGGGACAATATGCACTGGGGCCACGCCGTCAGTGAAGACCTTGTGCATTGGGCCGATCTGCCGATTGCGCTCGCCCCTGGTTCGGGCGGCCCGGATGCCGACGGCTGCTGGTCGGGCTGCACAGTGAACAATGATGAGCGGCCGACTATCTTGTACACCGGCGTGCAAGGCGATTGGGCGGCGCCGCAAAACCAGCGCGTCTGCCTGGCAACAAGCCGGGATGGCTTAAATACCTGGCAGAAATATGCCGGCAACCCAGTCATCGCCCACCCTCCCGACGGTTTGGATGTCAACGGCTTCCGCGATCCTTTTGTTTGGCGCGAGGACGGTCAATGGTTTATGGCAATTGGCGCGGGCATCCGCGACATCGGCGGCGCGGTATTGCTCTATCGCTCAGCTGACCTGCTGCGCTGGCAATACCTGCACCCCCTGTGCATCGGCGACATGCAGGACGCTTCAGATCCCTGGACCGGCGTCCTGTGGGAAGTTCCCCAACTCCATCGCCTGGGCGATGCGCATATCTTGATCGCCACGATTTGGGATAATGATCCGCTCTACAGCGTCTATTTCAGCGGGCGCTATCGGAATCACCGCTTCATCATAGAGTCCGCGGATAAGCTCGATTATGGCGACCGCCATTTCTACGCGGCGCATACCATCGTTGACTCGCGCGGACGTCATATCATGTGGGGATTTATTGGCGAAGGCCGCAGCGTCGCCGCCCAGCAGGCGGCCGGATGGTCGGGCGTCTTATCACTGCCTCGGGTCCTGTCTCTTCAGGCTGACGGAAAGTTGGCGCAAGTTCCGGCGCCCGAGATTGAATCGCTTCGGCGCAAGCGCCATCGCTACGTCAACATAGACCTGTCCGGCGATTCAGCTGACCTCGCGCTTGATGCGCGCGGCGATGCCCTCGAGATAGTCGCCGAATTCGACGCCGGCGCTGCCGATGAAATTGGCATCAAAGTGCGTTGCTCGCCCGATTTTGAAGAAGAAACTTATATCTTTTACCAGGCCCGTCCGAAGCAGCTGGGAATAGATAGACGCCGTTCCCGCCGGCGCCCGGCTTCGGAGTTTTCCACTGACGTTAAAACGGGAGATTTTGAGCTCGGAGTGGACGAAAACTTGCGGTTACGGATATTCGTCGATTGTTCGGTCATCGAGGTTTTTGCGAATGATCGGTTCTGCATCAGCAGCCGGGTTTATCCAAGCCGGGCTGATAGCGCCGGCGTGGCTGTCTCGGCATTGGGCCAAGCCAGAATTGTCGCTCTGGATATTTGGACCCTGGCTGCGATTTGGTAGGAGCTGCCGCCATCTGTGGCGCGTCGTCGCGGCTTAACCGCTCGGCTTGAGGTGTTAAAGAGTCACGTGCTCCTTGGCGTCAAAATGAGGCAGCTATGCTCAACGCCGATCAGACGACAGCGCGCGCAATCCATGTCAGCTGGCCGGAGTGATGCTGCGCCTGTGCTATGATTGAATCAGCGCCGGCATCGCGGGCAATATAAACAGAGGCGCATGAAAGATCCGGGACCATGCGCTTTGACCGGGCCGCCATAGGCCTGCGTCTGACCAGGACGTCGACCCGGTTGACGCGATTGCGGCGACGATTTACTGAGACCAGTATTCAGCCTCGGGGTGAAGTTGTAATGACAAATCAATCCCTATTCGAAAAAGCCCAGGCCGTCACACCGGGCGGCGTCAATTCCGGCACGCGCGGTTTACCCCAGCCCATTGTCTGGGAGAGAGCCGCCGGCGCTTACATCTACGATGTGGAGGGCAAGGGCTACCTGGATTATCACGCCGCCTTTGGCCCGATCGTGCTTGGGCACAATCATCCCGCAGTCGACCAGGCGGCCGCCGCGGCAATCGCCCAAATCGATCTTATCGGCGCCGGCACAACCGAGCTCGAAATCCGCCTGGCGGAAAAAGTGGCGCAGCATGTGCCTTCGGCCGAAATGGCGCTGATCTTTGGTTCCGGCAGCGAAGCGACATATATGGCGCAGCGCCTTGCGCGGGCCGTCACCGGCCGCAAGAAGCTGGTCAAATTCCAGGGCTGTTTTCACGGCTGGCACGATTATCTGCTGATGAACATCATCAGCGCGCCCGAGAAAATAGGTCGCAAGGACCCGGCCTCGGCCGGCATGCTGCCCGAAGCCATCGAAAATACGATCGTCCTGCCCTTCAATGATATTGAGTCGCTCGAGCGCACGGTGAAGGGACAGGCTGAGGAGATTGCCGCCATTATTTTGGAGCCGATCCCGCATAATATCGGCTGCGTCTTGCCGCAAGCTGAATTTGTCCGCAGCTTGCGCAGTCTTTGCGATGAATTTGGGATCGTCCTGATATTCGACGAGGTCATCACCGGTTTTCGACACGGTCTAGGCGGCTATCAAGAGAAGTTGAACATCCTTCCCGATTTGACAACATTGGCGAAAGCCATCGCCAACGGCTATCCTTGCGCCGTACTCGCCGGCCGGGAAGAGTTGATGATGCGCTTTTCCAGCGCCGGCGGCGATGTATTTGTGGCCGGCACCTACAATGGGCACCCGGTGTCGACCGCGGCCGCCCTGGCCACCATCGCCGAACTTGAGGACGGCACAGTTCACAAACGGCTTTTCCGTTTGGGAGAAAAAGCGCGGCGGGGCCTGCAGGAGATTGCCGATCGGCTGGATATTGACATGACCGTCGCCGGATATGGTTCGGTCTTTGTGCCCTATTTCATGAGCGGCGCAATTAGCCGCTACGCCGACTTGCTGCGCAACAATACCGAGGCCGATACGGCATTCCGCAATGAGATGATCAAGCGGGGCGTTTTCATGCTGCCTCTGGCGATGAAGCGCAACCATGTGTCCGCCGCGCATACCGATGCCGATATTGACCGCACGCTGAATGCCGCCGAGGATGCTCTGAAGGAGATGATGCGCAGTCGCGGCTTGCGCTGAGACGACTTCGGGCTAATCCTGGTTGTATGGTCTGTTGAGTCTCAGCCCATTTCGATTCAACTCGACGCCCCAGCCCGGTTTCTCCGTAAGCATAAGGTAACCAGCTTGCGGCAGCGGCTCGTTAAGGAAAATATCGCCGAAGACCGGCACAATTTCGTCAGCGGCCGGGCTCATCATGAGGAATTCAGCCATCGGGCAGTTGGCGAAGGCGTATTGCAAATGATACGCATAGATGCCGGAGCCATGCGGTATCACCGGGATATCGTGGGCGGCGGCCATGGCGACAATGCGCCGCGCCTCCGTCAAGCCGCCCACCCAGGTCAAATCAGGCTGCAGAATGTCGAAGCAATTCCGCGCGATGAGTTCGCGATAGCCGTAGCGCGTGTATTCATGCTCGCCGCCGGTGAACAGGCAAGATGAAACCGACGCTTTCAGCTTGGCGCAAGCGTCATAATCGTCCGGGGGCAGGCACTCTTCCAGCCAATAGACCTGATATGGCTCCAGGGCGCGCGCAAGCTCGGCCGCGTAAGGCGGGGTCAAGGCCATATAGCAGTCCAGGCTGAGCTTAAAATCCGGTCCAACGCTCTCTCGCGCGGCCGCGAAGGCGGCGACATTCTGTTTCAGCCCCACGGCGCCATCTGCTGGACCGTACATCAGCGGCATTTTTGCGCCGTGAAAGCCCATCTCCCGCGCCAGATCGGGCCGTATCGTAGTCGCATAAACCGGGAGCCGGCCTTTGGTCTTGCCGCCCAACATGGCGTAGACCGGCTCGTCGCGCAGCTTGCCCAGCGCATCCCAGAGCGCCAGATCCACAGCGCTGATCGCATGGATCGCCAGGCCCTTGCGGCCGTAGGGCAAGGTCGCGCGCCACATCTGTTCCCAGATGAGCTCAACATTACGGGGTGATTGACCTATTAGAAAGCGTTTGAGATGGCCTTCGACAATAAAGCAGGCCGGTTCACCGCCTGTGCTGATGCCGACGCCAAGCATGCCATTGTCCAGTTCCACCTCGACGATGACACTGCCCAGAGCGTTGATGCCCCAGCTGACGCGTGACTCTTTGTATTCGTCGTAAATCGACATCGGGTTTGCAATCGGCGTGTCGATGATCCAGTGCCCGCGCGATTGATCATGATAATCGGCGCCCGCCGATTCCACCGAATAGGCGCGCACATCCGCTATTTTGGGGGACTGCATCGCTCGCTTCTCCCGAGATGATTAAAAGCGGCTGAATCGTTCGTGCCGGCGCCCGTAAGGCGCCCGCAAGGCGCGGCCTGGCGTGGCGCCAGTAGGCTGTCCATCCGCCAGCGCCAGAACGCCATTCACGATGACATCGCTCACGCCCAGAGCATTGCTGCGCGGATTTTCATAGGTTGAAGCGTCTCGCAGTTCATCGGGATCAAAAACGACCAGATCCGCCTGGAGGCCGGGACGAACAAGGCCGCGGTCGAGGACGCCGATGCGCCGGGCCGGCGCCGATGTGATCTTGCGGATACCTTCTTCCCAAGTCATCAAGCCCAGATCTCGCACGTACCTCGACAAGAAGCGCGCATGCGCGCCCCAGCCCCGGGGATGCGGCTGGGCGCCGACCAGGATGCCATCGCTGCCGACGACGTGGGCCGGGTGCCGCATAAGCGCTTGCACATGCTCCTCGATGCCGAAGAAGGCCAGGCAAGACACACCGAGGCGCGTCTCCAAGAGCAGATCGGCAAAAAACTCAAAGGGAGGTTTGCCGGCGCGTCGGGCCGCTTCGGGCAAACCCATGCCGATCAGGGCCGGATCATGATCGCCCAGGATTCCGCCGATGCGCAGCATTTCCCAACCCAGCGGAACGCCTTGCATGCCATCCGAGCCCGTCACTTCAAGCTCCTCTTTCAGCCGGGCGCGGCTTTCCGGCGCGCGCAAATGCCGTAAGATGCCTTCGACGCCCTCCTCCTGAGCCCAACTCGGCAGAAAGGCGTGCATGTAAGTTTGTCCGGCCAGGTAGGGATAAGCGTCCAGCGTGACTTCGACGCCGGAGGCGCGGGCCTCGTCAATCAGGGCGATCAATTCCCCTACACGTCCCGCATTCACTTCAAAGCTGAGATGACAATGCGTCAAATGCACCGGCACGCCGGCGCGCCGTCCGATCTCGATAGAATCGGCGTAGCCTTTGAGCGCCTCCACGCCATAGTTGCGGTGATGCGGGCAGTAGAATCCCTGATACGGTCGGATGACTTCGCAGAGTTCAACCAGTTCATCGTCGCTGGCGAACATTCCGGGCGTATATGTCAGCCCAGTCGACAGGCCGATTGCGCCTTCGCGCATACATTGATCGATGATCGCCTTCATGCGCACCATCTCGGCGCTGGTCGGCTCGCGGTTTTCCATACCAACCACCGCCATGCGCACTGTGCCCTGAGAGGCGAAAGTCGCGATATTGACCGCGCAGCCCTCGTCGAAGCGATCCAGGTACTGGGTGAGCGTCGTCCAGTCGCGGTCGAAATCCGGCAGCCCATTCCAGGCGGCCAGTTGTTCGGCCAGGATCTCCCGCGTCTGCGCCGTGACGGGAGCAAGCCCCAGCCCATCGTGACCGATGACATCGGTGGTCACGCCTTGATAGAGCTTGCATTCGTGTATGGGATCAACAAGGGGCTGCAAGTCGGAATGCGTATGCATATCAATGAAGCCGGGGCTGACGATGCGCCCATCGGCCTTGATCGTCTTCCGGGCGGCGGCGCCCGCTAAAGAAGCAACTGCCGAGATCTGCTCGCCTTTCACCGCCACATCCGCCCAGAACCAGGGAGATCCCGTCCCGTCGATGACGCGTCCGCCCTCGATAAGCAGATCGTGCATCAATTCGCTCCCTTGGCTTCGGCGTCCCGATAGGCGTCCAGCGCGACTTGCATCAATTGCCGCGCCACATGTCCGTCGGTCTGCGGTCGCGCGCCGCTCTCGACACAGTCCAGGAAATGCCTCGTTTCCTCGGTCAAATCCAGCCCTTCGTCGCTATCGAGCAGCACTTTTTCTTCCGCGCCGGTTTCCGCAACCGTAATCCGTGAGCTCCAGGCGCATCGGCGCCCTTCCACCGCCAAATTGCCAAGCGGATGCACGGTCAGGCAGACGACAGCCCGCTCACAGAATGCGCGCATGCTATACCAGCGATCCGGCTTGGGCGAGAACCAGGTATGCCGGGTGCTGCCGACGACGCCGTTCTTGAACTTGATGATGGAAATGGCGGTATCTTCGCCTTCCATCGGCAAGCCGGCCTGGGTTCCCACCATTGACACAGATTGCACATCGCCGGCTATCCAGAGCATCACATCCAGCATATGCGCCGATGCCGAGAAGAATACGCCCCCGCCCAGGGTCGCTTTCTTGACGAACCAACCGCCGGTGACGTATTCGCGATTGTCTTCGTCCATAAAGGCGTCCAACATAAACAGTCGGCCGTAGTCGCCACTTTCTATGACTCGTTTGAATGCTTGTGTACTCTTGCGATAGCGATGGGGATAGGCCACCATCAGCGTCTTTTCCTGGGCCCGCGCTTCGGCGATCATGGCATCGGCTTCATCCAGCGTGAGCGCGAAGGGCTTTTCCAGAAGCACATGACAGCCCGCTCGCAGGGCGTCCAGCGTTATCGGATGGTGCAAGTGATGCGGCACAAGAATCGACACGGCGTCGACGCCGCCCAGGCCGGCGCGATAATCGAGCAGTACATCGATGTCGTCACCGTCCAGGGCGGCGGCGATGCGCTCGGCCCGCTCCTCGATCGGGTCCGCCACCCATTTCACCTTCACTCTGTCGCACAGTCGATTCAAAGCCTCCGCATGAAAAGGCGCGATCCAGCCGCAACCAATAATTCCCAACTGAAGTTTGCTCATAAATCCCGTCCCTACTGCGATTTGCCGCGCGCGGCCACCGCCCACACGTCAATGACGCGCTCCCCCTGCGTGATGTACATGCGATCGAAGAGGTTGATCACCGGGCATATATGATTCGGGATGATTTCGACACGATCGCCAACACGGACCGGATCCTCCGCCGATACGAGAGTGGCGCCATGCTCTTCGCTCAAACTATTGACCGCCCAATCGGGATGATCGACGACATAGCCGTGCCCGGCGACCGGCGGCGAGACGCCGGCGCGGTCGCTGGTCAGCGCCTTGGTGCCGGCATCCAGGATGATGCGCTCGGCAGTCGGCCGAGTCGCGACCGTGGCCAGTACGCGCGCGGCGCATTGATCGGGCCCAACCACTTGATGCAATACCTCGCTGCGGTCGTAAAAGACGTAGATGCCGGGACGGGTCTCGGTCACGCCGGCGACCGTCGCCGTGATCTTGGCCGTCGCCGTCAATCCGACCGAAATAATCTCAACCTCGAGGCCGGCCTTCCGGATCAACTCAGCCGTTTCCGCCATGAGCCGCCCGGCCGATAATCCCGTATCGCGCACTTGCGCTGGCGCGCCCGCCAGTTGCGCATGCCCTTCGTGCGTCAGCAATCCAGCAAAACGCAAGCCCGGCAACCGCGCGACCAACAGCGCCAGTTCAAGCGCTGGCGCGCCCGGCAGCACGCCGCAGCGGCCGAGCCCGCTATCAACCTCGATCATCACCGGCAATTCGAGACCACCGGCCTGCATTGAGCGGGAAAGCCCCTCGGCGACTTCGCGGTGGTCGACGACCGTCGTAATCCGCGCGCGTTCACAGAGTTCAATCAAACGCCGGTGCTTGATGGGGCCGACTAGCGGATAGGCCACCAGAATCTCGCTGCAACCGGCGTTGATGAAAACCTCCGCTTCGCTGAGCTTGGCGACCGTCAGGCCAACGGCATCCGCCTCCAGCTGCATCCGGCCGATCTCAGGCGTCTTGTGCGTTTTGGCGTGGGGGCGCAAGCGAATGCCATTAGCCGCGGCGAAATCCGCCATGTCGCTGATGTTCCGCCGCAGCTTGTCAATATCAACAATCAGCGCCGGCGTGTCGAGATCGTCCTTGTAGAGCGCCATCAAAATGCCAAGACGCGCTGCGGGTTGGTCACGAACATGGTTTCTATCTGACTGTCCGTGACGCCGTGCGCCTTCTGCAGTTTGGGCACGAATTGGGTGTAGACGTAAGTGTAATCATCGAAGACATCGTCGCCGGAAGCGGCTTCATAGGCATGCGCGAAGACGGCGGCGTCGTGGCTGAGCATGATCTGATCGATATATCCCTTCTTTATGGCGTTGCCCACCACATCAAGCCAATGCTCGTCTTCATAAAATGCGCCAACCATGCCAATTCGGTCCATGCTGACATTGGCGCCGCGCTTCAAGACCGCTTCCGACCCGGCGATCGGGTCTGGCTGGCAGCCGATGTGACTCAGGATGACCTCTTCAGGCATGACGCCTTCCGACGCGAAGATATCGAGCTGCTCGGGGCCCAGGCCGTCTGTGGTGTGGGTAATGATGGGGCAGCCGGTTTCTTTGTGGGCGCGGGAGGCGGCGCGCAGCACTTCTTCCTCTTTGGCGGAAATCTGCCCTTCCCCGGTCGCGCATTTGATCAGACCGGCTTTGAGCAGGGTGTCGCCCATGCCTTCTCTAATTTCGCGAACGAATAGCGCGGCCATTTGCTCAATGTCCATCAGTTGCGCGTAAAGGTGCATCGGCGCCCAGGATTCATGGAAGAAGCCGGTCGAGCAGATGAGCTTCACCTTGCTGCGGCGGGCGACATCATAATACAAGTCGAGATAACGACCGGTGCCGATTGGCGTGCATTCAGTCATGGCGCCGATGCCGGCGGCATAGAGCGCATCCATCTTGGCCACCATCCGATTGACCATCTCGCCGCGGTCAAAGTCCTGCACTTTGGGCCGCCCCAGCAGATCGCCCCAATCGACGCACAAGTGCTCGTGGATGAGCGTCCTGCCCAGCGCCTCCGGCGGCACATCGCCTGTGATCGTTCGTACTTTTTTTGACACGGTCTTGCCCTCCGATCTAATCGTCTATGCTGACTGGCTTTCCCGTTCGGGCCGATTCGTAGGCAGCCTGCACACAAGCCAAACTGCGCCGGCCGTCTTCGCCGGTCACGCTCGGCGCGCGGTCCTCCCGGATCGCGCTGACGAACTCGCCGATTTCTTTCTGAAACATGTCATCTCGCAGGCGACGCCGCACCCAACTGTGATTGGCGTTGGTAAATTCCAAAGAATGCCAGGTGTCAATGCGGATCGCGCCGCTGGTGCCATGAATATCGAGGTCGCACTTGAAGGGCACGGGCGCATCGGTCACCCAATTGTGCGTCGTTGTGCCCAGCGCGCCATTGGCGAAACGCAGCGCAACCACCGTATTGTCTTCGACGGTTTTGCGCGAATCGTAGGTCGCCGAGTAAGCAAAAACCTCAGTTATGGCCGAGCCCATCAACCAGCGCAGGCGATCAAAACTGTGGGCGCCATTCACATGCAATACGCCGCCGCCCGCTTCCGGCTTGCGCCAGAACCAGGCCGGTATCACACCGCCTGTGGTCATTATGTCGATCGCTAATGTCGGGCGTCCCAATTCGCCCGCTTCAATGAGTTGTTTGGCGCTTTCCAGTTCGGAATGAAAACGGTGGGTGAAGCCAAGCATCAGCTTGACCCCGGCCCTTTTCTGCGCGAGCAGCATGCGGTCGGCCGCGTCCAGGGAGTTGGCCATCGGCTTTTCCAGCAAAATGTGCTTGCCTGCCTCGGCAGCGGCGATGGTCGCTTCTTCGTGCAGGTGATGGGGCAGCGCAATATATACCGCGTCAATCGTCTCATCCGCGAGCACAGCGCGGTAATCCCGCAGCCATTCGATCGCCTGCGGCTCCGCCAGTTTGCGCGCGGCATCCGCGGCCACATCGCAGATGACAGCGACTTCCAAATCCGCCACATCCGGGGCGGCTTCCATGAATGATTTGGCGATGATTCCCGCGCCCAGGACGCCCAGCCGAACCGGCATCTTGCTCAACCCTTCACCGCGCCTTCGCTCAAGCCGCGCACCAGGTAGCGCTGGAAGACGAAAGCTACGATGACCGGAGGCAGCACGCCAATTGTGGTCGCCGCCGCCAGGGCATTCCAGTTGACCTGGTGCAAGTTGCGAAAGGACATCAGCAGCGGTGGATATGTCAGAGAATTGGTGAGCGTCAGCGCGAAGAAAAACTCGCTCCAAGCTTCCATGAAAGACATGACGCCCACCGCGATCAGCCCGGGCACGGCCAAGGGCGCGACCACCATGCGGAAAGCCTGCCAGCGCGTGGCGCCATCGATTAGCGCCATCTCTTCAATGTCGCGCGCCAGGGTATCGAAGTACTCGCGCAGGATCCATATCGTCAGCGGCAAGATGAATATCGTATAGGTCAGAATCAAAGCCCAGAGCGTATTGGTTAAGCTGAGTCTGCGCAGGATGATGAATAGAGGCACGATCAAACTCAAAGCCGGCAGCACGCGGGTCATCAACACGCCCAGATAGGCGATGCGCGAAAAGCGAAAATCGAAGCGAGAGAATGCGTAGGCGGCCATGCCACCGATGACAAGGTTTGACAGGACCACGGATACGGAGACAAAGGTGCTGTTCAGCAATGCCGGCATCATGCGCGAGAATTCGGTTGTGGTGCCATAATCGCCACGCTGGCCCGTTTCGCCGATGATGACTTCGCGATAATTTTCTATGGTGGGTTCTTGCGGAATCCAGTGCGGCGGTTTCGCCCCCAGCTCAGGCGGGTCCATGAAACTTGTGATAAGCATGTAATAGACGGGAAAGCCCACCCAAAAGATCAGGCAGAAAAATGCTAGATATGTCGCCGCTTTTCGCGCGACCGCGCGCCAGTTCAATCGAGACGCATGATTCATCAATTCGCCCCTAAACGTATGTCGAATGAGGACGGTAGATCAGGCGCACGAAGATGAGACCGACGCCCATAGTGATCAGTCCCAGCACGTTGGATACGGCCGCGCCCATGCCCAGATCGAAGTTGATGAAGGTGTAGCGATAGAGCAGCACCGAAATGAGCATCGTCGCATCGCCCGGCCCGCCTTGGGTCATCATCCAGACCGCATCAAATTGCAGGAAGCCCAGCACAATGTTGTAGAGCAGCACAATCGTGAGCGTCGGGCGCAGCCAGGCAAATGTGATATAGCGAAAGCGGGCGCGCATGCCCGCGCCGTCCACCTTGGCGGCGTCATAAAGATCTTCGGGAATGGTCTGCAGCGCCGCCAGCAGCAGGATGGCGCTGAACGATGTCTGCCGCCAGGCCGATGCCAGGGCCGTGAATACCAAAGCCCAATGCTCGTTCGCCATGAAGGGAATGTATTTGTCGATCAATCCCAGGGTGTACAGCAGGCCATTTAGAGCGCCAAATTGAGCATTGACAATCCAGTTCCAGAGCAAGCCAATGACAATCCAGGGCAAGGCCCAAGGCAATATAAGCAAGGTGCGGCCAATGCTCCGACCTGTGAACTCTTCCACCAGCAGCAAAGCGAAGAACAGGCCCAGTGTAGTCGGGACAATGACAACAATTGCGGCGAACTTGAGATTGATCTCGACCGCTTTCCAAAAGAGACGACCGGTGAACAACTCGACATAATTCTCGAAGCCAATAAATGTCGTGCGGTCCCGGATCAAATCAATGTTGGAGAAGCTGTAAATGATCGTCGTGACGAGCGGGCTCAGTATGATCACAACTATCGCGATGACGGCCGGCGCCATCAGCGCGTAGGGAATCCACTTGCGGTCCCAGTGCTTGCGGCGCTGAGCTTCCGCTCTGTTCAAACGTACTGTAGACAAGGAATCGTCCCGGCTCTGTCGTCCACAAGATTGGAGAGCGCGGGCCGGAGGCAGTTACCCCGACCCGCGCGAACATTTCAATGCGGCGCTGAAGCTGTAAACTCAAGCGAGCGGCTTGTTATTCTTGCGCCCTCAGTTCCACAACCTTGTCGGCCAGGCTGGACACTGTGTCCGCCGGTGAAATATTGCCTTGCAGCATACGCTGGATTTCGTCGCCGACGTGCGTTTGAAATTCGCTGTACCAGGGTTGATTGCGCGCCTGCACGACATCGGAGTTGTTTCCGAACATATCCTTGATTTGCTCGAAATCATAGAAGTCGCCGTAATTCGCCTGCACTTCGGGATCGTCGTAGAAATCGGGATAGGGCGCGCCAAGAGCCGCTGCCGCCGCCCATGACTTGTGCACGGAGCGTTCGCCGTTTGCGTCCTTCCAGGTATAGAACTTGACCAATTCCCAAGAGCGGTCGACATTGGCGCCGTCCGACATTTGCACGATCTCGCCCATTTGGAAGGTCTTGCCATCCGCACCGGGCATGCGGTCCGCGATGCGCAGATGTTCGACTTCGGGTCCGCCGCCGGCATTCATCAGTTTCAGGAAGTAATGATGCAGGACGTAGAAAGCTGAAGTGCCATTCTGCATGGCCGTCATTTGTTCGCCGGGCTGGTCAGTGAGCTGGGTTGGCGATGTCATGCCATCCTGGAACATGGCCTGCCACCATTCGAAAACATCGGCGGTTTTGGAGTCATCGGCGAATGCCGGCTCGCCTTCGGGAGAGAAGGGAGTAACGCCTTCGGAAAGCAGGTAGACCTGGAGGTATTCCTCACAGAATTCCTTAATCCAGTACGCCAGGTATGGCGCTTCCACACCGTCTTCCTTCAGTTTTTTGCATTGGTCGTAGAGTTCCTGCTTGGTCTGCGGCGGCGCGTCAAAGCCGGATTCGCTTAGCATGCGTTCGTTGTAATGCAGCACGTGCACGGCGCTGAAGTAGGGCATGCTGATCAGTTGACCGTCAGGCGTGGTGTAAGAGGGCACCGAACTCGCGAACATCTCGTCCATGATCGCATCGGCATCCGGCAGGTCGTCCATGCGCCGCGCCCAGCCGGCGTTAAAGAAGCGCGTCGAGTTGTATTTGAAATTGTAATAGACGTCCATATGCACGCCGCCGAGGAGCTTCGTTTGAATACCCGTGGAGTAGCCAACATTAGGAATGATATGCAGATCCACCGGGATGCCGGTTTGCGCCGTGAAGTTGTCGAGATGCTGCTGGATGGTATCCGGTTGGAAATCCCAGCCATAGAACTGGAGCGCGTCGCCTTGCGCCAGCAAACGGCTGGCGGGCGCGCCCGCCAACGCCATAGACGCGAGCCCTGCGCCGGTTCCCCGCAAGAATTGCCGCCTTGATAGCTGCCTCTTTCTTAACATGCTGTTTTCTCCTTATCGGTACAGAAATCATTAAACATAATCGGATCATTGAATTGTGGCGCCGAGCGGCCGCTGCGCCGGCGGAATGCCGACAAACGCAACCTAATCGTCATACCGCGCAATTCAAATGTCATTTTGGAAGTATAGCGTGTCAAATTGCGCGGCGCAAAAAGAACAGTAAATCGGGACAGGGCAATCGCATCAAATTTAAATTGCGCCGATAATTGACATTTTCCCCTCAAATTATGTAATCCGTAGGGGCGTTTGTCGGTCAGTGTCTACGCGACCCGCTGAAACGCCCACAATTTGCAGGCCATTTTCAACGGGCGTCTCACGGGACGCCCCTACACTTTCGCAAATTTCGTAGCGAACCGTTCATTATGATTTTGATGCAATTGCCCTGTAAATCGGGAGTGGTGAATAGGCGGTTATTACAAACTGCGCCGAACAACGAGGTAACACTGTGCCCTCAGTAAGCTCAAGAAAAAATCGAAAAAATGCGCATCGTACTTCGCGACAATCATGCGGGCGAGCCAAGGCTCGCCCCTACGCCAAAAGAGGAGACTCGGTGTACGGGCGAGAAGGTGGCTCACCCCTGCGCTTCGTGCCGAGTGGCGATCTCAGTCCCGGGCGCCAATCGGCAGAGCGGGCGCGCAGCAGAGCACCAATTCCTTTACCGCCTTCACCTCATCCAGGCGGCGCACCGGCGCGGTATGCGGCGCATTGAGCAGCGTCTCCGGCTCGCTCCGCGCTTCTTCGGCGATCCGCTCCATCGCCGCCACAAAGGCATCCAGGTCCTCCTTGACTTCGGTCTCGGTCGGTTCGATCAGGAGCGCCTCCGGCATGATCAGCGGGAAATAATTCGTCGGCGGATGAAAACCATAATCCATCAGCCGCTTGGATATATCGAGAGCGTGGACGTCTTCGGCGTCATCAAAATGCCCCTCCAGCACAAATTCATGCCCGCAATAGCGCGGGTAGGGCACCTTGTATGTCGCCATCAGCCTGGCGCGCAGGTAATTGGCGTTTAGCACGGCGTAGCGCGTCACATCACGGATGCCGGCGTCGCCATAGACGCGGATATAGGCATAAGCGCGCAGGTGCATGCCGAAGTTGCCCTGAAACGCTTTCAAGCGGCCAATGCTCTTCTCCGGCATGACCAGGCCATAGAGCGGCGGCTCCTGCTCATTCTCCTCTTCGATGACTGCGACCACCGGCCCGGGCAAATAAGGCGCCAAAGCCGCGGTGACGCCGACCGCGCCGCTGCCCGGCCCGCCGCCGCCATGCGGCGTGGAAAAAGTCTTGTGCAGGTTGTAGTGCATCACATCGAAGCCGAGCTGACCCGGCTTGACCGCGCCCATGAGCGCGTTCATGTTGGCGCCGTCCATGTACATCAGGCCGCCGGCATCATGCACCGCCTCGACCACATCGAGGATCGTCGCTTCAAAGAGACCGAGGGTGCTCGGCACCGTGATCATCATGCCGGCGATGCGGTCGCGCAGATCGCCGGCGCAAACATCCCGCAGCGCCGCCAAGTCGACATTGCCCTGCGCATCGGCCGGCAGCTCCCGCACGCTCATGCCGGCCATGGTCACCGTCGCCGGGTTTGTTCCGTGCGCGCTGTTGGGCACCAGGATGATATCGCGCTGGCCTTCGCCGCGGTCAATGTGATACTGGCGGATCATGAGGATGCCGGCGAATTCACCCTGCGCCCCGGCTGCGGGTGAAAGGCTGACCGCCTCGAAGCCGCTGATTTCGCCTAACCAGGTCTGCAGCTCATGCATCAGAAACAGCGCGCCCTGGGCGCCGTCCCCATCCGTCAGAGGGTGCAGTTGGGCGAAGCCGGGCAGGCGCGCCGCGTCCTCATTGATCTTGGGGTTGTACTTCATCGTGCAGGAGCCAAGCGGATAAAGCCCCTGATCGATCGAATAATTGAGCTTGCTCAGCTTCACAAAATGGCGCACCACCTGCACCTCGCCCACTTCGGGCAAGGCCAGGTCCGCGCGCAGCAAATCAGCCGGCAGCGCCGTCTTCGGCACATCGCAATCCGGCAAGTTGACGCCAATGCGCCCGGGCGCGCCCAAGTCGTATATCAGCGGTTCCAGTTTTTTGGGTTGCGAGGCGCCGGCCCCGTTCGTTGCGGCTGCGTTTTGCATCAGTTCAGCCCTCCCAGAATCTCCGCCAGGCGGTCAATTTCAGCCTTGCTGTTAGTCTCGGTGACGCAGACGAGCATGTGATCTTGCAGGTGGAAATAATGTTCGCCCAGGTCGACGCCGCCGATTATGCCCTCGGCCAACAATTCGTCGTTGATCTCGGCGACCGGGCGCGGGCAGGCGACCACGAATTCGTTGAAGAAGGGCTTGCTCCGGTCGACGCTATAGCCATCCAGGCGGTCGATCTGATCGGCGGCGTACTGAGCCTTGTGATAGTTGAGCTCGCCGACTTGGCGCAGCCCGTTCTTGCCCATCAGCGCCAGGTAAATTGAAGCCGCCAGCGCCATCAGCCCCTGGTTCGTGCAGATATTGCTGCTGGCGCGTTCGCGCTTGATATCCTGCTCGCGCGGGCGCAGGGTCATCACAAAGGCGGGCCGACCATCGGCGTCCACCGTCTCGCCGATGATGCGCCCGGCGATCCTGCGCACATACTTCTGGCGAATGGCGAAGTAGCCGAGGTAGGGTCCGCCGTAGCCCAGCGGTATGCCCAGCGGCTGCCCTTCGCCAACGACGATATCGGCGCCAAGTTCGCCCGGGCTCTTGAATAGCGAGAGCGCAATCGGGTTGGCCACAAAAACCAGCAGCGCGCCGCTGGCGTGGACGGCTTCCGCCAGGCGTGAAAAATCATCAATCTGTCCAAAATAGTTGGGATACTGGACGGCGAGCATGGCGGTATTGTCGTCGAGCATTTCCATGAGATCGACGACTTCACCGCGGCCGCGATCGCCGATGATACGAATGTCACGGCCCAGGTGGTAGGCGCGGACGACCTCGCGATACTGCGGGTTGATCGCGTGACTGAGAATGATCTTTTTTCGCTTGCGCCTTCCTGCTTCAAGGGCGACTGTGACGGCTTCGGCCAGGCTGGTGGCGCCGTCATAGTGGCTGGCGTTGGCGGCGTCCATGCCGGTGAGGGCGCACATCATGCTTTGGTATTCGTAGGTCGCCTGCAATGTGCCTTGCGAAATCTCCGGCTGATAGGGTGTATAGGCCGTATAGAATTCGCCCCGCAGCAGCATATGATTCACGACAGACGGTATGAAATGATGATAAGCGCCGGCGCCGCGGAAAACCGCAAAGTCCCCGGCATGATCGTTCGCCTCGCTGATAGCCAACATTTCGGCGGCCACATCCATCTCGCTCATCGGCGCCGGCAGATCGAGCCCGGGGAATCGATGCGCCGCGGGCACGGCTTCGAACAAATCGTCTATAGAGTCAACGCCGATTGCGCGCAGCATCTGCCGCGTTTCGGCATCGGTATGCGGTATGTAACTCACGTTCGGACTAACCTCATCTTGTCATTTCCTGTGCTTGCGCGCTTGGCGGGTCAAACTGACGAGCGGTTAGCATCGCCCATCATTGATTAAATCAGCGGCTATCGCAGTAAGCGTCATAGGCGGCCGCATCCATCAGGCCATCAATCCCTTGAAGGTCTGCCGCTCTAATCTTGACCATCCAGCCGGCGCCGAAGGGATCGGCGTTGATCACTTCGGGCTCGTCTTCCAGGGCCGTATTGACTTCAATAATTTCACCCGGCACGGCGCTGTACAATTCTGATGCCGCCTTCACCGATTCGACTTCACCAAAGGAATCCCCGGCGTCGACGCTATCGCCGGCGTCTTTGAATTCGACGTAAACGATATCGTTGAGTTGATCCTGAGCATAATCCGTGATGCCGATAGTGACCACATTGCCATCGACGGCAAACCATTCGTCGCTGTCCGCGTATTTCAGTTCCGCCGGTGTCTTCCATTCGCCCATCTTTGTCTCCTTTCCAGGAATTCAATCAAAAAGGGCGCACCTCATACCGAGAATGCGCCCTGTCAGCCAAAAGACCTTCAGAGTGACGGATCTCAAGAATCCTTTTGCCTGAGAGTTTCACGCAAGTTGGCTTACTTGTCGCTTGCCCCTTCGGCGTCTCGCGCTTCGACGAAATCTCTCTTCTTGAGCTTGTCTTATTATAGCCGCTTTAGGCGGGGGCCGCAATCGGCGAGAGACTGGCGCAAAGCAATCGCAGCAAAACATTGTACGCCGATGGCCGTGTAAACATGTAAAGATGTAGGGGCGTCTCGTGAGACGCCCGTTGAAAGTGGCCTGCAAATTGTGGGCGTTTCAGCGAAACGCCCCTACAGATTACGAAATAATGAGCAAAACTGTCATTTATCAGCGCAATTGCTCTGGTCTGACGGCAGACTCGCGTCGGGCCGGGCTGCGCCTACATCCCGGAAGCGGAGCTTGCTATAATTCCCGCATCCGTCATTGCGCCAGGACTTGCGCCTGCGCGCGGGAAGACGCGACAGAGGCAGATGAAAAGCAAGCGTCGTACCACCCTGAGCATACAATTCCTCTACGGTATGATTGCCGGCATGCTCATCGGGATATCCGCCCTGGCGCTTTATCTGGTGTACGACCGGCTGAAACCGCCGGCGGAAAGCGATACCGGTCCCTTCCGGGTTGCCGGCCAGGCCGAATTTGACGGCATAACCAGGATTGAGCCGCCGCTCGCGACAGTCGATGTCCCGCTGCTGGACCAATTCGGGCGCGCGACCCGTTTGAGCGATTTGCGCGGACGGCATATCCTGCTGACTTTTGGATTCACGCATTGCCCCGACATTTGCCCCTTAGCGCTCAATGATTATCAGCGCGCGCGGAGCGCGCTGGGCGACGCCGCCGAGGATCTGCGCTTCGTCTTCGTCAGCGTGGATGGACGGCGCGATACTCCGGAAGCGCTGCGGCAATACCTGGATTTTCGCGGCTTGGAAGACATCCTCGCTTTGACCGGCGCTGAGAATAGCGTGCGCGAGTTCGGCGCGCCATTTGGACTCTCGTTTGAAATCAGCCGAGACCAGGATTCAACCAGCTACCAGATCAATCACACCGTCGGCGCCTTCCTGCTGGATCGGGCTGGACGCTGGATGACCCGTTATCAATTTGGCGTCCCGCCTGAAACAATCGCCGCGGATCTGCGAACCCTTATCGAAACTTAATGCACGGGCATCACTCGAGGATATAACTGCGCGGGACGCGCGGCGCGATGGATGTGAGCACCTCGTAATTGTTGCTTCCGATCCATTTGGCGATTTCGTCCGCCCCGATCTCGTCGTCTCCTTGCGCGCCCAAAAGCGCAACGCTATCGCCGATCGCGACATCGGGAATGTCTGTGACATTGATGGTGATCTTTTCCATGTTGACACGCCCGACCAGCGGCGCTCGCCGGCCTCGGACCAGGACTTCCCGCCAAGTGTAAGGCGTCCGGCGCAAGCCATCGGCGTAGCCAACCGGCAGCACGGCAATCATTTCGACGCCCTTGGTGCGATAGCTGTCGCCATAACCGACCGGGGAATCGGGCGGCAGCATTTTGATCTGCAGCACCTGCGTCGTCCAAGCCATGACCGGTCGGATTCCGAAAGCGGCATCAAGGTCCGGCGCCGGATTCAAGCCGTACAGAATTAGACCCGGACGCGCGACATTGAATAAACTCCGCTGGCAGGTGATCAAGGCGGCGGAATTGGCCGCGTGCACGTATTTGAAGCGGAAGCCGGCGGTCGCAAGCCCGGCGACTGTCCGCTCGAACCTGGTCAGTTGCTCATCTGTGTAAATCGGATCTTCATCGGCTTTGGCGAAGTGCGTGAAGATGCCTTCCAATTCAATATGGCGCTCGGTCCGCAGTCGCCGACAGAGTTTGCTCGCTTCTTGCGGGGAAACGCCCAGCCGCCCCATGCCACTGTCAACCTTGATATGCGCCTTCAATCTCCCGGGCAGGTGGCGGCTGGCGGCCAGGATCTGCCTGGCGACGGCATAGTCATAAATGGATATGCCGATATTCAGTTCCATCGCGCGTCCGATCGCGTCCGGCGCCGCCGCGCCCAAGACCAGCAGAGGGGCGCTTATACCGGCGGCGCGAATCTCGATCGCTTCCGCCAAGTTGGCAACCGCGAGCATGCTGGCGCCATTGGCCAGCGCCGTCCGCGCGACCGCCGGCGCGCCATGCCCATAGGCATTGGCTTTGACGACCGCCATCATCTCGACATCAGCGCCGATTCGCGCGCGTATCCAGCGCACATTTGCGGCGAGCGCATCCAAATTGACCCGCACGCAGCTTGGGAAGTGATGCGGTCCGTCGCCCGGGCGGCTTGCGCTAGCGGGCGCCCGCTCAGCGATCAGGTCAGAGGTTTCGTACAGTTTCATCTCCGGTTTAAGGATTGGGCGCTGAATCGGCCAAGTCGCGCCGAGCCAGCGTCTGCTGGCAGTATAGCAATGGATTAAGCGGCCTGCCGTCAGATTCAGAGCCGATTGCCACGCGCGAGGCGGACCGGTAAATGCGGCGTGCTATAATGTGCCCGGCAGTCGGCGACCGCAGCAGACACAGTTGCCTCCAAGAGGGGATTGCCTATGGCATTCGAATTTGAGATTGTCGCGACTGATGGCGCCGCGCGCGCCGGCGTTCTGCACAGCCCGCATGGCGATATTCCTACACCGGTTTTCGCCCCGGTCGGCACCGCCGGCACGGTCAAAGCCGTGCCACCGCGCGACCTCGAAGAGCTGGACATCAACTTGATTCTCGCCAATACCTACCACCTCTTCCTGCGCCCGGGCGATGAACTGGTCAGAGACATGGGCGGGCTGCACCGCTTCATGGGCTGGCATGGTCCCATCCTCACGGATTCCGGCGGCTTCCAGGTATTCAGCTTGACAGAAATCAACAAGATCGACGACGACGGCGTCAGCTTCCGCAGCCACATTGATGGCAGCATGATCCGGCTTGACCCGGCCCGTTCGATGCGGATTCAGCAGAATCTCGGCGCCGATATCATCATGGCCTTCGATCAATGTCCGCTTCCAAATGACCGGGACGAGGTGGAAAGCGCTGTGGAACGCACGCGCCGCTGGCTGGAACAATGCCGCGAGGCGCATCCTGACGATAACAAGCAAGCCCTGTTTGGCATCGTACAGGGTGGCGTTTTCCCCGATCTCCGGGAACGGTCGGCCCGCTACGCCACCGACTTGAACCTGAAGGGTTACGCCATCGGCGGTTTGGCCGTGGGAGAATCCAAGCCGGAGATGTACGCGACCCTGGAGCATATCCTGCCGGCCCTGCCGGTTGACAAACCCCGCTATCTCATGGGTGTGGGCGAGCCGGACGATCTGGTCGAAGGCATCCGGCGCGGCGTTGATATCTTCGACTGCGTCATTCCGACCCGGCTGGCGCGGCATGGCGCCGCCTTCACTCACGACGGTCGCATCAATTTGCGCAACGCCCGTTTCAAGCTGGATGACAGGCCGATAGACAGCCAACTTGACAATTACGCCGGCCGCTTTTCCCGCGCCTATTACCGGCATTTAGTGGTGGCGAAAGAACTGCTGGCCTATCACCTGATCAGCCTGCATAACATCGACTTTCTGGCGCGGCATGTGGCAAACATGCGGGAAGCCATCATCCGTGGGCAGCTTGAAGAGTACGCGCGACAATTTCTAGCGCGTTATCTGCCGGGCGACCTGACAGCCGAGCAATGAGCAATAAGGAAGCCTGGCGCGCAGAATCTACGGAACAGCAGCGAAGAGATCGCTTTCGTCAACCTGGTTGCGTTGGGGCGGCGGATAAACGCGGGTGAAGCCCTGCCTGGAATAAAGCAGCCGCCGCAGCCAACGCGATGTCCGCGAAATGCGGCCGCCGCCCTGGCTGGCATGGCAGCGGCTGGCCCGCTCCCATACATCAAGGTAAGCCGCAATGCGAATGCGCGCGTGCACCGGCTCCATGTGGTCGAGGATCTTGATTATATCGACATCGCCGTTGATGCCCATACGCCGCGGATCCTGGCCGCGCAGTCGCGCCCTCAGGATTTGCAGCCAAAGCGTCGCCTTGGGAAATGCGGCGTAATACAGCTTCTCCGGGCGGTAGCCATTTGACGTCGCGCCAGCTGAAGTCGAAGCGCGCAGGGACTCAAAAGCGTTGACGGTCGCGCGCTGGATGGCGATATGGTCGGGATGACCGTATCCACCGTAGCGGTTGAAGGTGATCACCACCTGGGGGCGAACGCGCTGCAAAATGTCGCGCACCTTGCCGGCCACGCGTTCGGGATGGTTTCGCCATTGCTGCCAAAGCGAATCGGGATGGGCCGCGCTTTCGCTGCCCGGCATGCCGCTGTCGCGGTAGCCCAGCATGAATACCTCTTTGAACTTCAGGTATTCACGGGCGCATTTCAATTCGCTCAAGCGCAATTCGGCCACGGTGGGGTACTTGCCCTGCAATTCGGCGGGAACATGCCCGACTTCGCCATTTGTCGCGCAGATCAAATAGACATCGACTCCTTCGTCGATCCATTTGGGAATGGCCGCGCCCAAGCCGAAGGTCTCATCGTCCGGATGCGCGTAGCTGATCAAAAGGCGCCGGCCTTTCATCAAATTTCCTCGCCTTCAAGCGGTCAAGCTGCGATTCCCCTATTATACTGATTACGATTTGCCGAAGGCAGTGCCGCTTCCCTATACTGGCGGGCGGTCTTGCGATTGCGCGAAAGACGACGTTCATGGCCTTATCCACCCGGTCAAGAGCTATTGTTTTATCCATTCTGATCCTTTGCTTGTCGTTCAGCGCCGGCTTTGTCCGGGGACAAGACGCGGCGGCAGCAGACGCAACCGACCGTTTGCAATCGCCCGCGCTTGTCGCCGCGGCGATCGCCGATAGCTATGTAAGGCTCGCGCCCGAGCCAATGGGTCCCCGCTCATACCCGCTTGGCATCAATCCCTTAACCGGCCTGCCCTACCCGAACGAAGAAGCGCAAGACCGGCGCAATCTCATCGTCAAGATCTCGAACTGGCCGCCCAAGGTGCGCCCACAGAGCGGCGTCAATCAAGCGGACCTGGTATATGAATACGAGGCGGAAGGCGGCGTCACGCGTTTTGCGGCCATCTATCGCAACAACGCGCCAGAGAAGGTCGGCTCAGTGCGCAGCGCGCGCTTGATTGACATCGAACTAATCAGCATGTACGCGGCCTTGCTGGCTTATTCAGGCACCAGCGGTCCCATCCACGAGATCTATCGAAATGCGAGTTTCAGGTCACTGCTGCTCTCGCCGTCATTCGGCGACGATTGCCCCAAAGCGGGTTTTTGTCGCGATAATTCACTGATTGGGCGCGGCTATGAACATACACTTTTCGCAGATACGCGGAAACTGTGGGAGCTCGCCAGCGCGCGCAATATCAACATCGGCTATCGCGCCCTGGGCTTTACTTTTGCCCTTCAGCCCGATGCCGGCGGCGACGTCGCGGCGGACATCTATACCAATTGGTATAACCGGACCGACATCCGTTGGCAGTACGAGCCGACGAGCGGACGCTATCTGCGCTTTGCTGACGGCGTCGCGCATGTCGATGCCGCTGACGACAGTCAGCTCTGGGCTGACAATCTGATATTTTTGCAAGTCGCGCATTACCCGCGGCCGGATCTCTTTACACCCGGCTCCCTGGACGAATCTTATGAGGTCGCGCTTCGGAATCAAGGCCGCGCTTATGTGATGCGCGAAGGCAACTTCTACCGCGGCTACTGGCGCCGCTTCAGCGCCAATCGCGGGGAGGCGCTGTCGCTGGTCTACGGCAATGAAGAACCGATTATGCTGAAACCGGGGCGGAGCTGGGTCACGGTCATGCGCAGTCTAGATCCCGTAATTGTCCGTGAAACTCGAGGTGATATCGGGGATACAATCGCTGTCGGCGGCTGAGCTTATGTTGAGCGCGGCCTGGCGCCCCGGCCGGATAGACCGCAGGTACACATTCGCAGATTGAAAGTGCAAGAGTTTCGACGCGCAATTGTAGGGTTTCTGCTGGGACTCAGCCTTCTGCTGGGCATCGGCGCGATAATCGCGGTCGGCGCCTACTTCGCATCCGATGGCCAGATTCTGGACGAATTGCGGACCGTCGTCCTTCGCATCCAACTCGCCAACCGCGAGGCGGAGTTAGACGCTCAAATCGGCAGCGACGCCACTCCACGCCGCTTCCATATCTTGCCGGGAACAGGCGCCGGCGCAATCGCGGCTTCCCTAGCGGAGTCGGCGCTGATTCGCGACCCGGATCTGTTTCTTGATTATGCGCGCGTCGAAGGTTACGACCGGCGTTTTGAAGCCGGTGTTTTCTTTCTGAATCAGACGCAGACGATCAGGCAGATCGCCGAAATCCTCACCGATTCCAGCAAGAGTCATATTCCATTTCGTACTCCGGAAGGCGCCAGAATCGAAGAACTGGCCGAGCACATTGACAGCAACCGGCTGTTCGCATTTTCCGGCGATCAATTCCTGGCGCTGGTCCTTGCCGGGTCTGCGCCGCCGGTTGACTTCGCCGCCTGGGCCGGTATTCCGAGCGGGGCGTCGCTTGAAGGTTTCATGTTTCCGGATACCTATCAGTTGCCCCCCGATATCACGGCGCAAGGCTTGCGCGACCTGCTCCTGCGCAGTTTTCGCGAACGGGTCGGCGACGATCTGCGGCGCGAAGCGCTTGAACAAGGCCTGACATTGCATCAGGTCGTGACGCTCGCGTCCATCGTGGAGCGCGAAGCGGTCTGGCGGGACGAACATGCGCTGATCGCCAGCGTGTACCGCAACCGGCTGAATATCAATATGGCGCTGGAGGCGGACCCCACCGTGCAATACGGCATACAAGGCGCGCGAGGCAAGTGGTGGCCACAGATCACGCGCGCGGATTACCGGAATGTGGATTCGCCCTACAACACCTACCGCCGAGGCGGATTGCCGCCCGGGCCTATCGCTAGCCCCGGCTTGTCGGCTATTCGGGCCGTCGTTCACCCGGCGGAATCTGAATATCTTTACTTCCGCGCCGCCTGCGACAATTCACACTATCATAATTTCGCGCTGAGTTTTGATCAGCACCTGCAAAATGCCTGTTGAAAGCAAAGGCGGTCGCCGCGCTTTAGCACGGATTGCCGCGCTTTTCGCGCTGGCTATTGCGCTGGCCTCCTGCGCGGGCAATCTTGGTTCGGCCCCGCCCAAGCTCGTGCTGCTCGCGCCATTCGAGGGACAATACCGCGAGATCGGCTACAACGCGCTCTATGCGCTGCAAATGGCCTTCGCCGACGCCGGGCCCGAAGGCCTGCAATTCCTGGCGGTCGATGACGGGGGCAGCGCCGAATCTGCGGTTGCGCGCGTCAAAGCGCTTAATCTTGACCCGGCCGTAGCCGCGATCATCGCGCTTGGTCCGCATGCCGCGTCGCCCGCGGCGCAGCAAGCCAATAACCGGCCCATGATTCTCGTGGGCAGTTGGGGGCAGGGCCGCGCAGACCCGAATAGTCTCTACGCGGCAAGCGCCATTCTGGCGGAAGAGCGCGAAAACGGCGACCAGCTCATGCTGGATCCGACCCGCGATTCGCGCGAGGACCTTCGTTTCTTCAGCAGCGGATCAATCGCGGATGCGGACTTCCGAGGGCGATATCGCGACAGCAATCCCGATGCGCCGGCGCCCAATCACCTTGCGACCTTGACCTACGATTTGGCCCGCATGGCCCTTGCCGCGCTGGAAGGCGACATCAAGATCGCCGACGCCGTTTATAGCGGCATCAATGGCGAGATCCGTTTCGAAGACGGGATTTGGAAAAACGCGCCGCTCAACCGCTTCCGCTACGCGGACGGGCAACTCGCGCTAGAGTCGGATTAGAAGTCTCTTCCGTCGATGACCCCGTAGAAAAGCGGTAGTTTTTCAACCGGGGCGGGGCTGTAATGGACCGCGTCTCTCAATTCGTCCAGGGCCGCCTGCAAGCTGGTCTCATCATTGGCATGCACGGTCATTAAGGCGTCGCCCGCCGCAATGGAGTCGCCGACCTTGGCATGGACCTCGATACCGACGGCATGATCAATTTCATCTTCCTTGGTGGCGCGGCCGGCGCCCAGCGCCAGCGTCGCCCAGCCCACCTTTTCGGCGAGCAATGCGGCTATATGACCGTTTTCACGAGCGGCATAGGTATAACGAAGATTCGCTTGCGGCAACCGGCTGAGATCGTCAATTTGCGCCAGGTCGCCACCATGCGCCGCGACCATGCGGCGGAAATGCTCGAAGGCGCCGCCACACCGTAACCGCGCGTCGACCTCGGCTCGCGTTGCGGCAAGATCCGTCCAGCGGGCGCCCTGCCCTGCCAAATGCAGCATATGCGCCGCCACTTCGACGCAATGCGCGTGTATATCAGCCGGGCCTTCACCCCGCAAGCTGCGAACGGCCTCCGCCACTTCAAGGGCATTGCCTACGGCAACGCCCAGCGGTTGATTCATATCGGATAAAAGCGCCACCATATCGCGGCCGGCATCGACGCCGATGCGCGCCATCGTCTTCGCCAGAGCGCGCGCTTCTTCCAGGGTCTTCATGAAGGCGCCGCAGCCCAGTTTGACATCAAGCACAATGCCCTTGGCGCCGGCCGCCAACTTCTTGCTCATGATGCTGCCGGCGATCAGCGGCAAGCTCGCCACGGTGCCGGTGACATCCCGCAGCACATATAATTTGCCATCGGCCGGCGCCAGCGATTTGCTCTGCCCCGCCAGCACCATCCCGGATTCACGCGCGATGCGGCGAAAGGCGTCTTCGGAAAGATTGACATCGTAACCCGAGATAGACTCCAGCTTGTCCAGGGTCCCGCCGCCGAAACCAAGGCCGCGTCCGCTCATTTTGGCGATAGGCACGTTGAAGGACGCGACCAGGGGCAGGACGATCAAGGTGGTCTTGTCGCCGACGCCGCCGGATGAATGCTTGTCGATCGCATATTCGGTAATGTCGGACAGGTCGAGCATATCGCCGGACTCGGCCATCGCCAGCGTCAGATTCACCGTCTCCGCGCGATTCATTCCATTGAAGTAAATCGCCATCAGAAGCGCCGAAGCCTGGTAGTCAGGTATTTCACCGGCGGTATAGTTGTTGATGAAATAGCGGATTTCACTCTTGCTCAGCGCCAAACCGTCGCGCTTTTTCTCGATGAGGTCGATCATTCGCATGAGACATCCGTCCCGGGACAGGCCCGACATGTTGGAGACGCGGTCAGCTATTGTATATCGAATTCCGCATAGGATGAACATTGGCTAAACCCGAAGGGTCGATAATTGACTAGTCGGCGCATAAACTGTAGGATTCGAATTAACTGTCAGAGTTTCGCCGCGCGCCCGATTTTGGCATTCGGCGGCGTCAATGGAGTAAATGAGGTCAAGCGACGTGACCCAGAAAACCAAGAGCTTGAAACAGCGCAACCTGCTAATCATCGTTGGCGTTATTGTCGTGGCCGTTGTGGTCGCGCTTGTTGTCATCCTGCTTTCCAGCCAGAGCGCTGTCGGCGAACTGGCGACGGACTACTCGGCGATTTCCCAGGAACGGCAAGATGACGGCGGCTTCGTCCTGGGCAGCCCGGACGCGCCCATTACCGTTGTCGCCTTCGAGGATTTCCTTTGCGGACATTGCCAACGCTACAAGGAGGTCGTGGACAAGCTCATTGAGGATTTTGTCGCGACCGGCATGGCGCGCTTCGAGTATCGGATGCTGCCTGTGGTGCACCCCGGCTACTCCAGGCTTGCGGCGCAGCTCACCGAATGCGCGAATGACTTGAAACCCGGCGCATTCTGGAACGCGCATGACGCGATGTTTCAAGTCGCTAGCGCCCGAAGCTTCAGCGACAGTTCGTCGCGTACCTTTGCCGACATGATGAATCTCTCCTACACGGACTTGCTCGAGTGCGCGCAAGACGCAGCGCAGGTGGACAAAGATATCTTGCTTGCCAATCAGCTCAATGTGACTGGCACGCCGACCGTCTTCGTCCGCTATGGCGACAGCTTCCCGCAGTCCAGCCAATTCGGCCCGCGACCAACCATTGAACAGCTGGCTTTGCTGGTGCAGGCCGCCAACTAGACGCGGACCAGGCCATCTATATGTCCTGTCCTTCCTTTTACGATCCGGAGCGCGTCGGCAGTCACTTTCAACCGAATATCCAGGCGGCGGTTGACGCCGGCGCCGCATTGGGCGCGCGCCCGGCCCATTTGGACGAGCGGCAGGTCGCTCTCGTTCTTGTGGATATGCAAGTGGACTTCATCCATCTTGACGGCGCGCTGTCCGTGCCCGGCGCCGTTGATGATTGCCGACGCATGGTCGAGTGGATATACCGGCACGCAGGGACTATCAGCAAGATTTACCTGTCGCTGGACAGCCACTATCCGCTGCAGATCTTTTTTTCAACCTGGTGGGCTGATGCCGACGGCCGGCGCCCGCCGCCCAACACAATCATCAGCGCGCAGGATCTACAGGCTGGCAGGTGGCAGCCGCTCTATCATGTCGAATGGTCGCGAAAATATGTGATCGAGTTGGAATCGCGGAGTCGGAAGCAACTGATGATTTGGCCCTTTCACACCATGGTGGGCACGAGCGGCCACAATCTGTCGCCTTCCCTGTATGAGGCGGTCTGCTACCACGCGGCGGCGCGGCGCAGCCAGCCGGTGAAACTTGTGAAGGGCTCGCTGCCTCAGACAGAGCACTACTCCATCCTGGAGCCGGAGGTGAAAGTTAACAATGACCCGCAGGGCAGCCTGAATCTGGATCTCCTGAAAGATCTTCAAACTTACGATCTGGTCTATATCGCGGGTCAGGCTAAGAGCCACTGTGTTCTGGAAACAGTCAATTCCCTCATGCGGCGCTTCGCCCGCCAACCGTCGGTTGTACAGCGCCTGCGCATCATCGAAGACGGCATGTCATCGGTGGTCCTGCCCGGCGCCGACTTTGACGCCATGGCTGAGGAAGCGTATGATCGTCACCGCGCCGCCGGCTTGACATTCACCAACACAACAGAAGCGATAGGATGAGCGCCATGCGCACTGTGGAATGGGATAACGGCGCCGTCAACATGATCGATCAGCGGGCGCTGCCCTGGAAGTTGGAAATTGTCCGACTGGAGACGGCCGAAGCCGTCGCCGAAAGCATTCGCAATATGACCGTGCGAGGCGCCCCGGCGATTGGCGCGTCCGCCGCCTTTGGCCTGGCGCTCGCCGCAATGCAAAGCGAAAGCCGAACTATTGAGAAACTGATCGTGGACCTCCGCGCCGCCGGCGAATTGCTGAAGGCGGCCCGCCCTACAGCGGTGAACCTGGCCTGGGCGGTGGACCGCCTGCTGGATATCGCGACAAGCGGAGAGTTCAACGATGTCAAGGATTTGCGCGAGCTGCTGCTGCTAGCCGCCCAGCAAATCGCCGATGATGATGTCGCGATTAACCGGCGCATCGGCGCGCGCGGCGCCGCGCTTGTAAAAGACGGCGCCACTGTGCTGCATCACTGCAACACCGGCGCCCTGGCCACCGTTGACTATGGCACGGCGCTGGGCGTCGTCCGCGCCGCCTTCGAGCAAGGCAAAGATTTTCACGTCCTGCTGGATGAGACGCGGCCGCGCCTGCAAGGCTCCCGGCTGAGCGCTTGGGAACTGGAGCAATTGGGCGTCAGTTACGACATCATTCCGGATACGGCCGCCGGTTATTACATGGGAAAGGGCGAGATCGACATCATTCTGGTCGGCGCCGACCGCATCGCCGCCAATGGCGATTTCGCCAACAAAATCGGCACTTATCAGTTGGCGATCATGGCGCGGGCTCACGGCATCCCCTTCTATACAGTCGCGCCGACATCAACAATCGACCTGAGCCTGAGCAGCGGCGAGCTGATCCCCATTGAAATGCGCGACCCGGCTGAAGTGACAAGTCCTTATGGCCAAGCCATCGTTCCGACTCAATTCAAGGCGCGCAATCCCGCCTTCGATGTCACGCCTCATCAGTACCTCAGCGGGATCGTCACCGAGTTTGGCATCGCGCGCCCTCCCTTCAGCGACAGCCTGCGGCGCGCCGTCGCCGGTGAGGATTTGTAAAGCGAGCGCAGAGGCTTAGCCGATCGCGCTGAGATCGACCCGTTCCAAATCCGGGTTGTCGCCGGGCCGGCGGCCGACCTTGGGCATATCGACCCATTCGCCCCCGACTTTGACGCGCGCGATATCCAGCGTGAAATCAACATTGGACGCTTTGTCATTGCCGAGGAATGTCGAGCCAATGCCATAACTGTCCACCGGGACGCCCAACCGTTCAAAGCGGGCGACACGATCACGATTGAAGCCGCCGGAAACGACGATTTGCACGCGCCTGCAGAATGCTCGCGCCACCGGCGCCAATCTCGCCGACAGATCCCAGCCTTCCCAAGCCCTATTGATGGCTTCGCGCACAGTAGTGACCAGAGCCGGGCTCACACCCGTTTCGGCGACATCCGGCTGAGAGATATCCCGCAGGTTGGCGCTTGTGTCCAGGCGCACGCCCTGCAGAGTCCATCGTTTCATTTCGTCCCGGTCCCCAGCCGCCAGAGCCGCGCGATACCTTTCCCAGAAGGCGGCTAGCGTGTCAAGGGTATCGCTGACAATATCATTATTGAAATCCGCCAGAAGGATCCGGGGCGCTTCGGCCGGAATCTGGCGCGCGAACTGAATCATTGTTTCAACGCTGTCAGCGAGAAAGCAAGCGATCATCGCATGCGGGATGGTGCCAACGCCGGCGCCGCCCCAAAGCGACGCTTGCGCGTCCGTGCTCACCAGGGGCGGAATGTTGCGGCCGGTTTCGCGCTTATAACGGTTCAGCGCCAGCCAGTAGGCGTAGCCGTCAATCACCTGCGCCTCCGGCAGATCAAAACGCGCCGGGAAAAACATGACCGGCTTGCCGTCCGCGGCTTGCAGCACTTCATAGACATTAGTCGCGATGCGGCTGGCGCGTGAGAGCACGCCCAGCATCGTCGTCTCAAGGACAGCGAAATCGCGGTAGGGCCCGCGTATATCAATCACCGTCAATACATTTTCCGGGTCGCCGTCGTAGTAGGTGAATACACCGTCGTGAACGGCGTCTACTTCCAGCGCCGACCAGGTCTCCACCCAGGCGCCGGCGTTGTCGAAGTATCCCGTACCTTGGCGCAACTGCGCCAAAGCGTGATCGACGCCGGCGACAAGGGCCTTGGGCGAGCGCCGATTGAAGATCTGCGCCTGGACTTCGATCTCGCCAACAGCCAGATCTCCGGCGCGCGCGATGGCGCGCGGGTTCGCGCCCCGATAGCGATGACCTTCTTTGGCCAGCGCGGAAAGTATCTGCCGGACGTTGGTAAAATAATGATCGGCGAAATAACCGCGCCTCAGCCGATCCACAGGCAAGTCGAATTGATTCGAATGCAGGCGCTTGCGATCGAAAATGGACATCGCGGCAACTTGATCCCCGGTACTCGGCTCATGGCAATACGCTGAGTATAGCACCAGGCCGTTCATCAGGAATCGCGCATACTCTCGGCAATGCTTCTGCGTTATACTGCGCGACTGTCTTATCCGCCTCGACTTAACGGTTTTCCGCAATGGACACACTGGTTACCGGTTCGATTGCCTATGATTACCTGATGCGTTTTCCCGGGCGTTTTCAGCAGCATTTCATCCCCGACGAACTGCACCATATGAGCCTCAGCTTCCTGGTGGACGACATGACCAAGCACTGGGGCGGCGTGGCCGCCAATATCGCTTTCACAATGGCGAAGTTTGGCCTGCGGCCGAAACTGATGGGCACGGTCGGCCGCGACTTTGGCGATTACCGGCAGTGGCTGGAAGGCAACGGAGTCGATTGCAGCACGGTTGTCCAATTGGAAGATGTGTTTACCGCTTCATTCTTTTCCAATACTGATGAGGACAATAATCAACTGGCATTCTTTTATGGCGGCGCAATGAACCTGGCGCGCAATTTCCGCATCGCTGATGTTATGGAAGCCAGCCCGGATATGGTCATCATTTCGCCGAACGACCCGGTCGCGATGAGCAATCTCTGTGAAGAATGCCGCGACCGCGGCCTTCCTTTCATTTATGACCCCGGCCAGCAAGTCGCGCGCTTGACAGGCGATGAGTTGCGCCGAGGCCTGGAGGGCGCCTACATGCTGGTGGTTAACATTTATGAAGCCAGTGTCATATACGAAAAGACCGGCTTGTCGCTGGACGATTTGCGCGAGCGGGTCGAAGCGCTGGTCATCACGGCGAGTGAACATGGTTCCAAAATCCACGTGCGGGATGAAACAATCGAAGTACCGGCTTTCGCGCCAGAATTCATCGCCGACCCGACCGGCGCTGGCGACGCCTACCGCGCGGGACTTCTGCTCGGTCTGAGCAAGGACCTGCCCTTGAAGCTTTCGACGGAGGTCGGGGCCCTCAGCGCAACCTACGCGCTGGAATGCGTCGGCACGCAGAACCACAACTTCACGCCGGCGGAATTTGTCGCTCGCTTCCGCTCAAGCGCGGACGACTGCGGCTTGCTGGACCAGTTGCTGGGCTAACCTGATGCGCCCGCCGCGCCCGCAGGACATATTCTTTCAACTATGCTAAAATGCCTGCGCCCGATTTCCAGGTGGATTCATAGGAGAACGCATGACAGTTGCACACGACGTTAAAGACCTTGAGCTGGCGACCGGCGGGCGCTACCGCATCGATTGGGCGGGGCAAGAGATGAACGTGCTGAAGCAGATTTCCGAGCGCTTCGCCGAGGAAAAGCCGCTGTCCGGCGTCCGCCTGTCGGCCTGCTTGCATGTCACCACCGAAACGGCCAATCTCATGAAAACCCTGCAAGCGGGCGGCGCCGATGTGGTATTGACCGCGTCCAACCCCCTTTCAACACAAGACGATGTCGCCGCTTCGCTCGTCGTCCATGATGAGATACCGGTTTATGGCATCAAGGGCGAAGGCAAAGAGACCTTCTACAAACATATTCATGCCGCGCTTGATCACAAGCCGCATATCACGATGGACGACGGCGCAGATCTTGTCAGTACGATCCATAAAGATCGGCAAGAGGCGCTGGATGAGATTATCGGCGGCACCGAAGAAACCACAACGGGCGTCATTCGCTTGCGGGCTATGGCGAATGATGGCGCGCTGCGCTTCCCCGTGATTGCCGTCAACGACAGCGCAACCAAGCACCTCTTCGACAACCGCTATGGCACCGGGCAGAGCACCCTGGATGGCATCATCCGCGCTACCAATATTCTGCTCGCGGGCCGGACCGTTGTCGTAGCCGGCTACGGCTGGTGCAGCCGCGGCATCGCGATGCGCGCCGCCGGCCTGGGCGGCAATGTGGTGGTGACCGAGGTCAACCCGCTGCGCGCATTGGAAGCGGTGATGGACGGCTATCGCGTCATGCCGATGATGGAAGCGGCGAAAATCGGCGACATCTTCGTGACGGCAACCGGAGATATAAACGTCATTGATGAGCCGCACTTCGCGCTTATGAAGGATGGCGCCATCGTCTGCAATAGCGGGCATTTTAATGTCGAGATCAACCTTGACGCCCTGGCGGCGATGGCCGGCGGCCCGCCAAACCTCGTTCGTCCCTATGTCGAAGAATACAAGTTGGGGGGACGTTCGGTTTACGTTTTGGGAGAAGGCCGGCTGATCAACCTGGCCGCAGCCGAAGGCCATCCGGCGTCGGTGATGGATATGAGTTTTGCCAATCAAGCTATGGCCGCGGAGTATTTGATGCGCAATGTGGAAAAACTTCAAACGCAGGTCTATACTATACCTGAGGAAGTTGACATGGAAATCGCGCGGCTGAAACTGCTGGGCATGGGCATCCGCATTGACAATCTCAGCGACGAACAGGAAGCATATCTCAACCAGTGGCGCGAAGGCACATGACCGAAATTGCGGAATGGGCGCAGGCCTAAGTGAACATCGATCCTGCTGCGCTTGATTGACTTGACTTTTGGTCACTACAAACGAGCGGGACAGGATCTATGAATAAACGTATACTTTTCAGCGCGCTTCTGCTCAGTGCATTAACGTCGGCTTTAGCGCTTGTTGGAGCGGTAACGGCGCAAGAGGATCGGCGCGTCCGAGTCATCCATGGCACGGCCGACGAAATCACGCTTGATCTCTACATCAACGGCGAGTTGGTGGCGAGCGCGCTCGAATACGGCGCTTCGACGCCGCCGCTGCGCATAACCGCCGCCGCGGAGATCTCCCTCAATCTCGCCGGGACCGGCGTCCGCTTGCTGAGCGAGACTGTTGACCTCTCGAGCGATACCGCGCTGATCCTGACATCGGACGGATCGCTACGGTTCAATGCCGTAGCGGAGGATTTGCAGCCGCTTGACCTCGGCCTTTCGCGCCTGCTGGTTTTCAACGCGCTGGAGGACGGGCAATCCGTCGCCATTGTCGACACGGAAGAATCGCTTTCTATTGAAGAGCTCGCGCCTGGCGCTGCGGCAGGCCCGTTTGAGCTTGACGCCGGCATTCTGGGATACCGTGTTGGCGCCCCAGCAGGCGAGATGACAGGCCAGGAATTCAGCGCGGCTCTGACTGCTGGCGCCAGCCACATTTTGCTGCTTCATGGCGGCGTGGACATGCCGCAAGCGCTTGTCGCTGGAGCGGCAGTCGACGGCGCAAGCAGCACCGGGTTGATACGATTTGTACATGCTGCGCAAGGCGCCGCAGCCTTTGACTTCAAGAGTGACGGTCGCATTCTGTTCCCGGCGGTATCATTTGGCAGCGCTTCCGAGGCCATTGCTCTGTTGGCTGGCATGCGACAGGTTGCCGTCAGTCTCGGCGAGATTGATTTCATGACGATGCCCCTCGAGGTCGCGACTGGTCAACTGCAAACCGTCGTATTGATGGGCTCGCCGGCGACCTTGACCATGCCGGCCTTCGGCGACCGCGCAGATAATGTCACAGCGGCAACCGCGGTCGTGCGCTTGATCAATACGATTCCGAACAGCGTGGTCAGGCATCTTCAACTGGAAAGCGGCGCGATCGTCGCGCTGGACGTGGCCTATGGCGCGGCCGGGGACTCCGCTCAAATTGTGCCGGGCCGTCATGCGATGACTCTTGCCCTGGATATCGGCGACCAGCGCGGCATGATCAAGGTGCCGGAAAGCCTTTTCCACGCCGGCGCATATTACGATCTGATCGCCATCGCCGGCAGCGCGTTCAGCGCGCCGGGCTTATTGATCAAGGAGACCAACCTGCGGCGGCCGCCTATTGCCGGGATTCCGGCGCCGGAGGCAACCCAAGCGAGCCAATCCGCAGCCGAAACGAGCGATGAAGTCGCGGATGCGGATGAAGCGGTTGCGTCAGCCAGCGCCGATTCAGACGGCGCCGCGCAGCCAGCGCCGGAGGTCGAGGCAGATAAGGAGGAAGAGGCGAGCGCGGGTGACATTTCTGAAACGGAAGCCATGCCCGAGACCGAGTCCGTCGAGGCTGAGACCGAGACCGTCGCCGTGAGCCCTTACGGCATTGTCAACGTGAATCCGGACGCGGGCCTGCATTTGCGCCAGTATCCCACAAGCGACGCCATGTCGCTGGCCATGCTGCCGGCTGAAAGCGAGGTCATCGTGCTGGGCCGGCGCGGGCCTACGGCCTACAGGACGGGCGAAGTCGCTGAAACGCCAATCGTTCTGAGCGATCTTACGGCGGATCCAGCCGCCGGCCTGTATCCGGCGCAAGACTTGGACCCAGCCGATACCTGGCTCTTCGTGACATACAGAACAGCCGACGACGGCGCCATCAACGGCTGGGTCAACGCCTTCTACATGCATGTTTATAACATATTGGGGGGCCCACAGCGTTTGGCCAGTCTGCCGGCAATCCGCCAGAATCAACCCGGCCGCGCCTTCCATACATCGGTCCGTTCACCCTCAATCTCTGAGCGAGTCACCGCCCAGGTCCATAATCTCGACTCCGGCGCGCTCCTTAACATTCGAATGGCCAACCATGCCGGAAGCGAGGTCCTGGGCCAACTCGCCCCGGGTACGACCCTCAGTTTTCTTGGCCTTGACGCCGGCGAAGCCTGGCTGTTTGTTGAACACGAGGCGGCAGAGCAAACTATTTTCAGGGGCTGGGTCAGCGCTCAATATGTCCGGCTGCTTCTCAATGAGGAGCCCATCAGCATTGCAACCCTGCGGGCCTTGGACGCGCGCGCGGTCAAATTGCTCAGCGATAGCGTGCGCGGCAGCATCCGGCTCGCAGATACGCTGCCTTCGCCCGACGAATCCGAGCATACGGCGGGCATCGTTGGCGAGGTTGACCTGAATCCGGACTCCGCGCTGCACTTGCGAAGGCAGCCAAGCGCCGGAGCGGAATCACTCGCGCTGATCCCGGCCAGCACTGTGCTGGAACTGCAAGGCATCACAGCCAGCGGACACTGGTTCAAAGCGAGTTACCAGGGGGACGAGGGCTGGGTCGCGGCCATGTATCTGGTCCTGTCGAAGGACGGCCAGTATTACAATCGCAATTACCTGATGAATCAACTGCCCGTGCATGAAGATTATGTCTTGCCGGAAGGCTAGACGGAAGACTCGTATTCCTTGCATTGCCGCCAGCCTTCATTGGCGCATTGGCAGCGGAGCAGCGCGATCTCTCCGCTTGGCGCAGCAGACTTTCCCGCAACCCCGCGAAGTCCGACGCAAGATCCGCCGGGGAACCAGCGCGGCGACACTTGGATTGGCGAGGGCTGGTTGTTGAACTATAATGTCGCTGGCTCGCCCATGGAACTGAAGCCGAGGCATTAAAAAGTTAAACCGGAGATCCGCTTCTTGCTCGTTCTCGAGTTCGTTCAGCCGCCGGTCGAGCGGTCCGCCCCAAGCACAGGATGGCGGCCTTGCGCATTCTGATAACTGGCGCCGGCGGCTTCGTCGGGCATCATCTTTCCGCCCATCTCAGCCAAGCCCTACCGGAGGCCCGGCTGTATGGCGCCACACTTTTTCCCAGCGAGCAGGCGCATAGCGCCTTGGCTGGCAATCGCCGTATCGACTTAAAGGACGCCGACGCCGTTCTAAAGCTGCTCGCCGATGTCCAGCCGACGTCCATTTATCACCTGGCGGCGCAGGCATTTGTGCCGCGGTCCTTCGAAGACCCCTGGGAGACGCTGGAGAATAATATCCGGTCGCAACTGAATATCATTTTGGCCTGCCTGGAATTGGATATTCTGCCGCGCCTGCTGGTTGTCAGTTCGGCCGAGATCTACGGCGCCGTCGCTCCGGAACAGATGCCGATGGATGAAAACACGCCGATTCGACCGACCAATCCCTACAGCGTCAGCAAAGTCGCCCAGGACATGCTCGCGCTGCAGTATTATCTCAGCCACGGCTTCCCGGTCATGCGCGCGCGTCCCTTCAATCATATCGGACCCGGGCAGGACAGCCGCTTTGTGGCGCCCGCCCTCGCCATGCAAATCGCGCGCATTGAGGAAGGCGCTGGCGATTCGGTTATAAGAGTTGGGAATCTGGAGGCCAAACGAGATTTCACGGATGTGCGCGATATTGCGCGCGCTTATCGCTTGATCATCGAAAAAGGCCGCCCCGGCCAGGCTTACAACGTGGCATCGGGCGTCGCCTACAGCATCCGGAGCTTGCTGGATATCTTGCTGGGATTGACTGACGCGGAGATTCAAGTCCGTGTCGATCGCGAGCGCCTGCGCCCGGTGGATGTGCCGGAGATTCGCGGCGACTCGTCCAAACTGCGCGCGGATACCGGCTGGAAACCCACGTTTACATTTGAAGACACGCTGAAGGATGTGCTGATGGACTGTCGTGAACGCTGCAAGCTGGCCAAGGATTAAGGATCCATGACAAAAAAAGCGCTTATCACCGGCATTACCGGGCAAGACGGATCCTATCTTGCCGAATTCCTTTTGAGCAAGGGCTATGAAGTTTACGGCATGGTACGCCGGACCAGCACGGTGCGCTACGAACGGATAGAGCACATTCAGAATCAGCTCCACATCATGCAGGGCGATATGGGCGATCTAAGCAGCCTGATCAGCGCGATCAGCGCGGTGGAACCGGATGAAGTTTACAATCTGGCGGCGCAGAGCTTTGTTCCCACCTCCTGGAACCAGCCGGTTTTTACTGGAGAAATCACCGGTTTGGGCGTCACGCGCCTGCTTGAGGCGATTCGTACCGTAAATCCGGCCATTCGCTACTACCAGGCATCCAGCAGTGAAATGTTCGGCAAGGTTCGCGAGGTGCCGCAGAAGGAGACGACGCCCTTCTATCCGCGCAGTCCTTATGGCGTGGCGAAAGTTTACGGCCATTGGATCACGGTCAACTATCGCGAGAGTTACGACATGTTCACCTGCAGCGGCATCCTGTTCAATCACGAGTCGCCCCGGCGCGGCATGGAATTCTCCACACGCAAGGTGACATATCATGCCGCCAAGATCAAACTTGAGCTGGCCGACGAGATCCGCATTGGCAACCTTGAATCCCAACGCGACTGGGGCTACGCCGGCGACTATGTTCGGGCGATGTGGTTGATGCTTCAGCAAGATACGCCCGATGATTACGTCATCGCCACGGGCAAGACGCATTCTGTCGAGAGGCTGCTGGAAGCCGCCTTCGGGCATGTCGGACTGAATTGGCGTGATTACACCGTGCAAGACGAACGATTCATGCGGCCGGCCGAAGTCGATCTGCTGGTGGGCGATCCATCGAAAGCGCAACGCGAGCTCGGCTGGCAGCCCACAGTCGGTTTCGAAGAACTCATCGGCATGATGGTCGATTCCGATCTGGAAAAGCTGCGAGAAAACCCCAACCTGGTCATCTGATGCCTCTGCCAGCTTTGGTCGACAGTCATTGCCATCTTAATTTCCCAAGCTTCGACGACGATCGCGCGGCTGTGCTGGAGCGCGCGAGAGATGCCGGCGTCAGCGGCATCATTGTGCCAGCCGTTGACCTGCGCAGCTGCCAAGAGGCGCTGAAGCTCGCGGAAACTTACAGCAGCGTATACGCCGCCATCGGCATTCACCCGAACAGCAGCCGGGAATACGACAGCTCGAGCATCGCGACTCTGCGTGATTTGGCGAGCCACCCCCGCAATGTGGCGATTGGCGAGATCGGCCTTGACTATTATCGGCAGAGCAGTCCTAAACGCGTTCAGCAAGCGGCCCTGGAAAAACAGCTCGAATTGGCCGCTGAACTCGGCTTGCCGGTCATCATCCACAATCGGGACGCGGCTGAGGATCTTATGGCAATACTCGAAGATTGGGCGCCGACCGTTCCGAAAGGCCTTAGCAGGCGCCTTGGCGCGCTGCATTCTTTTTCCGCCTCCTGCGATATCGCGGAACGCGCGCTTGATCTGGGCTTCTACCTCGGTTTCACCGGTCCAATTACCTTCAAAAACTCCCATGCCCTGCGCGACATTGCGAGGAGCGCGCCGCCTGACCGAATCCTGGTTGAAACGGACAGTCCTTTTTTGGCGCCGCAGCAGCGCCGTGGCAAACGCAATGAACCGGCTTATCTTGGTTATATCTGTGACAAGTTGGCGGCGCTGCACAGCGTCGACCGGGCGCAGATGGCGCGCCAGACCAGCAGCAACGCCGTGGAACTCTTCGCCTTGGGATGAAGCCGGCCAAATGCGACCGACTGCGCTCTCGAATTCGGCGGAACGCTGTTAAACTGCCTAAGGTATGATAGCTTGTCGGTCCCGCTCATGCTTGACTTGTCCATCATAATTGTGAATTGGAACGTGCGCGATATGCTGGATCAATGCCTGTCCAGCTTGCACAGCGCAAATATCGCCATCGACCAGAGCGATGAGACCGGGCCCGGCGCCGAGATCATCGTGGTCGATTCGGGCAGCGCCGACGGCAGCGTCGAAATGGTCCGCGAGAATTACCCGGCCGTCATATTGCTTGCGCAGTCTGAGAACATCGGTTTCACGCGCGGCAACAATATCGGGTTGGAGCGGTCCAGAGGCAGATATTTGCTGCTCCTCAATCCAGACACCGAAGTCCGCCGGGACGCCCTTCCCGCCCTAATCGATTTTATGAATCAACATGAACAGGCGGGAATTGTGGGACCGCAGACTCTCAACACAGACGGCAGTCATCAATCGACGCGCCGGCGTTTTCCCAGCTTGTTGACGGGCATTTTCGAGAGCACTTGGCTCTCGTCCTGGGCGCCGGCCACGATCGAACGCCACTATCGCATGCTGGATACGGCGGACGGCGCGATCACTGAAGTTGATTGGGTCCAGGGATCGGCGCTGTTGATGCGGCGTGAAGTTTATCGTGATATCGGCGGCTTGGACGAAGGCTTCACGATGTATGCCGAAGAGATGGACTTCTGCCGGCGCGCGAAGGACAAAGGTTGGCTGGTGTTCTACCATGGCGGCGCGATCATCACGCATCATGGCGGCAAGAGCAGCGAGCAGGTCGGCGCGCTCAAGCAGATCCATTTTCAAACCAGCAAACTCAGGTATTTCCGCAAGCACCATGGCTACTGGCAATATGTCGCGCTTCGGCTCGCCTTGCTTGCGCAATTCCTCTGGCAGCTCGGCCTTGAAGCGATCAAGGGCGCGCTGGGGCACAAGCGCGACTTGCGGGCGCAGCGCGTGCGCATCTATTGGCAAGTCCTGCGCAGCGGACTGAAGGCGAAAGCGTGAATATCGGTCTGGTCACCGGCGAGTTCCCGCCGATGCCCGGGGGCGTCGGCGATTACTCCCGCATTCTGGCTGAGCAACTTTTCAGTCTCGGCCACCATGTTCACATATTCAGCCGCAGCGGCACGGCCAGCAAATCCTTTCCATTGTCCACGACCGGAGCTTGGGGACCCGGCAGCCTGGCCCGGATAAGAAACTGGGCGCGCCGGCGCGAGCTTGACGTGGTCAACTTGCAGTTTCAAACGGCCGCGTTTGATATGTCGCCCTACATCCACTTTTTGCCGCGCCTGCTCCCGACACCGCTGATCACAACATTCCATGATCTGCGTTATCCTTATCTCTTCCCCAAAGCGGGTCCGCTGCGCAATTGGATCGTTTTGCAGCTCGCGCGCGCCTCCTCCGGCGTTATCACCACCAACAGCGAGGACGACGAGCGATTGAAGGGGCTGCGTCAGCGCAAGCTGATCCCAATCGGCAGCAACATTCGGGCGCGCGCTCAACACGCGCCTGACGCGGATAGCAAACTTCAAGAGGCAGGCGCAAATCTCAACAGCTTCTTGCTCGGCCATTTTGGCTTCGTCAGCGCCGGCAAAGGCGTCGACTGTTTAATCGAAGCCGTGTCCCGCTTGCGCAAGTCCGGTTACGATTTCAGGCTGGTATTCATTGGCGCGCGCCGCAATACCGTCGATGCGGGCGGAACAGCGGCTTATTTGCAAGCATTGGATAAGCGGCTCCGGGACCTGGGTCTCGCCGAAGTCGTCTACTGGACGGGATACTTGCCAGAGGATGAAGTCGCGGCGTGGCTGCGGGCTGTGAATCTGGTGACCCTGCCTTATCAAGACGGCGCGTCTTACAGGCGCGGCAGCCTTATCGCGGCCCTGCATCAGGGCTGCGCCGTCGTGACTACGCAGCCGTCGACCAGGATTGACGCCTTTGAGCACGGCCGCAACATGTGGCTCGTCCCGCGCCGTTCTCCCGACGCCATCGCGGAGGCGCTGCTCATTCTGATGCGCGACCGCAAACTCCTGGCTAGAATGCGCGCTGGCGCCCGGCAATTGAGCCAATGCTTCGATTGGGACCGCATCGCCTGTGAAACGGTCGCCTTTTATGGCGCCTGCCTTTAGTGGAAAAGGGACATGACCGCGCTATCAAGCATCCGGCATAATCGCGACTTGAGGGCAATCGCTTTGCTCGTTGTTCTATGGCTGCTCTTCTTTTGGCGCCTGTTCACACCGATCGCCTCCGATCAAGCGTCGCTGACGACGGGCGATTTCTCGGGTCAATTCGTAGCTTTTGGCGCGTATCAGTACGAGCGGCTCGCGCGCGGGGAAATCCCGCTTTGGAATCCATACAACAATGGCGGGCTTCCCTTGATCGCCGATACGCAGGCGGCTGTATTCTATCCGCCGCGCTGGTTCACAATCGGCCTGAGCGCCTTGGCCGGCGGCTGGAGCTACAACGCCCTGCAATTGGAGATGACGTTCCATGCGCTGCTCTACAGCATACTCATGTACGCCTTTGTCCGACGGTTGACGCGCGGCGCCGAACAAAGCCGGCTAGCCGCATTGATTGCCGCGATCATCATCGGCTACGGCGGCTACACAACCGGCTATCCGCCGCTGCAACTGGCGGTCCTGGAGGCGGCATGTTGGCTGCCGCTGGTCGCCCTGGGCATCCTCGAGGCGACGCGCGGCCGCAAAATCGAGTGGCGCTTCCTGGCGCTGGCCGCCTTTGCTCTGGGCCTTTCCTGGCTGGCGGGCCATCCGCAGACGAGCTGGTTCATCACTTATGTCGCGGCGGCATATTTTCTGTATCGCTGCACCGTCAGCGGCATCGGCTGGCTGCGCGCAGCCGCGGCGCTGGCGCTGCTGACGTTTACTACCGTCGGCGTGACCGCGGTCACGCTGTTTCCCGGAATCGAATACTTGTTGTCGACTTCGCGCGAAGGCCTGGATTTTGCCGCCAAGGGCAATGGCTTTCCCTTTCGGGATATCGCACAATTTACGTTTCCCGGCTCAGTCAGCCAATGGTCGCCTCTGTACGTCGGCATTCCAGCATTGTTTTTCACCGCTGTGGCGCTTTCTCGCCGCCAAGGCGAAAGTCGCTTTTGGCTTATCGTGCTGGTCGTCGGCCTGTTGCATAGCCTGGGCGCCAACAGCGCCTTCTATTACCTGAGCTACAATATCGTGCCGGGATTGCGTTTCTTCCGCGGGCAAGAACGCGCCGCCGTGGTGGTCGCCAACAGCCTTGCGGTTTCTGCCGGCCTCGGCGTGGTCGCTGCGGCGACCTGGCAAAACCAGCAGAATCGGCTGCGCGCGCTTCGCAGTTGGCGCTGGTTCACGCTTGCTCTCATCGCCATCGCGATTCTGACGCTATTTGCCTGGGTCTATGACGCCAATGTCTGGGACGAATTCTTCAGCATCGCCTCGCGCAGCGCTGTCGTGGCCGCGGTCGCTTATCTGATTATTTCACGTTATCTCAGTCATCCGAAACAGGGCGCTCTGCATGCGGCCTTGATCACGCTGATTGCCTTCGAACTTTTTTCAGTGAACATCGATCATCCGGTTAACTACGACCCGATTCCCGCAAGCGAACAGCTTTCGATGACGCCGCCCCCACTGGTACAGCATGCGCTAGACGACGACAACGCGGGCCAACCCTTCCGCGTCGACGGTTTCCGCGGTCTGCTGGACAACAATGGCAGTCTCTACGGCCTGATGGACATGCGCGGCATCAGTCCGCTTTGGCTCAAGGGGACGGAGATCATCGTATATGCCGACCATGTGGATAACCCGCTGGCCTGGGAGCTATTCGCCGTCAAATATGTCTTCAGCGGTTCAGAGAATCTGTCCATTCCTTCCAGCGTTGTCGCGAAAGGAGAGGATCATTTTGGCGTCGTCTATCTGCACCGGCTGGAAAATCCGCGCGCCTTTGCCCAACTGTATTATGATGCGGATGTGGTGGACAACGACAGCTGGGCGCTGGAATTGATGGGAGATATCCGCTGGGATGAGCGCGCGAAAATTGTCCTCAATCAGCGGCCGAAGCTGGAACTGCCGGGTCTCGCCGCCGTTGAATCCGTTGCGGTTGAAACATTCGCCCCTGAGAGCATAACGTTGAAGGTCTCAACCGAGCACAACGCCATCCTTTCGCTGTCCTTGCCGCACTACATCGGTTGGGAAGCCCTGGTTGATGATCGGCCCGCCGGAATCATCCGCGCTTACGCCAGTTTGAGCGCGGTGGAAATCCCGGCGGGCGAGCGCACAGTGACCTTGCGCTACGCTCCCCTATCTTACGCCTTGGGCGGCATCTTCAGCCTGCTGACCTGGCTTGCCTTGGCATTGCTCGCTGTCCTTTCGCTCTGGCGGAGATGATCGAACCGCATGGCCAGTTCATTGCAAGTTTGGGTCAGCACGCTGGATCGCCGGCGCTACGCCCTGGCTGTGGGTTTCGCGCTTGGCGCCGTCGGCGCGGGCATCGGCCTGCTCATCGCGGGCTTTGGTCCATTGCTCGCGATCGCCGCCCTATGCGGCTTATTGGCCGGGCTCTATATCCTCACGGACATTAATGCCGCGCTATACGGCATCATCGCTACAGTGCTGCTTTTGCCCTTTGGCGTCTTCCCGGTCAAGATCGCCATTACGCCGACCCTGCTGGATCTGGCAATCGGCGGTTTCTTGTTGGTGTACATTTTCCAATGGATGGCCGGGCGCCGCGGCGGCTTGCATTCCACACCGGTACATGCCTTGGTCGCGGCTTACCTGATGTGGCTCATCTTCGCCTTCGCGCTGGGCTTGCGCCACGCCAGCCCCACGTCCGCCAATATCCGGCAATTCGCCGAGACCGTTCTAAGCATCAGCCTGGTATTCATCATCACCGATCTGCTGCGAAATCCGACTATGCTGCGGCGTCTGGCCCTAGTGATTCTGCTGCTCGTCGGTCTGCAGGCCATTCTCGCGATTGCGCTTTATGCTGCGCCGGACGCGCTGGCGGAGAACATCCTGACGCGCTTGTCCCGCATCGGCTACCCCGACGGCGGCGTCATCCGCTATATTGAATCCAATCCCGCGCTGAGCGAGCGCGCAATCGGCACCTGGGTAGACCCCAACGCGCTTGGCGGGATCCTGGCGACCGCGGCCCTCATCATCGCGCCGCAGATCGCAGCAAGGAAACCGGTGCTGCGGTATCGCTGGCTCACGCTTGCCGTCTTCGCCGCTGTTGGGCTCGCTCTATTTTTGACGTCTTCACGCGCCGCCTTTCTGGCGCTGGCCGCGGGCATAACGCTAATCACGCTAATCCGCTATCGACGCATGCTGCCGCTGCTGGCGATCGGCGGCTTGATATTTCTGACGCTGCCACAGACGCAGGACTATATCGATCGCCTGCTTCAAGCCTTTCAAGGCGCAGATTTGGCGACACAAATGCGCATCGGCGAATGGTCGGATTCCATTGAGCTGATCGGACGCTACCCGCTCTTCGGCGTCGGCTTCACCGGCACGCCCGAAATTGACATCTATACTGATGTCGCCAATATGTATCTGATCATGGCCAATCAAATCGGCTTGACCGGTGTATTCGTCTTTTCCCTGGCGATGGCCGGTGTATTTGTCTATGGCCGGCGCGCCTGGAAGGAGGCCAAAAAACTCCCCGAGCTCGCCGCCATACACCTTGGCTACCATGCCGCGCTCTTCACCGGACTTGTCAACGCGGTAGCCGATCTGTACTTTTTTCGCCTTGATTTCCAATCTTCCATTACCTGGTTCTGGCTGATCGTCGCCCTCTGCCTGTCAAGTTCCAGGCTGATACTGGAAGACCTCCAGCGCGCGGCCTGAAGGGTAGTGTATCAATTTCGGTTGAAATAGCCTGGTAGGGGCGATCCGGCGGATCGCCCGATGGGTACGAACAGGATCGAAATTGGGCGACTCACCGGGGCGCGTGGACACAGCCCGTCAGTCGCCCCTACCAAATCGTCGG
>JAJDUC010000065.1 GCA_022826865.1 Anaerolineae bacterium
ATAAGTGTGCCAATGGGAGTTTTCTGAGGTTAGCTACATGACGCTACAACGGAATGTTATTCATCTTGGCGATGCGCTGCAGTTGATAAACGAGGTCGAGGACGAATCAATAGACATGATAGTTTGTGACGGACCCTACGGTGTCACGGAAAACGAGTGGGACCGAATCCCAAACATCCAAGAGTATAATCTTGATCTGATCAAACGATTTTCCGCGAAACTCAAATATGGCGGCGCTTTGTATTTGTTTGGGAAACCAAACTGTATTGACTTTATTGACTATCGTCCCTATCTGAATCTGAAGTCAAAGATCGTCTGGTATCAACCGAGCAGGCTTGCGCAAGGGAGAATCAACTATACAAACAACTATGACATCATCTGTTACTTTGTTAAGGGTTCCAGACCGCGCTGTTATAACTTGGATAGCATCAGGGTCGCCCAGCTAGTAGAGCTTGAACACCGGCTTCGCTGCGAAAGAGTGCCATCGGTGAAAAACGGCAAGTATGGGAAAACCAAGTTTAACGGCAAGGGCAAGAATCCCGGAGATGTGTGGGGCGACATTAAACAGCTTACCTATAAGTCAAAAGAACTCGTATGCCGAGAAGCGCTAAACACGATTCAGAAACCCATACAACTGATAGAACGATTGGTACTGGCTAGTTCAAATCCAGGCGACCTCATACTTGACCCATTTTCTGGTGTTGGAACTTGTCCCGTTGTGTGCCAAAGACATGGTCGAGATTTTATTGCATTTGAGATATATGAGGAATTTGTCAACTTGGCAAACTTGCGTCTAGGAGCTACTGAAAGACAGCTAGAATTGGAGATTTAAAGCTTGGCGCGAGATGTCTATAAGCCCCTCATCAAGCTTGTTCAACAGGCATTTTCTTTAGCAAGAAGTTTGGACATTCCGAATCTTTTGCAACCGGGTCTTGCCAAAGAGATTATTATTGCAGATATACTCGGCCACGAAGTCATACCTGCAAAGCGTCAGCCCGACGCGCGCGATCCTGAAAACCCCGACATAGTGTATGAGTATCTTAGTTGTAAGGAAGGTGGTTCAGGGCAATTTGATAGAATGTTTAAATTCCCTCTGGATAAGCGAGAAAGATCACTGGGTAGAATTAGACGAAATTCCAAGATCTACCTTGCTGTTTTCTTTGCGGACAATCAGCTAAAGGCTAAAACCATTTATGAGCTTGACCCCGAAATAGTCGAGCGGGAAGCTGTTCGTCAATTAGATAGAAGTAGCAACGACATTTCACATGTTGGATTCTCAATATCGTGGACAGCCGAGCACGGTCGTGTCGTATATTCTGATAAAGGGCACGCATAAGGGAAGCCATTGTCTCAAACCGCAGCTACTCGCGGGTGTCCTGACTCCGCGATAAGCGCCGCGTAGACCTCAATCAATTCATCCATGACCGTATCCCAGGATTGCTTCTCAGCGTAGGCGCGCGCTTGAGCGCCCATCCAGCGCATGTTCTCGCGGTTGCTCGCGATATTGCGCAGGCCAGCGCGCATCATCGCCGTATCGCCGCTATCGAATGTATAGCCGTTCACAGCCTCGGTCACCATGTCGGCGACGCCGCCGACCCGCGACGCCAGCACCGGCAAGCCCGACGCCATCGCTTCGATGACGACCAGGCCGAAGGTCTCCAGGCGCGACGGAAATACAAAGATATCGGCGCTGGCATAAGCGCGCGACAGACGCTCTCCCTGCAGATATCCCATAAAGGTGACCGGCATACCGGCGAAATATCGCTCGAGATCCGATCGCGCCGGCCCATCGCCGACCAAGACGAGCCGAGCGTTGGGCAGCGCCGCAAGCGCCGGGCGGATCTGAGTCAATTGCTTCTCGTCCGAGAGGCGGCCGACATATAGCAGGACGATGGCCTCTGGATTGCCCCTTGTCATCTCCGCCCGCATCGCTGGCGAGCGAAAGCCGGGATTGAAGGTGTCCGCGTCAACGCCGCGGCGCCACAAGCCGACCTCCCTGATGCCGAGCCGCTGCATCTGCCGCTGCACCAGTTTCGATGGCGCCAGGCTGCAATCCGCCCAGTTAAATACAGTTCTGGTCAAGGCGTTGACGAGCGGGCGCGTGACGGCGAGGTTGAGCGGACCAAGCTTGAATTGGCGGGCAAGGCGCGAGTAGTCGAGATGGAAGGAGGACAGGGTGGGCACGCCCAGCCATTTGAGCATTGCCATGCTCGGGATGCCGGTCATCACAGGATGGAAGAGGTGGGCGACATCCGGCTGAAAGGCGGCCAGATCGCGATAGAGCGAGAAGGTCGCGAAACCGAGCCGCGCTTCCGGATAAAGAGGGAGACGCAAGCTGGGCAGGCTGCGAATGGGCAGGCCTCGGTAGGAATCGGCCGCGCCATAGCGGGGCGCTATCACCATAGCGTCGATGTCCCGCTTCAGCAGGTGATCCAGCAAAAGGCAGGCCACTTTGACGATGCCGTCGACTTTGGGCAAGAAGGTCTCGGTGATGATTGCGACGCGCATACTCCACTTTCTTTTCGCTGCGCCTCCACAAGTTTTAACATAACCGGCCGCATCAGCACACGCGCATAACACGCGCATATAAGTAAACGCAAGTAATTAATTGAAAAAATGCGCATCGTCTTTCGCGACATACATGCGGGCGAGCCTTGGCTCGCCCCTACGGCAAAAGAAGAGACTCGGTGTACGGGCGAGCCTTGGCTCGCCCACTCTTGCTTCAAAATGCCCAGCAGATTTTGCACGACTTACTTGCGTTTACTTAGACTGCGCAGCGCGCGGTGACCGATACGCCGCAGAACCAGGGCGCCGCTTCCGTGTTATAATGGCGGCGTCAGCAATTCTCTGGAGACGCACAATGGATGCATTGCCGGTCGAGACGGACGCAGTCGCGCAGACTTCGCCGCAGATTGAGGCGGTGGCCCCGCTCTCGTTTCCAGAACGGCCGCCGCTTCCAACCTGGACGGTAAAACAGTACTTCGCGCTGGAAGAATTCACGCGGACCCGGTTTGAATACCTCGACGGTCAAATCTACGTGATGACGGGTGGCACGAATAATCACAGCGCAATCAAGATGAACGCCGCAGTCGAGATCGGTCGCCAAATTCGAGAATCTCAGTGTTCCCTGCGCAATAGCGATATGCGCGTAAAAGTCGGCGACAGAAGGTACATTTATCCTGACCTGAGCGCCGTCTGCGGGCCGGCGCGCTTGGACGACAATAATACCACGCTGCTCAACCCAGTCCTTGTCGTTGAGGTGCTGTCGCCATCAGCGGTTGCCTATGATCGTAGTGCCAAGCTTGATTTCTACCGCTCTATTCCCAGTGTGCGTGCCTATCTCATCATTGATCAGCATCAGATCCATGTCGAGCTGCATTCGCGAACCGCGGGCGGATGGCACTGGCAGACATTCAGCGATATCCATGATGTCGTTCCGCTTGAAGCGCTCGCGGGTCGGCTGCCGCTATCTGAAATCTACCGCGGCATCACGATTGAGCGGGCATAAGGGCCAGGCCCCGGTTAGCTCGGCTGTTAGGGCCGCGCTATTGTGAACTTGAGTTCATCCCTTCTATAATTTAGCCACAGCTTGCTTTCGGGAGCCGCATGACCGCCAACGTCACCCCCAAGAATGCCGGCGCCGACAGGATCGTGGTCGACGAGCGTTCACCGATGGACAGCCTGCCCTATTGGGCGCGGGCGACCAACCCGATCGTTCGGCTGCATCTCGGCTTGTACTGGCGCACGCTGCCGCCTGAATTTGAGCCGCTATTCTATATTTGCGGCTTTTGGGTCGTGGCCATGCTGGTCGGCATTTTCTTCCCATTCGTCGCCGACCTGGCGACGACCGTGATTGTCGTGTCGGTGCTCGTGGTGCCGGTCGGCATGATCTTTTATGCGCGCGCGCTCTTCTCCATCGCGGCCAATTCGGCGGCGGTCATGGCGGATGAGATCCGCAACAATACAATGCCATTGCTGATGTCGACGCCGATGTCTTTGGAGCAGATCTTCCTGGGCAAGGCGGCGTCAGCGATCTGGCGCAAGATGGACGATCTGGTCCTGATCGTGCAGGGCGCGGCGATTTTCGGTCCGCCGCTGATCATCATGCACTATGCCGGCCTCTTCCCGCTGCGTGAATCGGGTCCGCTGACCTATGTGCTGATCGTCATCATGACGATCACGTCGCTCTTTCGGCTGGTTCTGGAACCGCTGATGTTCGGCATGGTCGGCGTGGGCATTGGCTATTTCGTGCCCTTCCGCAGCCTGGCTGTGACCACATCGGTGGCTTGGGTCGCCTTTTACTTCCTGCTGATGATCATGCTGCAGCAGTTGAACCTGGAGCAGCTACGCGCGGCGCTGGAGGCGTCGCGTGAAGCATCCGAGCTGGGCTTGGCGGCGGCGCGCTTGCGCGCCATTCTGGCGCTGGCGCTGACCATGGCGATTGAGTTGGTCTTGCCGCTGGCGCTGCCCTATGGGCTGATCCGCCTGGTCAGCGGCTTGCTGGCGCGTCAGTTGCGGGAGGGATAGTCTTTGCCCTTTCCTATATCCTGACGAAACGCCCGTTGCGCATTTGGAGATCCGGACCGGCCTTCTCGACGGTGAGCAGATACTGCGCCAGTTCAATACCAGCCCGCTTGTCGATGACCGTATTGCTGGAGTTCCAGGATTTGGCTGGTTCAATGCAATTCTGACAGCCGGAGCGGCAGGGGCAGTTCTCTGCAACCTCGATGCCTTTGTGCAGCACAGTCGGCCAAACTTCGAAAAACTTGCGCGCAACGCCTATCCCACCTTCATAATTCTCGTAGTAGTAGACCGTCAGTCCATCCTTGAGTGTTGACCAAGTGCTGGTATCAAAGCGGTCGGCAGGGATTACAAATATAGCTCCGACGCGAAGGATATTCTCAAGTGCTCCGATGCCCTCAGGATTGCCGTTTTCAGCTGGGACGTCAAACCACACCGCGTGCAAATTGTTCTGATATAGCGCTTCCGCCGAACGGCGAGTCTCTCGCACTTCCTCACTGCGCTCGTCAACCAAGTTGTAGCCAGTAAAATTCTGCGTAATGTTGAGCTTGCCATGAATCACATGCAGGTCGCCATAGGCATAGCCGTCCATGAATTGATTGCGATACAAAGCTGTATAGAATCCGGCATCGGTTCTGAGGTTAGGCTCTGCTTCGTCCAAGATGACCGCGTCTTCTTCATGGGCGCGGACACGGTACTTCCTGCCGAAGAATGTGAAGATGGCTCCAGTGTAGGCTTCCCTGAAACGGCGAAACTCCGAAATCTGGCCTACTTCTTCTCTTCCTCGCTTTAGCATGTAGGAACGGCCAATGCTACCGCGGAGGTTCATGTAATACTGCGGCCGGTAGTTCTTGATTGGCTTGCCGCCTTCTTGTATGCAAGCATCATAAAATGCGCTGCCTAGCACCCGCTTGTCAACTTCTTGCAACTTTCCGGCGGTCTCCTGCACCAAAGCTGGCAGGTGATTTTCTATCAATTGATTGTTTTTGGGGTCTACTACCAAATGGTCAAATGGACGATATAGGAAAGATTTGACATTGTTTGCGAAAAACTGGTCGATGGGATCGTTCATTGCATAGAAGAGCACGAAAGCATCCCGGTCCCAGCTACGTCCGGCGCGTCCAATCTGCTGCCATGCGGACATGATATTGGATGGGAATCCTGCCAAAACAACGCCATCCAGCCCTCCAATGTCCAAGCCCAATTCCAACGCGTTGGTCGTGAATATTACGCGCGTTTTGCGCTCTTTAATCTTCTGCTGTATTTCCTGTCGGGTTTTGTGCTTGAGGTCAGCATGAAAGATCGAGAGATGATTGGCATCAAGGCCAAGCTCGGCGGCGCTGCTTTGGCATTTGCGGAAAGCATCTTCCAGAAAGCGCTTGGTCGGGCAAAATATAAGAGCCTGCAAACCAGCTCGCAAAATGGCCATTGCGGCGTTTTCTATTCGAAGTTGGAAGATTGGCCGGTATAAGTGTTCGGGAATTACGGGATTGACGAAGAGGAAATGGCGACGAGGCCGTAGCACATCACGCGCTTGCACTAATTCGACATCGCGTCCGGTAAGGTTCTTTGCATGCTCGACTGGATTGGCGCAAGTTGCCGTGGAGAGGAATACACGCGGAGACGAGCCCAAACGTTCCAACTGCAAAAAGAATCGCCGCAGCAGCAAAGCCATATTACTGCCAAAGAAACCACGATACTCGTGCATCTCATCAATAACAATGTAACGTAGATTTGCCAGAAAACCACGCCATTTTTCCGCATAAGCCAGAAACGAACTGTTCAAGTATTCTGGGTTCGTCAGCAGTATTTGTGGAGGCGCAGCGCGCATTGCGTCTTTATGCTCTTTATCGGTATCGCCATCGTAGGGCCAAGACTCTATTTTAAGTGGCTCACACACTTTGCGCAGTTGCAGGCGCTGGTCGAAAGCTAACGCTTTCATCGGATAAATCATCAAGGCATGGGCGCTGGAATCTTTCAGCAACTCATGCAGCATCGGCGCGGTGAAAGCAAGTGTCTTTCCGCTGGCTGTCGGCGATTCCAGCACCACATCGCTGCCCTCCAGCGAGCGCTGTATCGCCTCTGCCTGATGAAGATACGGCTTATCGATTCCGGCTTGCAACAGAGACTCTCGCACTTGAAAATTCAACTCAAGCGGCCAGCGATCTGTTTGCTCCGGTTTTATCCGATCGACGACTTTTTGCTGCATTTCATCGTCCGCTCTTAACGCGTCTGACCGATATAACTCTGCTTTCAAATTCTCGAAATTCATCGACTGACCTGCTTTCAACGCGGGAAATTAATACTGTTAATACATTATACGAGAAATCGTTCCGAGGTTTTCCCCCCCCAATAGTTAGGGGCTACACATAAACCAAGCCAAGCCCCTGTCTGGAGATGAAGAAGCGCTGAAAGAAGACGAACAAAAACAGCAAGACCTGCGCGGGGCCTGGTCAGCGGTTTGCTGGCGCGTCAGTTGCGGGAGGGATGAACGCCAACTGACAGCGGTGACAAGGGCAACGCCCGCCTCAGCCCAGCCACAGCGGGTTCGTCCAGGCACGGCAGTCGGCCGCATCCCGCGCCGTCACCCGCAGCCAGCGCGAATCCACGTCCGTCAGGTCGAATTCCGCCCGTGTCAAGCCGACGCCGCTGACGCGCAGCGAGCCCGCACGATCCCCGGTGACCAGAATCTGCGCCGCCGGCGAACATTCGACGACCAGCCTGCCGCGCCCGACAAGTTCGACATTGTGCAGCTGCGCGCCCGTGCTGGAATAATAATGCCCGGCCTTGAGCGCCTGCAGCAGCGCCTCCGGTGTCAGTTCGGCCGCCTTGACAAAAACCCAGCCGCGCATGAAATCGGCCATTTGGTCGTGGGCGTGCAGGTCGTCGACGGCGATGGCGCCGACGCGATGGCCGCGATGCAGCAGCATGTCGATGAAGTGCCAACTGTAGCCGCGGTCATTGCCGGCGTCGCAAGTCCCGTTGTAGCACTCGACCGCGTCCGCCGCGCCCAGCGACTCAAAATCCGCCACTGTCAGGGCGTACCAATTGGGATGGGCCGCCGCTACGAAGGCGCCGGCTTCGATTGCGCGCCGCGCAACGCTGGCGCCGGTATCGCCTTCGCAATGCGTCTCGAAATCCAGCGGCAGGCCGACCGCCAGCAAGTGCCAGGGCGAGCCGGACTCGATGCGCCCCGGGTGCAGTTCAGCGCCGATCAGGGTGGTGAAGTCGTCGCTGCGGAAGCGGCGCGTATCCGTGATCGCATAGCCGTAGGTTTCCAGGCAATGGTCGGTCAGCGCGACGAAGTCGTAGCCGTTTTGGCGATATTGGCGGATGTATTCCGCGGGCGTCCAATCGCCGTCGGAGTTGGTGGAGTGGCCGTGCAGGTTGCCGCGGTAGAAGCGGCCCGGCAGGGCGAAGGGGAGGGAGTTGGGGGTTAATGTGGTCAAGATGGGTTGTCCTTATGTTCTGCCCGGTAAGATGATTGTGCCTGGATACGGATGGCATTGTTTTGAGCGCAATGTTAGACGGTCTTGCCTGATTCCGAAACTCATCAACTGTATCATCCTGGATTATAATGGTACTGTTCCCAAGGAGCAAAAGAACGATTTATGAGGCGGCGCTATCGGCGTCTGCAAATCCTGCCGATTCGCGACATGCTGGGCGGCGACGGCGTCGATATGCCGCCGCAGCACGGCACATTCAAGCGGGCGGCGCGGGCAAGGAGCGGCGATGGCAAGGCGCCAGGGCAATCGCATCAAAATCATAATGAGCGGTTCGCTAAGAAAATTGCGGAAGTGTAGGGGCGTCTCGTGAGACGCCCGTTGAAAATGGCCTGCAAATTGCGGGCGTTTCACGAGACGCCCCTACGGATTACATAATTTGAGGGGAAAATGTCATTTATCGGCGCAATTTAAATTTGATGCGATTGCCCTGGGTTGAGCGCCGCTACAATTGCGGCTATTATATTGATAATGGTAAAATTCTGTTGCGCTTTGTTTTCTAAAACCGCAATAGCGTCTTTCTGAGATTGAAGGTGGGCTTTTAGTAATTCTATGACACTTAGTTGCTGATAACTCAGCTTTGCATCATGTTCAGTCACGGTGTCCTCGGGAGATACAAATGTCTGAAAAAAATAGAAATCAAAACAAGAATCAATCTCAGCCGTCGTCTGACAAGGAAACTAAGACAAGCAACGGTAGCGGACAATTAGTATCTACTGCACCGAAGCCAGAACCTTCCTATGGAATTATAGACGAAGGTCGGTTTTGGTCACTACTCAAAAGATCACACAAGATGATAACTCAGTAAATAGTCTTTTGTCGCTTGCGGCGCTTTATCACCCCTTCACCGCGCCCAGCGTCAGGCCCCGAATGAAGTACCTTTGGAAGAACACAAAGATAAAAAGCGTCGGCAGCGACCCAATCAAACTCGCCGCCGCCTGACCGCCCCAATCGACCGTGTACTGCCCGGTCAAATTGAGAAGGCCGACCATACAATCATTTCAAAGCCATCAGGGTACGCGCTTGCGACGTTCGTTGATGTACACCGTCGCCAGGATTGCGGCATCACCTGCGATCAGCAGCAGGCCTTCCGCACTGTAGCCTTGCAGGATTATGGCTGTGCCAGCGATGATAATCGAAAACCCCATCACAAACCCGAGCCACATCCCGCGACGCTCTTGCAGAATAGACGCATCGACAATTCGGTTTTCGACACTGCGCCGGTGACCGCCTTGCTTGACAGATTCGTCAAGTATGATCGCTTGCGCCTGTCCAGAGTAGGCATTAAACATCGTCGGC
>JAJDUC010000129.1 GCA_022826865.1 Anaerolineae bacterium
CACAGACATACCGGGCTTGGAGGCCAAATTAAGCGCCTCACGTTTCAACTCATCCGGATACTTCATCATCGACTCCTACCTGCCTTCCTCACCTGATTTTATTGGACAACTTGGCTGTCCACAAAATCGGGGCAAGTTCAAGCGGCGACAAGAGTTCCATGGCGCACCACACTCCAAAACGGGGAATATGCTCAACATTGCGGCGGTCGCAAATCTCGTCAAGAAACTCAACATCGAAGTCCGCATTCCAACATATCCAGTACTTATTTTCCAAGGTTTTCCTTATGAGGGGATACGCTTCCTCAAAAGTGGGACTGCCGACCAGATCGTCTGGATGAATACGGTTAATATCATAAGCGCTCTTGCCTTCACTATCTTTCTTCAGAAGTTCTTGTGGGCGCTTAGGCATAATCAAGGTTTGCATTCCCACCTCATCGCTAGGCGATCTGGCTGCAATCGAGACAATTTCATGCCTTTTTTTGTTAAGACCCGTCGTTTCAATGTCAAACACCACGGCATCAGAGCTGCGCATAATCGGCAATGTTTCAACAATGGCTTTTGCATTGGAAAGGCTAATTTCCACGGTGCCTTTGGCTAGTTCCATATTTTGTTCTCCTATTCTTTAGCAAGTGTAAATGATTCGGTGAAGCCATTTTCAGGTTAAGTGTTAGGCCAAACCCAGCCGCTGGTATTGCTCGCTTGGCGCTTCGTTCGCTCGCATCAAGCCCAGCATCTTTTCGACCATTTGCGCCTCCAGGGCCGCATCCTGAATTGGGTTCAATTGCCCAGGATCGCCTTCGAGATCGAAGAGCAAAGTCTCGAATTCGACAGGAGCGCGCAGCGGCGCGCGTTCGGTGGTGATCTTCATCGTTCGGCAGCCCTTGGTGAAGGCGAAGGGCGCCGCCAGTTGGATGTCCTGCAATTCTTCCACCTGGAAGCGATTGCGCATGTGCGTCGTCATCAAGGTGTAGTTGTAGATCGGCTGATTGTCCGCATTCGCCGAAGCGCGCATGTAAACATGGCGCCCGTCCGTGACGTTGACGTGCCCGCCATGCGCGCCATAGAGCGCCGCTTCCCGCACCGGCGAATCGTCCGCGACAGTGGCGCGCAGGGGTACGCCCTGCATGTCCTCCGGGCGTTCGACGCCGAAGTATTCGAGCAAGGTCGCTGGCACATCGATATTCTGCACCAAACTCTCGCGACGCTCCCCCGCCACCTTGGAGCGCGGATCCCAGACGAAGAAGGGGATATTCGCCAGTTCGTTGTACCAGGGCATGCGCGCCTTGCCCCACCAGTCATGCTCGCCCAAATGGAAGCCATGGTCAGTCGTGACGATAAGGAGCGTATCCTCCCAGAGCTTAAGCTCGTCCATTAAATCCAGCACTGTTCCGAGATAGTGATCGCACATGCTCATCAGCGCGGCATATTCGTAACGCATGTGCTGGACTTGCTCCGGCGGCTCGCTGATGCGCTGGTAGGGCGGCCAATCGAAGAGCGGGCCGTCGTACTCATGCGGATACAGTTCTTTCCAGCCCGGCTGCGTGAAGAAGGGCTCATGCGGATCAAATGTCTCGATTTGCAGATACCAGTTGTCCGCGTCGGCATTTCGGCGAATGAACTCCAGGCCCTTGGCGAAAGTCTGGGCCTGCGGCATCAGCGCTTCTTCGTTGAGGTATTCGCGGTTGACCTGATCTTGCAGGCGCGTGCGGAAGCGTCGGTCGGCGCCTTTGCTGGCGACGCCGGCCTCGACAACGCCTTTCCAGGGATCGCCCTCTTGACCGCGCGAGAATTCGTGCGTCGTAAAACGCGTATGATAGGTGGCGCCGCCATCTTCCCAGTAGTGTTGATGATCGGTGACTTTATGCGAATGCACACCGTTTTCATCGAGGATTTGCGGCATCGAGTCGTCGAATGGCTCGAGCGGCCCCCAGCCGCGATGCAAAAAATTGTAACGCCCGGTATGCAATTCGCGCCGCGCCGGCATGCAGGGCATGCTGCCGATGTAGGCGTTTTCGAATGTGGCGCTGCGTTCCGCCAGGCGCGCGAAGTTCGGCGTGCGCACCCAATTGCAGCCGTAAGGCTGCATCAAGCGCCGGTTTAGCGAATCGAACATGACCATGATGGCTTTCATAAGTTTTTGTCTCCAGTTTGCGCGAGTTAAGTAAGGGCCGGGCCGGTCATCTAGTCACTGACTGTTCATACAATACTACTTTGACCCGATTGCCCGCAAAGATTTCACGGCAAATGGCGACTGAAAGTCACCACATGTTCAATTGGCTGAACCTGCTGGGCCGGGCGCCCTAGCCTGAAACAGCATCCTTCAGCGCCAGCACAGCCGCCTCTTCCGCGTCATGGACCTGCAGCGCGCAGCTGCGAATGTTAGCGCGCAGGTCGGCGATTTCCGCCTCGCTCAGTGGGAAGTCATCGTCCGCCCCGGTTTTCAAGGCTTCCAGACCTTGATTGCAGCTGATGATTTCATCCAGCTTCGCGGCGCCGCTCTCTATGAAGAGCGCAGTCTTGCGGTCGATGGCTTCGCGCGCTTCGCCCAATAGCGGCGCGCCCGATGGCAGCAGGCTGTTCAGCAAGCCCTTCCAGGCCGCCGCCGACTCGCGGTATTGCGCCGCGACATCGGTCAACGCGCTCATATCAAGGGCCTGCGCCGCTTCCTCGAGGAAGTCGGCATAGACATCGCGCTCGGCGCCCATTGTCTTGCCAAAGGCCGGACCCAAAAAGGTGTATGAGCTGATCAGAACGGCCAGCAGCGGTCGACCGCTCGCATATTCACGCGCCCAACTGCCTTTGCTCGTCTTCTCCAGCATTTCCGCCCAATGCAGCAGCGCGCGCAGGCCGAAATTCTTTGCCGAGCCTTTGGGCGGCTTCTCCGTCATGAGCTGGATGGTATTGTCGATGCCGGCCCGGATCGCCGCGGCTAAACTGGCCTCATCGGGCGCGCCGAGCAAGAGCAGGCCATGCCGATCCTTCTTCACGCGGGCGCGCGCCGCATCAAGCTCGTCCGTGCCAACGGTCAATCCGACGCGGCTGCGATCGGAAATATATGCCTCGCCTGCCTCCGGCTCATAACCGTAAATGACCAGCGGCATGGTGTGCCAGTTGGCCTCGTCGTAGGGCAGGGCATTGTAGGGCAGCAAGGCGCCGTCTGGGCTGGCGATCGGCGCGTAGCCCTCTTCCAGCGCGTCGATGAGGTTCTGCCGCGCTTTGTTCGCGCTTGCGCTCTTCACCGACTCTCGCGGTATTTTCAGGCGGTCGAAGATTCGCTCCATCGGTTCGAAAGTATTGCGCGTCAGCAAGTTGACCTGCGGGTCGTAACCTTTGTAATGGAAAGTGAAGTAGCCGAAGGTCGCGCCGCCGCTCACACCGAGGAGCATGGCTTCGCTGAAGGGCTGGCCCGTGTGCGGGGCTTTGACACCTTGGTAATCAAGCGCATTGCGGATCGAGGCGGTGTCCCAGTAACGGCCTTCAAATTGTATGTAGTTGGGAAGTGTTGGCATGAGTTTGGTCCCTTCTTGGTTATTCAGACCGGCCGGCCGGGCGCGGACGGGAGAGCCCGAATTCGCCGCTTAGGCGCCGGGCGGCCCTGTCCTGTAGCCGCTCAACGCAGTGTACATCTTATTGCGCGCCACCGGCGAAATCTGCGACATACTCGGCGATTAGCCAATCAGACGGCTTCAGCCTGGGCGTCGCTGGTGGCGACCACGCCGGCCCCCGAGCCGCCGACCAGGACATCGAAATCGACGCCGCGATCGGCCTGCTGCGCATGGTCAAGAAAGATCCGAGTATAGCCGCGGGCGCTATCGTCCGTCGCGGGCAGCCAGCAGTGGCGACGCCGCGCCAATTCTTCCGGCGGCACATCGAGATGCAGGCGGCGCGCCGGCACATCCAGCTCGATCATGTCGCCTGTTTGCACCAGGGCCAGCGTCCCGCCCACAGCTGCTTCCGGCGCGATATGCAAGACAACAGCGCCATAAGCCGTGCCGCTCATGCGCCCGTCGGATAGCCGCAGCAAATCGCGCAGGCCTCTGTCGAGCAGCTTGCGCGGCAAACTCATGTTGCCCACCTCCGGCATGCCGGGGAATCCCTTGGGGCCGACATTCTGCAGCACCAGCACCGTGTTCTCGTCAACATCAAGATCGGGGTCGTCAATGCGCGCGAGGAAATCCGTCAGCGATTCGAATACCAGGGCCGGCCCACGATGCTGCAGCAACTGCGGGGAGGCGGCCGACGGCTTGATCACCGCGCCATCCGGGCAGAGATTGCCGCGGAGCACCGCGATACCGGCCTGCTCCTGGAAGGGTTCTTCCAGCGGCGCGATGACCTGCCTGTCGTAGCAGACCGCGCCTGCGGTGTTTTCGGCCTGGCTGCGGCCGGTCACCGTGATGGCATCCAGGTCGATGATTTCGCCGAGATTCTGCATCACGACTGGCAAGCCACCGGCATAATAGAACTCTTCCATCAGGAAGTCGCCCGAAGGCTTGAGATTGACCAGCAGCGGGATTTCAGCGCCCAGGCGGTCGAAGTCGTCGAGGCAGAGATCGACGCCGACGCGGCCGGCTATCGCCAACAAATGCAGAATCACATTGGTTGAGCCGCCGATGGCGGCGTTGACCACAATCGCGTTCTCGAAAGCGCGCCGCGTCAGTATTTTGGAAGGTTTCAGGTTTTCCTGTGCCATCTCAACAATGCGATTGCCAGTGTAGTGGCAGTGGCGGCGGCGGCGCGCGTCGGGCGCGGGTATGGCGGCGCCGCCCGGCAGCATCAGACCCAGGGCCTCGACCACACAAGCCATGCTCGAAGCCGTGCCCATCGTCATGCAATGCCCGTCGCTGCGCGACATGCAAGTTTCCGCTTCGATATAGTCGGCGCTGCTCATGTTGCCGCTGCGCCACTCTTCGGTGAAACGAAACTTGTCCGTGCCGGCGCCGATATCCCGGCCCTGGAACTTGCCGTTGAGCATGGGACCGCTGGTCACCACGATGCTGGGGATGTCGACGCTGCATGCCCCCATGATGGCGGCCGGCGTTGTCTTGTCGCAGCCGACAAGCAAGACCGCCGCATCCAGTGGATTGGCGCGAATGGACTCTTCGACATCCATGCTGACGAGATTGCGATAAAGCATCGTTGTCGGCCGCATCAAGGTTTCGCCGAGGGACATGACCGGGAATTCCAGGGGAAAACCACCGGCCTCCAGGACGCCGCGTTTGACATGTTCCGCCAGGATGCGCAGCTGCGCGTTGCAAGGCGTCAATTCGGACCAGGTGTTGCAGATGCCGATGACCGGCCGACCATCGAACATTTCCTGTGGCGTACCCTGGTTTTTCATGCGGCTGCGCGCTTTGAAGCCCGCCTGTCCACTACGTAAAAACCAGTCGTGACTGCGCAGGGGCATGCTCTTTCTCCTCGTCGCTTGGGCTAATCCGCGCCGAGTATAGCAGAACTTGGCCAAGCGTCCGCCCGGCGCGCTCCGGCCGGGCGAATTTGCCACTTGAGCTTGCGATTCTCTTTACCTATTCTGGCATCCGTGCTAATCGTGAAACGCTGAACGCGCCAAATGAAACGAAGCTGGAAGCGGCCGTCTATCTATTACGGCTGGTATATTGCCCTCGCCCTGTCAATCACCGAAGCCGTCTCTTATGGCGTCATGGTCTATGCCTTCACCGTCATGATCGCGCCGATGGAAGCGGATTTGGGCTGGTCCCGCGCGGAGATTTCCGGCGCTTTCTCGCTGTCTCTTTTGCTCACAGGTTTCATCGCCTTCCCGGTCGGTTACTGGCTGGACCGGCACGGCTCGCGCTTGCTGATGACCGTCGGTTCCATCGGCGCGACCATCATGGTTCTGCTCTGGTCACAAGTGGATACCTATCCCGAATTCATTGTCGTCATGGCGCTGATGGGGGTTTGCGGGGCCGCCATACTTTATGAGCCGGCCTTCGTGGTCGTCGCCACCTGGTTCCTGCGCAAGCGCGGCACGGCGATAACGGTCATGACTCTCATCGCCGGTTTTTCCAGCACGATATTTATACCGCTGGCTGATGCGCTGCTGGTCGCTTATGGATGGCGGCAGGCGATCTTCATCCTCGGCGTATTGCTGGGTCTCATTACTATTCCCTTGCATGCGCTAGTGCTGCGGGGCAAACCGGCGGATATGGGCTTGCAGCCCGACGGCGCCACTGAAGCGGCGGCGAAACAGAAGCAGCCAGACATTAACCTGCGCGCCGTCTTGCGTTCGCGTTACTTCTGGATACTGACCCTGGCATTTTCATTCTCCACGCTCAGCATCTCAGCAGTGCGCGTGCATTTTGTACCGCTGCTGATCAGCATGAACATCCATCCGAGCAGCGCCGCGCTCGCCAGCGGCGCCATCGGTTTGATGCAAGTGGCAGGCCGAGTGATCTTTGTGCCGCTGGAGCGCCGCTTCTCGAGCAAAACAATGGTCATCGCCGTGTTCCTTCTGCTGGCGTCGGCAATGGCGACCATGCTGCTGGGCAGCGCGGCGCCGCTGATTTTCGTCTTTGTCGCCCTTTTCGGTATGGCCATCGGCGCCCATACGCTCAGTCGGCCCTTGATCGTCGCCGATAGCTATGGCGCCGCCTTCTTCGGGCGCATCAGCAGTTTGATGGTTGTTTTCCTCACATTGACCGGCACCACCGCGCCCTTCGCCGCCGGGCTCATCTTCGATCTCTTCGCTTCCTACCGGCCACTGCTCTTCCTGGTAACCGCCTTGAGCTTGCTCGCGGTCGTCTTAACGCTGTTTTTGCCGCAACATCCCTTGGACCCGGGCCAAGGCCCGATCACGCGCGACACTGACTGAGTTGGCGGCGAATCAGACTTGAGACTGGCGCCGCCGCTTGATTTCCCAGCATCCGGTCTGAAGCAAAAACGGCGCAATTTAGAATCGTGGCCGCATGATAAATCCCGGCATAGAGAAGGGCCTGCGACTCATCGACTGTCCCAGCCGGCCGCCAAACGCGCGGCGGTCGCATCCCAACTGCGGACGCCGCTGGTGGCATCGGCCGCTTCAATATTGCAGGCGGCAACCGCGCAAGCCCAGCGCGCGCAGGCCGCGGGCGCCTGGCTGCGGACGAGGGCGGCCAACAAACCGGCATAGGCAGCATCGCCGGCGCCGGTTGTGCCGGCAACTTCAACTTGAAACGCGGACTGCCAGGTTCGCGCGCCCGCCCAGACTTCCGGACGCTGGCCAAGCGCCTCGAGGAATTGCAGCCGCTCCGTCGCGGATGCGCACTGCAAGTACAGGCCGCGCTCGCCAAGTTTGAAGCCGGCGATGCCGGCGCCCATCGCCAATATCTCGTCGGCTAAACCGGCCAGGTATTCGGCGCTGACATTTTCTTGGGACCGGTTGCGCCAGCGTTCCAGGTCCCGGCGTCGCAGCATATACAAGATCTCTTCCAGGCTGGGAACAAAAATGTCGATGAAGGGCAGGCAGCGCTGCAGGATGGCAGGCCAATTCGCCCGCCCACTGGGTTGATCCGGCGGCGGCAAAGACAGATCGACCGAGGTGATGGCGCCACAATCCTTGACGGCTTTCAGCAGCGAAAGCAGGCCCGCGCCATCGTCGGCGAACAGGCGCGGCAGCAGCGTCGGATAACCCAGATGGAAGATTTTGCAGTCGGCGACCAGGTCGAGGTCGATATTGGCCAGGTCATAATCTTCGTAGACGCCGGTGTAGGTGAGCAGGGTGCGGTCATGATTGCGCGGCTCAATGACAATCGTGTATGGGCTGGCTGCGCCGGGAACTGTCTGTATATGATTGCCGAGGTCGGCGCCGAAGCCGCGGACATAATCCAGGATTGCGCGCCCGAGCCAGTCGTCGCCGACGGCGGCCAGCAATCCGACTTCGATACCGAGGCGGCTCAGGGCCAGGCCGGTGTTCGATACGGCGCCGCCGGTCGAATAGGACAGACGTCCAATCTCATACACCTTGCCTTCGTCAATGACCTGATGGGCGCTCAGAGACGACAAACCAGGCAATATATCCAGAGCGATATGGCCGGCCACGATGATTTCAAAGGACATAATGCCTCCGCCTCCGCTGCTGCCGATAGGGGCTGTGGCGCCAATTTGCTTTAGACGCGATGCCTGGTTCTAACACGGAAATCAGACGAAGGAAAACTCGCGCGGGCGCGCCAAACGGCGATAATCGGCGGCCTTCATAGCGAGCGAAAAGCGCCGATCGCCGGCGTTGAAGACGATTCGCGATTCTGCAAACAGCTCGGGCGTGGCATAAACGGGCAGGCCGAAGAAATGGCCGAAGGGCGGCACGCCGCCCGGCTCTACGCCGCCGGTCAGCTTTGCCACTTCTTCGGCGCTGGCGAAGCGGATATCACGCGCCGAGAAGTAGACCTTGACGGCTTTGCCGTTGAAGCGGCGATCGGCCGGGAAAACGAGCATCACGAAGAACTTGTTTTTCTTGGACACCTTCACGCGCAGGATGAGGGCCTTGGCGCCTTGCCGCAAGTTGTAACCGGGACGTGTGGCCGCCGCTTCTTCGCTTGTGCGCACGGGCTCATGCCGGAATGTCTCGTGCCAGCAGCCTTCCGCTTCAAGCAGGTCGGTAATGTCTCGCGCAATTGGATGCAAATCATCCATCGAAAAATTCAGCTTTCATGCCGCGCTTCGGCAATTGTCACCGCATCCGAAATCAGATTTCCATCAACCGTGAAGGCGCTGTGATCGTTGGCGTATAGCTGGACGGACAGCTGTTCGGCATCTTCCGGCAGTGATTTCAGATAGAGCCATTCCCCCAATACTGTCGCAATTTTTTCGCCGTCGAGATAAAGATGCGCATGTCCCTCGCGCGGCGCCGGCGCCTTACCGACAGCCTGCGGCCTAAACGTGAAATTGCGCGTCTTTAGGCGCAGGAAATATCCGTCGGCATCCAGCGGGAACAGTTGCAGCGCGACGGTGGGCGCGCCCTCCGCAGGCAGCGGGAACATCCGGCTGTGATCCTGGGTCATGGCCCCCCCCGGAATGACGGTATCGCGATAAGGATTTTGTCCCGGCGCAAGCGGCGTCCAATAGGCGTCATAAGTGGCGAAACAGTCCGCTTGGCCGCCAAAGACTTCGCGCTGCCCGATCACAAAGGAATAGCGGCCGATCTCGTCCCGCGGATGCCAAAGCGCCACCGTATACGCGGCGCTCTCCGGCGCCACAAAAAATCGGTCCTCCCAATTCCAATAGTACTTCCTTCCAAAGGGCTCGAACCAGTACACCGGTTCTTCGCCCAAATCTACCAGCATGGCGCCGGACCCCGCTGGCAGATTGACGCCAGCGGGCAAGGCCGGGGCGGCATCAGTGGCTATGCCCGGGCCAAACAGGGCCAGGACTGGTGTATACACCTCAATGTCTTCAATCGCGGGAATGCTCAAGCTGATGAGCACAGACTGGCCCATTTCCGCTTCAAAGCGGAAGAAATCGACATCGCCCGCAGGATAAACATTGCCAAAATAAGCATAAGAGATTCTGGCGTCCGGGACAGGCCAAGGCGCGTCGGCGGTCAAGTCGGCGAATTCACAGAAGGGCTGGTGAGCCACAACCGGGGAAGTTAAGCCGCCCCAAAGCAGGCTGAAACAGAATATGAATAGGAACACGGTCCGTGTCATGCGCGCCTCTCAGTCAAGACTGGCCTTCGCAGCGCATCTCCTCCCAGGAAATCAGGCAACGCTGGTTTGGCAGTACATTCGTATATTCGTGATAGTCGCCGTTGAGCCAACTGACGATGACACGCTTAATCGCGGCATCGCCCAATCCGAAATGCAGAAGCAATTCATCCCCCGCGCCCCGGCTCGTGCCCGATCGCAACTCGCGCGCCTGGGCCAGACCATCATCCGTCACGACCCGCAGTCGCGTGCCGAAGGCGTCGCGGGCGATCATGCCGCCGCCTTGCACTTCAAAAGCGATCCAGCCATTGCTCGCGGCGTCATACGAGCGATTTTGCAGCAGGCGTGGCCCTTCATTCCAGCGCGTCAGCAAGTAGTCGACGCGGCCATCGCGGTTGTAATCGGCAGCGCTGAAGCCCATCGCCGGATAAACGCCATCGCTGAAAAGCGCATGCGACATCGCCGCGAAGCTGCCGGCGCCCCGATTATGATATAGCATGTCGGGGTAGGGGAGGAGCGTCCCCGCCGGGCCAGGATCGGGCGCGATTCCCGTGGCGGTCAAATAGAGATCGAGCCAGCCATCGTTGTCATAGTCGAAAAACCCCGTGCCCCAGCCGCCCGCCTCGCCTGTCGCATAATCCAGGCCCGCGCGCGCGCCCGCATCCACAAAGCGTCCGTCACCCGTATTCTCCAGCAGCGCCATCGGCCCCGGCATGTTGGAAATGTAAAAGTCCAGATCGCCATCGTTGTCGTAATCGCCGGTCGCCAGACCCATGCCAGGCGTCAGGACGCCGGCGCCTGATGCCGCGCTCGCATTATGGAAGCACCAGCCGCCGCAGCCCTTCCCATCGTTGCGCCAGAGCACGTTGCCCAGTGAATTGACCCGGCTGTCGTTGACCACGTAGAGATCGAGGTCGCGGTCATCGTCAAAATCGACCCAGCTGACGGCTGAACCCGCGCCCAGCAATGCCTCAAAACCCAGCAGGCCGCTGACATCGGTGAAGCTGCCGCCGCCGTTGCCGCGATAAAGCGCGTCGCGGCTGCGCGAAAAATCGCCGACTTCGCAAGCCGGCGCGCAAGACCCGTTCGCCACGTAGAGATCGAGATGGCCATCCTCGTCATAATCAGCCCAGGCCGCCGCCATACTTTTGCCGATATCGCCGACCCCGGCCTCAAGCGTCACATCAGCGAAGCCCGCGCCCGCCAAATTGCGAAACAGCCGGTTCGGCCCCATGTTCAACACATAGAGATCTCGCCAGCCATCATTGTCGTAATCAGCCCAGGCCGCTCCGCCGCTCGGTATATTCGGCAGGCTGAGCATGTCGGAGTATTCGGAAACGGCGAAGCTGCCGTCGCCATTATTGCGATAGAGCACGTTCGGGTCCAGGTTGCCGGTGACGAAGAGATCAACCCAACCATCGCCATTATAATCGGCCCAGGCGGAACCGGCCGCCAGATAGCCGTCGCCGGAAGCATCGGGCGAAATTTCTTCCGAAATGCCCCGATGCGCCGCCCTGATGCCCGCCTCGGCGCTGACATCCTGGAAAAGCGCATTGTCCTGGATGAAATAAAAGAGAAATAGAAATGCCGCGGCCTTCGCCAGCATGCTTGCGCTAGCTCCCGTCAGCGATCTGCCCGTCGACCAGCGTAATGACGCGATCGACATACTCGTCCACGATTGGGTCGTGGCTCGAAAGCAAGATTGACGTGCCCTTCTTGCTGACGAAGTTATTCAGCACCGCCATTATTTTGTGCGTTGTTTCGCTGTCGAGTTCGCTGGTCGGTTCATCCGCAAGGATCAAATCCGGCTCGGCGACCAGGCCGCGGGCGATGGCGATGCGCTGCTGCTGCCCGCCCGACATCTCGTATGGCCGATGGTCATAATAATCCAGCAGGTCAACCATCTCCAGGCTTTCCAGGATGCGATCGCGCCGCTCCGAGCGCGGCAGGCCGCCCAAGCGCGCCATCAGATCGAGATTCTCATAAGCGGAAAAACTGGGCAGCAAGCCCATCTGCTGGAAGACAAAACCGATGTTTTCCCGCCGCCAGCGCGTACGCTCGGCCTCGTCCAGCGTCGCAATGTCCATGCCCTGTATCCAGATCCGCCCGCTGCTTGGCTTGTCCAGACCGCCGACGCAATTGAGCAGGGTTGTCTTGCCACTGCCGGAACGCCCGCGCAGCGCGACAAATCGCCCGCGCTCGACGGCGAAGCTGACGTCTCTTAAGGCATGCACATCACCCGAGTCGGAGGGGTATACCCGTCCCACATCCTGCGCTGCGATTGCCAAATCCGTCATTGTTTCTTCCCCCGAATGCGTGAAAGCAAACCGCCTTGGGCGCCATTGCCGGCGCGAATCTCCCGCTCAATCTGAATCTCGGCCTGGGACGAAGTCTCGTCCAGGTTGCGCGCCGGGCGGATCAGGATGCCGCCGTCAGCGACTTCCATCTCAACCCGATTCTGAAACCCCAGTTCTTCGCGGTAATGTTTGGGAATCTGCAAGCGCCCGGCCGAATCCAATACAATCAACTCTTCAAAATGTTCGTCCCAGCGAGCGTCGGCGCCGGTTGCCGCATCGGCTTTGCGCGGCGCCGTCTTCGCCCCCGGGCGCCGCCGCACGGTCTCGGCCGCCAGCTTGCCATCGCGGATCTGCACCAGCCGCTGCACCTGCTCGGCGATCAAGGGATCGTGGCTGACGATGCAGATCGTCAAGCCCAGTTCGCTGTTCAGGTGGCGGAAGAGCGCGTAGACCTGGTCGGATGTGGCGGAATCCAGCTCGCCGGTCGGCTCATCCGCCAGCAGCAACTTAGGCTCATTCGCCAGCGCGACAGCGATGGCGACCCGTTGCTGCTCCCCGCCCGACAGTTGAATCGGCTGGTGATCATAGCGGTCAGCGAGATCAACCAGGTCCATTAATTCGCGCGCTCGCTGATCGACCTCGCCCCCGGCTTTCCCCGCCAGCGTCATCGGCAGGCGGATGTTATCCAGCGCGGACAGGTACGGTATGAGGTTGCGGCTGCCCTGTTGCCAGACGAAGCCGACTTCCACCTGGCGGTAGGTGGTCAATTCCCGCGCGCTGAGCTTGAGCAGATTCTTGCCATCCACGATGACTTGACCGGCCGAGGGACGGGTCAAGCCGCCCAGCACGTTCATCAACGTGGTCTTGCCGCTGCCGCTGGCGCCGACCACGCCGACCAATTCGCCCCGCTTTACCGTCAGGTCCAGCCCCTGCAGCGCCATCACCTCGATATCGGCGACCTTAAAGATCTTGTACAAGTCATCGCAGATGAGAAATGCGCTGGACTCGCCTTGGTTTTGCATCTTGCCTTGCCTCCGCTGCTGGCCGCCCGCGGGAGCAGCCTGCGATTCTTCAGGGATGCGCGCGCCCAATCGCGGGCGCGGCGCGCTCGGACAGTGGTCCGCGGTCAGCTATTATTCCACAACTTGCAAAATCGATATAGCGTAGGACTTGCTTCCGGGGGCAGTTTTTATTCGGGCGCGCCCGGGTGGTTAGGCCCGATCCAGATCTCTTCTGATGTTTCAGCCGGTTCGATATCGAGGTTGACGACGATGGCTTCCTGGTCGCTGCGGACGAGAATGCAGACCAGCGGCTCGTCCGGTTTGGCGTTGATCTCCTGATGCGGCACGAAGGGCGGCACATAGATAAAGTCGCCCGGATCGGCTTCGGCGACAAATTCCAGGTTTTCACCCCAGCGCATGCGCGCGCGCCCGCTCATGACATAGATGACGCTTTCCAGTTCGCCGTGGTGGTGGGCGCCGGTCTTGGCGTTCGGCTGGATGTTGACCGTGCCCGCCCAAAGCTTGTTGGCGCCGGCCTTGGCATGGTTGATGGCGGCGGCGCGGGTCATGCCCGGAGTCTGCGGCGTGTTGCTGTCGAGCTCGTGACTGCGGACGATGCGGACGCCGTCCTCGCGCCAATCGGGTTTTTCGGTCATGACTGGCTCCTTACGCGCTGCGGGTTTGTCACAAGGATTTTACCACCGAGTGCGCCGAGTACACCGAGTGTGAGGGATTTCATAGCGGGATGTTGAAAACAAGAAAATGTATGGGCGACTGACGGGCTGTGCCTGTGAGTCGCCCGCAACAAGACGAATCCGCGCAACGCGAAATTGTAGGGGCGAGCCTTGGCTCGCCCTCTCCATTACTCCGCGGCCAATAGAGCGGTCGCCCATGCGAAATCATCACGGCTTGCGCAGATGCCTTACCCCATCCACACCCGCGACAACCACATCGCTCGCCATCCCAATGAACAAACCATGCTCCACGATCCCGGCCCGTGACTTGAGCGTCGCCGCAAGCTCCGCCGCGTCGGCGATCGGACCGAAGCGACAATCGAGGATGAGGTTGCCCTGGTCCGTTCGATACGGCCGGCCCTCATCCATCCGCAGCGCCACCTCCGCTCCCTGGTGCTCCAGGAAGCCGGCCTGAGATTCCCAACTGAAGGGCGCGGTCTCCACCGGCACGTAAAATCGCGTGCCCAGCCGCTGCGACAGCTTGGATTCATCGACGACGATGACCAGGCGCGCGCTGACCTGCGCCACGATCTTCTCGCGCAGGAGCGCGCCGCCGCCGCCCTTGATCACGTTCAGGTCGGGATCGACCTCATCGGCGCCGTCAATCGTCATGTCGACGCGTGGGCGCGCGGCCAGGGTCGTCAGTGGAATGCCGAGCGCATTGGCGGCCGCTTCCGTGGCGAGCGATGTCGGGACGCCAAGGATATCCTGCAGCTCGCCCTGGCCGAGGCGCTGGGCGAGGCGGCGGGTGGCGAAGATGGCGGTGCTTCCGCTGCCCAGGCCGACGACCATGCCGGATTCGACCCATTCAGCGGCGGTTTCGGCCGCTTGCTTCTTGAGGGATTTCACGTCCATGCCAGTCTCCTGCGAGCGAGATTATAGCCGATTCAGGCGGCCGCGGGCATGTCGGATGATGATAATGCCATACTGCGCCCCAGGGGCGAATGCGGTATCATTCCCGGCGTAGATTGGTTGATGAGCATTCAATTGAAAGGGAGCTTCCATGTACAAGACCTTAAGCCCCGGCGCGCTCGGGATCCGCGGGCTTTCACTGGCGGATAGCATCGCATTGGCGAAACAATGCGGATTTGCTGGCCTGGACTTCAACATTGTAGAAGCGGCGGAGATGGGCGCGGGCGCGGCAAGCGCGCTCTTCGCCGATGCCGGCATTAAGTACGGCGCCTGGGGAATGACGGTCCGCTGGCAAAGTGATGAATGGCGGGATGATTTGGCCGAACTTCCACGCTACGCCGCGGTCGCAGCCGAAATGGGCGCGACCCGCTCTTCCACCTGGTGCCCGCCGTCTTCGGCGACGCGGCCCTTCGCCGAGAATTTCGACTGGCACCTGGAGCGTTTCGGGGCGATTGCCGAAGTCTTGAACGAGCAGGGCATCCGCTTCGGCATAGAATTCATCGGCCCGCAAAGCCTGCGCCCGTCCGACCAGCATGACTTCATTTACAACATGGAGGGCATGCTGGAGCTGGCGGCGGCGATCGGCACTGGCAATGTCGGCCTGCTGCTGGATGCCTGGCATCTCTACACATCGGGCGGCGCGGTTGACGACCTGGACAAGATCAGCAATGCCGACATCGTCAATGTGCATGTGAACGACGCGCCAAAAGGCTTGACGATGGCGACTTACAACGATCACGACCGGCGCTTGCCGACGGAGACCGGCGTGCTGCCCCTGGAAGGTTTCATGAAGAAACTGATCGCCCTGGGTTACGATGGTCCGGTGACGCCGGAGCCTTTCAGCAAAACCGTGAATGCGATTGAGGATCCGGGTGAAGCGGCGCGCCTGACCGCGGACTATATGGACCGCTTGTGGGAAGTCGCAGGCTTGGCATAGGTGTCCTTATGTGGTGTACGGGCTTGCCTGCCATCAGCGACAAAAGCCCCTCCCTTCTTGTGGGGGAGGGCTTGGGGTGGGGGGTGAACTGCCCATGACCCACCCACCCAACTTCGCCAGCGGCACCGTCTGGACGGGCGACAATCTGCCCGTCATGCGCGGCATCAACAGCGGCTGCATCGACCTCATCTACCTCGACCCGCCCTTCAATTCCAACGAAGATTACGCCGCGCCCATCGGCAGCCGCGCGGCCGGCGCCGCCTTCAAAGACACCTGGACGCTCTCCGATATTGACGTTTACGAGCACGGCGAGCTGGCTGAGCGCAGCCCAGCCGCCTATGCAGTGATTGACGCGGCGCGGCAGACGCATGGCAAATCCATGATGAGCTATCTGATTATGATGGCGGTGCGCTTGATTGAGATGCGCCGCATCTTGAAGGAGACCGGCAGCATCTACCTGCACTGCGACGATACGGCTGTGCATTATCTCAAACTGCTGATGGACGCGGTCTTCGGGGCCCGAAATTACCGTAACACTCTAATCTGGAAGCGCACGAGCGCCCACAACAGCGCCAAAAAGTTCGGGAGAATTACTGACAAGATTCTATTTTACTCGAAGACTGATGAAGCGACTTGGAATAAGGTCTCACAGCCATACGACAAAGAATACATCGAGAAGTTCTACCGATTTGAAGACAGATTGGGTCGATATCGGGCAGGAGATCTAACAGGAGCGGGGCTGCGAAGTGGAGATTCAGGCAAAGCGTGGCGTGGTGAAAATCCGAGTAGTAAAGGGCGACATTGGGCTGTGCCGATGAAAGTTTTAACGGACGAATATCCAAACCTTGACCTCGGTTCTCTCTCTACGCAGGAAAAACTAGATCTTCTTGATAAAGCGGAACTGATTCATTGGCCGAAACGTGGGACTGTACCTTCGCTTAAACGCTATCTGGATTTGTCCAAAGGCGTACCAGTCCAAGAATTGGTGATTGATATCCGCCCAATCGGATCCCGAGCCCGCGAACGCACCGGCTACCCCACGCAAAAACCAGTCGCCTTGCTCGACCGCATTATCAGCGCATCCAGCAATGAAGGCGATATGGTCTTCGACCCCTTCTGCGGCTGCGCCACCACCCTGGTCGCCGCCGACCGTCTCAATCGGGAATGGGCCGGCATCGACCTGTCGCCGTTAGCTGTGAAGCTGGTCGACCAGCGCATCCGCGATGACCGCGGCGCGCTTTGGGGCGGCGCTATCGTGCGTGATGATCCGCCCTTGCGTACGGACTTCGGCAAGCTGCCCAACTATCGCACGCACCGCCATCGGCTCTATGGCGAGCAGGAAGGCGTCTGCCTGGGCTGCGACACGCACTTCCCCTTCAAGGTCATGGAAGTCGACCACATCCTGCCACGCAGCAAAGGCGGCAGCGACCATTATGAGAATTTGCAGCTGCTCTGCACCCATTGCAACAAGAGCAAAGGCGGCAAGACCATGGCGGAGTGGCTGGCGGCTAGAGGGGCAGGCTAAGCGCGAATCTGCGTTATAGTTGTAGGAGTTGAATGAGCGAGGGAATGTATGCCATTAAAAATCGCAATGATCGGCGCTGGTTCGGTGGGCTTCACCCGACGGCTGATGACAGATTTGCTCACCGTGCCGGAGTTCGCGGATACACATTTCGCGCTGATGGATATATCGGCGCGCAACCTGAACATGGTGGCGCAGTTATGCGAGCGCGACATCAAAGCAAACGGATTGCCGGCGACGATCAGCGCGACGCTGGATCGGCGCGAGGCGATCGCCGAGGCCGATTATGTCATCTGCATGATCAGGCAGGGCGGTCTTGACGCCTTTCGACTGGATATTGACATTCCCTTGAAGTACGGCGTCGATCAATGCGTTGGCGACACGATCTGCGCCGGCGGCATTATGTACGGCCAGCGCACGATCCCCGCGCTTCTGGACATTTGCCGGGACATCCGCGCGGTCGCCAAGCCGGGCGCGCTCTTCCTCAATTATTCCAATCCCATGGCGATGAACACCTGGGCCTGCAACAAATATGGCGGGGCGCGCGCCATCGGTCTATGCCATGGCGTGCAGCATGGTCATGAACAGATCGCCGAGTGCATTGAACTTTGGGCGCGGCGCGAAGGGCATATCGGCGCGGACGAGCGCGTGACGCGCGACGATGTCGATATCATCTGCGCCGGCATCAACCATCAGACCTGGTATGTGCAAGTTCTCTGGCGGGGCATGGATATGACGCCGCGGCTGCTGGAATTGTTCGAGGCGCACCCGGCCTTCCGCGAAGAGGAAAAGGTGCGGATTGATGTGCTTAGGCGCTTCGGCTATTACTCGACCGAGTCCAACGGGCACTTGAGCGAATATGTGGCCTGGTACCGCAAGCGCCCGGACGAGATCGCCGATTGGATCAGCCTGAATCGCTGGATCCTGGGCGAGACGGGCGGATACCTTCGTGTCTGCACCGAAGGCCGCGACTGGTTCGAGACCGATTTTCCAAACTGGCTGGAAGAAGAACCGCCGCGGATCACCAGCGAGGGGCGCAGCCTCGAGCATGGCTCTTATATCATTGAGGGATTGGAGACCGGGCGCGTCTATCGGGGGCATTTCAACGTGCCGAACCAGGGCTATATCACGAATCTGCCCGATGGCTGCGTGGTCGAGATCCCCGGTTATGTCGACAAGAACGGCATCAATATGCCGGTAGTGGGCGATTTGCCGTTGGCTTGCGCCGCCACCTGTTCCGCCAGTGTGCGCGTGCAGGAGATGGCGATGGAAGCGGCGGTGCGCGGCGATGTGACGCTGCTCAAGCAGGCTATGCTGCATGATCCGCTGGTGGGCGCAGTCTGCAACCCGGAAGAAGTCTGGCAGATGACCGATGAATTGCTGACCGCGCAGGCCGAGTGGCTGCCGAATTATTCCGCCGAAGCGATTGAAGCGGCGCGGCAGCGTTTGCAAGCGCATGAAGCGAATGGTACGCGCGTGCATCTGAGCGCTTCGGCCGGCGCCGCGCGCTTGCATACGAGGACGGTCGAAGAATTGGCCGCCGACAAGCTGGCGCAAGAGACAGCGCGGACGAGTGACAAAGGGTAGCAGGCCACAAAATTAGATTGTAGGGGCGTTTCGCTGAAACGCCCGCATAAACAAGTGAAATGGTCTTTAATGAACGTTAGCATCGGCGCCGAGCCGATTCTGGAAGTCAATGACATGAAGACGCGCTTTCCCTTGGCGAATCTCATCGCCCTGCGCCTTGTGGAGCATGCCGGCGCGACAAAACGCAATAATTGAGTCTCATGCTTCTGCCCCGGTTACGCGACGAAGTCTGCCAGCTGCACGCCGAGCTGCCAAAGAACAATCTTGTGGCCTGGACGAGCGGCAACATCAGCGCTCGCGATCCGGCCACAGGATTGATTGTGATCAAACCCAGCGGCTTGCGCTTTGAAGAGCTTAGCGCGGCCAATATGGTAGTGGTTGATCTGCATGGCCGCGTCGTCGATGGCGAGTTGGCGCCGTCTTCCGATACCGCGTCGCACTGTTACATCTATCGTCACATGCGGCATGTCAACGGTGTGGCGCATACGCACTCGCGTTATGCTACCGCCTTCGCTGTGCAAGGCGAGGCGATTCCCTGCCTGACGACCGCGATGGCGGACGAATTCGGCGGCGAGATTCCCTGTTGCGGATTCGCTTTGATCGGCGGCGAAGAAATCGGCAAGCTGGTAGTTGATGGCCTGACTGGTCATCGCAGCCCGGCGGCGCTGCTGCGGAATCATGGCGTGTTCACGATTGGTGAAACGGCCGCGGCCGCGGTCAAAGCGGCGGTGATGACGGAAGACAATGCCGCCATCGTCTGGACGGCTCGTCAATTGGGACCGGTCATCCCGATTGCGCAAGAAGACATCGACAGTTTGTACGATCGCTATCAGAATGTCTACGGCCAGAAGTGAAGGCTGGACAAGCAGGGGCGAGGGTTTAATAGGCAACAGCTTGAAGGATTGGCTCTATGAATCATGGACATGTAGGGGCGAGCCTTGGCTCACCCGCCAGTAGAGTAAATTGCTCAATACAGCAAGGAACGATGAGCAATGTTTCGTTTCCCGGAATCCCCAGCGCTGCTCACATTGCTGCTGGATGTTGATGGTCTGGTGGAAGATTGGACCCTTGTCTTTGAAATGACAACTTGCGCGAGCCCAAGACCACAAGTTACAAAAGGAACGGAAGCATGGCACTGAACAATAGTCAAATCTGGTTTTTGACCGGCAGCCAACACCTCTACGGTCCCGAAGCGCTTGAGCAAGTCGGCGCGCACTCGCGGGAGATCTCGGCTGCGCTCAGCGGCGCCGCCGCGATTCCCTTGGAAATCGTCTACAAGCCGGTTCTGACGACCGCCGACGAAATCCAGAGCATCTGCAGCGAGGCCAATACCAGCGCCGATTGCGTCGGCGTAATCGTCTGGATGCATACCTTCTCTCCAGCGAAGAACTGGATCGCCGGGCTGCTGGCGCTGCAGAAGCCCCTGCTCCATTTGCACACGCAATACAATCGCGATATCCCTTGGTCCGAGATTGACATGGACTTCATGAACCTGAACCAGGCCGCCCATGGCGACCGCGAATTCGGTTTCATGCAGAGCCGGCTGCGTATGCGGCGTAAAGTCGTTGTCGGGCATTGGCGGGATGAAGCCGTGCAGGGTCAGGTGGGCGTCTGGGCGCGGGCGGCGGCGGCCTGGGCGGAAACGCAAGGCTTGAAGGTTGCGCGTTTCGGCGACAACATGCGCTCGGTTGCCGTGACCGAAGGCGACAAGGTGGCGGCGCAAGCGCAATTTGGCTACCAGGTGAATGGCTACGGCGTCGGCGATCTCGTGGAAGTGGTGAACCAGGCGAGCGACGCCCAAATCGATGCCCTGGTCGCCGAATATGAAGCGACTTACCGCCTGAGCGCTGACCTTCGCAAGGGCGGCGCCCGGCATGCGTCCATCCGCGAGGCGGCGCGAATCGAGCTCGGTTTGACCCGGTTTCTGGAAGATGGCGGCTTTGGCGCCTTCACCACGACATTTGAAGATCTGCACGGTTTGGAACAATTGCCCGGTTTGTCGGTCCAGCGCTTGATGGCGGCCGGTTATGGATTCGGCGCGGAAGGCGACTGGAAAACGGCGGCGCTGCTGCGCTCGCTCAAGGTGATGGCCGAAGGCCTGGAGGGCGGCACGTCCTTCATGGAGGATTACACCTATCATTTCCATCCCGATAATATGGCGGTTCTGGGCGCGCACATGCTGGAGGTTTGCCCGAGCATCGCGGCCGGGCAACCGAGCCTGGAGGCGCATCCACTCGGGATAGGCGGCAAAGCCGATCCGGCGCGTCTGGTATTTGATACGCCGCCCGGCGCCGCTATCAACGCTTCGCTTGTGGATCTGGGCGACCGCTTCCGGATGATCGTCAATGCGGTTGATGTAGTCCAGCCGGAAGCGCCCACGCCCAAGCTGCCGGTGGCGCGGGCGCTGTGGAAGCCCCAGCCGAATCTGCAGGTTGGCGCGGCCGCCTGGATCTACGCTGGCGGCGCCCATCACACCGTCTTCAGTCAGGCCCTGCGCGCGGAGCATATCTATGATTTCAGCGAGATGGCCGGCGTCGAATACCTGCAAATCGACCAATCCACGGAGTTGCGCGCTCTCAAGAATGAACTGCGCTGGAATGACGCGGCCTTCAAGCTGGGCGGGTGATGGCTTGCTGGTCGATTTCTTCGCCTTTCTCGGCGCCCGCAGGCACATGCGATCTCGCAAATACTTGTCAAAGGGCTTGATTTTGGGATAAAGTGTGAACTGCAATTGTTCGCCTTTAACTTTAACAAGCAAGCGCCAGATATTTCATATTCATTGCAGGATGAGGGGTGAGGACCATGGCAACTGCGACAGATAGCGCGCATCAAGACGTCGGGCTTGTCCGCAATTTAGGTTTGTTTGACATCACCATGATCGGTGTCGGCGCGATGATCGGCGCCGGCATCTTCGTTTTGACCGGCATCGCGGCGGGCACAGCCGGGCCGGCGTTGATATTGGCCTTCGCCATGAATGGCGTCATCACCGTGTTGACGGCGATGGTTTATGCCGAGTTGGGTTCGGCAATACCCGAGGCGGGCGGCGGCTACCTCTGGGTGAAGGAGGGCTTGCCGGGTCCCAACGGCTTTCTGGCCGGCTGGATGAGTTGGTTCGCGCATGCCGTGGCCGGCAGCTTGTATGGCGTCGGTTTCGGCGGCTTCATTTATGAGTTGTTGCGAATCCTGTTTCTAGATCCGGCCGCGGTTCATGATGAGCATGCCGGCATTTTCCTGCATGGACCGCTGCACTTGCCTTTCGGCATTGAATTGACCGAAGGGGACCTGGTGCAAAAGATATTCGCTGTCCTCATCATCTTGCTCTTTCTCTACATCAATTACCGCGGCACCTCGGAAACGGGCGCAGTCGGCAATATCGTGACGGTGCTCAAGGTCGTTATTATCGGCATCTTCATCGTCAGCGGATTGTTCGTCATCTTCGGCGAGCCGGCGCGCTTCGAATCCTTCCAGCCCTTTGCGCCGCGGGATATCATCGGCATTGTCAGCGCGATGGGCCTCACATTCATTGCCTTTGAAGGCTACGAGATCATCGTGCAGGCGGGCGAGGAAGTGCGGGACCCACGCAGAAATATCCCGAGGGCCGTCTTTTTGTCCCTGGCGATTGTCGTGCCGATTTATATGCTGGTCGCCTTTGTTGTGATTGGAGCGGTGGACCCGCCGGAAGGGCGGCTAATCCACGAATGGCTGGGCGATATGGGCGAGATCGGCATCGCAAGAGCCGCCGCGCAATTTATGCCCTTTGGCTTGTTCTTGATCATGGTCGGCGGTTTACTCTCGACCATGAGCGCCCTGAACGCCACAACCTTTTCGTCGACTCGCGTGTCTTTTGCGATGGGGCGGGACCGGGCGCTGCCCGACAGTTTCTCCAACGTCAGCGCCAAGACGCGCACGCCGCATATTGCTTTGGGCTGGTCGGGCGTTTTGATCCTTTTTGTCGCGCTGACCTTGCCAATTGAAGATGTGGCGGCGTCAGCCGACATCATGTTTATCTTGCTCTTCCTGCAGGTCAACCTGGCGGTGATCACGATCCGCAGCAAATACGGCAAAGACCTGAAATACGGTTTCTTGCTGCCGTTTTTCCCGATCTTGCCCATGATCGCCATCGGCATGCAATTCCTTCTGGTGCTGTCGCTGTTCGAGGTGTCGATAATCGCCTGGGTTTACGCGGCATTTTGGATTGGGGCCGGCTTCCTGATTTACTTCTTTTACGCGCGGCCGCGTCAGGAACGGGCGCACCGGACACCGGTGGTGCAGCAGACTGAACTAATGACGCCGACTCAGGATGCGCCATACCGCGTTCTGGTGCCGGTGGCCAATCCCGATTCGCTTTCGACTTTGCTTCCACCAGCCGTTAATGCCGCCCGGTTGAACCGAGGCAAGGTCACGCTGCTGCATATTGTCACTGTGCCATCACCGACTCCTCTGTCCTCCGGTTATCGTTATTTGACCGCGAGCGAGGGCTTGCGCGAACGCGCGATTGCAATGGTGCGCGATGACGATGTCGCGGTGGAATACATCGTCCGGGTAGCGCGTCGGGTGGCGCCCGCCATAATCGATACCGCCCTGGAGCAGCAGGCCGACCTCGTCGTTGTCGGCTGGCAAGGCGTGAAAACGGCCGAAGGCAGGACCGTGCTCGGCTCCAACATCGACCAGGTTCTGAGCGAGGTCAACTGTGATGTGATGATGCTGCAGACGGGCGATACCGCGGCGGCGGCGCGCATCTTGCTGCCCATCGCCGAGCCGCGACAGGTCAGTTATTCCCTGCAATTGATCCAGCTGTTCTCTGAGACTGGCATGACTATGGATCTGCTGCATGTTTTCTCGCCGGAGGCCACATCGGCCGAGCGCGAAAGAATGACGCGCGCTTTGCAGCGGCAGATAGACGCGATCAAGGTGGAGGGCGGACAAGTCAACTTGCTGACGCGTGTCGAGCCCGACCGCATAGACGCCATCGTGCAGGCCTCGCGCGAATACGATTACCTGGTTTTGGGCGAAACGCGGGAGACCAAAGTGCGGCAGCGCCTCTTCGGCAATACATCAATGATCATCGCCGATCGCACGTCGACGCCTGTGCTGCTGCTGCACCCGGAAACGAGCGATGTGGAATTCGGCTTGCGGCAGGTGGCCAACTATGTGGGCGGGGGTTATGCCTCGGTCGATCCGGAATCGCGGCAGCGGCTGGCGGAGCATGGCTACATTGACGATGAAGCGGCGCCAGGCGACGGCAAATTGAAGTCGACGGTCAATCAGCCGATTGTCTTCGTAATCGGCCTCCTGACGGTCATTTCAGCGGTCATGATGTATGCTGGCGCTGGCGATACCATGACCTGGATTGGGGCGCTGCTTTACTTCGGCAGCTTGCTGGGCTTTACGTTTGTAGCCGTGCGGGCGGCCAGAAGCACGGCTTAACTACGCGGTATACTGCGGACCGGCCGCGTCTAGGCGCGGCCTTCGCGCTCTGCGACCTGCTGGCGCAGGCGCTCCATGAGGTCGACGCCCATCTGACCGCAAAGGTCGATCATATCGATTGGCGCCCAATTTTCGATCAGATAATCGCCCTCGCGTTTCCACCAGTCGAAATCGCGCATGGTCATCAGCTTGCCTGTGGCCGGTATGCCAGCGTAATCGCCGTTGTTGTAAGAAAAGGTGAAATCCCAAACACCGCCGCTGGCGTATTTCCCTTCGCCGATGAAACCCATGCCGACTCCGCTGCTCTCGACGTCTAGCTGGCGATCGCCGAAACCGTGCAGCCAATTGCGCTGGTGGAAGTCCTCAAACTCTTCAAGTGTGAAACAAGCGCCGATGCCGCTGGGTCCGTACCATTATAATTCAAGACTATACACCTAACCACCTCGTTCCAGCCGCCGATCTCTTCCAAAAACTCCCGGCGAATCATCATAGTGCCGCTCAAAATCTGCAATCTCTCGCCATTAAATATGTTGAAAACGATTATCGCATGTTCCGGCGGACATTTGCGTATCATTGTATGTTTCGTTCGATCGTTTGTACGCCGAACCCACACGCCAACAGCGCCAATTTCAGGCTTCTGTTCCAGAAAGTCCACCTGTTTCTGCAATCGAGTCGGCAAGCTGACGTCATCCGAATCCATGTACGCTATGTATTCGCCATCGGCAAAGTCATAGCCTCGATTGCGAGCGCCCGACATGCCGGTATTGCTGTCGAGCAATACCGATTTAATGCGTGAATACCTCTTTTCATAGGTTCTAATGATCTCGACGCTGTCATCGTTCGAACAATCGTCAACAAGGATTAGCTCGAAATCCTCGAAACTTTGGGCCAGAATGCTATCAATCGCCTCGCCAAGGTATTTCCCGTTGTTGAATGACGTTAGGATGACCGACACTTTCGGCGTTTTCATAAATTGTTCCTCACGCCCAAGCGCTCAAATCAACTGGTCGGCGGCTGCGACGTACAGACCACTGAAGGTCTTCTAAGCAGCCTACCGTGGACGAACAATCACGCCATCTCTTGGATATCAATTTCATATCGCGCCGCTGTTGTCTTTGCTGGTCAGGCGGGTCTGGGCCGGCTGCTAGGTCATCAGGGCAAAATACCCCCACGCGACGCGCTCTTGTCTGAATGCAAAGCCGCCGCGCCGTGCAATTGACGCTAAACAATTTGTTATTTCTGTGTAGTGGGGAGGGGTTAGCATACAGTTTGCGTGAAGGACTGTGCGACGGTGATGCTGCGCGACACTCAACTCCATCGTCAAATCACCCGAGGCATGAGACAGAACACCACAGAAAATTAGAATGAATGTAACCTGAACGGATACTAATTCGATTTCGTGTTGCCGTCAAGTCTGGCGGATTGTCTGCTAAAATACTTGTATCTCGGCTTCAGCAAAGGACTTGAATATGGTGGACTACAGCCCCCAACCAGAACATAAATTCACATTCGGCTTGTGGACGGTCGGCAATATCGGGCGCGACCCCTTCGGCGAGCCGACCCGCGCGCCCATCTCGCCGGTCGCGATCGTGCGCATGTTGGCGGAAGTCGGCGCCTGGGGCGTCAACCTGCACGACAATGACCTCGTGCCCATCGACGCCAGTCCGGCCGAGCGCGACAAGATCGTGGCCGATTTCAAGCGGGCGATGGCGGAAACCGGCATCGTCTGCCCGATGGCGACCACCAACCTCTTCGCCGACCCTGCTTTCAAAGACGGCGCTTTCACCAGCAACGACCCCGCCGTGCGCGCCTATGCCCTGCAGAAGACCATGAGTTCCATGGACCTGGGGGCGGAGCTCGGCGCCACAGTCTATGTCTTCTGGGGCGGCCGCGAGGGCGCCGAAAGCGACAGCGCCAAGAACCCGGCCGACGGCGTCAAGCGCATGCGCGATGCGATGAATTTCCTCTGCGAGTATTCGAAAGACCAGGATTACGGTTATCGTTTCGCGCTGGAGCCCAAACCCAACGAGCCGCGCAGCGACATGTATTTTCCCACTGTCGGCAGCATGCTCGGCTTCATCGCCACGCTGGACGATCCGGGCATGGTCGGCGTGAATCCCGAAGTCGCGCATGAACACATGGCGGGCTTGAATTTCTTGCATGCGGTGGCGCAAGCCTGGGAAGCGGGCAAGCTCTTCCATATCGATCTGAATGACCAGATGTTCGGGCGCTACGATCAGGACTTTCGCTTCGGCAGCATGATGATCAAACAGAACTTCCACCTGGTGCGCTTCCTGGAAGATGTGGGTTATGACGGCAGCCGCCACTTTGACGCCCACGCTTACCGCAGCTCACAGTACGAGGATGTCAAAGAATTCGCCCGCGGCTGCATGCGCTCCTATCTCGTTTTCAAAGAGAAAGCGGCGCAGTACAACGCCGATGCCGAGATCCAGGCGCTGCTGGCGGAAATCAATGCCGATGACGGCAGCTATGCCTACCTCGGCGCTGGCTACAGCCGCGAATCCGCCGACCGGCTCAAAGCGACCGCATTCGACCGCGTCGGCCTGGGCGCGCGCAACCTGCCCTACGAACGGCTGGATCAACTGACCTTCGATGTTCTGATGGGTGTGCGCTAAGAAAATACCCCCACCCTAAATCCCTCCCCGGCGGGTCAGTGTCTACGCGACCCCATAAAGAGGGAGGGACTTTGACACCTCAGGACTTCGGGCGACTCACCGAGTCGCCCCTACATCTGAAGCCCAGATATGGCGCGCAGGCAATTTCGAAAGGACACATTATGCCCTACTTGATGGGACTGGACATCAGCACGACCGGCGCCAAGGCGCTGATCATCGACGGCGGCGGCGCTGTCATCGCCGTCGCCAACACGCCGCAGCCGATCAGCCAGCCCAAGCCGCTCTGGAGCGAGCAGAATCCCGCCGATTGGTGGGATGGCATCAGCGCCAGCATTCGCGCGGCGCTGGCGGAATCCGGTCTGAAGGGCGCCGACATCAGCGCCATCGGCTTGACCGGGCAGATGCACGGCTTGGTCTTGTTGGATGAGACGGGCGAGGCGCTGCGGCCCTCTATCCTTTGGAACGACCAACGCACTGGCGCGCAATGCGATGAGATGACGGAGCGCGTTGGGGCGCGGCGGCTAATCGAATTGACCGGCAACCCGGCCGTCACCGGTTTCACCGCGCCGAAAATCCTCTGGGTGCGCGATAATGAACCCGATGTCTATGCCCGCGCGCGCCAGGTCCTGTTGCCCAAAGATTACATACGCTTCAAATTGACCGATGTCTACGCGACGGATTTGGCCGGCGCCTCGGGCACTTCGCTGCTCAATGTCGCCGAGCGCGCCTGGTCAGCCGAGGTTATGGGGGCGCTTGAGATTCCGGCCGAATGGATGCCGCCGGCGCATGAAGGCACGGCGATCACCTCGACCATCAGCGCAGCCGGCGCGGCGGCGACCGGTTTACAAGTTGGCACGCCGGTTGTTGGCGGCGGCGGCGATCAAGCGGCGGGCGCGATTGGCATGGGCTGCGTGACTCCGGACAAAATCGGCGTCACCGTCGGCACATCCGGCGTCGTCTTCGCGCCGCTCAGCCGCTACGCTTACGAGAACGAGGGCCGATTGCACGCCTTCTGCCATGCCGTGCCAGACACCTGGCATTTCATGGGCGTCATGCTAAGCGCCGCCGGCAGTCTGCAGTGGTACAAAGATACCTTCGCTGCGGAAATGGACTTTGACGCCCTGCTGGCGGAGGCGGCTGAAGCGCCCGCCGGCAGCGAGGGCTTATTCTTCCTGCCTTATCTCACGGGCGAGCGCAGTCCCCATCCCGATCCACTGGCGCGGGGCGCGTTCATCGGCATGACCAGCCGCCACAGCCGCGGCCACATGACGCGCGCCGTGCTTGAAGGCGTTGCCTTCGGCTTGAAAGATTCTTTCACGCTAATCGCGCAAGCGGGTTTGCCCGATCAATTCGAGGCGCGCATCAGCGGCGGCGGCGCCAAAAGCCCGGTCTGGCAAGGGATTATTGCCGATGTGCTGGGGGCGCCTTTGGTCAATATCAATACGACTGAGGGCGGCGCATTCGGCGCGGCGATTCTGGCATCAGTCGCGGCCGGCCTGTTTGATGACGCGGCAGCGGCTTGCGACGCGATGATCCAGACGGCCGAAGAAGTCGCCGTTGGCGCGGATGTCGACCTTTACGCCGAACGCTATGAAATATACCGCTCGCTGTATCCGGCGCTGCAGGCGACCTTCGCGCGGCTTTAACCGGCAGCGCCGGCATACGCTTAGCGCTCGTCGATGCCCACTTCCGCCATCAGTTTGCGCAGCGCGCCAAGCGCCTGCGCCATGCCGTCCTCGCCGCTGAATCCGCTGGAGTGCCGCGCCTCCAGCAGATGCGGCTCCAACGACAGAACACCGGTATAGCCGCTCGCTTGCAGGCGCGCCAGCAGTTCCTTAACCTGCCCATCACCAGCGCCGGCGACGGTCACGGAATTGTCCGCCAGTCGAGCGTCCTTGATGTGGATGTAGCCGATAAACGCGCCCAGGTCGTCCCAGAAGGCATCGACATGGGCGGCGGCGCCGCACTGCACAAAATTGGCCGGGTCCCAGATGAATCGAAAATGGGGCGACGCAATCGCGCGCATGATCTCCAGGCAGTTTTCCGGCACATCGCCCACGACGCCCTTTTCATTTTCCAGCAGCAGCAACAGGTCGTTTTCGGCGGCGATCTCAGTCAGTACGCCTAGGCGTTCAATCGACGCCGTCATGGCCGCGCCATCGTTTTCCCCGGCCGGGTAGAAGCTGAAGATCCGAATATTGCGCGTGCCGAGAAGATGGGCGATATCGCCGATCCGCTTCAGGCGTTCGCTCTCGATAGCGATCGGCTCCTCAATCGGCGACTTGCCAATCGGGCTGCCCATGCACGAAACGGCGATCTCATAAGCCGCGCAAAGCTGGTTGATTCGCGCGCAGTGTTCAGCGCTGAACTGCGAGCAATTGATGCCCCAGGCAGCGCGCAGATCCAGCAACGGGATGCGCAGGCGCTGCAGCGCAATCAACTGTTCTTCAAAGTCGACTGCGACTTCGTCGCCAAAGGCGCTGATTCGCATGGACATAATGCTATTCTTTCCTTCCTTGCCGGGCGGATCGGCGGGATTGTAGCATATAGTCGCGGTCGATTCCGATGGCTTAATCCGGGAAGTAACCCGGCCCCAGCTCGCGCAGCAACGTCGTCAAATGCGGCGGATCCTGAAAGAGCAAGCCATCATCTCCACCAGCTTGTGGAAAGGTCGGCGCTTCGTACTCGCGCCATTCCCCTGCGCTGACGGCTTTGTCGTACCCGTCGCGTTCGAAGCGTTCGATGAGCCGGCGCCGCATCGAGCGCAGCCGCCCGGCATAGCGCGGATTGCCCGACCAGTCCTTCGTTTCCTGCGGGTCCAATTGCAGGTCGATAAGCCATTCCTTTTGATCGGCGGCCGAATAGATGTATTTTAGATCCTGCCCCGCGGCCATATAGAGGCCGGCGCGGCCCTCGCTGAACTGGCTGAAGACAACTTCCCGGCTAGAAGCCCCGGCGGCGATTTCGATCAGGTTTTGCCCCTCGCGGGAGGGCGCCGCTTCGTCGACGCCCGCGGTCGCGGCGAAGGTCGGGAAGAGATCGAGCAGGCTGACGGGCCTTTCAACGCGGGCGCCCGCGGCGACAGCGCCGGGCGCCCGAACGATCATGGGCGCCTTCACCGCCGGGTTGAGCATCGTGCGTTTTCCCACGCTGCCATAATCGCCCAGCATCTCGCCATGATCGGATGTGAATACGATCAGCGTGTTGTCAAGCTCATCGCCCAGCGCTTCAAGGATGCGACCGAGGTTGAAGTCGATGAAAGAGATGCAGGCGTAATACATCGCCTTGATCGTGCGGAATAGCATCTCGTCATAACCCTTGTCGCGGTATTTGTATCGGTTTTGGTTGTGATTCCAATAGCTTAGAAGACGCTTGTAACCTTCGGGACGATGCGGCGGCAGCATGTCGGCGGCGCGATAAAGCTTGTTCCAGGGGCTGGGCGCTTCAAATGGCGGATGCGGCTTGATGAAACTTGTCCAGAGGAAGAAGGGGCGCGCGCGATCGCGCCGCGCCAAGAAGTTGATGGCGCGGTCCGCTACCCAGGCGCTGTGATGATGCCGCGCCGGCAGTTGCGACGGCTGCGGAATATAATACATCTCGCTGCGCATGCCCTGCGGTTCCAGCACATGACCGAAGCCATTTTCACTAAGGTAGTCATGAAAGTCGTTCCTGCTGTTTGGGGCGCGGGCGCCCTCCTCCGATATATCGCGGCTGTCAAAGCCCCACATGGCGTCCACCTGCGGGTTGAAGTGCATTTTGGCGATGCCATGGGTCTGATATCCGCCATCCTGCAAAACTTCCATGACGCTCCGCAAACCGAGCGGCGATGCGTTGTTGGAGGCACAGCCGTTGAGATGAGGCGGGACGCCCGTGATGGCCGCGCTGCGCGCGGCGACGCAGACGGGCGACGGCGTATAACAGTTGCTGAAGGCGGCGCCGGACGCCACAAGTGAATCGAGAACCGGCGTGCGAATGGCGCGATTGCCCAAAGCGCCAATGGTATCGCTGCGCTGCTGATCGGTCATCACAAACAAGATGTTAGGTCTGCCGCTCATATCGTCTTTCCCCTCGGTGACATTCTGCTGATTCACGGCTTGTCAGCCGGCCCGACCTGCATGACCACCTTGCCGAAGTGATCGTGCTCTTCCAGGATGCGGTGCCCTTCGCGAATCGCTGTCAGCGGCAGCACACGGTCGATCACTGGTCGCAAGACACCTTGGTTCGCCAGATCCAGCGCCAGGCAAACCTCGTTGTAGGTCGCGCCATTGGCGCCCAGAATTCGCAGTTGTCGGTGGTAAATCTGCGGAATGGCCAAGTCCAACTGCGCGCCCGAATGCGAGCCGCAGACCACCAGGCGCCCGTTTCGCGCTAATGTGCGCAGAGAATCCGCCCAGGTTCGCGCGCCGACCAGGTCCTGCGCGACATCGACGCCGCGGCCGCCGGTGAATGCGATAACCTGCCGCACCCAGTCCTCATCGTGATAGTTGACCACATGGTCGGCGCCCAATTCCCGCGCCTTGTCCATTTTTTCCGCGCTTGATGTGCTGGCGATCACTTTGGCGCCGGCATGCTTGGCGATTTGAATGCCCATGGAAGCCACGCCGCCGCCCGCGCCGGGGATGAAGACCGTCTCGCCCGCCTTTAATTCAGCGACCGATATCAGCATGTGCCAGGCGGTGCCAGCGACCACGGGCAAGGCGGCCGCCTCAGTATGCGTCAGGTTATTCGGCTTGGCAATCAGGTTTTGCGCCGGCGCGATCAAGTATTCGGCCAGACCGCCGTCCATGTGCTCGCCGATGATCCTGTGCTTTGGGCAAACTGTGATCTCGCCCGCCCGGCAGAACTCGCATTCGCCGCAGGTCACCAGAGAGTAAAGCGTGACGCTGTCGCCGGCGCTCCAATCGTCAACGCGCTCGCCAAGCGCATCAATCACACCGGAGACATCAACGCCGGTCGTCAGCGGCAGGGGCACGGCGCCGAATTTGGGCCCGCGCCTGATGCCGACATCCAGCCAATTCAGAGCGCAGGCATGCACCCTAATCCGCGCTTCCGTGGCAGAAGGTTGGGGAATAGGCGCCTGCTCCAGCCGCAGCACATCACGATCGCCATGTTCGTGGAAACGCGCCGCCAACATCGTCCTTGTCATGCCGCCTCCTTGCGAAATATGGTCAATTTATGATCAAACGGCCCAATGAGACGCGAGCGTCGGGCCAGTAACGGTCCCCCCGATCGCGAGCGGGAAGCCGCTCCCGGTCTCGCGCGCGATACAAACCGGTATAAACATTGTAGGGACCCGGCAGAAGGTCCGGCGGGAGCGGAACCCTCCAGATTTCTTGATCCGCCAAGCCGGCGTACCACAGGCGCGTGGGCAAGCGCGGCCCAAGCGGCTCCTGGTCGTAGACCTGCCATTCGCCCGTCTCCACATGCTGCAAATGCAAGAACTGGATGTAGTCATCGTTGCCATCCGCGTTGCTGCGCCAGGCGACCGGGAGAGCAAGATTCTCGCCGGCCCGGGCCGACTCAGGCAATTCCAGCGCGGCAAGCGCCAAGCCTCCGTCAAAGCTCGCCAAGGGGTTGGAGGCCACCGCCGCCGCTGTTGAAGGTATGACCAGCTCCTCCAGAACCACTTGCGTCTCGCCCAAGACCGGCCGGTCACTTTCGATGACCGTCTGGCCCTCGAAACCGCCCCCCACTTCTCGCCAGGCAGTCAGCACAAGCCACATGGCGCGATTCACCGGCAGCGGACGAGGATACCGCAGCTCGATAGTTTGCCGATACTGGCGCTCATATCTGAGGCCGAACTGCCAGAACTTGCGATGCCGAGCAAGCCGCTCGTCTTTTCCCGCCAAGGACCCGCCTTCGGCCTGGTCGATCAAATGAATGGAAAAGCCAGCGCCCTCAGCGTCATGATATTTGGCAGTCGAGAACAGCTGCACAGTAAGGGATGTTTCGTCACGGTCCACGCGAAAGCCGTTCAATCCTGCGCCGCCCTCAAATTGAACCGATGCGGGCCGGGCCCGGAACAGAAACTGAAAGGTCGGCGCGAGCGATTGATAGGTGAGCAAGAGTACCCAGAGCAGCGGCAGGACAAGAATCGACAACTGAATGCGCCGCGCTGGCATGGGCTTGATGCTTGAAAGATGGCCGTGCATGGCGACAAGCGCCAGCCAGATGCCGAGGAACTCAAACGATTCTTCAACAACATGACTCCAAAGGCAGCCCTCATATCCAAATTGGCTGTCGCTGCCACATAATGTTTCCTGTTGAATCAAGTCTACCGGTACGGCGCCGGCGGCGCTGATGGCCAGACCGGCAATCAGACAGATATGCCAGCGCCAGAGCGGCCGTGGCGACCGTACCAGCATAAGAAGGGTCGCCGCGACGAGCGCCGCGCCCAGCAAGGCATAATCCCGCTGCCAACCCGGAATGAGTTCGTGAAAATGGAAGAATTCGTCCCGCGCCATGTGCACAAAAACCCAGCCGATGAGGACGAAGTACAGACGGCGCCAGGCGCTTTCTTCTTTGGCGAGGAAAGCCGTCAACAGAGCAACACCGCCGACCAGGGCCAGTTGCGCAGAGGCCAAGAGCGCCGGCAAATTAAATTCTTCGCCGAGATCCCACATCCACTTTTCATAGTCGCCCGTCGGCCTCAGTTCCAGCGCAAGCGCGATGACCAATAACTGGGCGGCAAATGGAATAGTTACCGACAACTTAAAAATCATCGAGAGGCGCGGAACCAGCCAGCGGAAACAGATCACGCCTATCGGAGCATAGAGCGCAATCAGAAAGCCGCGGACCAAGAGTTCGGAGACGAATATGCTGTCGCCGCCTGTCATGAGGGCGCCAATTTGCCTTGCCGCATTCAACCTCCCCGCTCGTCCGGGCGATGTCAATAGCTTGCCGCCGGTCAGCGCTCGATAGTCAAGCGGCCGATGGGCGCGCGGGCGTTGGAAAATGGCGCGCCATCCGGATCCCGCGCCGGCACGCGCTGCATGTTGTCGGCGCTATACAGACCGGTGAAGACCGTGTACGCGCCCGGGGCCAGGTCCTCGGGCAATGTCATCTGCCAAACTTCTCTGTCGACCAGACCATCGTACCACAGGCGGGTCGGCAAGCGCGCGCCCAGGGGCTGCTGGTCATATCCCCACCAAGCGCCATCTTCCTCGGCCACGAAGTGCAAGAATTGCGCCAGATCTTCCTCTCCGGCGGCATCGCTGCGCCAGACAAAACTCAAGTTCAGGGGGGCGCCGGCGCGGGCGGACGGCGGCAATTCCACGGCGTCCAGCCTGAATCCATTGTCAAATGCCGCCAGGCTTCCAGGCGCCGGCTCGCTCGCCGCCCCTGGAAGCGCCAGTTCGGCCAGGACAAGTTGCGTGGCGCTCAAACTTGCGTGGTCGCTCTCGACGATGGCCTGGCGGACAAATTCGCCCTCCTGCCGGCGCCATATCGTGAGCACAACCCAGAACGCGCGGTTGACCGGCGTTTCCGCCGGGATGATGACCTTCATATTCTGCTCGTACATCGGCACGAAACTCGGCAGACCGCGCTGACAACACCATTCGGCATCGCGGCCGGCCACCGAATCTCCGCTGACTTGATCAACCAGGTGAATCGAATAGCCAAGCCCTAGATGATGACGCCAGGGCGCAGCCGCATAAAGTGATATTTCCAGGCCGTCTTCTTCGTGTTCGATTCGGTGACCGTGCAAGAACACAGCCGACTCAAACTGAACGGATGCCGGCTGAGACGGCGGCGCTATCTCGTTGGGGATGAAGGGGGATATATGCGCAAGCAGGCCGATCCAAAGCGCGGGGATCGCATAGGGCGCAAGCTGTGTGCGACGCCGCGCATTTGGAACCGCCTCCGAATAAAGCCCAAGCGCAGCGACCAGCGTCAACCAAGCGCCGGCGAACTCCAGAATTTCATCAAGTATCGCCTTGAAGCGGAGGCAGCCGCCGATGCGCAAAAAACCCACATGCCCGCAGGCATTGGGCAGGCTGTCAAGAACAAAGCCGCCCGCCGCAATGAGCGCGAGACCCGATACAAGGCAAATGTGCCAGGCGCGGCGACGCCGGCGGGCGCGCCAAGCCAGGAATAGCGTGGCCGTCGCAAGCGCGGCGCCCAGGAAGACATAGATCACTTGCCAATTGACCAGGAATGCCCGCAGGTTTATGTAATCATCCAGCGCAAGGAAGAAGAAAAGCAATCCCATGCCGGTGAGGTGGAGAAGCGGCCCGGCGGAGCGCGGTCGCAGCAGAAACCCGGTCATGAGAGCGACGCCTGCGATCAAGGCCAATTGCGCTGACGCCAGCGTGCTAGGGATGTTCCGTTCCTGGTCGAGATACCAGTGCCAACGTTCAAAGAAGGAGTTGGGCTGCAATTCCAGGGACAGCGCGATGACCAGGACTTGCGCCGCCAGCATGGCGCCTGCCAACCAGCGGAGCGACGGCAACAGGCGCGGAAAGAGCCACCAATAACACGCCAGCCCGAGCGATAGATAGACGGCAAGGACAAAAAGGCGATTCAGCGTGGCAACTGACAGGAAGAGTTCAAAACTCGGCATCGAAACTATCCTCTGTGTACCGGCGCTCGCTCGCCGGTGACAGCCTGCTCATCTGTTTTCAGGCGGCTGCTCGTCACTCAATGACCAAAGCGCCAAGCGCTACACTGGCGTCGCGGAAAAGCTTGCCGTCCCGGCCGCGCGCTGGGATGCGTTCCAGGCTCGAGCTGCGATAGAGCCCGGTGAATACGGCGTAGCGCCCCGGTGCCAAGTCCGCTGGCAGCGGCACAGTCCAGACTTCGCTTTCGGCGAGGCCGGCGTACCACAGGCGGGTTGGCAAGCGCGGACCCAGAGGCTCTTGGTCGAAGCCCCAAAATGCGCCGTCTTCTTCGTGTACGAAATGTACGAACTGGGCAAGGTCCTCACTGCTGTCGGCGCCGCTGCGCCAGGCAAATCGGATTCCCAGGCTATCGCCGGGCTGGGCGCGCCGCGGCAAGTCCGCCGCCTCAAGGACGAAGCCATTATCGAAGACAGCCAAG
>JAJDUC010000041.1 GCA_022826865.1 Anaerolineae bacterium
CTCAATCGAATGCGGGCCCGAATCAGCAGATTCGGTGTCTGGTGAATGTATTTTGTCACGCAATCGTGTCAGAGTTTCCAGGCATTTTGCTGATCGCAAGCGAAGCTACTGGCTCGTTATTTTGTGTGAGCCAAGTCGTGATTTGCGAGGGACTGTGGTGAAAAACCAATATGCTAAACTCGCCTAAATTCCCAACCCCAAGGACCTGCCATGCCCGACAACCCCATCACCCCCGACCACATTGCCGCCGCGCAGCGCCTGCTCGACCTCAACTTCTCTCCCGACCAGCAGGCGCAAATGATCGAGATCCTCAGCGGCCGCCGCGAACAATACGCCGGCATCCGCGCCGCCGACCTCGACAACAGCGTGCCGATGGCGCTTAACTTCAGCGTGACCACATCCGATCCCGAGCCCGCGCCGGTCCCGCGCGCTTACCCAATGAGCGCGCAGCCCGCCGTGACGCGCCCGGCCGACCTCGAAGACGCCGCCTTCTACACCGTGACCCAGCTCGCCGAGCTCATCCGCAGCCGCCAGGTCAGTTCGCTCGAGCTGACCGAGATGTACCTGGCGCGGCTCAAGCGTTATGACCCGCTGCTCCAGTGCGTCGCCGCTTATACCGAAGACCTCGCCCTTGAGCAAGCGACGCGTGCCGATAACGAGATCTCGCGCGGCTTATATCGCGGTCCCCTGCATGGCATCCCCTGGGGCGCCAAGGACCTGCTGTCGACGCGCGGCTATCCCACGCAGTGGGGCGCCAAGCCCTACGAGGGCCAGCAGCTAGACGTCGATGCGACGGTCGTGCAGCGCCTCGAGGAAGCCGGCGCTGTGCTCATCGCCAAGCTGACGCTGGGCGCGCTGGCCAATGGCGATGTCTGGTATGGCGGCACGACCAGGAACCCCTGGGATACCAGCGAGGGCAGCAGCGGTTCATCGGCCGGATCGGGCGCCGCGACCGCCGCCGGCCTGGTCGGTTTCGCAATCGGCACCGAAACAATGGGTTCGATCGTCTCGCCTTCGACCCGCTGCGGTGTCACCGGCTTGCGGCCCACATTCGGCCGCGTCAGTCGCTACGGCGCGATGGCTCTCTGCTGGAGCATGGACAAGATCGGGCCCATGTGCCGAGGGGTCGAAGATTGCGCCCTCGTCTTCAGCGCCATTTATGGACCCGATGGGCATGATCTCACGGTCACTCCCGAGCCCTTTAGCTGGGACCCGGCCCTTGATCCGCGTACGCTGCGCATCGGTTATATCGCTTCGGGCTTTGAGCCGGAAGCGGCCGAGACGGACGATGAGGAGAAGCAGACGCTCTACCGCGTCACCCTCGAAAACAGCGTCGCCGCCCTTGATGTGATGCGTGAAGCCGGCTTCGAATTGCTGCCGATCGAGCTGCCGGCGCGGAATACGAGCGGCTTGTGGACGATACTGGCTGCCGAAGCCGCCGCCGCTTTTGATGCGATCACGCGCGATGGCCGTGTGGATTCGATGGCGCGCCAGGATGACAGCGCCTGGCCCAATGTCTTCCGCGCCGCCCGCTTCATCCCCGCCGTCGAATACATCAACGCCAACCGCATTCGGACGCTCTTGATGGCCGATATGGCGCAAGTGATGGCGGCGGTGGATGTCTTCATCGTGCCCAGTTTTGGCGCCAATGCCATGGAAATCACCAACTTCACCGGGCATCCTACGGTGGTCCTGCCCAATGGCTTCACGGACAAGGGCAGTCCCACCAGCATCTCATTCATCGGCGGTTTGCATCAGGAAGCCGAGACCCTCGCTGTCGCCAAAGCCTATCAGGACGCCAGCGACTGGCACCGCCGGCATCCGAACATATAGAGCGATTCCTTTGGGCGAGCCGGTGGCTCGCCCACTGACGGATAACTTCGCCCCGGTACTTACGCCAACAGCGCCTCAACCTCAGCGCGAACGCCGGCGTTCTCTTCGCGCCGGTGAAGGTCGCTGAGCAGCTTGCTGCTGTCCAGTTCCATCGTCCGCCAGAGCGCCCAGGCGGCGTGCCCGCGCACCAGCGCGCTCTTGTCATAGAGCAGTTGAATCAGGTAGGGAATGGCCTGCTCGTGCCGCCAGTTGCCGGCGGCGATGCAGGCATTGCGCACCATGCGCGCGCGACCGACGCGCATCACCGGCGTCCGTCGGAAAAGCGCGCGGAAAGATGCCTCATTCGACATCAGGATCTCGGTCAGTTTCGGCGCGACTCGCTCCAGATCGAGCGGCAGAAAGGCTACCTCGTCCGTCTCTTCGGCGAAGCGCTGAAAGGGGCAGACATCCTGACAAATATCGCAGCCGAAGATCCAGTTGCCGAAATCAGCGCGCAACTCGCGGTCGATCCAGCCCTTGTTCTCGATGGTGTGGTAGCTGATGCAGCGCCGCGAATCCAGCACAAAGGGCGCAGGGAAAGCGTCGGTCGGGCAAGCGCTCAGGCAGCGCGAGCATGTGCCGCACATCGTCTCCCGATGCGGCTCGTCAAAGTCATCGAATTCCAGCGTGCTGATGATCTCGCCGATGAAGAAGCTGCTGCCGCGCCGCGGATGAATCAGCATGGTGTTCTTGCCGATGAAGCCCATGCCAGCTTGCTGGGCGTGGCTGCGCTCCAGCACCGCGCCGGTATCGACATAGATCTTCTGCGCTGGCTTCAGTCCGCTGGCGCCCGCCAGCCATTCGGAGAATTGCTCCAATCTCAGTTCGAGAACCCGATGGTAGTCCAGGCCCCAGGCATAGGCGGCGATGCGTCCGCGCGCCGGGTCGTTCAGCGTGGCATCGTCGGCGAATGTCGAGAAGTAGTCCATGCCGACCAGGATCAAGGACTTGGCGCCCGGCAAGATTTGGCGCAGATCCTGGCGTCGGCGCAAGCGGTCAGGCCGCGCCATATAGGTCATTTCACCCTGCATGCCGCTTCGGATCCAACGGAAATAGGCGGCGAGGGTGGGCGAAGGCGCCGCCGGCGCGATGCCGCAGAGGTTAAAGCCGAGATCGCGGGCTTTGGCTTTGATGCGCGTCGCCGTCAGGGACATCGTGGGGGCGAATTCTGATCAAGCCTTCCGGCATCATTAGCTTGGCGGTCGGTCGCTAGCCTTCTGTTGCCGGCGGATATTCAATCTCTTTTAGCGCAGCAACGACGCCTTCCCAGGTCGCCGGCGCTTCAAAGTCGATTTGAATCCGGCGGCTGGCGGGGTCGCCACTTACGCTTGCGACACCAGGCATATCGCTCAATTCGAACTTGATCGCCTGAACACAACCCGCGCAGCTGATGTTCGGCACTTCAAATGTCTTCGTCGTCATAATCTCGTCTCCAATCGGCTTTGCTCTAATTCGCAGTCGTCATTTTAGCCTGCCCTACATAAAGGCTTGAATTCCGGTTTGCGCCCGCCCAAGAATCAGGGCGTGAATATCGCTGGTCCCTTCGTAGGTGTTGACCGCCTCCAGGTTCATCACATGACGAATGACGTGGAATTCGTCGGCGATGCCGTTGCCGCCGTGCATATCACGCGACATCCGCGCAATATCAAGCGCTTTGGCGCAGGAATTGCGTTTGACCAACGAGATCATTTCCGGTGTGGCCGCATCCTGATCCAGCAGGCGCCCGACCCGCAGAGCGCCTTGCAAGCCCAAGGCGATATCCGTCATCATGTTGGCCAGCTTGAATTGAATGAGTTGATTGGCGGCCAGCGGGCGGCCGAACTGCTGACGATCGAGCGTATATTGCCGGGCGGCATGCCAGCAGAATTCGGCCGAACCCAGCGCGCCCCAGGCAATCCCGTATCGGGCGCGATTCAAGCAGCCGAATGGACCTTTCAAGCCGCTCGCGCCCGGGAGCAGATTCTCTTCCGGCGCGAAGACCTCGTCCATAGCGATTTCACCTGTGCTGCTGGCGCGCAAGCTGAACTTGCCTTCGATCGGCGGCGCGGACAGGCCGTCTATGCCCTTATGCAATACAAAGCCGCGGATCGCGCCGTCGCTGCCGTCGCCGCCATAAGCCCTTGCCCAGACGATGAAAATATCGGCTATGGGTGAATTGGTGATCCACGTTTTATTGCCGTGCAATTTCCAGCCGCCATTGACCTTTGTCGCCCGTGTTTCCATGCTGCCGGGGTCGCTGCCATGATTGGGCTCGGTCAACCCAAAACAGCCGACCCATTCGCCGCTGGCGAGCTTGGGCAAGTATTTCGCGCGTTGCGCATCCGTTCCGTAGGCATATATCGGGTACATCGTCAGCGCGCTCTGCACGCTCATGGCGCTGCGGTAACCGCTGTCCACCCGTTCAACTTCGCGCGCGATCAACCCATAGCAGACATAATTCAAGCCGGCCCCGCCATATTCTTCCGGCAGGGTGGCGCCGAGCATGCCCAGTTCCGCCATTTCGCAATAGATTTCGCGATCGAATCTTTCATAGCGATTGGCAGCGAGAATGCGCGGCATGAGTTTGCCCTGGCAGTATTCGCGCGCGGCATCGCGGACCATGCGCTCTTCATCGTTGAGCTGACCTTCCAACAAGAAAGGATCGTCCCACTGAAATTGACTCGCCATCACTGCCTCACAGCGCCGTTCACCATATCATAAACTGTATCATACCGATGCCCGCTCAGAAATTGAACGAGCAAAGCGCGAAAGCGCAATCTGCCCTGGTCCGACTGGATTATCTGTTCTCTCGATAATGACTACTGGTTATAATGCAGGTCTGAAAAGCCCGCATCCCCGACTGCCGCCATTACGAATTTCGAGATTGGCCGGGGCGCTTGGGTCAAGAACGCGTTTCAGGCTTCGTTCATTTGGATGCCAGGCACAATGCAAGAAAAGATCATCGTTCGCGGCGCGCGCGAGCATAACCTCAAAGACATTGACGTCGAGATCCCGCGCAATCGCCTGGTTGTCATCACCGGGCTATCCGGATCCGGCAAGTCTTCGCTGGCCTTCGACACGATCTTTGCCGAAGGGCAGCGCCGCTATGTCGAGAGCTTAAGCAGCTACGCGCGCCAATTCCTTGGTTTGATGGAAAAGCCGGATGTCGATCAAATCGAGGGTCTTAGCCCGGCGGTTTCCATCGATCAGAAGAGTGTCAGCCATAATCCACGCTCCACTGTCGGCACTGTCACCGAGATCTACGATTACCTGCGCCTGCTTTATGCCCGCGTCGGCATACCGCATTGTCCAACTTGTGGCGCGGAAGTAGCGGCGCAAAGCGCGCAGCAGATCGTCGACCAGGTCCAGAATATGCCCGCCGACAGCCGGATTCAGGTGCTGGCGCCCATCATCCATCGCAAGAAAGGCAACCACAAGAAAGTATTGGATGATATCAGCAAGCAGGGTTTTGCTCGCGTGCGCGTGGATGGTGCCGTGCGCGACCTGGATGAAGAGATTGATCTTGACCGCTACGTGATTCACGATATCGAAATCGTGGTTGATCGTCTAATCAATCGCCATTATGGCGCCGATGAACAGGAAGAAGCCAACGCTTATGAAACGCGCCTGACCGACGCAGTGGAAACGGCCCTGGAATTGGGCGACGGCCGCCTGATCATTCAGGACGTGAGCGACAGAGACAATTCGGTCGATCATCTGTTTAGCGAAGACCTGGCTTGTCCAAACGGACATGGCAGCGTTCCAGAGCCGGAGCCGCGCCTTTTCAGTTTCAATACGCCCAGTGGCGCCTGCGCGACCTGTCAAGGTCTGGGCTTCAGCCTCGAAATTGACCCGGACATGGTCGTTCCGGACAAAGACTTGTCGATCGCGGAAGGCGCAATCAACGCCAACGGATTCGGCGTGGACGACAGAAAGGGCTGGAACTGGCGGGTCTTCCAAAGTTTGGCGCGCAAATACGGATTTCGGCTGGATCTGCCTTGGAAAGAGTTGAGTGAAAAGCATCAGCAGCTGGTGCTTTACGGCTCGGGCGATGAGCGCTTTGATGTGACTTACTACCATTCAAGCGGCCAGGAGCGCGTCTGGTCAACGCGCCACGAAGGCGTCATACCGAACCTGGAGCGCCGCTACGGGCAGACCACATCCGACTATATCCGCGGCAAGATTCAGGACTACATGCGAGAGATACCTTGTCGCTCCTGTGGCGGCAGACGCTTGCGACCGGAAGCCTTATCTGTGACCATTGGCGGCGAATCGATCCATGACATTACCCATCTGCCCATCGACGAATTGCAGGTTTGGGTCGGCGCGTTGCGCGGCGAGGGCGGTATACTGACCGGCCGCGAGCAGCAGATTGCGCATCAGGTGCTGCGAGAATTGACTTCGCGGGTCGGTTTCCTCAGCAATGTTGGTCTGAATTATCTATCCCTCTCGCGCAGCGCGGCGACATTGAGCGGCGGCGAATCACAGCGGATCCGGCTGGCGACGCAGGTGGGCAGCCAACTTACCGGCGTCCTCTATGTTCTCGACGAGCCATCGATCGGCTTGCATCAGCGTGACAACAAGCGACTGATTCGGACCTTGACCGGATTGCGCGATATCGGCAATACGGTTCTCGTCGTTGAACATGACGAAGACACCATGCGGTCGTCCGACTGGCTGATCGATCTTGGCCCTGGCGCTGGGGAGCACGGTGGGGAGGTGGTCGCCAGCGGCACACCGGAATACGTCGCCGGGATTGAGGCGAGTTACACCGGGGCCTATCTGGCGGGGCGGTTCAATATCGCCACGCCCGAACGCCGGCGCGACGGCTCCGGCCAGAATCTGACGCTTCGCGGCGCGCGCGCAAATAACCTCAAGAGCATAGATGTCGATTTCCCCTTGCAGAAGTTCATCTGCGTTACCGGCGTTAGCGGCAGCGGCAAGTCCTCGCTTGTGGTGGAGACCTTGTACCGCCGCATGGCGCAGTTGATCAATCGCAGCCGCGAACGCGCCGGCCCCCTTGATGAAATCATCGGCGCTGAAAATATCGACAAGATCATCAATATCGATCAGAGTCCCATCGGCCGAACGCCGCGCAGCAACCCGGGCACATACACCAAAATGTTTGACGATATCCGTCACCTCTTCGCCGAGTTGCCTGAGAGCAAGATCCGCGGTTATAAGGCGGGACGTTTCAGCTTCAACGTGAAAGGCGGGCGCTGCGAGAATTGTGAGGGACAGGGATTGATCAAAATCGAGATGCAGTTTCTGCCGGATGTTTACGTGCAGTGTGAGGTATGCCGCGGCACGCGCTACAACCGGGAAACGCTGCAAGTGCGTTTCAAGGGCAAGTCCATCTCGGATGTTCTAAACATGACGGTCAGCTCCGGTTTGGCGTTTTTTGAGAATCTGCCTCGCATACGCCGTAAACTGGAAACGCTTGACGCAGTCGGGCTGGGATACATCCGCATCGGGCAGCCGGCTACCACCTTGAGCGGCGGCGAAGCCCAGCGCATCAAGCTGAGTCGGGAGCTTTCCAAACGCCCCACCGGGCAGACTCTTTACATCCTCGATGAACCTTCCACCGGCCTGCACGCGGTTGATGTCGAGAAGTTGATCAACGTGCTGCAGAAGCTGGCCGACGCTGGCAATACCATTGTTGTGATTGAGCATAATCTCGATATCATCAAGGTCGCCGATCACATCATTGATCTGGGACCGGAAGGCGGGGGCGGGGGCGGTCGAGTCATCGCGCAGGGCACGCCGGAAGATGTGGCGGCGAACAGCGAAAGCTATACCGGTCAATACCTCATTCCCTACCTGAAATTGCCTGAGCCGGCCTAAGACTCTCGGAACAGGATTGCGATTTGTGGCCAGATTCTGGTTCGTATCCGCGCCGCTTTATAGCCACACCGATTGGGGAGGCTTCCTGGAGACTGCCCAAGTCTTGCGGGATCGGGACCACGATGTTCTTTGGCTGAGCGAAAAGCCACTGGGGAGAGCGATCTCGCAAAAGGGCCTGGCCTTCGCCGCGCTCCGCAAAACGGGCTGGCTTTGGCCGCCGCCACCGCCGCCGGATTTCAGCGCGCTGCCTCCCCAAGAAGCCGTGAAGCTGCGCTACACGCGGGCCTTGGACACCTGGTTAAGTGAAGAGCTGGTCGCCGAGGCGGTCGAAGCATTTCTGGACCTCGAGGATGAAATCGGCGCGCCGGACGCCATCGTATCCGAGCCATTCTTGAGCGCGTCGGCCATCGCCGCTGAGGTTCTGGATGTCCCGCTGATCATCTGCGGCTGGCCGGCGCAGGCGTCCCTGGACGAGCGGCAATTCTTTCCCGTGCAGCGCGACCTCAGCAGCGACAGCCAGCGGCGCATCCAACGCCTTTGCGATCGCTTTGGCATTGAGGGGCGTAATTTTTCGCGCGGGTCAGCGCCGTCGATCGTGAGCGAATCACTGCATATCACTTACTTCACGCCGGAATGGTATCAAGCGGAATTGGAGTTAATTCTGCCCCAGACGCAATTTGTCGGCGGTTGCCCGGCGGTGCCCGCCGATCCACCACCGGAGTGGCTGCGCCAGATTCCAGCGGAGCGGGCTCTCGGGCTCGTCACGCTGGGTACGGTCTTCACCGGCGATCTTGGCTTTTACAGCTGGGGGGCGCAAGCAGTGGCGAGCGCCGGCTTGATTCCGGTCGTGACGCTTGGTTGGCATCCGATTTCGGCGGAGCAGAAAGCGGAACTGAAGCGGGCGCTGCCGCCGGGCACGCGCCTGTTGAATTGGGCGCCTTACGAGTATGTGCTGCCGCGCTGCCGAGTCATCATCCAACACGGGGGAATGGGCACGACGCACAGCGCGGTGGCGCATGGCCTGCCGCAGATTGTGGTGCCGCACGCGGCCGATCAGAGGATTCAGGCGCGGCGCGCTGCCGAGGCGAAGGTGGGCCTGCATCTCAGCGCGCACGATGTGCGGCAGGGCCAGCTGCGCGAGGGCGTACGGGCGATCCTTGAGGCGGATTGGGTGGGTGAGAATGCGCGGCGCCTGGCGCGGGAGATGGCGGCGCTGGGCGGTGTGGAGCGGGCGGCGGAGTTAGTTGAGAGGGGTGTGGGGTGAACTTCAGTTGAGCTTACTGATCGAATCCGCCAACTTATAGACGCAAGTGCCCACGGTGTTCATCCAAGTTGCCTGCTTATTGCTGTCCGTTTTCTCCGCGTTCTTGATCGCGGATTCCAAACTGTCCAGATAGGCAGAAACGTTATATTTTGTTTTGAGATAGTTGGGGTCAACATGTTTCTTTAGCGCTTCAATAACTTTGTCACAGCCGCCTACCGCAGCGCTTCCTTCAAGGCCTTGCAGCCTGTCCAACGGCTTGCAATGTAGAATCAGCCACAATTCAAAGCAAGGATTACTGTCAGCAAATCGATATTTCCTTATGTCCTCTGCGGAAAAGATTGCGTTTAGGTCGTTGTCATCCTTGTCAATCACCAACCAAAGATCGTCTATTTTTCTGATATCTCCGTCTTTAGGCTTATACTTTTTCAAGCGCTGAAGCACTTTGTCGGGTGTAGATTTTGATGTGCTCTTGAGCACATCAATGTTTCCCGCACGCAGTTCCCGCTTGAGCATATTGAAGTATAAGTATTCCGTTACGCCTTCTGTTGATATGAATATCCGCTTTCTGGGCTTCCCTTTATCCGAATTACCTTTGCCACGATGAGACTTTCTGCGAGCCATTTTACTCGATTCACCCAAGCTTGGCGTCACTCAATAGAATGGGGATTGCGCCAAGCCTTCCGCCCAAATAGCCCTTTTCTATATTCATGTTTCGTGACAATTTAAAATCCTCCAAAGAAAACAGCGCCGATGCGTCGTGCCGATCTTTTTCCAAGAACCAGATTTCATCCTGACGAAGCAGATCAAGATCCAATAGACTGGTGTCGTGCGTAGTAACTATGAGTTGGCTTTTGCGATTTCCACTATTTTCGAGGAAGAGTTCCATTAGCTTGTAGCTAAGTTGCGTGTGCAAACTTCTGTCGAGTTCGTCAAGTATGAACACATGATCAGCGTTGTCGTTCAACAGGCCGAATAGTGCCGGGATGAGCTTCAGCAGTCGTCTTGTTCCGTCAGATTCGAGTCTGAGGTCGAATGGTATTTTGGCGTTACTGTCATCTACTGCGTGATATGTTATCACTTCATATTCAGAGAATCTTGCGTTCGAATCGACAAATACGTAGCTGTCTCGGTTAGCATTATAGAATACGGCCGCTTGATCAGAATTCGGTTGCAGTTGTTCTATAAACTGTTCTGAGTACTCTTTGAAATCGTCTGATAGGTCGGTTTCGGCATCGAATTCAGTTTTGTCCGTTAATCCGATGTCGTCGATTCCCAAGTCGAGTTTGTTTACAATTTCTAGGTAGCGAGACTGAAGTTCGCCAGGCCTCATTAGACCAATGGGAATGCCAAATGCAAGCACGGAATCAGTAAAGATTGGTGCAAGCGTAACACTGAACCAAGCAAAAACAGTATCTAGATAGGGGATCCTCTTTTCTTGGATTATGTCGTCAAGATTCATGTATTGGGTCAGCAACAATTGCCGTGGATCACCGAACTTCGGTATGAAATCCGTGGGATTCTCCTCAATCGAAACTAGCACCGGAATCTTGCCAATCTCAATGTGTGTATGACCAACCTCACTAGTCTTGCGCTCAAAAATCATTCGAGCACTGGCAGGTCTAATCTCAATCAACGACTCAGAATGAACCCGCCGCTTATCAACTACAAAACTGTATTCGAAACTCTGACCGATTCCGCAGTAGATTTCAAATTGGAATTTAGAGGGTTTTTCAGCGCTAGAGCTATCAAGCAGAAACGGCGTTAGCTCAAGGTACTCTGCTTTCAATGATCCAGTAACAATAAAGTCTTGGGCAAAGCTCATTGCTTTAATTAGATTCGTCTTCCCGGATGCATTTGCTCCGAAGATGGCACTCGTCTGAAGAATGCGTAAATCCCCTACCTTAACAACGTGGTCCGGATGCCTGCGGCTTCGCCCAGCGACCATTGAGAACTCGACCTCGTCTTTGAAAGACAGGAAGTTCTCTACACAGAATCGAATTAACATGATTTGTCACCTCCTTGCTGAAAGCGTGAACAACCACGTCACCGCTATTTTCCGCGATTTCGACCAGCAATGCAATGCAAGCCAGGGCAATCGCATCAAAATCATAATGAGCGGTTCGCTACGAAAATTGCGAAAATGTAGGGGCGTCTCGTGAGACGCCCGTTGAAAATGGCCTGCAAATTGCGGGCGTTTCACGAAACGCCCCTACGGATTACATAATTTGAGAGGAAAATGTCATTTATCGGCGCAATTTAAATTTGATGCGATTGTCCTGATGCAAGCGGAATTAGCATCAAGCTCTGCCCGTAAGTTAAAATACCCGTCAACCTTCATTCTCCACCTACTGAAAGCCCAACCAACATGAACCCTCCCCTCGAAAACATCGGACGCTGGCGCTGCATCGGCCCCTTCCGCGGTGGGCGCGTCGTCACCGTCGCCGGCCATCCCAGCGAACTCGGCGCCTTCTATTTCGGCGCCTGCGCCGGCGGCGTCTGGAAAACCGAAGACGCCGGGCAATACTGGGAAAATATCTCGGACGGCTATTTCAACACATCGTCGGTCGGGGCCCTGGCCGTCTCCCAATCCGATCCCAACGTGATCTACGCCGGGACCGGCGAAGCGACCATCCGCATAGATGTGTCGCATGGCGATGGCGTCTATAAATCGACCGACGCCGGCCAAACCTGGCGGCACATCGGCCTGGACGATACGCGGCATATCGGCAAGATTCGCATTCATCCGCATGACCCGGACACGGTGTTTGTCGCGGCGCTCGGCCATGCCTTCGGGCGCAATCAAGAGCGCGGCGTCTTCCGCTCGACCGACGGCGGCGCGAACTGGGAGCAGGTGCTTTTCGTGAGCGACAAGGCGGGCGCCGTCGATCTCAGCATCGACGAGACAAATCCCCGTATCATCTACGCCAGCATCTGGGAAGCCTATCGCAGCTTCCACATGATGAGCAGCGGCGGCGAAGACAGCGGGATCTGGCGCTCGACCGACGGCGGCGATACTTGGCAGAACATCTCGACGAATCCGGGATTGCCGACCGGGACATTGGGCAAAATCGGCATCGCCGCGTCACCGGCGCAATCAGGCCGTGTTTATGCGTTGATCGAACACGCCGAGGGCGGCATGTATCGCTCGGAGGACTGCGGCGAAAGTTGGAAATTCGTCGGGCGCAACAAGGACATCATTTCGCGGGCCTGGTATTATATGCACCTCACGCCCGATCCGCAGGATGCGGATACCGTCTATGTCAACAATCTGCGCTTTTGGAAATCCATCGACGCGGGGGCGACCTATTCAGCGATTGGCACGCCGCACGGCGACAATCACGATCTGTGGATTGACCCGCAGAACCCGAGGCGAATGGTGCAAGGCAACGATGGCGGCGCCTGTGTCTCATTGAACGGCGGGGCGTCCTGGTCGACGATCTTCAATCAGCCGACGGCGCAGTTCTATCACGTCGCCGCCGACAACCGCGATCCTTATTTTGTATATGGCACGCAGCAAGACAACAGCAGCATCGCCGTTCCCAGCCGCAACGAAAAATCCTCGCTCATGTGGATGGACGGCTTCATCGCCGCGTCCGGCGAAAGCGGTTATATTGCCGTCAAGCCCGATGACGATGATATCATTTTTGTCGGCGCCATCGGCAGTTCACCGGGCGGCGGCAACTGCCTGCAGCGCTATGACCATCGCAGCAAACAGTTGCGACTGGTCACGACCTGGCCCGAAATGACGGCGGGAGAAGCCGCGGCGGATTTGAAGTATCGCTTCGCCTGGACCTATCCGATCGTCTTTTCGCCGCATGACCCGGATACTTTGTATATCGGCGGCAATCACATATTCAAGTCTACGGACGAGGGCCACAGCTGGCGGACAATCAGCCCGGATTTGACGCGCGCCGATCCGGAGACGCTGAAGGTGACGGGCGGGCCCGTCAACCTGGAGGGGGCGAGCGCGGAAGTCTATGCTACCGTCTTTGCATTGGCCGAGTCGCCACATCAGCCCGGCGTCATGTGGGCGGGTTCAGACGATGGACTGCTGCATATTACGCAGGACAATGGCGAGACCTGGGCCGATATCACGCCGGCGGAGCTGCCCGAGTGGTCGCTGATAAGCACGCTGGAGCCTTCGCCTTTTGAGCCGGGGACTTGTTACTTGGCGGCCATCCGCTACAAGCACGATGATTACGCTCCGTATCTGTTCAAGACCAACGATTATGGCGCGTCCTGGACAAGCATCAGCGCCGGCATCCCGGACGATGATTTCACGCGGGTGATCCGATGCGACCCGACGCGCGCCGGCCTCCTCTATGCCGGGACCGAGACGGGCGTTTATGTATCGTTTGATGATGGCGCAAGCTGGCAGCGCTTCCAACTGAATCTGCCCGTCGTTCCAATTCATGATTTGCTCGTCAAGAACGGCGACCTGATCGCCGCCACACATGGCCGATCGTTTTGGATTCTGGATGATCTGACGCGGCTGCATCAATTGGCGGATGGGCTGCAGGATCAGTCAGCGCTGCTTTTGAAGCCGCGAGCTACGCAGCGGCTCCTGGAGAGCATTGACGGGCGGCGCCTGGTCGACCAACCCGGCAAGACTTACCAGAGCTCAACCGGCGTGTCGGCCGCTTACACCCACAGGTTGACACCGGAAAATGTGGTGGAGCGCAAATTCCTCGATTCCGGCGAAAATCTGCCGCGTGGCGTTCTCTTGGCATATTTCCTGAAGGACGCGCCGGATTCCAAAATCCGACTGCGGATCTCCGATGCGGACGGCAACATTTTGCGCGAATTCAGCAGTATGGACGATGCCGACCGCAAGAAACAGAAAGAAAAGCCGGACAAATCTATTTTGTACTTGACGGCAAATGCCGGCTGGAATCGCTTTGTATGGGATATGCGCCTGCCAACATCGCCGGCGTTGAAGGGCAAAGATCCGCAATTTGAGCGGATGTCCGGGCCGACGGTGACGCCCGGCGCTTACCAGTTGACCTTGCATGTCGGCGACGAAACACAGACCCAGCCGCTCAAGCTGATAAAAGACGCGACATCTTCAGCCTCCGACCAGGACCTGCAGAAGCAGTTTGATCTGATGATGCAAATCTACAAGCTGTACTCGGAAGCGACTGAGACAGTCAATACCATGCGCCGGATTCGCGGTCAGCTCAATGATTTGGCGGAACGCTTGTCGACGGTCGATGAACACGGTGGAGTTTGTGAACAGGCTAAAGCGCTGTCTCAAGACATTCTGGAGATTGAGAAGGGCATATTCATTCCCGATTTGCCGGAAGGCTGGGCTGGGCGCGTCAACCAGGGCACCGATCCCTTGCGCCGCCTAAGCGCTTTGCCTTCGGTTGTTGGCCTGGGAGAATTTCCGCCGACCGAGCAGTCTTATGCCGTCTTTGAAAAGCTCTCCGGCATCATTCGCTCGCGAATGGATGAATTTGAAAGCAAATGCGGCGGCGAGATCGCTGCATTCAATCAGTCGCTGATGGAACAGAGCATTGGCGCGGTCGGCTAACTTTTGAACTCGCCCTCGTTGTGCCAGGACCTGCTCTCGCTGCCCGGACCGGCTGCTTAATACCGATCGTCGAGGGCGGCGCTCAGCGCTTGGCCAATGGCGACTATCTGCTCCAGCTGGCGCAGGTTCTCAAGCACAATGACGAATGCGAAGCTCTTCCCGCCCGTCGACGCGAAGTAACCGTTCAGCCAAAGCTGTGTATCTTCGCCGGCTTGTGAAAGCGCCATGTGTCCGCCCGTCTCGCCAGCCCCGGGAATGGGAGGCCCGACGACCTGCCGCCAAGCATCGGCCAAGACAGACCGCAGCGCCCGAGCGGCGCCGGCGTCCATTATTCGCCGACGATTTGCCGTCTCGCCATTTGGCGACCAGTCCTTCGCCTTTGGCTCGCGCTGAGCGAGGAGGATCTGTGGCGAAACTGCCATTCCCTCGTTGACGATGGCCGCAATAAGCGTCGCGAGATGCAAGGGCGATGTCGTGATTTCACCTTGGCCCAGCGCTTGCCGCCGAGCTTCGGCCGCCGCATCCGTTCCGGCATTTGCCACTGCTGGCGGACTTATCGGCTCAGGCGCTGCGAAGCCCGCCAAACCTGCCGGCTCGCGGAAACCGGCTCTTAATATGAGTTCCTGATATGCGCTTGCCGATTCCGCTTGTCGATACCGGTCGAAGCTCAGCGGACAGCCCTGAATAAATGCCTTCGTCAAAGACAGGGCGCTCGCTTCGGTAACGACGACACAACTGACAGTGGTGCCGTCGCCCAACTCAATTTCTTCAGTCGCGCCGTCTATGCGCGCGGAAACGTCAAACCCGGTCTGAAACGCGTCCATCAGCCAAAGCAGATAAATGCTGCCTCCCAGTTGATAATGCCCTTGAAGCGCGCGATTGAAAAAAGGATCGCCGGCCTGCTCAATCAGCGCGCTCCAGTCTTCATCAAGCGTGTTTGGATCGTAGCTGGGCAAGCTGGTCATAGCCAGGACATCGCCATTCTCCGCGTCGATCACGACGGCTGCGCCCCACGTGCCTTGCATTGCCGAGACGAGAGCTGACTGAATCTTGGCGTCCAAGGTCAACTTAATATCTGACCCAACCTGGGGCTGCCGCAACAGCTCGCGCTCAAAGTAGTCCGCGGGACTTTCGGCGGCGCGCGAGCCGGCAAGCTCGGCGTCGAAAGCGGCTTCGACGCCGCCGACGCCATAACGCAGGCTGTAATAGCCCACGATGCTGTAGCTCGATGGCGCCGGATAACGGCGCTGCAAGGCGCTGCCAACGGCGACTGTCTCGGCCAGAATCTGACCGTGGCGATCTTGGATGCTGCCGCGCTGTATGCGAGCGAGCGCCTCAATAATGCGCGGGTTGTCTTCCCGCTGCAGGAGCGTCTCCCGCCCGGCGACTGCCCAATATGTGGCGGATAATCCGATCAACGTTAGCGCTATCAGAATTCCCAGGAAAATACGGCGAATCTCGCGAGAAAAAAGCATTCAGCGCGCTCCGGACGAAAGCCGCAGCAGAATGCCGGTCATGGTATAGCAGATGAGCAGGGAACTGCCGCCGTAACTGATGAAGGGAAGGGTGACGCCAGTCAAGGGCAGGAGCTTGATCACCCCGGCCATGATCATAATGGCTTGCAGAACAAGCATCATCGTCAAGCCAACGGCCAGCAGCTTGTAGAATGGGCGTCCGCCGTGCGTCAGCGCGATGGTCAAGCCGCGCCAGGCCAGGACGCCAAAACAGCTCAAGATGGCAACCACCCCTAGCAAGCCCCACTCTTCCGCGACAGCGGCGAAAACAAAATCGGAATGCGCGACCGGTATATAGGTCGGCGAACCCAAGCCCGGGCCCGCGCCGAATATGCCGCCGGCGCCAAATGCCATCAGGCTTTGCACAATCTGATAAGCGCGGTCAGCGGCTTCGGGCCAAGGGTTCAGCCAGATATCGACCCGGAGTTGCACGACATCAAAGAGCCGATATGCCGCGATGCCGGCGACGAGTACCAAAACCGCGCCGCCAACCAGAATGCGCATATCGCCGCTGGCCAGGTATAGCAGGAGCGCGAAGACGACAAAAAACAGCATCGCCGTGCCGAGGTCTCGCTGCCAGACGAGTATAACCATGCAAAGCAGCCACATGGTCAGCATGGGGCCCAGCAGACGCGGCGACATCGCCTGGAACGCGGAAGACCCGGAACCGTCCCCGCGCCTGCTGGCAATCCCCTCGCCCAGATAGCTCGCCAGAAAGGCGACGAGGATGATTTTCATCAGTTCGGATGGTTGAAAGAAGATCGCGCCGATGCCCAGCCAAAGCCGTGGCGCAAGCGGGAAACCGGATGGATTGCGGCCCAGGGCAATCGTAGCCAGCAGGAGGACCAAGGCCAGCGCCAAAAGCAGGTAGCGGTAAGCGCGCAGCCAGCGAAGCGCTTCCGGGAATGCCGCGGCGATGAGCATGGCGATCAGGCTGATTGCCAGCCAAAGCGCTTGTCGATCTGCGAAGGCGGGCGCCAGCCGTTCAATCGCCACCAAGCCCCAACCGCTGAGGAACATCGCCAGGGGGAAGAGCAATGGATCTCGCCTCGGCAAAAAGCGATTGAGAACCAGAGAGCCAACGAGCATGCAGGCGAACCAAACCAGAAAGCCCAGCCAATCGCTCGGCCGGGTCGGTCGCGACAAGTTGACCGCCGCCATGCCGGCAAAGACAAATACAGCGGCTAAAACCAGCAGTAAACTCGCGCCGCCGTCGTGGCGACTCCATCGGGATTGCGGTTCGGGCGGCGCGTTCACGCTTGTCGTTTCATAGCGCGAGCGCGCGCGCCAGAATCGGTTTCAGCCGCGCCACAACATCCGGGTCCATCGCTTCGCGCGATGTGGCCAGGGCGGTATCCAGCGCGCAATGAGCCGGTACGGTCATATCTTCATCCACCATATCGATGGCTTCAGCCAAGGCGCGTTGGACCGTTTCGATATTCCGCGACAAGGTTTGGATCACCATATCCGAGGTGACGGCCTCTTCTTCGCTATGCCAACTGTCGTAGTCGGTCACATGAGCCAGGGAGGCGTAGTCGATTTCCGCCTCGCGCGCCAGGAAGGCTTCCGGCGCGGCTGTCATGCCGATCAGGTCGCAGCCCCAGGCGCGAAACAAGTGGCTTTCGGCGCGCGTGGCGAAGCGGGGCCCATCTTCGATCAGAAAATTGGCTTGTCGATGCACGGCGCCGCCTACAGCCTCCGCGGCGTCGCCGATGAGTCCACGCAGATATTCGCTCATCGGGTCGGCCACGGAGACATGCATCACGACGCCTTCCTCGAAGAAGGAGCGCGCGCGCGTATGGATGGTGTAGTCGATGATTTGGTCGGGTGTGACAATGTGACCGGGCGCAATTTCCTCTCGCAGGGATCCCACCGCGTTTACAGCGATGATAAAGCGAACGCCCAATGTCTTGAGCGCAAAGATGTTGGCGCGATAGGGCAGGGCTGAGGGCGAAAGGACGTGACCTTCGCCATGCCGGGGCAAAAAGGCGACGCGCTTGCCCCGCAATTTGCCGATGCGGATCGCGCCGCTGGGGTCGCCGAAGGGCGTCTTGAGGCTGATGGATTCAACATCGCTGATCGCCGGCATGTTGTACAAGCCGGAACCGCCGATTACCGCCAATTTGATCTCTTGCATCGTAAATTCTCCTCGCGCTGCCACGTCAGTAACCGGGATTCTGCAGGCGCCCGGCTTTGCTTACTGCTCATGCCTGGCCAGGTCGAGTGGCAGCTGCACTATAAATCTGTCTTGTCCGATGCCGATTTCATCGCCGTCTTTGAGTATCGCCTTGCCTTGGATGTTTTCCCGGTTCAAGCGTGTGCCATTTTGGCTAGCGCGGTCTTCAAGCCACCACTGGCCTTGCTCGAAGATGATGCGCGCGTGTTCATCGCTGGCGAAGTCATCGCTGACGACGATGAAATTGTTGGCTGATCGTCCGATGGTCGTCAGCTGTTGCAGCGCAATGCCCTCGGAATATTCTTTCGTGCCGTCTCGCGCCGGACGTTCTCGCGCTAATCGGGCTTCCGCGGCCCGCGCCAGGCGCAACTGCCGCTCGCTCGCTTTCAAGCTGCGCCAAATGATGAAGAACAGCAGCAGCAAAAACCCGGCCAGGCTCAACCCAGCCAGCAGCCTTAAAACAAGCAGGGCCAATTCGGCGCTCAAGTTGCGGACCTAATCCAACAGCAAGACCTGCGTTGTGCCATATTAAAAGTCTTGGGCCTGGGCGTCATTATAGATTAGCGCGGTTCTGCCGATAGAAATGACAGCGCCGCACACCAGGCGATGCTCGCCAACGGACGCGCCATTGACCCGCATTCCGCACAGGCGGGAAAAGCGCACTCGACCAGCGCTTCCAACTGCGCTTCCAGCTTATCCATTGGGGTCGCGCTCATGCCTGCATTATAGACGAGTCGCCGCAGAGGGCAAATTGAATGGCCTGTCCACTGCGGCAAATCTTACTCAGGCAAAACAGAAGTCTATTCAAGCAAGTCGTGCAAAATGGGGAATATCGATTCTCATATATTGTAGTATCTGAAAAGCCTTACAAGACTAATCCGGTTGCGTGAGACAGAAGCGGACAGACCTTTAAGCGGCGACGGGTCACATGCGCGCCCGCCAGTCGGCAATCGGATTGGAATGGGTCGGCTCAATTGCGCGGAATATAGTTGAGCCAGATGTCGTAGATTTCGAAGCTGTCTTCGGATTGGGCGCGCAGGGATTCGCGCAGAAGCGCAAGTTCCTGGTTCTTCGCCCGTTCGCGCATGAACTCCAGCTCGGCGCCGCTGCGTTCTTCTTTGCTGCGAACCTGGAGGATATGGAATCCGAACTCGCTTTCGACTGGACCATGCAATTGGCCGATCTCCGCGTCTTCAATGGCTTGGCGGAATTCCGGCACGTAGTTGCCGACAAAGGCGTCGCCAAGCTCGCCGCCGCGGGATCCACTGCCCGGGTCGGCCGAGATGGCGCGGGCCAGGGCGGCAAAAGACTCGCCGCTTTGCAGGGCCGCGAGCGCCGCGCGCGCGCTTTCTTCATCCTCAACGAGAATGTGCCGCACATCTGCAAAGAGCAGGCCAGCGTCGTCCGGCACAAGCGCATCAGACAGCAACGCTTCAAGCGCGTTCCTCTCAAAGAATTTGTCCAGCGTATCCGCGGCGACGCCGGCGCGGTCGAAGTAGCCGCGATAATCATCGCGATTCCGCTCGAAGTCCGCGCGAACCTCTTGGGCGCTTTGCGTCGGCTCGACCACCGTCGGCTGCGGCGTTACAGTCGCTTCGGCTTGAACGTCCTCAGTTGCCGTTGCCGCTAGCGGATCCGGCGTTGGGCTTGGCTCGGGCGTAGGCGATGGCGTCGGTGAGACGTATGGTGTTGGCGTTGTCGTCGGCTCGGGCGTGGCGGTCGCTTCGACGCCGATCAAGGCGACCTGGGTCGGGTCAAAGCCAAAATAACGCTCCACCGCTTTCTGCACGGCGGCATCGTCGACGCTGATGCCACGCGCCGCGGCATCAAGCGCAAGCAACCGATCATCGACCATATCGTTGATCACGCGCAGGCCAAGCTGGTCGGGCACATTAATTTCGTTGATCCAGGTCCGGTAGGGTTCTTGCTGGGCGAGTTGCTGGGTATCAATTCCGGAATTCTGGAGTTGATTCAATTGCAGCAGCAGGCGTTGCCGCTCCAGTTCATATTCCTGGCGGAATTCGCGTACGGTGATATTCTGCCCGTTCACCACGGCAACGGCTTGATTGGGAACAAAAAACTGTTCAACAGCAAATGTAATGGCGACCAATATGGCCAGGACGACGGCCACGCCCATTACGCCGCGGATCGTCCATTTTTGCAACTGTTCTTCTCTTTCGGCGCGGCTTTGGTACGATGCATCGTCCTGATTCTGCGCGCCAGCCGCGACGCCTTCAACAGCCGGCGCCGCTTGCCCTCGCCTGCGCCGACGCCGCGGTACACCCGTCGTTCGAGACCTTTTCGACATGTATCGCTTTACTCCACAAGTGTTTCGGTTTAGGCGCCGCCTTAGGCGCAACGCCGCAGGTCTTGCCAGTTATGCCAGCTGATTGCGCTCGCGGTCAATCGGCGACAACGTAGGGCAAAAGCGCCAGATGCCGGGCGCGTTTGATCTCCCGCGCCAGTTCCCGTTGGCAGCGCGAGCAATTGCCAGTTTGCCGCCGCGGTTTGATCTTGCCGCTTTCGTTGACATAGCGATAAAGGGTGTCCAGGTCTTTGTAGTCGAAGCAACGGCCCTTAGGGCAATAGGTGCTTCTGCCGCGACGGCGGCGCCCACGCCCGCGTCGATGCGGGGGGCCGCCGCGCCTGCCGCCGCTGCGGCGGCGCTCTTCGCTTCTCGGCGCCGGTCTTCTTCCGGAATCTGATGTACTTTCGCTCACAGTAGGCTTCTCCACATTTCTCTAACAGTCACTGGCTTGCGCGTCGAATGCTTCATTGGCCGCAGGGATCAATTCTGGACTGCGTGGCCATTACGGCGCTGATATCAGCCCGGCGCTTTCACTTCGCCTTCGTCCCGCACAAGCAGGTAACGCAAGACGGGATCGAAGAGTTTCAATTCGGTTTCCAATTCAACAAGATGGTCGGGCTGAATGGCTGCTTTGATCAGAACGTAATGCCCTTCGCGCTGTCCCCGGATTTCGTAAGCCAGGCGACGCCGTCCAAAGGCCTTGCGATCGACGCTTTTCACAACGCCGCTGTCGCCGAGCTCAATATAGCTGATAACCTGGTCGATGGCTTGGTTGACTTCTTCGTCAGAGGGCAAGATGCGGACGATGAAAACCAACTCATATTCTCGCATGAGCGTTCCTTTCCTCGGTTCATAGCCCCGTGTACCAGTTCTGCGCGGAGCGGAAAGCTGTCGTTTGATTGTAGGCGGACTATCATAACGCAACCGCAGCGATCATACAATGGTTGCTTCAGGCCGGTACTGTATCAAAGTCGGTTGAATTTCTTCAAATACCGACGATTTGGTAGGGGCGACTGACGGGCTGTGTCCACGCGCCCCGGTGAGTCGCCCAATTTCGATCCTGTTCGTACCCATCGGGCGATCCGCCGGATCGCCCC
>JAJDUC010000113.1 GCA_022826865.1 Anaerolineae bacterium
TCATCGAAGTGGTCTACAACACCGAACGCATTCATAGCGCCCTAGACTACCAGACGCCGGCAGAATACGAGGCGCAGTGGTTAAAACGAAACCATCCCTCAAATTCTGAAATATTGTGTCCAATAATTTAGGACCACTACATGGATTAATACCTGAACAGGTAGTTGTATTGATAAAGGTTAGAGGATTGGGCGAACGCGGTAGTGAAAGTTACAAGTCAATTGTGACCTACGAAGACGAGGTGGGCGAATTAGGTAAGCAAACGTTAGGTCAAGGTGTTGAAAAGCGACTGTACGGTGCGAAAGATAGTTGGGCGGTTGGTGAAGAGGCGGAGTTGGGTAAGTTAGCATGGGAAGCACGCCGGATTCGCGATCCATATCTCTTCGACCCCTGGCATGCCGTACACATTTCAGACATTGAACCGCTTCCCCACCAAATTGACGCCGTATATGGAGTGATGTTGGGTCGGCAGCCCTTACGATTTCTACTGGCGGATGATCCAGGCGCTGGCAAGACAATCATGGCGGGCTTACTTATTCGTGAATTGATTGCTCGAGAGGATGTGCGCCGGTGTCTAATCTGTGTGCCCGGAAAACTTCAAGCTCAGTGGGAACGCGAATTGCGAGAAAAGTTTGGGTTGTATTTCAGAATCTATGCTCATGAACAACATGGTAATCCATTCCAGAACCACGACCAAGTGATTGTTAGCATTGACCGTGCGAAACTCGACTCGGCACGAGAATTGCTTGACGAATCAGAATGGGATCTCGTAATTTGCGATGAAGCCCACAAAATGTCGGCAACATACTCTGGGGGAGACATCACCTACACCGCGCGGCATCGTCTGGGCCAGCTATTGAGCCAGCGGACTCGTCACTTCCTGTTGATGACCGCAACGCCGCACAACGGGAAGGACGAAGACTTTCGGCTATTAATGCGTTTATTGGACGACGACCGTTTTGCAGGTCGAATGAGTGGACGAGGTACGGCATCCACATCCAGCGATTTGTATCGCCGAATGATGAAAGAGGAGCTACTTACGTTTGATGGCCGCCCACTCTTTCGAGAGCGTAAAGCGTATACCGTTGACTACAAACTTTCGATGAATGAGCGGGAACTGTATGAAGATGTCACGGTGTATATCCGCAATGAATTCGATCGCGCCCGTCGTTTACGCGGCGGCCGCAGAACCTCTGTGGGATTCGCCCTCACCATATTACAACGCCGGCTGGCATCTTCGCCGGAGGCAATTTATCAGTCCCTAAAAACGCGACGCAATACGTTGGAGCAGCGGCTGAAAGAATGGCAGGAATTCTTGATTGAGATAAAACGCATGCGTTACGATATGGACGAAGTCGAGGATCTTAAGGCAAGCGATCGCGAAGATCTGGAAGAATACGCCTTGGCTTTGGCAACTGCTGCCGAGTCACCCGAAGAGCTTGCAAGAGAGATAGACATCCTGCGCATGCTAGAGACTCAGGCAAATGAGGTCCGTGGCAGCGACAGTGATTACAAATGGCAGAAATTGCGCGAAATCTGGGAAGTTCGACTGCCGGAAATGGAGACTGGTGCTGGAAATGCGCGTAAGCTCATTATCTTCACTGAATGGCGTGCTACCATAGACTATCTTGTCAGGAAACTAGGCGATTTGCTTGGTGATCCAGCTGCGATTGTCAAAATCCACGGCGGCATGCCAATGGAAGAGCGACGAATTGTCGAGTCGCTTTTTCACGATGATCCTCGAATTCAAATTCTTGTGGCGAACGATGCAGCTGGTGAGGGTATCAATCTGCAGTGCGCACATTTGATGGTGAACTACGATTTACCTTGGAATCCCAATCGCTTAGAGCAACGGTTCGGGCGAATTCACCGCATTGGACAGACTGAAGTTTGCCATCTCTGGAACCTCGTGTCGGGTGAAACTCGCGAAGGCGCTGTATACAAGCGGCTGCTAGAGAAAATCGCAAATGAGGCCCATGCCTTAAACGGGAAAGTCTTCGACGTACTTGGTGAACTCTTTCAACAAGTACCATTGAGAGACCTGCTGGTCGATGCAGTGCGTTATGGTGATGATCCGACACGGCAATCAGAATTTAATGAGACACTTGCCGCGGTTGACAATGCAACCGAGCAAACACGTGTGCGCGATCTTGTACGAGGTCGAATGCTCGTGACGGAAAACGTTAACCTTAGTAAGTTGCAGGCGATGATGGAGGAGTCTGGTACGGGTCGCCTACAAAATCACTATGCAAAGGAGTTTCTACTACGAGTCTTTGCCTTTCTGAACAGAGATTATGTGCGTACTGCTAAGATCCGTAAGAGTGACGACGGTTGCTTTGAAATAGTCAGTGTTCCAGGTGTAATCATAAGGGCTGCTGAAGCCGCCGGTATTCGAAACTTGCGCACAGAATATCCTCGTATTTCATTTGAACGTTCTACGACAAGTTTTGCTAATGGGACAAGAGATGCGGAACTGGTGCACCCCGGGCATCCATTACTGGTAGCGTCCATAGCGTGGGTATTACATCGCTGGCAAAACGTTAGACCCAAGTGTGGCGATACTTTTCCAGTCTTGATAGATGAGAGCGGAGAATCCAGCGAGATGATAGTTTCTCGCGTTATGTATTACGTCGAATGGACGCTTAGAAATGCTTTTCAATTAAGCAATGGTGAGGGGCGGGTGCTGAAGCGCGAGGCATATTTTGTCGAAATCGATCGTGCCGGGGAAACGAAGACCTTCGGTGCCGCGCCCAACTTGGACTATCGACCGGCCCGTGCGGACGAATTGGCACCGCTGCACAGTCACCTTGAAGATGAATGGATTGCTTCTGAGTATCTGGATAACATTATCGAGGAATATGCGGCCGAGAATCTAGTTATGCCCAGTATGGAAACTATCGAGTCACGCGAACACGCGCGGATCAACAGAGAACGTTCAGAAGTGATCCGTAGTCTGCAGTCTCTAGTCGCGTACGAATCCGGCCAAGAAGCGCACTTTCAAGAACAAATGAAGCTATACCCAAACCGTCGGGCGGTTTACAACGCGAGCAGGTCGCAGCACGAGCGGCGCCGAATTCAATTCGAGGCACGCAAGATATACCGAGAACGGCGCTGGAAATTGGAAGAGCAAATTACCCCATCCGGTACCACCATACGCCGCGTTGCCGTGATAGTGCCTGCTTCCTTATTGAACAACTAATATCCGCTGCAAAGGGGCGGACATATCGCCCCACCCCCACTCCAGCCGCCACTCCAGCGCGCGCCAGAGCAGCGCAACCGCCACTTCCCGCAGCGCCATCAGCAGCAGCAGCGCCGCGCCCTCCACCGCCAAGCGCAAGAGCGGCGCCGGCTCGAGGACCAGCCACTCAAACCCCAGCAGAATCAGCCCGGCCGCCAGAAACGGCAGGGCGCTGACCGCCACATAGACGAATAAACCCAGGGCGGTCGCATCAGGCTTGGACCGCTCGAAGCTGCTGGCGAGCAGACCGACAATCAAGCTAGTGACCAGGCTATGCGCGATATGGCTGTAATAGAGCGCCAGAAGCAGCAAGATCAGCAAGAACAAACGCGCCTGCTCTATGCCGAGGACCTGCTGTCCAAAGGCGGCGGCCAGGAGCGCAAATAGGATCAGCCCGCCCAGCGCGGCCGTGCCCGCCCGCACTGTCGCCAGCGTCCCCCAGCGCAAGAGCGCAAACCATCCGCCGCGATGCGCGATGCCGCTGGCGAAGGACCAACTCGCGCTGAGCCGGCCTTTGGTCAAGGCGCAGATGAGATCGTAGGTATTTTGTCGCTTTTCGCGGTCGATGCCGCTGATGACCGCGGCGGTGAGATGGATGCCGGCGAGCCAGGTCGCAAGTGGCAGAAGCAGCGGAGCGGCCACCATGGTCGTGATGAGCAGAATCGGGATGATCAGGACGAGAATCATCAGCGCGGGCGCGTGAATCAGCGCGCCGATCAGCGCGATAGCGCCAAGCAAGGCGACGGGACGCGGCAGGCGCAATCCCCCTTTTGACGCGCGGACAGGCATGTGAATCTGGCTGACCCGCTGAAAAATCGGGTCATTGATATCCGCCGCCGCCAGCGATCGCCAAAGACGCCATGACCACATGCGCGTCACCCTCCAAGCTTGCATAGCGCTGAATCTATCTTAGCGGAATCGGGGCGCTCGTTCAAACGCATGCGCCCGGGGGAGTGGTGAATAGGCGATTATTACAAACTGCGCCGAGCAACAAGAAAACTCTGCGCTCTCTGTGTTCTCTGTGGTGAAAAAACTTGTGTCGTGTCCGCAAAGAGAATTATATCCACGATATTCACCACACCCTGCGCCCGGCAGCATAGCGGCTCAGGGCATGTAGCTCTCCTCGGGCGTCGCATGGCGCAGCAGCACATCAATGCTCAGGGCCATGCCCGCGCCGGAGACCGCGCCGCGCAGCGCTGCCTTGACGACGGAGGCGACGTCGATAATGCCGGAATCGACCATGTCCGTCACCGCGCCACAGCGAACATCGATGCCGCAGCCGCGCGCCGCGCCGTCCAGCTCAGCGATTTTGGCGGCGTCGAAGCCGGCGTTTAGGCAGATGGCGCGGAGCGGCGCTTCCAAGGCCCGGGCGAGAATGCGCTGCGCCGCGCGTTGCTCGGCGTCGGCTGTCTTGTCGTCGGCCTGCCCAGCGGCGTCCCGACAGGCCAATAAGGCGACTCCGCCACCCGGCAATATGCCATCGCTTAGCGCGCGCCGGAGTGATTTCGCCGTCTCCTTCGCGCTGGCGATGCGGCTGTCCATTCGCGTCGGCAGGGGATCGCCGATGCGCAGGATGGCGACGCCGCCGAGGATTTTGCCGATGCGCTCGCGATAGAAAGCTTCCGCGTCTTTGTCCGTCGCGCATTCGACTTGCTCAAGCAGGTCGGCCAGGTGCTCGGTGAGTTCCGCTTGATTGTCGCGGTCCGATACCAGGCCGAACATCGTGCGTTCGACCCAGACCTGCTTGGCCTTGCCGAAGTAGGTGTCTTGTCTTGCATCGCTGCGCGCAGCGCCGGAGCTTCCCCCCAACGCCTTGGGGCGACTGACGGGAGTAGAGAGCGTATCCCCGGCCGCCTTGAAGAGCGGAATCGCGCCGGTGATGACCGCCATGTCGCTCAGATGGGCGCGGCGCTCGTCGTCAGTGCTACCCGGCGTCTTGACCGCCACGATGCGAAACTTCTCCGGTTTCTTGTTGTTGAGGATGAGATTAATCACATTCTCGGAAAAACTCGCGCCGACCAGCAGCAGCGCTTTGGCGCCGGCGCGCATGAGCATATCGACAACGGGCAGCAGGTCTTCTGGATTTTCGATATCGAGATCGCCGAGCAGGATGGCGGCGTCGTTCATGACGATGCGATCTTGCTCTTTCCCGCCGCGCAGCATCGCCCGCGAGACCGCGCCCCGCCTCCAGTACATGCCCTTCATATAATCGTGTTCGATGAAGCGCGTGTGACCGCGGCGCACATCAAGCTGACCGTGTTCGCCGATGAAGTCGAATATCTCGCCCAGCTTCTCAGCCAATTCGCGGTCGTGGCAGATGCACTCCGCCAGCTGCGCCAGTTGATCCTTGCCGGCGACCGGCTGCGTCATATCGTCCAGCGCGCGCAGGATTGCGTTCAGGCAAAGGCGCAAATGCTCCCGCAGGCGCATGGCGTTGCCGCCTGCGGCGAGGTATTGCAGCCCGTCGTTGTAAATCGACTGGAAGATGACGGCGGCGGTCGCGCTGCCGTCGCCGCAATCTTCGTAGAGCTGCCAGAGCATCTGCCGCAGCAGCATCGCGCCCATGTCGGCATCGCGATCGGGCAGGTCGCTGATGCGCCGCGCGATGAGCCCGCCTTTATCGAGCAGCTCGGGCGGCTTGTTATCCAGCGCTTGACTGACGGCGACCGTGCGCGTGACCGGACCGAGGGTGGGGCGGATGGCGTCCACGATCAGATTGATGCCGCGCTGCAAGCTGAGGGATGTTTCGGGCTGAAAAACGAGGCGTTCAGTCATACGCGCCACTATCCGCCCCCGGAAGAATTTAATGTAGGGGCGACTCGGCGAGTCGCCCGTTCTGCGAATGGGTTTGCTAATGCTGTTGGCGGACTGAGGCTCAAGCGGGCGAGACAAGTCTCGCCCCTACAAGGTACTTCGGTGACGGCTTGGGCGAAGGCGGTCCGAAGATGGATAGTCAACCGCGGATCGCCCCTTGCGTGAGGCCGGCGATGATTTGCCGCTGCATCAAGATGAAGATGATGATTATGGGCAGGGTGGCGAGGAAGGAGCCGGCCATGATCGCGCCGGTCTCGACTTCGTAAGGTCCATCCATCGTGGCAATGCCGTTGGAGAGCAGGTACTTCGCGTCATCGTGCAGGACGACGAGGGGCCAGAGGAAATCGTTCCAGGTCCAGACGAAGGTGAGGATGCCGACGACGCCGAGGGCCGGACGCACCAGCGGCAGAATGATGCGGTGGAACATGCCGATTTCTGAGGCGCCGTCGATGCGCGCGGCGTCCATGAGTTCACTGGGTACCGACTCAATGTATTGGCGCATGAGGAAGATGTTGAAGGCATTCACCATCCCGGGC
>JAJDUC010000010.1 GCA_022826865.1 Anaerolineae bacterium
CCCTGATCGATCGCCAGGTCGACGCCGTCGACAGCGCGAACTGCATCAAAATGTTTCTTGAGACCGCGAATCTGAACCAGGCTCATGCGCACCGCCCCCCACCCCAAAACCCAAACCCCCCCACGCAGGCCAGGGGGAACCGTTATTTTTAAAAAAAAAAATTTTTAAACAATAACGTTTTCCCCTGTAATCCATTCGTTGGGGGGGTGGGGTTTGGGGGGGGGGGGCGCCGCCGACAAACCAGTAGCATTTCCCCTATGCTCGTATTCTCCGAAAAATATATGCGCGTCGGATCATGCGATGTGACGATGGTGTCGATATGGAATTTCTTCGCCAAGTAAATGCGCATTTCGCGCGTCGCGTAATTGGTCGCGCCAACCAAGGGCAGCACGACGGCGATTGTGGCATTTTCATTCTTAGCGATTTTATCAGCCAGCGCTAAAAATCCACCGCCGTTGTGCGAACGGTGAATACCGCCTTCCAGCTTGTCAAACAATTCCTTCTCCCGCGCTTTGAGCTTCCGCTCCTGCGCCCGGCTGAACTGGTCGTGGCGCAAGCTGTCGCGCGTGAAGGGCGGGTTCATAATCACCAGGTCGGCGGCTTCGGCTTGGGCGACTTCCGCCTGCGTCTCAATCTGCTCGACGCCGGTTGGCCAGGGCAGCAGGCGCGGCTGCCCGTCCTTGCCCGCGTCCAGAAATTCCAGCGAGCCCAGTTTCGCCTCGTTATTCTCGTCCACGCCCAGCAAAGCGCGGAAAATCTTCATACGCTCGAAGGTGGTCGTCGGCGACAGCAAACCCAGCGTGGTCGCCGCAAGATGCGTCGCCGTCAGGTTGACGTCATAGCCGGTCAAGACCTGCTCGATGAGAAGGCGGGAAACTTCCGCTTGATTGCCGGCCGCGCTGGTCAAATCGCGGATGCGTTCGGCGGCCGCCATCAAGAGCGTGCCCGTGCCGCAGGCCGGGTCGGTGATGCGCAGCCTGGCGATGGCGCCGCTGTCCGACCAGTCGATCAGGTCGTCGCGGATTGCCAGGTTCGCCAGCAAGGTCGCAGCCGCGGTCGTGGTATAGAAAGAGCCATCGTAGCGGGCGGCGTCGAGCACTTTGTGGAAGATGCGCCCCAGCAAATCATGACGCAAGCCGACGATGTTGCGCGTTACTTGCAGGGAGGCCCGCGCGACAACCCGCACGGCGGCGGCGAATTCATGCGAGCCGGACAGCGCTTGCAGAGCGCTGCGCGCCGTGTCGAAGATGGGCTTGTAGTCGACGGCGAGCCATAATTTCCAGGCTTGAGAGAATGCGCCGATGGGATCGTCGCTCTCCGCGCATTGGCTGGCGCGGGCGGGGGACCAGTCGCCCTTGAAGGCGCGCGGCTTGATAATATGGCGATGTTTGTCCAATTGGCTGTGAAACATGACGGCGGTGGCGACGACCAGCATCGCGCGCTTGGCGGCCTGGTTGAAGCGACTGGTCAAGGCATAGCCGGGCTCGATTTTTGTGGGCTTGCCCGCCGGCAGATCCAGGCAGGCGGCTAAATCCTGCTTTTGGCTTTCACTGAGTCGCGCGACCGCGCGATCCAAGCTGAATGAGAGGCGATTGGCAATCTCGTCGGGGTCGCCAAGCTGGTCAGGGATTTTACGGATGACGCTGACCAGCTGCGAGATGTTATCCCGCTTCCAACTGGTTTTCTTCGCGGGCGGGCGTTCCTTATGGCTGCGCAAGGCATGCAGCAGTTCGCATTCCGCCAGCTCAGCCGCCGCGCCCAAGCCGGCTGGATAGCAAATGGCGACCGCGCAATCCGCCAAATCATCGCGCAGGCGGCTGTCGGCGTCTTTTATCGCGGAGGCTTTTTTTGTCGCGGAAAAGCCTTGTTCCGCTTCCAGCGCAATCTTCAGCCCGTCCAGCGCGATTTCCACATCCAAACGTTTGCCGCCGCCTTGCCCGCTCTCCGCGCGAGCGTCTAGCCCGCGCGCGCGAAGGTCAGCCGCCAGCCAAGTATTCAATGTGCTTTCATAAACGCTCATTTCATGATTCCGTGATAAAGCCCGGCGCGCGTCAGCCTGTTTCCACTTCCGACAGTTTCACCGGCCGGTTTTCACGCATCGAGCTCATGCCGGCCATGGCCATCAGCACTGGCGCTCGCCCGTCCTTGCCGACAACCGGAACGGCGCCTCCCGTTGTGATCGCCTCGACGAAGGCGATCATCTCGGCCACGTAGCTGTCCATATAGCGCTCGATGAAGAAATGAAGCGGCAGGTCGCGGCGGACGCTCCGCGCGTCGCTGATGGTGACGGCATTGGGATGCCAATTGCCCGTTGTCGCCGCGCCCTTGCTGCCGAATACCTCCACCCGCTGATCGTATCCATACACAGCTTGGCGGCTGTTCTCGATCGTGCCGATGACGCCATTCTCGAAGCGCAGCATCACCTTGGCCGTATCGATATCGCCCGCCTCGCCAATCGCCGGATCGACCTTCACATCGCCGATTGCGTAGACCTCCTCGACCTCGCCCAGCAAGAAACGGCACATATCAAAGTCGTGGATCATCATGTCCATCATCAGGCCGCCGGAGACCTTGATGTAGTCCAGCGGCGGCGGCGAGGGGTCGCGGCTGATGATCGTCAGCGTATGCGCTTCGCCGATTTCGCCGTCCACAATCGCGCGTTTCAGCCGGGAGTGGTTGCTGTCGAAACGGCGATTGAAGCCGATCTGCAACTGTACGCCCTGCTCGGCCACCGCCGCCAGCGCCGCGTCAATTTCGGCTAAATCGAAGGCGATGGGTTTTTCGCAGAAGACCTGCTTGCCCGCGCGCGCGGCCTCGATGATGAAGCGCGTGTGGGTGTCGGTTGAAGAGCAGATGACAATGGCGTCGATGTCATCGCTGTTGAGCAATTCGGCTGGGTCGGCGCAGTAATCGGGAATGCCGTAATCGGCTGCGGCGGATTTCGCCGCGTCGGCGAAGATGTCGGCGATCGCCAGCAACTTGGCCGACGGCACGCGCGTCGTCAGCGTATTGGCGTGGAGCCGTCCGATGCGGCCCGCGCCGATAATGCCTATTTTTATTGTCATCGCCGCCCCCGCAACGTCCGGAATTCGCTGCATATCATAACGAAGATAGCCTGATTATTGAATAGTTCGGCGAGATTGCGCTATAATTGGGCAGAGAATCTGGAGGCGCGATATGAATCCCGACAAACTGAACCCGACTTTGCCTCAAGCGCCGCCAACGCTCGTAGAAGAGGACGACCGCGAGCCGACGAAGGAAGAGTTGATGGAAGACATCCGTATAGGCATCATCCAAGCAAAAGCCGGTTATGGACGGCCAGCGCGGGAATCAATCACAGAGCTTCGTCGGGAAATATACGGTGATGCCGACTCTGGTTAGGGATTTGCCGATTTTCAAAAAACGGCTTGGTCGGCTTGAACGCAAGTATCCGAAAACAATAGACGAGGTTGAGCGCCTAATCACAAGGCTGGCGCAGGGCGAGAATCCCGGTGACAGAATCCCCGGAGTCGGTTACACAGTCTTCAAGGCTCGTTTGCCCAACCGAGCGGCGCAGCGCGGCAAGAGCGGCGGTTTCCGCGTCATTTATTACGCCCAGATTGACGATGCGGTTACGCTCCTGACGATTTACAGCAAAACGGAAGACAGCGACATCAGCCTGCGCGAGCTTCAGCAGTTGGCACGGGAGGCTGATGAAGCCGCGCGCTAAATGCCAAGACCTGTTCCGCTAAGATAGATTGCTCGCGCAATGCCCTGCCCCGTCACAGACTTCAGCGCCGCCTTCGATCCGCTCGACCTGAGCGACCCCTTCCCCCTGCTCGCCCGCGCCCGCCGCGAGCAGCCGGTCTTCTACAGCCCGGCCATCAACTACTGGGTGGTCACGCGTTACGCCGATGTCAAGGCCATCTTCCGCGACCACGACAGCTACACCGCCGCCAACACCATCACACCGATTGTGCCCTTCTCCGCCGCCGTGCGGAAGATGCTCGCCGACGGCGACTACAGCCCGGAGCCGGTCCTGTCCAACAACCTGCCGCCAAGCCACAGTCGCATCCGCGCCTTCGTCAATCGCCTCTTTACGCCACGGCGCATGAGAAGCTTCAGGCCTGCGATTCATGAGATTGCCGCGCGCGGCGTCCGCCGGATTAGAGAGCGGGCGCCGGTCGATATCGTGTCAGCTTTGACCTACGAATATCCCGCCTATGTGCTGTTCCACGTCCTGGGCGTGCCCGAAGCCGATGTGCCGCGGGTGAAAGCCTGGGCGGGCAATCGTATTACGCTCTATTACGGACGCCCCGGCGCCGACGAGCAGATTGCGCTGACCCGGGACCTGGTGCCTTTCTGGCGCTATGTCGTCGGCCTGGTGGCTGAGAAAAACCGCAAGCCGCAAGACGATTTGACCAGCGACCTCATTCGCATGCGCGCTGGCGATGACAGCCGGCTGACGCTCAACGAAATCGCCAGCTGCATGATCACGCTATTGGTCGCCGGGCATGAAACCACGACAGCGCAGATCAATAATGCCCTGCTGCATCTCCTGAGGGAGCGCGCGCATTGGGAGCGGCTCTGCGCGGCGCCGGAGACGGTCCCGCAGGCTTTGGAAGAAATGATGCGCTACGATCCTTCGGTTTGCGCCTGGCGCCGGCGGACGGCAAAAGCCAGCCGCATCAATGGCGTCGACATCCCGGCCGACGCTGACCTGCTGCTCATGCTCAACGCGGCCAACCGCGATGAGGCGGTTTTCCCCGAGCCGGACGAGATCATCAGCGCGCGGAATAACCTGCGCGATCACCTCGCCTTCGGTTACGGCATTCACTATTGCGTCGGCGCGCCCCTGGCCCGGCTGGAGATGGCGATTCTGCTGGAAGCGCTGACGCGGCAACTGCCAGGCATGCGGCTTCTGCCGGGCCAGAAAATCGAGTATACGCGCAATATCTCCTTCCGCGGCCCAGTGTCCTTGCGCGTCACCTGGTAGACCGGGCGGGCTGGACATCGCGCGGCGCAAGGCTGTTCCACGCTTGGCGGTCAGGCTGTATAATCTGTGTCGATCTGCCGTTGAATTGCATCCTTGCCGGGACGGATTGTGACAGTATTATTCGCCGAGTTTGAAGCGGCGACACAAGAGCAATGGTTCGACGCCGCGCGGGCGTCCTTGCGCGGCCGGCCGCTCGAAGAGCTGGTCGCGCGCAGCTACGAAGGCATCGACATCCACCCGCTGACCGGCGCCGGCGCTGAAATTGCGCATGCGCAAAGTTTGCCCGGGCAATACCCCTTTGTACGCGGGACCGACGCCGCCGGTTATCGCAACGCGCCCTGGCTGATCGCTCAAGAAATCAATATCGCCGAGGCGCGGGAATTCAACCTGGCGCTCCTGGACGCGATTGCCAACGGACAAAGCGCGATCATTCTCGATGACAGTTTGCAGCTGCGCGCGCCGACCGATTTGGGGCGCGCCCTTGCAGATGTCGACCTGGCGCGACGCCCCATCTTCGCCCATTCAACGAAGTCGCTTGAGCGCGCGATCGCTCTCTATGACATGCTGCGCGCGGCCTTCGACGCGGATACCCTTCGCGCGCTGCCGGGCTGCATCGGCTGCGATCCGCTCGCCGACCTGGCTCGCAATGGCGCCATGCCAATCGATGCCTTTGAGCGTATGTCCGCGCATTTGGATAAGGTGGCGGCGCATTCGGAACGATTGGGCAGCATCGCGGTCGACACTGCCGTCTATCACGATGCCGGCGCCAATGCCGCGCAAGAATTGGCGGTGGCGCTGGCGACGGCCGTCGCATATTTCCGTGGGCTGTCCTCCCGCGGTCACAGTTTGGAGGAGCTCGGCCGACGAACGCAGGTCTTTCTGAGCATCGGCGAAGACTTCTTCCTCGAGATCGCCAAATTCCGCGCAATCAAACTGATCTGGGCGCAAATGACGCGCGCCTTCGGCATTGAAGGCGCCGGGCAGAAAATCGTCCTGCATGCCCGCAGCGGACGCCGCAACAAGACCCGCCGCGACCCGCATGTCAACCTGCTGCGCTTGACAGCGGAGGCGCTGGCGGCCGCCTTCGGCGGCGTCGACAGCATCTGCATCGCGCCTTTCGATCAAGCGCTGGGCGCCTCAACGGCCTTTTCCCGCCGCTTATCCCGCAATCTGCAACTCATTCTGCAAGAAGAATTGCAATTGGCGCAGTTGATCGACCCGGCCGGCGGCGCTTGGCACATCGAAAGACTGACCGATCAATTGGCGCGGGCAGCCTGGGCCCAATTCCAGGAAATCGAAGCGCGCGGCGGGATGCTGGCTTGTCTGCGTTCGGGTTGCCTGCAAGCCGAAATCAAGGCGATTGCCGACATGCGCCGGCGCGATTTGGCGACTGGCGAATCCATTCTCGTCGGCGGCAACAGATATGCGGAAGCCGGCCAGGCCTTGCCGATGCCGCCCGCAGCGTCGAGCGCCGGCAACGCAGCCCTGGGCGGCGACGCCATCGAGGCGAGGGCGCTGGAAGCAATAAGGCTAGCGGCGCCTTTCGAGACTGAGACGCCCGGTTCCGAGGACGAGGCATGAGCGAGTCGCCCGATTTCAGCATGATCAATTACGATCCCGACTGGCCGGGGCCGGATCTCGCCCGGTGGCGCCGGGAGGTTGCGGCGCAGACGGGTTCGCCGGCCGAAGCGGAAGTTTGGAATACCCAGGAAGGCATCGACCTCAGGGCCTTGCATACGGCCGCTGACCTGGAAGATGTCGAACATCTCGGATTTGCCGCTGGCATCCCGCCTTACCTGCGCGGACCCTATCCGGCGATGTACGCCCTGCGTCCCTGGACGATCCGGCAATACGCCGGCTACTCAACGGCCGAAGAGAGCAACGCTTTCTATCGCCGCAACCTGGCCGCCGGACAGAAGGGCTTGTCGGTTGCTTTCGACCTGGCCACGCATCGCGGTTACGATTCGGATCATCCGCGCGTGGTCGGCGATGTCGGCATGGCGGGCGTGGCGGTGGACAGCGTGCGCGACATGCGCGTTCTCTTTGCGGGCATTCCCCTGGACCGCATGTCGGTCTCGATGACGATGAACGGCGCCGTGCTGCCAGTTCTGGCCTTCTATATTGTCGCCGCCGAGGAACAGGGCGTCGCGCCGGCAGCCTTGACCGGCACGATCCAGAACGACATCCTGAAAGAATACATGGTTCGCAATACCTATATCTATCCGCCGGTGGAATCGATGCGCATCATCGCCGACATTTTTGCCTTCACCGCGGCTGAAATGCCGAAGTTCAACAGCATCAGCGTCAGCGGATACCACATCCAGGAAGCGGGCGCGACCGCCGATATCGAGCTGGCCTACACCCTGGCGAATGGACTGCAATACCTGCGCGCCGGCCTGGACGCCGGCCTGGATATCGACGCCTTCGCGCCGCGCCTGTCCTTCTTTTGGGGAATCGGCATGAACTATTTCATGGAGATCGCCAAAATGCGGGCGGCGCGCCTGCTCTGGTCGAAGCTCGTGGCCTCTTTCGAACCGAAGAATCCCAAATCAATGGCGCTGCGCGCTCACTGTCAAACATCAGGCTGGAGCCTGCAGCAGCAGGAGCCTTTCAATAACATCATCCGCACCGGCGTCGAGGCCATGGCGGCCGTATTGGGCGGCGCGCAATCGCTGCATACCAACGCGCTGGATGAAGCCATCGCCTTGCCAAGCGACTTCAGCGCGCGCATCGCCCGCAATACGCAACTTTACCTGCGGCATGAAACGGGCATTTGCAATGTCGTAGATCCTTGGGGCGGCTCCTACCTGGTCGAGCGCTTGACGCAAGATCTGGCAAGGCGCGCCTGGTCGCATATTCAGGAGATCGAAGCGTTTGGCGGCATGGCAAAGGCCTTGGAAACCGGCATGCCCAAGCGGCGCATTGAAGAAGCGGCGGCGCGCCGCCAAGCGCATATCGACAGCGGCGCCGAGACAATCGTTGGCGTCAACAAATATCGAACGGCGGAAGAAACGCCAATCGCCTACCGCGAAGTTGACAACAGCGCCGTGCGTCAGGCGCAGATCGAAGGCCTGCGGCAGTTGCGCGCCGATCGCGACGAGGCGGCGGCGCGGACGGCGCTGCAAGCCCTGACCGATTGCGCGGCATCGGGCCAGGGCAATCTATTGGCTCTTGCCATCGACGCGGCCCGCGCCCGCGCTACCAACGGGGAGATTTCGCAGGCGCTGGAGAAGGTCTGGGGCCGGCACAAGGCGGCGGTAACTGCCATTAGCGGCGTCTATAGCGGTGAATTCGGCGAGGCGCAGGCGGTCGCTGCCGTCCACCAGTGTACGGAAGAATTTGCCACTCGCGAAGGCCGTCGCCCGCGGCTGATGGTGGCGAAGATGGGCCAGGACGGGCACGATCGCGGCGCTAAAGTGATCGCCACCGCTTTCGCTGACATGGGCTTTGATGTGGATATCGCGCCTCTGTTTCAGACGCCGGCCGAGGTCGCGAAAGGGGCGGTGGAAAATGATGTGCATGTCGTCGGCATCAACTCGCTGGCGGCCGGGCACCGGACCTTGCTGCCGCAATTGATGCATGAACTGAGCAAACTTGGCCGCGCTGATATGATGGTGGTAATCGGCGGGGTGATCCCGGCGCAGGACCATCAGTTATTGCGCGAGCAAGGCGCCGCGGCCATATTTGGGCCGGGCACCGTTATCCCGGAGGCGGCGCAAGCGGTGCTGGCTGAGCTGGAGCGACGCTCGGCGGCAATTTAGTATCCCGCCCTATGCGCTTCGGCTTCAATCCGTCGAAGCCGCCCGTTTCATCGCCGCAGCCGTTTCGCCGCTGCTGAGCAAGATGGTCGTCTTGCCGGCCGAGTAATGGCCCTTGGCGGTCATCGCCAGGACGTAGGCCGCCATGCTTTCATTATCGGGCATCTCCACCACCGCGATAAAATCATGTTCGCCAAATGCCACCCAAGAATGCAGGACCACGCCGCCGAAGCGCGCCGCCTCGGCGTCGCGGGTATTAAAGATCGCGTCGATCGCTCCCGTTACCTGGTCCTTCCAGGCGGAAGATGTCAGAGAAGCTTGCCAAAGATATTGCGCCATCATCGGCCTCCTTGCCGCATTGTCTTTGACTAAAGTGTAACAGATAAAGGCGCTATTCTGATGAGCCAGGATTTGCGCTAGCCATGCAGACGCATTTTGCCGCGCGCGCCCGGCAGCCAAATTCGCCGCCGCCCTGCGCCTGCGGTAAGATGAGCGAAAGGAATCGATCGGCGCAATCGCATGGAAGACGGTGGCCGCCAACTAAAAACTGACGCGCCGGCGCTGGCCGCCGCTCTGCGTTCCGGTGACCGCGCCGCGCTGGCCCGGGCTATCACTCTGGTCGAGAGCGTGGCGGCGCAGCACCGCGAGGCGGCCGATGCCTTGCTGGCCGAATTGATGCCGGGGAGCGGGAATTCAATCCGCATCGGCATAAGCGGCGCGCCCGGCGCCGGCAAGAGCACCTTTATCAATTCACTGGGCCTCAGGTTTATCGAGCGTGGAAGCCGGGTCGCCGTCCTCGCCGTTGACCCCAGCAGCGCCTTGACGGGCGGCAGCATACTGGGCGACAAGACGCGCATGGAAAACCTCGCGCGCGCCGACGGCGCTTTCATCCGCCCCAGTCCAACCGGCGGCGTCCTGGGCGGGGTCGCCGCTCGAACGCCTGAAACAATCCTGCTCTGTGAAGCGGCCGGCTTTGATATCCTGATTGTCGAGACGGTTGGCACCGGGCAAAGCGAGCTGGCTTTGCGCTCGCTGGTGGATTTTTTTATACTGCTTCTCATCGCCGGCGCCGGCGACGAACTCCAGGGCATCAAGAAAGGCGTGGTCGAAATCGCCGATGCGCTGGTCGTCAACAAAGCCGATGGCGACAATATCGCCGCGGCCGAGGCGGCGCGGACGCAATTCCAGAGCGCGCTTCGCTTTGTGGCCCCGGCGACCGCGGGCTGGCGAACGCCAACGCTCACCGCCTCCGGTTTGACCGGCCGCGGAATGGAAGATATCTTGCGCGCCATCGACGACTTTGTACTGACAACCAAGGCAAGCGGACTTTTTGCGGAGCGGCGGCATTCGCAGCGCCGCGAATGGCTGCGCGCTGCGCTGGAGCGGCAACTGATCGAGCGGGCCCGGGCCCACCCGGCTATACGCGCCGCGCTGCCGCAAATCGAAGACGCAGTCGTCAAGGGCGACCTGCCGGCTACGGTGGCGGCGGCGAAACTGCTGCAGCTTCTTTTCCCCGAACAATAACCACGGACGCGGAAGACGCATCCCGGTCGGCGGCGGGACCACTACACCCCCACCCCAAACCCCTTTGCCATCTCTATGGCAAAGCATCCCATAAAGAGGGAGGGGCTTTTTTACGCGAATCTCGAATAACTTGGCTCCCCACAAAATCGGGGCAAGTTCATCCCCATGAGGCGGAGGGGGCGCTGGGCCGGGGGATGGGGCAGAATTGAACCCAGTAAACGCAAGTAAGTCGTGCAAAATCTGCTGGGCATTTTGAAGCAAGAGTGGGCGATCCACCGGACAGTGTTGAAAAACTGGATTGACCTATAATGACATTGTATCTCAATGATAACGGGGTGAGATGTCATTGAAACAGGCCTTTCCAAAAGAGATTCCTGCGACAACTCGTGAGGTAGTC
>JAJDUC010000084.1 GCA_022826865.1 Anaerolineae bacterium
CGTGAGACGCCCGTTGAAAATGGCTTGCAGATTGCGGGCGTTTCAGCGAAACGCCCCTACAGATTACGAAATGTGAGGGGAAATTGTCATTTATCAGCGCAATTTAAATTTGATGCAATTGCCCTGTCACATAGAGCCAGATCATAGTTTTCTTGCTGAATCAGGCGACACTGTGCGCAGCCGCTCCTGGCGTCGGATTACTTGTCGCCGTCTTTGCCTCCGCCGAAGATTCGGCGACTGATAGCGCCGCCGAACAGCGTGCCAGCGATAGATGTGTCGTATTGAAGGCGCGATGTCGCTTGCTCATCCCAATCGCCTTTGTGGCGTTTGTTGATCCATTCCTGATAATCGTCCGAGGCGTCAATCAGAAAGGCTTCTATCGCTGCTTCGTCGCCTTCGGCCAGCCGATCGCGCAGGTCATGCAGCGTCGCCAGGAGTTCATCCAGGGCGCGCCCCAGCGCATCTCTGTTCGATAGCCATTCATCGCGCAGGGCATCGGGATGATGTGTCAGCAAGTAGCGCGTCAGCACGTTGAAGGGCGGGTTTGTCAGGCGCTGCGCGTCCGCCCAGGCATTGTGCCGCATGGCGGCGGCATAGGCGGCGATGCTGAGCACCTGGGGGATTTCTTCGGTAATTGTGCTCAGGCTGTCATGCTCGGCAGGATCGAGAAAATGCGGCTTGCCTCCCAATATAACCGTGAAATTGACCGCCAGGTCAATTGCCTCGCGCATGCTTGTCAAAGACGGGGTCAAATAGATGGTGCTGCCGAGGAGATAATCATCGCTGGCTTGTTCCGCTGCAAGCCCGTGTTCAAACATGTATTCGGCGTTGATCACGGGTGTAAAGCCGATCCAGTGATTCTCTTCGCTAAGGAATTGCGACGCCCATTCAATCGACGGCTGCTTGATGGCTGCAGTGTCGAGGATGACGGCGCCATTCCGCATACTGGGCGCTACCATCTCGTAACCCGCCCGCAAATCTTCATAAGGCAGGTTCATGATCACAAGATCCGCGGATTCAACCGCGCTATAGGAATGACGCTCCACCTTGTCGAACACCTTCTGCTTGCGCGCCGGTTTCTCGAAGTCTTCGCGGCTGTCGTAACCGATCAGGCGGAACTGATGCTGGCCGCCCTTTTTCATGTAGGCGCTCAGGCGCTGGGCAATGGAAACGCCAAGCCGATCCAGGCCCAAAACGGCGACGTTCAAATCTGCCATGCCATGCTCCTTGCAGGTCTTCGTAGCAGCGGTTGTCTCAAATATAACGCAAGCTCCGGCTTTGAAACTATAGGCAAGTCGCGGCCGGCTGAGGCTTAATTTGCCGAGTCGGCGCGCTGCAGTTGCAGCAGAAGTGGATACAAGTGATGGTCGGAGAAGCGCTCGGGATCGGCTTGATGATTCTCCGCCAGCCAGATCACCCTTTCATCGCTGCCGCATTTTAGCAATATTTCTCCGCTCCATTTGGGATGGTGCTGCCAGACGGAAAACGGCGCGCGCCAAAAGCCGAGCCGCTCTTCCCGGCCCAACCGTTGGCAGATTTGCGGCGCCACCGCGTTGACCAGCACGGATAGCGTCTTCTGCCAGAGGGCGAGGCGACAGCGTGATTTGCCCACATCGTGCAGAAGCGCGGCCGCAGCCAAGACGGGCGGGGCTGACGGATCCGACGCCAGCACGCTGCTTAGTACCTTCAGGCTATGCTGTTGTTCGGCCGGCGCCAGCGAAGTGAATGCGGCATATTCGCAAGCGCTGAGATAATCCCGCGCCTGATTCAGCTCGATCGACGCGGTAATTGTCAGCAAGGCGCGCGCGCCTTGCACAAGACGGTGCGTAGCGCCCTTTATCATTTTAGAAAAGCAGGAGTCGGAGCAGCGCGCCCGAGGGCTGGCCGATGAATAAACCGAAGGGGCTCAAGCCGGAGATCGGCACGAAGGAAAGGAAGATCAGCGCAATGAAGACATAATAACTGGCCATTTGCCATTCCTGCCACTTGAATGCCGGGCGCATCAGGAACTGGGCCAGCGGCCGCAGATTGCGTTGGACGAAGACGGGAACCTGCATGTCGGTTAGCCAGGCGCCCGGTAGCAAGGTCAGCAGGATATGCCAGCCATCAATCGGGAAGAGCGGAATCAAATTGAATACGAAAAGCAGCACATTCCAATAGACCGCTGCATACAGCAGCGCCGCCAACAAGGTGAAAGGGTCGGTAATGAGATCCGGGGCATGATAAGCGTAGATTCCATCCGCAACCAAGCCGCTGAGGCGGAGCATTAGCGCGAAAATAATGGCCAGCGCCAGATTGGAAAAGGGCCCGGCGGCCACCGCCGCCAGAAAGCCCCGGCGCGGGTCGCGCATGCGCTGCGGCGAAATCTGCGCGCTGCCCAATATGCCAAAACCGATGATTGCGAACATCAGCCAGCCCACCCAATTGATGTGCGCCAAGGGATTGAGCGTAAGCCGTCCCTGGAGCTTCGGCGCGTCATCCCCCATTTTCCAGGCGACGAAGTTGTGCGCGAATTCGTGCACCGTCATGGCCATGCCCAGCACAATAAGATTGATGATGATGGTGATCGGCTGCAAATCCAGTAACATCGCCCAAACTCGACAATTATAACGGCGGCTTCCTTTACTTATACGACTATACACGATTTCAGGGCGTTTTAGAAGCGGATTTGGTCGGCTATGTATGGGCCTGCCCATGCCCGCGTCTCAACCGGAGGGAGCCGGCCGGCCACCACAGTTCTGTTCAAATTCGGTCGATTGGTGTTAAAGTAGCATGACACACGGGAGGGAAGTGGCCTTCGAGTCATGTTTTCACCCGTCCATAAAGCGCATGAAGCGCGGAAACGCCATGCCGCAAGAACCTGGGCCAGAAGCAGAGCGTCGCCCCAAAAAGCGCATTCTCTTTCTGTTCTCCGACACCGGGGGCGGGCACCGCTCGGCCTTTCAGGCGATTCAGGACGCCATGCAAATGCGTTATGGCGAGTCCGTTGAATTCGATGCCGTCGATGTCATCCGCGAATTCAAATGGCCGCTAAACAAGCAGCCGGAACTTTACCCGCGCGTGGTCAATACATCAAAATTCCTCTGGGCGTTGATGTACCACAGTTTCGATGGCAAGCGGCGCGCCCGCTGGGCGCGTCACCTGATTTACCGAAACAATCGGCGGCGGCTCCGCCGTTTGGTGTCCGAGCATCCGGCGGATGCCGTTGTCTGTACGCATTCCGTCATTGCCAATCCCGCCTATCGCGCCTTCTTGACCCTGCCGGAACGCCCGCCCTTTCTGACGGTGGTCACCGACTTGGTCACCACGCCCTCATTCTGGTATGACCCGCGCGTGGATCATTGCTTTGTGCCGACCGAAAGCGCTTATCGCCGCGGCTTGCGCCTGGGCATGGCGCCAAGCCAGATGCAGATAACTGGCCTGCCGGTCAATCCGCATTTCATCAAGTCGATGACTTCGAAGGCTGAGGCGCGCCGCGCGTTCGGCTTTGATCCGCAACTGCCGGCGGTGCTGCTGGTATCCGGGGGCGAGGGTATGGGTAAGATCCACAGGACGGTGCGCGCGCTGGACGCGCAGCCGCTCGGGGCGCAATTGCTGGTGATTTGCGGACGCAACGATGATTTGCGGGCGAAGTTGGAAAGCCGGGATTGGAATAATGCCCATCGCTTGTTCGGCTTTGTCAGCAATCATCATGAAATGCCGCGCTTGATGGCGGCATCGGATATCATCGTCACCAAGGCTGGGCCATCGACCATCAGCGAGGCGGCCATCGCCGGCTTGCCAATGATCATCAGCGACCGCATTCCCGGTCAAGAGACGGGCAATGTGCGCCTGGTGACCGAAAATGGCGCCGGTGTCTATTTGCCGAAACCGGAAAAAGTCGCCGAGCGCATTATTGAGTGGCTGCGAGAAGGCCCGGAGAAGCTGCAGGAACGCGCCGCCAACGCCCGGCGCATCGCCCGACCGGAGGCCGTTTGGGATATCGCCGATGCAGTATGGGAATGGGCGAATAAGCCCAAATTCGCCCGTACGCGCATCTATTGATCAGCCTTCCGTTAACATGCCGAGGTAGACAGCCTCCGCGACCATAGTGGCCTGCCCGGTTGCCAGGTCCAGCTTCCAACTGGCGCGCGCTTCATCTGTCGTAAAGATGACCGCGTTCTGGTCTTCCGTCCAACTGACAGGCTTAATTAGAGCGGGCATAGGACTGCCCAGGATTCTCTGGCGCAGGTTCTGCAGATCAACCAGGACCAAGACGGTTCGAATCGTCATCTCTGGTCCGCCATGATTGCTGATTTGGGACAGGGCATAGACGGCCAAGCCATCGTCCGGGCTGACCAGCAAATTCCCCGCCTCAGTGTAATTGCCGCGCGAGACCGCCGGGATAACTTGCATGCTGCCGTCGCTAATGCGGTGAACGCGCACATCGTTGCTCATCGTCTCGGGATTGGGCGCGAGGCGCAGCATAATGTCCGTTCCGAAGCCGACGGCGCAGAAACAAGATTGCTCGCCCGGCAGGGCGCGCGTCGCCACCTGGGCCCCGGCAAAGTTGAGCGCAAAGAGCCCCGAGCTGCGCCGGTAGGGCGCCATTTCGCCGGCGCCATCGGCGCGCACCTCCATCAGCAATTCCATCTCGTCGAATCCAAAAGCGACGGGCAGCAAACGAATACCCGGCCGCGGACCGTAAACCAGCAATTCCCTTATATCGGCGCTGGCCATGCCGGCCACATGCACGGAAGTCACCAGTTGATCGTCGTCCGTGCTACGGGCCGTGGTCCAGGCGATGCGCTCCCGGTCGGCCGATAGCACCCAGTCTATTTGTTCATCACGGCGCGCGGACGTAATGAAGGGATGGTCGCGAATGATGCCATCGGCCTTGGCCAGTTTGATCCCGCCGTCGGCCTGATCGACATACATAACGCCGCTATTGGTCAAAGTGTGGCCTTCACCATGGGCGCTTACGCTCCTGGACGCGCCCGTCAGCAGATCAACGAAAATGATCTCCGTCGTTTCTGGATCGCCGGCGGCGCGGCGAATGAATACATCCCAACTGTGACCTTGCAAGTCTGGCTGAATGTTTTCCTGACCGCTCGAGATTATCGTCAAGGCGAAGATGGCGACAAGCGCCAGCAAGCGAATCATCCTGGTATCACCATAAAGGCTCAAATTATGATCCATTATAGAGCCAGGCTATTTCTGGGGCAATCCAGGGGGCGGGCGCGGGATGAAAAGAGCCTCGGATATCCGAGGCTCTTTGGTCCCAAAGGTTGGACTGTCTAGTAGATCTTGCGAAAGCGCTGAAGGCGGCGCTGCTGCCAGGTTTCGGCTTCGCGCTTCTTCCGGTCGGTCAAGAAACGCTCGATACGCGCTTCTTCCATCAATTCGTGCATCCGCTGCTTGTGCAGGCTCCGCGCGGTCAGGGTCAGGTTGTCCATGATAGTTCTCCCCTATTTATCGTGAGTAGCAACAAGATTCTTCATGATGCGCTGTTGACAGCTGAAACAGGGGCCGACCAAGTGTCTTTATTGCCTGACTTTCGCCTGTATCCTCCTGGAGAATTCTCACTTTTCCGGCGTGACTCTATTGGTTTCGCGGCGCTAAACCTCTAAAATGGCGCAAGCGAGAGTAAAGGATTGCTGCATTGAAGCCGGTCACCATAAAGGAAATCAAGCTGCATCTGGTAGCGTTGCCATTGGTTGAAATACTGAAAACCAGCTTCGGCGCCGAACCATTCAAGTCCGCTATTATTGTAGAGGCGGTGAGCGGCGATGATCTTACCGGGTGGGGCGAATCTTCGCTGAAGACAAAACCGTCTTACGGCGCCGAAACCATATTGACGGCATTGCACGTCACACGTGACTTCATTATTCCGCAACTGCTGGGGCAAACGCTGCGATCGCCGACGGAAGTTCCGGCGCTGTTGAATTCCGTGCGTGGCAACCATCATGCGCGCGCTGGCGTTGAAGCGGCGATTTGGGACCTGCTGGCGAAGGCGAATAATATGCGCCTGGCCGATTTTTTCGCGGCGCATCTTCCACCGGGTCATGAAGCGCGCGATACAGCCGTCGTCGGCGTGAGCATCGGCATCCAGGATGGATTAGAGGCGCAGCTTGCGCTGATCCAGAAACGGCTGGACGAGGGCTACGGACGCATCAAGCTCAAGATTGAGCCGGGCTGGGATGTTGAGCTGGCGCGCGCGGCGCGGCAGCGCTTTCCCGATATCATGCTGATGCTCGATGCCAACAGCGCCTATACGCTTGCCGACTCCGAGCATTTGCGCCAGCTTGATCAATTTGATCTGTTGATGATCGAACAGCCTCTGGCTTACGACGACATATACGAACACAGCCAACTCCAGCCCAGGCTGCGGACGCCGGTCTGCCTGGACGAGAGCATCTACTCGGCGCAGGATTGGCGAATCGCGCTGGCGCTCGGCGCTGGCAAAATCCTCAACCTCAAACCCACGCGCGTCGGCGGTTATACTGAAAGCCTGGCAATCTACCAGCTCTGTGTGGAGACGCGCACGCCGCTCTGGATCGGCGGCATGCTGGAGACCGGCATCGGGCGGGCCGCCAATCTCTCCTTCGCCGCTTTGCCCGGCGTCACGCTGCCCAGCGATATCTCCGCCACCGATCGTTATTTTGATCCGGACATCACCGAACCGCCTTTTGCCCTCCAGCCCGGCAGCAGCTTAAAGCTGCCTGAAGGTCCGGGCATCGGCGTCGAAATGCAACGGGATCGCCTGGCGGAAGCGGAGGCGCGCTGGCGAGCGTTCAATCCATTTGCGCCGCTCTGGGATTAGACGACTGGCCTGTCGCGGGTCTTGCCAGCTATACCTGCCGTCATCAGCAAGTCAGTCCGCCGTAGACTTAAGCCAAGGCGTTTTTCTTGCACTGTCTTCGTCTTGCTGTCCCCGTTCCTAATCCCATGAAGAAAGGCATGAAGCATTGATACAGCATAATCGAAGAGAAACAGACCGATGAAGCCAGCCAAGGCGCCGACAAGGGCGCAAATTGTCATGCGGAGGTAGCGCAGGGTCTTTCCACAGTCCTCTAACGCTGGATGAAGGGAAGCAGGCGGCGAGATCAATCTATGCGCGTCGTCGAAGCCGTCGCTCTGCTCAATACGGCCGATCATACCTGACTGTCGGCAAGGTCAAGCGGGGCGATCCGCGCAGCTCGAAACTCATGATTGCCGCCGTCTCCGGGTAATCCACCGGCAGGGCATAATTGCGCAGTTTGTCTTTCATCAAGGCTTCGGGTTTTTCACCTTGGGCGTGCAGCCAGGCGAAGACGAGGATATCGCCATGGGCGACGGCAGCCACCGATTCGCCCTCGTGCCGGCGGACCAAATGCTCAAAGAAGTCCAGCACGCGATCGAGGACCGTTTGCGGCATTTCGAAGGGCGGCTGGTTTCCGCTGTACAAGTCCCAGCCCGTTGCCGCGAGATCCGCCGTCGGCTGCCCTTCGTAAGGCGTCGACACTTCAATGATGCGCTGATCCGTGATTGGCTGCAGGCCCGCATGAAAATCAGCCACGATCGCGGCAGTTTGCTGCGCCCGCTCCATCGGGCTGCTGTAAACGGCGACGACTGCCTTGTCGGACAGCCACTGCCCGGCGGCATGCGCTTGCTGAACACCGTCTTCGCTCAAGCGGTATCCCGGCAGGCGACCGTAGAGAATGTTTTTGGGATTATGCACATGTCCATGCCGCATCAGATACAGCGTCGTGTTCAAATCTATCCCCTCGCCAACAGTATTGAGCGCCGCGCCTGAGTGTATCACCGCGACATTCAGGCTGTAAACCGAAACTCTGCGCGACACTTGCATCTAACGTTGGCGCGGACTTTGTCATATCATGGGGCGACTTCCCGTAGACATTCACCGCGAGGCGACGCCCGCTTGAAGGCAAAAAACTGGGTCATGGATCGCCGTCTCATCACCATATTGTTGATCGTCTTTGTGCAGATGATTGGCACGGCGATGGTTAATCCCATCCTGCCGCTCTACGCCCAGAATGAATTCGACATGTCTTCCGAAGTTATTACCTTGCTTCTGACGGCGTTCTTCGCGGCGCAGTTCATCGCCGGTCCCTTCATCGGCAGCCTGTCCGACCGCCGAGGCCGGCTGCCCGTGCTGCTATTGAGCCAGATTGGCACCGTCATCGCCTTTTTGATGATTGGCTTCGCGCAGTCTGTAGCGGTCTTGTTTGCCGCGCGCGTTTTGGATGGCGTCACTGGCGGCAATATCGTCGTCGCACAGGCTTACGTAACCGATATCATGCCGGAGGGTCGGCGTACGCAAGCGCTGGGTTATGTCATGGCGGCTTTCGGCCTGGGTTTTATCGTCGGTCCGGCGCTGGGCGGCCTGCTCGCCAGCCTGATGGGCCCGCAAGCGCCATTCATCTTTGCGGCCATTGCCGCCTTTGCCACGGTCGTGCTGACCTATTTCACGCTTGAAGAGACAATCACGCCGGAGGTCCGCGCCCAGAACCGCGCCAATGCGCGCGCAAACCTGGGGCCAGCCGAATTGATCCGCAATGTTCCGCTCATGGCGGTCATGATCGTTTCATTCCTGGGTCGTTTCGGCTTTGGCTTGCTGATCGGCACTTTTGCGTTGTTTGCGGAGGCTGTGATATTCGCCGGTGAAGACTTTGCGGCGGTGAGCCTGGGTGTCGGTTTGCTCTTGATGATCGTAGGCATCGGCCAATTTCTCACGCAGATCGTCCTTTTGCCGGCCGCCTTGCGCCGCTATGGCGATCCCGCCATCGTCTTGCTCGGCAGCGTTTGGCGGGCATTTGGCATGTTTGCCCTGGCGCTGGCGACCGGGCCGCTCTTGGGAGCAGTGAGCATGGTCGGCTTTGCCATAGGCAGCGGCCTGCTTTTACCGGCGCTGCAGTCGCTGGCGACGAAGACAGTCGCGCGGGAGATGCGCGGCGCCATCCTGGGAATCCACCAATCGGTGATGAGCCTCGCCGTCATTATCGCGACCGCGCTTTCGGGCAGCTTGTTCGCGCTTGATCCCGCTATTCCCAATTGGATCGGCGCCATACTGATATCTCTGGCGCTATTGCCCGGCGCTTTTCTCTGGCTCTGGGCGCGCAAGAATGGGGCGAGAGACGGCGCTGGCGCGGCGGTAATGACATAATGAAGAGTCGTCAGACGAGCGCTGTCGGTTGGGCTGAGGTTGTCGGGGCGGCGGGATTTGAACCCACGACCTCACCGACCCGAACGGTGCGCGCTACCGGGCTGCGCCACGCCCCGACAAATGAACGACCAGTGTAGCGAAGCGCAGGCGCGCTGGCAAGGTCAAATCATGCCCAAGGATCAGCCGACGACACTTACCGACCGCTTGAGAAAATTGACGGACTTGCCCTTGGCGCGCGCGGGCGCCTTTCTGGCGCGGCTTGGCGTCCACCCGGACTGGATCACCATTGCCGGGCTTGTTCTCATCGCCATTGCCGCTTGCAGCCTGGCCGCAGGCCAGTTCCTCGCCGCTGGACTGATCTTCCTGCTCAGCGCCCCGCTGGACGCGCTTGACGGCGCGGTGGCGCGGACGCTGAACCGGCGCGGAAATTTTGGAATGGTGCTCGATTCGACCTGTGACCGCTATGCTGACGGTTTAATTTTCGGAGCATTCAGTTATTATTTTGCAGTGCTGGCGCGGCTGGATATGCTTCTGTTGGCATTGGCGGCATTGGTCGGCAGCTATCTGGTCAGTTATATTCGCGCCCGCGCCGATGACGCCAAAGTCAGCGTAAGCACGACCGTTGGCTTCTTCACGCGTATGGAGCGCGTGGTCGCGGTGCTGGCGATGGTCTTTGCGGCTGCAGCTTTGGAGAGTGACGCGCCGTTGGAAATCGGCTTGCTGATCCTGGCGCTTGGCACAAATATCACGGCGCTGCAACGCCTGCGCTACGTACAGAAATCGCTAGAAGCCCGAGGTGACTGAATGGAGTTCGAACAAACCCACCTGGTGATAGGTAATCTGCAAATTCGCTATTACGGCATCATCATAGTCGTCGCCTTGCTTGCCGGCGCATATATTGCGTCGCTTTTGGCCAATCGCAGCGGCCGCGATGGCGATCATATCTGGGGCGGGCTGACCTGGGCGATTATCCCGGGCATTATCGGCGCGAGGTTGTGGTTTGTCCTCTTCCCACCGATTTCGCTGGTTGAAGGCTGCGGGATCGAAGGCGAGATCTGTCAGAATACCGCCTGGTTCCTGGAGAACTTCTTTGACGCGGAAAAGGGCGCCATCGCCATCTGGACCGGCGGACTCAGCATCTTCGGCGCTGTAATCGGCGGCATCTTTGGCGCCTACCTTTATTTGAGCAAATGGCATAACCGGATCGTCGGCTTGTTCACAACCATTTTGACGCCGATCGTTTGGGTCTATCAGTTTCTGGATTGGCTGGTGAACACGGTGATTGACCGCCTGCGCGGCAAAGAGACGGCCTCATTTCGCTATCAGCGGCCGCGAAGCGACTTTCCCGACGAAGGCATGCGCCTTTCGCCCTGGATGGACATTGCGGCGGTGGCGCTTCCCGTGGGGCAGGCGATCGGCCGCTTCGCCAATTATGTCAACCAGGAATTGTACGGCGGTCCGACGAATTTCCCCTGGGGCATCAATATCCCGCGCGACGCGCGCGTAGCGCCCTACGAAAGCTTGATCGAATACCCCATCGATACGCTCTTCCATCCCTTATGGGCATATGAAGCGATCTGGAGTTTGGTGGCTTTCTATGTCTTGTGGCGCATCTATCATCAGCATCGCCATAATTTGCTCAGCGGCGATATCTTCCTGATATACATTGCGCAATACTCATTTGTGCGCTTCTTGCTGGAGTTCCTTCGCGTGGAGATCGCGGTCATCGGTGATTCCCTCATCAATAGCTCTCAGACCATTACGCTCATTGCATTTGCGATATCGGTCGCCATATTGCTGCGCCGCCATCGCTTTGGCGATATGGAAGCGGCAAAGGCAGCCGACGCAGCGGCCGAACGCGAAGAAGGCATACATCTCGAGGCTGTCTGAGCCATGAGCTTGTTCCGCCGCCGGCAACCCGGGCGCAGCCATGACCAGGACCGCAGCAGGCGCATCTGCGCGAATGGAAGCTCGCTGGAGACTCGAAGCGCGTTGCGGCGTTTTGCTTTTATTTCAGCTGTGGTATTGTCTGGCTTGAAACTCGGCAACTCGCCGCTTTTGGTATACTGAAGTCGCAGTCGAGTGTTCGCGCAGAGGCAAAGCTATGGCGCGTGTCATAATCCTGGGATCGTCCGGAGCCGTAAACAACGCCAAGCATGATTACACACACTTCTTGCTAGTGGGAGAAGAGGACAGTCCCGTCCTGGTTGATGCCGGGTCCAACCCCTTGGACAAGATCAAAGATCTTGGCATTGATGATGACCTCTTGCAAGATGTTATTCTGACGCATTTTCATTCGGATCATGTGGCGGGCGTACCCAACATGCTCATGCACATGTGGCAAATGGGGCGCAAAACGCCGATGCGCTTCTACGGCATTCCTCATTGCATCAACCGCATCGAACAGACGATGGACTTGTATGGCTGGGAATATTGGCCGAATTTTTTCCCGGTTTCCTTTTCGCGCATCGGTTTGCACGACAATACCTTGCTCTTCGAAAATAAAGATTTCGCCATTCATTCCTTTTCCGTGGTGCACTTCATCCCCACGATCGGCATGCGCATCACAAACAAGCATAACGGCAAGGTTTTGGCTTATAGCTGCGATACAGAACCCTGCCCCAATGCGCTAAAAATCGGCCGGGACGCGGATATTTTCATCCACGAAGCGGGCGGTCCGCCGCCCGGCCACAGCACGGCGCGCATGGCCGGAGAAGCGGCCGCTGCAGCCGGCGCCAAAGAATTGCGTTTGATCCACTACCAGGTTTGGAATCAAGACCCGGAATCCTTGCTGCAAGAAGCCGCCGAAACCTATGACGGCCCGATCCACCTTTGCCGCGATTTTGACGAATTCGAATTTTAGCCCGGCCCTTTGCTTGTCCGGCCTGCGGGCTCTCACCGATTATTCATTTGCGCCTCGCGGTCTATTGGCGGCGCAGTGGCTGCGCTGGCGACCCTCGCTGACGTTTCAGTCGACCTATGCCGCGGTTCCAAGTAACCCCAAGCAAGTAATTGAAAATGACTGTCGCCTAAATGTAATTCGCAAAATAATCCAAAGTGTGTACGGGCGAGCCGGTGGCTCGCCCACTGCTGCCATAAAACTCCGATCAGTTTTTGCGTGACTTACTTCGTACTACTTAGTTGTCCCGTCGATAGATTACAATGGACTTGCCTCCTAATTGGGAGGACGTCCGCTGTTGGACGAAAACCGCATATCATAGGAGGTCTGGAGATGAAATCGCAATATCGTATATTTGCATTCAGCGCTCTATTGTTATTGCTTGCGGGCATGGTGATTGTGCCTGTTGCTGGCCAGGAGGACTTGCTGAGTTTTGGCGCGGCCGATTGCGAATACGGCGGAAACCTGAAGTCGGTCGAAGCGCTTGATGAACTCACCGTCCGCGTCACCCTTTGCAATCCCGATGCCATCTTTGATCAGGAAATGGCGAGTCTGGGCTTGTCCATCCATCCCCGCGAATGGATTGAAGCCACCGGCGGCACTGGCGACATCCTGACTACTGCCATCGGCACCGGCCCCCTGAAGCTCGTCAACTGGGACCAGGGCAATGAAATGGTCTTTGAGCGTTTCGATGATTATTGGGGCGAGCCTTCTATTGAAGACACTGTGATTCTGCGTTGGAACTCTGAGGCGGCCGCCCGCGCGACCGAGCTGCGCGCCGGCACGATTGATGGCATGAAATTCGCCAATCCCGATGACATCCCGGTCTTCCGCGCCGATCCCAACTTCAACCTCATCGACATTCCGCCGCTGACCGGCGTATACGTGGCCATGAGCAATTTCTACGAGCCGCTCAACGACGTGCGCGTCCGCACGGCGATCGCCATGGGCATTGACCGGCAGCGGATTGTGGATAACTTCTTCCCGCCCGGCTCGCCTTTGACGCCGGACTTTGTGCCGCCGGCTGTCTTCGGCCATGTTGGCGAGGGCGGGGTGCCCGGCTTCGATAAAGACGCGTCTGTGGCGCTGCTTGAAGAAGCCGCCGCCGATCTGGGCTTTTCCCTGCCGCTGGATTCTGTGGTTGATTCCCGCACCGGCGAGTCGCGCGCCTTGACCTTGACCTGGCGCGATGTCGTCCGCGGCTACCTGCCCAACCCAGGCATCATCGCCAATGATGTCGCGGCGCAACTGTCGGAAATTGGCGTCAATGTCGATGTTCAGGTGGTTGAATCCGGCGCCTTCATTGCTTCGGCGCTCGCTGGCAACGAACCGCTGCACATCCTGGGCTGGCATGCCGACTTTCCCGATGCCTCCAACTTCTTGACCTGCTGCCACGGGCCCAACATGTCGCAGATGGGCGAGCCCTATCCGGAAGTCTATGAGCCGCTGATCGCAGCTGGCCAAGTTCTCGATCCCGATGCGCGCATGGCATTCTTCCAACAAGTCGCTGAGGGCATGGCGTCCGCTGTGCCTTGGGTGCCCTTCGGCCACGCCGGTTCCGCCGATGTTTGGCAAGCTGATATCATCGGCGTCCATCCCGGCGTCCTGGATGGCACTGAAGAATTCTCCCGTCTTGAAGACCCCGACGACGACAACATCATCTACATGCAAAACGCCGAGCCCATCTCGATCTACTGCAACGACACCTGGGATGGCGAAACCTTCCGCGCCTGCCACCAGGTCCAGGAGTCTTTGCTTGACTTTGAGAAGGGCGGCGTCGCCGTTATCCCCGGTTTGGCGGAAACCTGGGATGTTTCCGAAGACGGTACGGTTTGGACATTCAACCTGCGCGATGGCGTTCTCTTCCACGACGGCTCCAGCCTGGACGCCAATGACGTGGTCGCTTCCTGGCAGGCCTCCGCCGATTGCGCCAGCCCCAACCACACCGGCCGCGGCGAAGGCTTCGCTATCTACAAGTCGATCTTCCAGCAGTTCATCAACCCCGATCAGTGCTAACGCCTGCTGAAGCCACCATCCCCGACCGCCTGTGTCTACGCGGCGCGGCCCATTCGCCATCTCTATGGCGAAGCATCCCCAAAATGAGGGAAGGGGAGCAAACCTTTACCATAAAGCGTAGAAGAAAGCCCCTCCCTCTTTATGGGGGGAGGGGCTTGGGGTGGGGGGCTAAGTCCGATTCAGGCGCGGGTCCAGCGCATCGCGCATTCCATCGCCCAGAAGGTTAAACCCGAGCACGGTGATCATTATCGCAATGCCGGGGAAGAAAACCAGATGCGGCGATGTGAAGAGGTAATTGCGCGATTCGCTCAGGATTTGCCCCCATTCCGGCGTCGGCGGCTGCGCGCCCAAGCCAAGGAATGATAGCGCCGCCGCATCAAGAATGGCGGTGCCGATTCCGAGTGTGCCTTGCACGATGACCGGCGTGATCGCATTGGGCAAGATGTGGGCGAGCACGATACGCCATGGGCTGGCGCCCAGGGCGCGTTCCGCGACGACGAACTCCTGCTCTTTGATTGCCAGCACGCTCGCGCGGGAGAGGCGGGCGTATTGGGGGATGAAGGTGATGGTGATGCCGAGCAAAGCATTGGTTAAGCCCGGGCCGAGGATCGTCACGATCGATATCGCCAGCAATAGAGCGGGAAAGGCGAGAACGACATCCATCAAGCGCATGATGATGTTGTCGGCGCGGCCGCCCGCGAACCCGGCCGTGATGCCCAGCGCCGTGCCGACAATGATCGAAAGGCTGATGGTAATGACGCCAACCGAAAGCGAAGTCCGCGCGCCATAAACGATGCGGCTGTAAAGATCGCGCGCATTCAGGTCGAGACCGAGGATATGCTGCGGATCTTCACAACCGAGGATAGGGATGCAGGGTGGTTTGCTGGGCAAACGGCCTGTCTCGCCCGGGACGCCGATCATCGTCATGATGGGATCATGCGTGGCAAATACCGGCGCGAAGATCGCGATGAAAACCAGCGCGCCGATGATGCCCATGCCCAGCAGCGCCGATGGGCTGTGCCGCAGGTTGCGCAGGGCCTCCAGCCACAGATTGGCGGAGCGGTAGTTTGCTTCGGGCGGAATCCTGGCCGGCGCCGTCGCAGTCATGGATGCGCTCTAATTGAAGCGGATGCGCGGGTCGAGGTATCCGTAGAAGATATCGACCGCCATGTTGATGAGCACGAAGCCGGCGGCGATTACCACCGTGAAGCCTTGCACCAGGGTGTAATCGCGCGATGTGATGCTGTCCACCAAGGTGCGCCCGACACCGGTCAGGCTGAAAATCGTCTCTGTGAGAACAGCGCCGCTGATGACCAGTCCGAAATTCAGGCCGATGACGGTGATCACCGGCAGCATCGCATTCTTGAGCGCATGCTTGCCCACAACGACGCTTTCGCGCAGCCCCTTGGCCCGCGCCGTTCGGACATAGTCCTGATTGAGCACTTCGAGAACGCTTGAGCGGCTCATGCGGGCGATGATGGCGAGTGGAATCGTGCCGACGGCAACGGCCGGCAGAATCAGATGGCGCAGCGCGTCAACGAGCAATTCGCCATTCAGTGTGAGGATGGCGTTTAATGTATGGATGCGAGACAGAAAGATCAATATGCCAAGCGGCTCCTCGCCTTCCGCGACCAGGCCGTGCGCGAGGAAAAACGGAACCGGTGTGGAGCCGGGCGTCAGCCGGCCCGACGGGGGCAGGGCGAAAGGCGTATCCTTCAGCAGTACGGCGAAGAGATAAGCCAACATCAGCCCCAGCCAGAACACCGGCATGGAAACCCCGATATTGGCGCCAATCATCGTGCCGACATCGAGCGCGGTTTTGTGCCGATAGGCGCTCAGGACGCCCAAGGGCACACCAACGCTGATGGCGAAGAGCAGAGCGTATGCGCCCAACTCGACCGTGGTCGGCAAGCGCTCTACCAGGAGATCTGCGACCGGGCGATGAAAGCGCAGCGAATCGCCCAGATCGCCCTGGGCGAAATTGCGCATATAGATGAGAAGCTGGACCGGCAACGGCTCGTTGAGCCCGTTGCGGCGGAAGAAGGCGTCGCAAATGTCCTCGGTGGCGCGTTCGCCCAGCACAGCAAGACAGGGATCGCCCGGTATCGCCCGCGCCAAGCCAAATGTGACGACAAGGATGCCGAGCAAAACGGGAATGGAATAGGTCAGCCGCTTGACGACGAACTTGAGCATCTTGTGATTCCGCTGGATTGAAATGACTTAAGTATAGCGGAAACTTGCCCCGGCGACGCGGCGGCCGGGCTAATCCGCAGCCCAGGCGCGCGCCCGCTCGACCGCGCGCTGCCAGCCGGCATAGAGCGACTGGCGCTGATCTTCAGACATGGCCGGTTCAAATTCCCGTTCCAATTGCCATTGTCCGGCGATCTCCGCTTGCGAATTCCAGAAGCCAGTCGCCAAACCCGCCAGGTAGGCGGCGCCGAGCGCAGTCGTCTCGGTCACGGCCGGGCGCTGCACCGTCACGCCGAGGATATCGGCTTGAAACTGCATCAGGAAATCATTGACCACCGCGCCGCCGTCGACGCGCAGCGTCTCAAGCGTCAGTCCAGAATCGGCCGACATGGCATCGACAACATCGCGCGTCTGATAAGCGATTGCCTCCAACGTGGCGCGGACGATTTGCGCGCGGCCGCTGCCGCGTGTCAAGCCTACAATCGCGCCGCGGGCGTATTGATCCCAATAAGGGGCGCCCAAACCAACAAAAGCCGGCACCAGATAAACGCCATCGCTGCTTTCGATTCCGGACGCGACCGCCTCGCTCTCGGCGGCGCTGGCGATCAGCTTCATCTCATCGCGCAACCATTGGACGGCGGCGCCCGCCATGAAGATGCTGCCCTCGAGGGCATATTGCCGCGGGCCGGCGCCGACTTGCCAGGCGACTGTCGTCAAAAGATTGTTCGCCGATGACTGCGGCTGATCGCCCGTATTCATCAACATGAAGCAGCCGGTGCCGTAGGTGTTCTTGGTCATGCCGGCCTGGTAGGCGGCCTGCCCGAAAGTGGCCGCCTGTTGGTCGCCCGCCATCCCGGCGATGGGAATTCCGGCGCCGAAGAGAGCGGCCTTGGTTTCGCCGTAGACCTTGCTGCAGGGCCGCAGGTCGGGCAAGATGGCGCGCGGGATATTCAAGCGTTCGAGAATCGGCGCGGACCATTCGCCGCGGTGGATATCAAAGAGCATCGTTCGCGCCGCGTTGCTGACATCGGTAATATGGAGCGCGCCGCCGGTCAAGTTCCAGACCAGGAAACTGTCGATTGTGCCGAATGCCAATTCGCCGGCTTCCGCTCTTTCACGGGCGCCGGCTACGTTATTGAGCAGCCAGGCAACCTTGGCGCCGGAAAAGTAAGCGTCGGTGACCAGGCCGGTATGCCGCAGGATTGTCCGGTCGAAGCCCTCCGCTTTGAGTTCGTCGCAAAATGCCGCCGTGCGCCGGTCCTGCCAGACGATGGCATTGTGAATGGGTTCGCCGCTGATTCTGTCCCAAATCACGGTGGTTTCGCGCTGGTTGCTGATGCCGATGGCGGCAAGCTCATTCGGGTCGGTCACTATTTCCTGCGCGACTTCCAGCTGCGTCGCCCAGATCTCAGCCGGATCATGCTCGACCCAGCCCGGACGCGGATAGATCTGCCGGAATTCCCGCTGCGCGCTGCGGACGGCATTGCCCTGTCGGTCGAAGAGGATAGCGCGGGAAGAAGTTGTGCCTTGATCGAGCGAAAGGATATAAGCTCCCATTTTAGGTCCTGCCTTTTCGGCTCAAGCCTTATCTGCGCTGGGCAATTGTAACAGAAGCGAAGGCTTAAATCTTAATGCGGCCCGCTGCGCAGTGTATCCTTTTCGGTTGAAACAGAAAAAACTTTGCCACCGAGTACACCGAGAAAAACGAGAGCGTCGAGAATCGTGTACGAAATATGCCCTTTTCTCAGTAGAATCAAGTTAGCCATGCGAAATTCAGCATAAGGTCGATATGTAGGGGCGACACTGTGTGTCGCCCGAAAATTCGCGCTTTTGTCGGCGGGCGATTCACAGAATCGCCCCTACACCGTTCTTCAGATTGTTGCATTGCTTTCCTGATGTTACTTGTGTCCTTTGTGCCTTTGTGGTGAAGTTGATTTTGGTT
>JAJDUC010000086.1 GCA_022826865.1 Anaerolineae bacterium
GTGTCTCTGTCGGCTGTGGTGATTCGGAAGCAGTTGCCCCCGGTGCAATCGTGTCAATCGCGCTTGGCGATGCCGTCGGCGTGTATGGAGGCTCACCTGTCTCGGTGGAAACATCAGTTTCGCGGACTTCGATCTGAAGGGCCGTTGTTGGCGTTGGCGCTGTCACAGTTCCGGGCGCGGTCGTGTCAGTCGCAGTAGCCGTCGGCACAGCCACCGCTTCTTGCGCGATTCTTCGGCGCAAGGAGCGTTCAAGTGGATGAAGGATGAACTTCCCGCCTGCTCCATCGGGCAGAATATGGGCGGCGAGTGAATGGGGCGTCGCCGTCGGCGTTTCCGAAGCTAGCGGGATTTCACCAGGCGGCTCCGTCGCCGCTTCTGTTGTAACAGTCGGCGCATCTGAAGGCAGCGCTGTCTCCGAAGGCATTGCAGCCAGCGCGGTTGTGGCGGGCGCGCTTGGTAAAGCCGTCGGTTTGTCCGCCGGCTGTAGCGATTCGGAAGCAGTTGCCCCCGGTGCAATCGTGTCAATCGCGCTTGGCGATGCCGTCGGCGTGTCTGAAGGCTCACCTGTCTCGGTCGAAACATCAGTCTCGCGGACTTCGATCTGAAGGGCCGTTGTTGGCGTTGGCGCTGTCACAGTTCCGGGCGTGGACGTATCGGTCGCGCTTGGCACTGCCGTCGGTGTTTCTGCTGGATGTGGCGATTTGGAAGGAGTCGCCGTCGTGTCAGTTGCGGTCGGTAATGCCGTCGGTGTGTATGGAGGCTCACCTGTCTCGGTGGAAACATCAGTTTCGCGGACTTCAATCTGAAGGGCCGTAGACGACGTTGTCGCAGTTTCGGGCGCGGACGTATCGGTCGCGCTTGGCATTGCCGTCGGCGTTTCTACTGGCTGTGGTGATTCGGAAGCAGCCGCCGTCGGCGCGGACGTATCCGTCGCGCTTGGTGCAACAGTCGGCGTATCTGAAGGCAGCGCTGTCTCCGAAGCCATTGCAGCCAGTGCGGTTGTGGCGGTCGCGCTTTGTAAAGCCGTCGGTTTGTCCGCCGGATGTGGCGATTTGGAAGGAGTCGCCGTCGTGTCAGTTGCGGTCGGTAATGCCGTCGGCGTGTATGCAGGCTCACCTGTCTCGGTGGAAACATCAGTCTCGCGGACTTCGATCTGAAGGGCCGTAGACGACGTTGTCGCAGTTTCGGGCGCGGCACTTGGCAATGCCGTCGGCGTCTCAGAAGGCAGCGCTGTCTCCGAAGCAGCCGCCGTCGGCGCGGTTGTATCCGTCGCGCTTGGTAAAGCCGTCGGAGTATCTGAAGGCTCCGGGATTTCAGTAGACGGTTCCGTCGCCGTCGCGGCTTCTCTTGTATCAGACGCCGTCGGCGCTGACATATCAGTCGCGCTTGGAGAAGAAGTCGGCGATGGCGTAGCTCTCGTGGCGGAGTCTACCGCGGCTGCTGTTGCATCTTCTGTAGCAACGGGCCGGGTGGCCGTCGGTACGGCGGACGCTGTGTCGGTTGCGGTGGGTTGCGGCAACGCCCGCATCGATGAAGAGAGCAGGATGGCAAAAATGGCCGCAAAAGCAAGCGATATTGCCGCAAGCAGAGCTACGAGGAGCTCGCTGCTGATGTTTCGCCGCATTGGCTAGTCCTCGATTGACACAGCCAATTGCATGGGTAAGGCAAGGTGAAATTCGGAACCGGCGCCCACTTCGCTTGTGATCCACAAGTCGCCATCATGGGCGCGCGCGAATGCTCTGGCGATTGTCATACCGACACCGGTATCGCCGAAACCGGGAATTTCAGGATTGTCCCTTCGATACTTGCGGGCGAACACGCGGGGGATATCTGCCTTCGCGATACCGCCGCCTTGGTCGCGCACGCGTATTTCAACCGCTTCAATATCTTCGGACCCATTTGGAAGGCGCACCGGGCCGGCGTCGGCGCTAATCGTAATCTGGTCGCCGGGCGCCGACACGCTGCTGGCGTTGCCGATCAATTGGTTCAAGACCTGTTTCAGGATCGCGCCGTCGGCGCCAACCGCGGGCAAACGGTCGCTCAGCGACAATTCAATCAGCAGCCCCCGGTCGGTCAATTGTTGAGACCGTTCCTGGATGACATCTTCAATGATAGCGGTCAGGTCTGCATAGCTGTTCGTCCCGTTGCTCTTGACAAATTCCAGGGCTGCGGCGTCCTGCAAGTCCCCTATCATACCCGACAATTGGCCGATATCCGCCGAAATCATTCGCAGCACCTGCAATTGCGCCGCGCCCAGGATGCCGATCGATTCAGCCAACAGGACCCTTGTATAATCCGAGATGGATTTGATTGGCGCGCGCATTTCCTGCAGCAGCGCCGGAACGAGATTGGCGCGGCCGGTCTTGGTTTCATGAGCCGCTTCGATCGGGCTGAATTCATCTGTTTCACTTGGTCGGGACAAGGCGGCGCGCGCATCGCTCAACTCAAGCGCCAGTTGTTCACGCTGCTCGGTCAGGCGTTGTACGGTCGATTCAAGTTTTGCCGTCTCGCTTTTGACATCCGCGGCTGAACCCGCTTCTGCGCCATCAGCAAAGGACGCCGTGACCCTCGCCGCCAACTGGTCGCGGATTTTCAGCAAGTTATCCCGCTCCTCGATCAGACCATCAATTTGCAGCTGAACCGCCTCCTGTCCTTCCAGTTGCTCGGCAAGCTCGGCCTGGGCTTCCTGATACTGGCTCCGCAGGTCCACTTTATCGGCTTCGCTGGATTCCAATTTTGCGAGCAGCGCCTGCTTTTCTCGGCGCATCTCTTCTCGGGCGTTGAGCAACTGTTCGTGGTCAGCACTCAAGCGCTTTAGTTGGCGTTCCAATTCGGGGATGTCGCCTTCACCGCCCGCCAGCAGCCTCTGCCGCTCACTGACCAGGCTGGCGCGTTCCTCATGCGCCGCAGAAAGCAACTGGGCGGAGGCTGTTCTTTCGGCATATAGCTGCAGCAAGACTTTAGTCAAGCTGGAGAAACTGGTCTCGACGCCCAGCGACGCAAGCTGCGCCAGCAACGAAGACAACCGACGCTGCTGCTGCTCCCGCTCCAACTCCAATTGGGCTGTCTCGTCAGACACGGTCTGCAAGACGGCTTCCAGCTGTTGCGCCCCCGCCGACCGGCCCGACACGAGCAAGCCATTAATTTGCTGCCGCAGTCGGTCACGAGTTGTCAGGCGCATATTAAGTTCTTTGTGCAGATACTCGCGGATGATTTGCGCCAGTGTTTCGCCGCTGGCGTCGTTGCTAATCCGCAGAATTGTCTCAGCATCCAGGAGCTCGCGCGCGGCCCGACGGCAGTCTTCGCGCAGCTGCGCCTGCTCGTCGAAGCTGGCGCTTAGTCGCCGCATCGCGCTCTCGGCATTGTCGCCTTCCGCCAGCGCATCAAGCAGGCGGATATGCTGCTGCTGCAATTGCTGCTGCAATTCGCTGATCTGCAGGTCAGCGCGCGCCATTCGCTCGCTCACGCTTTCCAGGCTGGTCTCCATCTCGCGCCTGTTCTTGCCGATCGCATCAAGATCGAAGGCCGTATCGCTGGGCGCTGCGGCGATTTCGTCAAGCGTCCGTTCTTTTGCCAAAAGCGACGATTCGACCAAGGCGTCGCCAAAGGCCAGAATGTTGCCAGCGACAAAGCCGATATTGCCCAGGCAATCCATCGCTTCAGGCGAAAGCTCCGCCTGCCGGTAAGGCATGCTCGCCAAGAGCAAAGCCACGGGCTCTCCCTCCGCCATCAGCGGCTGCACAGTTACACTGCTTATTGAGCTTACATTGAGCCGTCGAAAGAGGTCTGCCAATTCCTCGGCGTGATAATCCGGAAATAGAATTGTTTGCTCGCCGCGATTGATCGCGTCCAGCAAGGTGGGCTGTACCGAGAGATTCAGCGAAATGTCGGTTAATGCCTGCTCCGCAACTTGGTCGTATCCGGCAATGACATCGGCGTATTTGTCGTCTTGCAACCGCAGCAGCACACAGATTTCCGCATGGGTACTGTCCAGTGTCGCCTTAACGATTTGCTCGGGCAGGTGGGCATGATCGCGGGTATCCAGCATGATGCCGATGGCATTAAAGACTTGTCTTGTATCTGTTTGCGCCGGAGAAGCGGCGAAGTTCCAGGAAGCGGGCGCGGCCAATACCGGATCCTTATCTGGCGCCTCATCTGACGTCTGGGCCGGCCCAATCGCTGATGAAGGCTGTGATGCCGCCAGCACGACCTCGACCAGGCTGTTCTCAAGCAGGGCGACAGCCAGGCGATAAATGATTAGCGGCAAAAGCAGCAATCCGCCGACATAAGCGAGCCGCGCTCCACCCAGATAGTGACCTGCTACCGGGAACTGCGAAAGCTGATATATGTCCCAGCCGTTACCAAGAATAATGAGGAGGAAAAACAGCGACTTGAGGGGCGCATCCAGAATATGCCGAATATTGAGCAGCGCAAGCAGCAGGCCGCCGCCGCCTATGCACACCGGAACGGCCGACCAGACCAGGCCGTATTCAGTCGCATTGAAGCTGACAGTATTCTGATCCAGCGCCAGCCAGGCGCGCGCCGTATTCAAATAAAGCAGGACGGCAACGAATGTGATCCCAAATACAATTAAGTTCGAGCGATTGCGCCAATGCGCAAAGTCGGCGCTTAGAAATGCCCAGGCCACCAAGAGCAGAGTAAGCGAATAAGCCAAGCGTTCCAGGGGCGGCATAAAGGCGTTGGCATTGAGGTTGGCAAAATGCGCCAGCAGGGCCGCCCCCAGCATGATCAGCCAGACAAGGACCAAACCCGCTGCGGCAAATACATATCGGCGTGTGGAATGCTCAAAGGGAAAGCGGGAACGATGACCGAGCGCGAGGAAGAGCGAGCCCTGGCTGAAGGCGATTACCAAGACGAAAAAGAGCATATCGCCCGGGAAGGCCACAAAGAGATTAAAGAGATCGAGCGGTGTTCTTGTCAACGCGCACCATCCGCTTGGGCCGCGAGCGCGCCGGGGCAATCTCGCGTTTCCGAAGCTTTAACCAGACAAGGCAACCACACATGCCGCGCGTCAAATCCAACACAGCCTATGCCCTACCCGGCAGCAAGCTCAAAATCGCAGTATAGCATAGTGGTCCCAAGCGTACTCTCGAAATTGAGCCATCCTTGCCGGGATGTGGCGCCGGCCGCTGGCGCCTGTTTGCTGTTGACGATTTCCGCCGCGCAACCTACACTCAGCAGTCGCCAACACTAGTTCAGGCGAAGGCCGTGTCCCGTCAGATCGCCCGTTTGCTGCGCCGGTATCCCTCGCTGCTCAGGTTGCCTTATCTTCTTTATCGCCGAGCGCAATCCCGCTACACGATCGGCGTCGCCGCCGTCGTCTTCGACTGCGCAGGACGCGTCCTGCTGGTTGAGCATGCCTACCATCCTCGTTTTCCCTGGGGGCTGCCCGGCGGCTGGATTGACAACGACGAAGAACCGGCGCTGGCGATCGCGCGCGAGTTGGCCGAAGAGCTGCAACTGGAAGCCAGCGCCATTCGCGCCCTGCATATCGCCAAGACTGTGCCACATCACATCGACCTCGCCTTCCTCTGTGAAGCGCGCGGGCCAATTGGCAAGTTGAGCCACGAACTGCTCGATTACCGCTGGGTGGAAGCCTCGGCCTTACCGCAACTCCGGCGGTTTCATCGCCGCGCGATTGAGGTCGCCTGTGAGCAGCGCTGCGGGAGGATGGAATGAGGGCGAATCTGGGTTCACGGCGCCGCGCGGGCTTTCCCTTCCTGTTAAGCCTTTCCACTTTGATGGTCTTGGCGGCGGGCAGTTTGCTCATTTACGAGTTGGCCGCTTTTAGCCGGCGAGAAGAACAGTTGCCCGCCGGTGTAACGGTCGCCGGGATAAACGTCGGCGCGCTCAGCGAACACGATGCGGTGGCGCGCTGGGAACGGGCCTACGCCGAGCCAATCATCATGATTTACCGCGACCGCAACGGCGCCCATCCCATTCAACTGCATCCCGACCAGGTGGGCTGGCGCATCAGCAGTGAACCCATGCTGGCCGATGCTCTGGCTTCCGGCGCGGAAGGCGGCGGATTCTGGCAGCGCTTTCTGGACTTTTTGATGGGCGTTGAACAGAACGTCGCGCGTGATATACCCCTGGTCGCTGATTATCAGGAAAGCGCCATGGAAGCCTTCCTGCGTGATATCGCGCTGCGCTATGACGACCCGCCCGGCAAAGCGAGCTTTGACCTGCAAACCTTATCTGTCTATGCCGGGGAAAGCGGCCATGCTCTGGATGTCGCGGCCGCCATGCCCAAGGTTGATGCCGCCTTGCGCTCTGCGGACGAGCGCAGCGTAGAGTTGCCGGTTGCCGCTGTCGGCAGCGCGGGCGCCAACCTTGCCGCGCTGGAAGAACTCATCATCAACTTTCTGGACAGCCGCGGTTTCATCTATGACGGGCTGGGCACGGTCGCCTCCATTTACATCCTGGATCTGCTGACCGGGGAAGAAATCAATGTTCTGGGCGATGTGTCCTATTCGGCGGCCAGCACGATTAAAGTGCCGATCATGATCGAATATTTTCGTCATCTGGCCGTGCCGCCAAGCCCCGAGGAAGCCTGGCTCATCGTAAATTCGCTGCTTTGCAGCAACAACGCTTCATCCAATCTGATTATGGAAATTATCGGCTTCGGCGATATCTTCGCTGGCATCAGACGCGTGACCGATACCTTGCAATCGCTTGGCATCCGTAACACCTTTATCACGGCGCCCTTCTATCTTGGGGTGGAAGGGCAGCAGCTCGGCTCGATTCAAGCGCCGCCGACCGAGCCCAACATCACCTTCGATACCGCGCCAGATCCTTTTAATCAAACCACGGCAGAAGATATGGGCACCTTGTTCAGCTTGCTCTACGATTGCGCTGAATACAATTCCGGCTTGGCGCTGGCCCTTCCCGGCGGGCCAATCTCCCGGCAAGAATGCCGCCAGATGCTGGAGGTGGCCAGCGCTAACGATCTGGAACGGCTGCTTCAGGGCGGCGTACCGCGGGGCGTTCGCATCTCGCACAAGAACGGCTGGATCTTTGACACGGTTGGCGATGCCGGCGTCGTCTATTCGCCAAACGGTCGGCATTACGTAATCTCGGTATTTCTGTGGGAGCGCGCCGAGTTTCAGGATTATGAAAAGCTTTGGCCACTCCTGGAAGAGGTTTCGCGGGCGGCCTGGAATTATTTCAATCCGGAGAGCGCTATGCTAAATCCGCGCAATGATCTTCCGCCGACGGCGCAAGAATGCGAAGGCAATTATCTGCCGCCCAGCCCGGAATTTGTCAACCTGGACGACATTAACCACTGGCGCCGGAACTGAATGCGCCTCCAAGCGCCCGCTGGCGGGCCGGTTGCCGCTCCTTATGCAAAGCTAGAAGCTGTCGACTGCGTCCGCTTGCGATGCATACACATGGAAAATTTCATTGAGTCCGGACATCTCCAAGGCATCGCGCACGCGGTCGGAGGGTTGCGCCAGGCGTAAATCTCCTCGCGCTCGTCTGGCGCATTTTAATGCAGATACCATCTCCCAGAGGCCGTCCTGGCCCATACTGTCGACTCGCTGCAAATCCAGCACCAGAAAGCGACAGCCGCTATCAATCTCATATTTCAGGAAAGACCCCAATTGTTCAGCGCTGACGCTGTCCACGCGGCCGGCCGCTTCAACGACCAGGATATTGCCATGGCTGGAACGATCAATTTGCATCGCAATTCTCCGTCTCGCGCGGACATGATAAAATGCCGACATCAAGTATAGTAGGATTTCTAAGGGCGGGGGTGCGGATATGGACTGGAATTATGTCGCGCTGATTTCAATCACGGCTGCCCTGCTGCTTGTCATGATCCAGCGGACGGTTCCCAAACGGCGGCGTTTGGCTATGGCATTTGTCATCCTATGCGGGCTGATCATTCGCCAAAATGCCTTCATCAAGGGGGATCTGCATGAGGAGACGCTTATCGCCTCAATTGTTGGCTTCGTTTTAAGTGGAATGTTCTGGCTGCTTATCGGACGCTACAATCCGGTCGATACCGGCGACGACATCCAGGTCTTGGGAATGGACGACTGACGATTCGGCGCTGGTCAACCGACGATGTTGATGGGAATGACATCGGCGCCTTGCAACATGGCGACGCTGATGCGCGCCGCCGTATCTTCAGCCAGCTTGCGAAACGCGCGCCCGGCGGCGGTATTGGGGCTGTGGATCGCTACCGGCCGTCCGAAGTCTCCGCCTTCGCGCACGCTCGCCGCCAAGGGAATACGGCCCAAGAAGGGGACGCCGCGTCTCTTGGCAAATGCCTCGCCGCCGCCACTGCCGAAAAACTCTCCAGACATGTTCTCGACAACACCCAGGACCGGTACCTTCAGTTGATCAAACATGGCGGCCGCGCGTATCGCATCAGCCACGGCGACTTCCTGCGGCTGCGTGACGATAATGCTGCCCGTTAGCGGGAAAGATTGCGCCAGCGAAAGCGGCGCATCCCCGGTTCCCGGCGGTAAATCCACGATCATATAATCCAGCCTGCCCCACTCGACATCGGTGAAAAACTGCCGAATGGCGCTGTGCAGCATCGGTCCGCGCATAATCATCGGTTTATCCGGAGTGGTGAGAAAGCCGGTGCTGATGAGCTTGACTGCGAAGACCTCAAGCGGCTGCATTTTGTCATTTTCGACTTTGGGGCGTCCGCTGCCCAAACCGAACATCTGCGGAATATTGGGGTTGAGAATATCCGCGTCAATCAAACCCACGCTGGCGCCGGCCTCCGCCAGGCACACGGCCAGATTCGTCGCAATCGTGCTCTTTCCGACGCCGCCCTTGCCGCTGGCAATCGCGATGATGCTATTCATCGGGACATCAAGCCGGCCATGTATCCGCCGATCAGTCGGGACTTGCGCGTCCCAATTTATGCGGATCTGATCTATGCCCTCAACTTGACCGACGAGCGCGGCATTGCAGCGTTCGACGAATACATCCTTCAAGGGGCAGGCTGGTGTTGTCAGAACGATTGTGAATGCGGCAATTCCGTCCTGGACCTGCAGATCCCGGACCATATTCAGCGACACAATATCCTGATTGAGCTCCGGCTCAATCACCGTTGCCAGCGCTTGCATCACCCGTTCATTGATGTTCGACATCATTTGCCCCGATATGCCAGCCAGCGGATCATTGCGGTTATCCGTTTGTCTTGCCCGAGAGGACGGCGATGGCGGACAAACAAGACCGCTTGTTTCAAAACCAGCGAGCCCGCATCACAGTCCCGCGAAGCGATTTGATCGAATGACCGGCTGTCATTGGCCGCGCCTGGCCGCCCGCTTGGCTTTGCGTTCCAGCGCTTTGCGCCTGCGCTCTTCGCGTTTGGCTTCGTCCTCGCTCCATGGCGTGGCGCCTTCGGCGCTGGCGGCGGTCGCTTCGCTGGTCGCTGCCGGGGCCTCGGCTGCGGCCGCCGGCGCTGAGGCGGTCTCGGCTTCAGTTTGCGCCGCCGGTTGCGGCGCGCTGCCGCGCGCGCTTGCCGCGCCACGCCGAGCTTCTTTCGCCGCGTCTTTATGCTCCCAGGTGCCGCGAACCAGCATTTCGTCATAGGCGCGGGTCGGCGCGATGCTGCGCCAATATGAATTGGGCTTGGACAAGCGTTCCTTGTCATGAATATGGTGAGTTGTGCGATCGTAGCTCGCCAACTCATAATCGTGGTCCATCTTGATCGCGTCAAACGGACAGTATTCAGCGCAGAAGCCGCAATTCATACAGATGTCGATATCAATGAAGAAAGCCTCAGGCTCGGGAACCGGGCGTCCGGTATCGGGGTCGTTGCCCCGCACAATCCAGATACACTGCGGCGGGCAGACCTTGGCGCATATCCCGCAACTCGTGCACCAGTCTTTGCCGGCGCGCGTCGGATGGTCTTCATCTTCAATGATCAAAAACGGGACAAAACGAAATCGCTCCGGCACGGCGATTTTCTCGTCGGGATACTGTACGGTGATCACGCCTTTGGTCTTTGTGCCCTGCCGGATGCCGAAATTATCAGTCGAATGGTGGTACTTGCGGAAACCATAACGCACATCGTCGACGTATGATTCGACGAAGTGCCGCAAGGTCAACATCAATCCCTTGGCCAAACCTGTTCCGTACATGCCTGCTCCTCAGAATGCCCGGCCATTGCCGGGATTTGGCCTGTTCCGCTAGCGATCCGTCTCCCCGAGCACGATGTCAATGCTGCCCAGGATGCCAACGATATCCGCGACTTTGTGGCCGTGACACATCACCCCCATCGGCGTCAAGTTGATGAAGCTGGGGGCGCGGACATGATAGCGCCAGGGATTCATTGAGCCGTTTCTGCCGCCCGCCGACACAATGTAATAACCCAGTTCGCCTTTGCCGTTTTCGACGCGCCCGTAAGCTTCCCCCAAAGGCACACGCGGCGCGTAGGCGCCCGGCTTGCCATCCGCCCAGATCGACTCGCCTTTGGTCGCCTCAAGGCGGGGCAGAATCTGCCGCAGGATTCGGACGCTCTCGCGCAACTCGGTCACGCGGACGCGGTAACGGGCGTACATGTCGCCTTCATCTTCGACGGCGACATCGAAGTCCAATTCGGGGTAGATGCTATAGGGCTCGGCGCGGCGTATATCGTAAGCGACGCCGCTCCCGCGCAGCAGCGGGCCGGCGGCGCTGAAGTTGATCGCGTCGTCCCGGCTGAGCACACCGACGCCCATTGAGCGTTCGATCAGGATTTCGTTCTGAGTCAGCAGCAATTCCAACTCGTCAATCGTGCGCGGGATGCGCTCGTTAATCATTTCGGTGAGGAATTGCATCGTGTTGTAATCGCGTACGCGATCATTGGTCAGGTTGCTCACGCTCTTGATGCGTTCGGGCAAGTCCCCGAACAAGCCGCCAAAGCGCATGTAGTTGCACATCATGCGGCTGCCGGCTACTGCCTCAAAGAAATCCAGAATGCGTTCCCGCTCTTGAATGAAATAGAGCACGGGCGTGAAGAATGCTCCGATGTCGTTGAGCCAGAACCCAATCGCCCAGAGGTGATTGACGATGCGGCTCAACTCGACCATCATTACGCGCAGCGCTTCGCAGCGGTAGGTCGGCTCGTTGTAGCGGCGGCCGAGGCTCATCAATTGCTCGACGGCCAGCACATATCCGTGATTGTTGCCCATGCTGGAAATGTAATCCAGGCGGTCGGTGAAGGGGATATTGTGCAGATAGGTGTTTCGCTCGCCGATTTTCTCGTGATTGCGGTGCAGATAACCCATCACCGGCGCAAGTGAAGTGACCGTTTCGCCGTCGACCGTCAGAACCATGCGGAATACGCCGTGCGTGCTGGGATGGTGCGGCCCCATGTTGACGACCAGCTCATTGGTCTCGAAGCCGTCCTTGTCCATGATGCGCTCGACATCCACACCCAAACCCAGGGACTGATACACCGCCGTTTCCGATGTGTCCATCAGCCGGCCCAAATCGATATCGGGCGGATACGCCACATTCTTGCCGAAGACGTTTTTCTCCTCCGAACGGTGCACGTGCCCGCCGGGCCAGCGGCTGTCAAATGGCTTCTGCTCTTCTTCGTAGTAGGCTTCGCGCCAATCCTTGCGCATGGGGTGGCCATGAAAACCTTCCCACATCAGAATGCGCTTGAGGTTGGGATGGCCGGCAAAGCGAATGCCGTAGAGGTCCCAGGCTTCGCGCTCCTGAAAATCGGCGCCGCGCCAGACCGAAGTCAAGGATGGGATCTCGGCCTGTTCCCGGTCCGTTTGCGCCTTGAAAACCAGGGCGCCGCCGCCGCTCGTGCGGTAGGCGTGGTAGACCATTTCCATGTGGTCGCCTTCGCCGAGGTAATCGACCGCCGTGGCGCTCGACAGATAGTCGAAGCCCAAATCGTCGCGAATCATGCGGGCGATTTCCAGCAACTGCCCGGCGGCGACAATGATGCCTTCGTATCCATCGCGGCTGTCCGGCGAGACCGCATCCGGGCGCGCCGAAACCAGGTAGTCGATGGCGCCCTCAATTGTTGTAGAGTTCGTCTGTACTTCGGGGTCCAGCGCTGGAGCGACCATGTATGCTTATCCTTCTTCTACCGCGGCGGCGCGACGACTCGCGCGCAAGGCCTTTCGCGCCAATGCGCGCAGGCGGCGTTTCTCGCGGATGTCCTCGGCCTCCGCCCAGGGCGCGGCGCCGGCTGGCAAGACAAAGCTTAGCGCATCATCGTCGATCGGTTCCGCCTCGGCCGCAGTTTCCCGCGTCTCGACCTTGGCGGCCACCAATTGCGTCGCCGCCGGCAGCTCGCGGCCGCCCAAACGGTCCAAGTCACGGGCGCTGGCTTCAGCTTGCCGCCGAATCATGTCCATTTGCCGCGGATCAATGATGTCCGGGCCGAGCACGGGCACCGGCGTCGCTTCCGCGGTTCCAACGCCGTACCAAGGCACATCGTCTCCATTAGCGATGCTTTGGCCGTCGATTTTTCGCTGCAGGGCGATCATGCCGTAGAGCAAGGCCTGTGGCGTCGGGGGGCAGCCGGGCACATAAACGTCTACGGGCAAATACTTGTCCATGCCGGAAACGACATTGTAGCCCTCTTTGAAAGGCCCGCCGCCGCTGGCGCATGCGCCCATCGCCAAAACGTATTTTGGCTCGGGCATTTGGTTGTATAAACGCACAATCGGCACGACCATCTTTTTGGTTACAGTGCCGGATACGATCATCAGATCCGCCTGACGCGGCGTTGCCCGCATGACCTCGAAGCCGAAACGAGAAAAATCGAAACGCGAGGAGGCGGTCGCGATCATTTCAATCGCGCAGCAGGCAAGCCCAAACAGCATCGGCCACATGGAATTGCGCCGGCCCCAATTGTAGAGCTGGCTCAGGCTGGTGATGGCGATATTGTTCTCGAGTTCAGTCGGCACGGGGAACTCGGTCGCATTGAGTTCTTGCAGATTCAATTCCATCTAGGCACCGATCTCCTCATACCAGTCGCGAAGGATCGCTTTGAGAATCGCATCGTTCACCAAGGCCGGGTCATCGTCAAAATCCGGCAGATTGACAATGCGCCGATTAAGTTCGCCCAGCCCTAGAGACTCCAACTCCGCGTTCGGATAGCGTTCCATTAAGGCCAAGACGATCTCGTAAGACGAATCCCACTGCAGACCGCTTCCGACCATCGGGTATTATCTCGTGATTTCTCACATCGCAGACGATGCAATGCAGTAAGTATAGAATTGCGGCGCTGGATTGTCAAGAATTTCACAAACCAAGCGAGGGCAATCGCTTCACATTGTAATTGCGCCGATACAAGACAATTTTTGCACAGTTTTCGTAATCTGTAGGGGCTTTTCGCTGAAACGCCCAAAATATGCAGATCATTTTCAACGGGCGTCTCACGAGACGCCCCTACATTTTGCATGTTCATCGACTGATGTCAATTTTGAAGCGATTGCCCAGCAAACCAGGCCGCGCCGAATTTATTCAGCGGCGAGCACATGCGCGCCGCCTCTTTCAACCCGCGTGGCTTGGGCGCTGCTTTTCATGCCGGCTGCGCTGTAGGTCGATTCCAGCGCGGCAGCTGCCTGCTTGGCCGTCGTGCCATCAGCGCAAATGGCGCAGAGCGTTGGTCCGGCGCCGCCAATGAAGACGGCAAGCGCGCCGGCAGCCTTGGCGGCCGCTCGCGCCTGACTTAGAAATGGCATCAAGCTGGCGCGCGCGGGCTCCACGACCCGGTCATTTTCCATCGCCTCGCCCAGCGCCGCGAGGTCGGCTCGGTGCAAGGCGTCCACCAGTTTCGCTACTTCGCCAGTCTGGTGGATCAGCGTCTTCAACGAGACTTGTTCGGGCAAAATCGCGCGGGCGCTGTTGGTGGGGACGGCGACATCCGGTGTCACTAACGCCAGATGGAGATTATGAGGTATCGGCAAGGGCTGGATCGAGTCGACTGTGATGCCCGCCACCAGGATGATGCCGCCCAACAAACAGGGCGCAAGATTATCGGCGTGATAGCCGCTGACGAGGGCCTCGCCCTCCAGGCAAAACGGCAGCAGTTGTTCGCGTGTGAAGGGTTCGCCGACCAGCTTGTTGAGGGCGACTACCGTCACGACGGCGCTGGCGGCGCTGCTGCCCAAACCGCTGGACAATGGCAATCCCTTGATGAGTTCGATCTTGAGGCCGCGACTCTCGCCAATATGCTGCAAGAATGCCCGGGCCGAAACGGCGGCCACATTTCGCGCCGGATCTCGCGGCAACTTGCCGCAGTCGCCGCGGATATCGCTGATGACGATTTCAGGCGCGTCCTGGAATTCGACTGTCGCGCGGTCTCCCATTCCCGCCAGCGCCATGCCCAGTATATCGAAGCCTACGCCCAGGTTGGCAACCGTCGCCGGGGCGAAGGCTTCTGCTCTGGAAAATGCCATGGAAGATCGCTATCCTTGCCGCGTATTCCGCCCCTCGAGGTTCTGCAAATGCCAAGCATACTACAATGTATCGATTGCGCTCAACAATACCCAATTGACCGCGTCATCTATACTTGCGCGGCTTGCGGCAGCTTGCTGGATGTTGCGCATGATTTGAGCGCGGGCGGCGGCGTCACCCGATCCCTCTTCGACGATCGCCTCGGCGCGCTGTCCCCGCCATACAACAGCGGCGTCTGGCGCTTCAAGGAATTGGTCTACCCGGGCATTGAAGACTCGGCCATCGTCAGTCGCATGGAAGGCAATACCAATCTTTATGAGCAGCCGCGCCTGGCGGCATTCGCCGGCGTGGATACCTTGTTTCTGAAACACGAGGGAGAGAACCCCACCGGCTCCTTCAAAGACCGGGGCATGACAACCGGCGTGACGCAGGCCAATGTCCTGGGAATGACGCGCGTCGCCTGCGCGTCCACCGGGAACACCTCGGCCTCAATGGCGGCATACGCGGCCTACGCCGGTCTACAAGGCATCATTTTTCTGCAGAATCGTCAGATTGCGCTTGGCAAGCTGGCCCAGGGCGTCGCCTTCGGCGCCACCTGTCTGCAAGTCAACGCCGATTTCGACCGCAACATGGAACTTGTGCAAATCGTATCGGAGCAGTTGGGGATCTATCTGCTTAATTCTGTGAATCCTTTCCGGCTTGAAGGGCAAAAGTCGATCATATTCGAGGCGCTTCAGCAGTTGCGCTGGCGCGTGCCGGATTGGGTCGTCGTCCCGGGCGGCAATCTCGGCAACAGCTCCGCCTTTGGCAAAGCCCTGCGCGAGATGTTCGAAGTTGGATTGATTGACCGGCTGCCTCGCCTGGCAATCGTTCAGGCGGAGGGCGCGAATCCCCTCTATCGGCATTTCGCCGGCGGCTTCAAGCGCTTTGAACCGGTCAAGGCGGAAACAATCGCCACTGCGATCAAGATTGGGAATCCGGTGAATCTGCGCAAAGCCATCCGCACGCTGGAATGGACGGGCGGCGTCGTTGAGGAAGTCAGCGACCAGCAGATTATGGACGCCAAGGCGATCATCGACGGTGTTGGCATCGGCTGTGAACCGGCATCCGCCTGCTCCCTCGCCGGCGCCCGGAAGTTGGTGGAAAATAGCGTCATCCGCCCTGGCGACTCTGTTTTGGCTGTGCTAACCGGTCACATAATGAAGGACCCGGAAGCCACCATCGGTTACCACACCGGCGAACTGCCGGGGATTTCGCCGCGCCTTCGCAACCGCATTCAGCAGGTGGACGACGATTTGCAGGCGATTGTGCGCTTGCTAAATTGATTCTCGCTCAACAAGTCCCTTACAGCGGCGGCGCCAGCTCCAGGGCCGCTTCCAGGTCCTCAATGATGTCATCCGCATCTTCAATACCCAGAGAGAAGCGCACCAGATTGTCCTTGATGCCCAGGGCGAGCCGCTCTTCGCTGCTGAGGTCGTAGTAGCTGAAGTAAGCCGGCTGTTCGACCAGGCATTCTGTGCCGCCGAAACTCGGCGCGATGTAGGGAATCCGCAAGCGATCGATGAAGTAGCCGGTCGTCTTGATATCCCCGGCCACTTCAAAACTGATGACGCCGCCGAATCCGCTCATCTGCGCCGATGCCAGGGCATGGTCCGGGTGCGATGCCAAGCCCGGGTAATAGACCCGTTCGATCTTCGGATGCTCTTCGAGAAATCGCGCGACTTGCAGCGCCGATTTGTTCTGGTGACGAACGCGCAGAGCCAGCGTCTTTAGCCCGCGCTCGATCAAAAATGCCTGATGGGGATCGATGACATTGCCGAGCATGCCGCGCGCGTCTTTCAGCGCTTTGATGCGCCCGGCATCCCCGGCGATAACACCGCCAAGCACATCGTTATGCCCGCCGAAATACTTGGTGGCGCTGTGCATTACAAAGTCGATGCCGAATTCAAGGGGACGCAAGTTGACCGGCGTCGCAAAGGTCGTATCCAGAAGGGTCATCGCCCGATGTCGCCGCCCCAAGCCGACAAGATGCTCCAGGTCAGCAACGCGCAGATAGGGGTTGGTGGGAGTCTCGGTGAAAATGAAGCGCGTTTTCTTTGGCACAATTGCCGCTTCCATCGCCTCCCGGTCCCCCATAGGCACAACGCTGGTTTCTACACCGAATTTCTTCAGCGTCGTCTCACAGAATTGCCGTGTCCGCCGGTAGCAGTCATCGGTCATTATTATATGCGTATCGGGCCGCAGCACGGTTAAGAACAGGGATGTGACGGCGGCCATGCCTGACGGGTAGACGATGGCATCGTCAGCCCCTTCGAGGTTGGCGATGCGCCGCTCGACCGCCCAGACGGAGGGATTGCCGTAACGCGCGTATTCTTCCCGATCGAGCTGGCCGCCGTAAACTTTTTTGTCAAGAAACTCGATCAGCTTTGCCGTATTGTCGAAGGTATAGGTAGCCGACTGCACGATAGGCGTCGTCATCGAGTGAAAACCCCGGTCTCGCGGCACGCCGCCATGCACCGCCCGCGTGCTGGCGCCGCTTTTCCGCCCGATGGAGTTTTTATTGGCTGCATTCATCTTTCGCGCTCCTCGCCAATAGAAAAAGCCCAAACCGCGACCATTACGCCAGTTTGGGCTTCCGTGTATTTGCAACAAAAGCGACTGAGGCGCAGTCAACGGAATGACCTGGGATTTCCCTTCAAAGCGGCGCGGCGCGCCAAAGCAAACCCGTCAGGTGTTTACCCTCATCTTCCAGAAACATCTGCCGAACTTAGCACCTTCCCATTGCCATCTGGGGGTTGCTGTGGCTTCGTCGAGTCGGTCTCTCCACCACCTCTGGATAAGCGCAAACTTACAGTTCAATTGTTAAGTGTCGCTGATTTTAGCACGAAGCGTCACAATTTGCAAAGGGGCCAGGGCAATCGCATCAAAATCATAATGAGCGGTTCGCTACGAAAATTGCGGAAGTGTAGACACTCGCGCTGCACGGCAGCCGCCCACGCAAAATACCTTGCGTCCCGCTGGGCTTAGCTCCCCCTCCCTCTTTATGGCTGACGAGGGGACACGTTTATGTTTCAACATAATCGTTTGTCAGCAATCAGTGTAATGGGTATCCAGAGTCCGCGCCTGATGACTTGATCGTGAAAGAACTGTAGCCCCTCTTTGAAGAGGCTCCACTTGCGCCGCC
>JAJDUC010000122.1 GCA_022826865.1 Anaerolineae bacterium
ATTATGTAATCCGTAGGGGCGTTTCGCTGAAACGCCCGCAATTTGCAGGCCATTTTCAACGGGCGTCTCACGAGACGCCCCTACACTTTCGCAATTTTCGTAGCGAACCGCTCATTATGATTTTGATGCGATTGCCCTGACGCCCTTCCCGAGCGCCTGAGACGGCAGGATGGCGGTGCTATACTTTGGGAAGGAATTGCGGGGACGGCTTTTTAGCAGTTGATGAACAGGATGGAAGTCTGCGCGAATATCTCAAGCGCTGGGAAGGCAGTACATTGCGCGACGCGCTGGCGACTGCGCTTTCACGCGCAGACGGCCGGTGTCAGCCTGACCGCGCAGCAGCCGGAGGTCAACCTGTCGCTGGTGGCGCTGCAGGCCTTGACGGCGGCGATAGGCGGATGAAAACAAACGCAGATGAGTGAAAAAGTCGTCTTCATCACGGGCGCATCAAGCGGGATCGGCCGGGCGGCCGCCATCGCTTTCTGCCGCGCCGGATATCATGTTTGCGGCTTCGCCCGACGCGCCGAGCGACTGGATGTCCTGGGCGTGGAAATCAAAGCGTTGAACGAGCCAAAAGGCGAGTACATCGCCGCCGCGGGCGATGTCAGGCGCGTCGAAGACCTGCGCGCGGCGGTCGAGACAACGCTTGCCCGTTTTGGCCGGCTCGATATTCTGGTCGCCAATGCCGGCCTGGGGCAGCAAGGCGCGCTGGCCGAGGCGGAATGGGATCACCTGGAGACGGTGCTGCGGACGAATATTGATGGCGCGCTGCACTCGATCCGGGTTTGTGTGCCGGCGCTGCGGACGAGCGGCGGCGGCCAGATCATGATCGTCTCGTCAATTGTCGCGGGCCTGCACACGCCATACACCGCAACCTATTCCGCCAGCAAAGCCTTCGCCTCCAGCCTGGCCGGTTCGCTGCGGCTGGAATTGGAAGGCGACAATATCGCCGTAACCGATGTCCTCGTCGGGCTGACGATCACCGAGTTCAATGAGAATCGCCTGGGATCGAAACCGGGCAATCGCGGCCGACTGCCGACGAAGACAGCCGATGACGTGGCGGAAGCGCTGGTGAAGGCGGCCCAAGGGCAGCCGCGGCACGTGATTATGCGGCTCTTCGACCGCCTGGTCCTGGCCGGCGGCGTCCTGCTGCCCGCTGTCATGGCGCGGTTGACCTGGCGCCGCTACCAGGTGAAGGATGCCAATTAAATTTTTTGCTCTTGCATAGACATGGGAATGCGCGGAAAGTGGCCAAAAGCAAAAAACTGAATTCCATGCGTTTGCTGGATGCGCGGGCCATCTCGTATGAAACGCATCAATATGACGTGGGTATACGCGATGCGCAGCAGGTGGCGGCGGCAGTTGGTTACCCGCCCGCTGAAGTGTTCAAGACGCTTGTCGCCCAGTTATCATCGCAGAAAAAACCAATTCTGATCATGCTGCCGTCGAATACATCGTTGAATCTGAAGCGGCTGGCCAAGGCGCTGGGCGTCAAGAAGGCGGCGCTGGCAGCGCATGCCGATGCCGAGCGGCTGACCGGTTTGCAGGTTGGTGGCATCAGCGCGCTGGCGCTGACACAGAAGAATTGGCCGATTTATCTCGATCGCCGCGGCCTGGCGCAGTCGCATCTTGTCATCAGCGCCGGACAGCGCGGGCTGCAAGTGCGGGTGGAAAGGGCTCGGCTGGTCAAGCTGCTGGGCTGCCGGATTATCGATGTGGCAGACGATGTGGCGAATTGAGCCTCGGCGCTTTCAGCGCGACAGAATCCGGGCGAGGTCGAAATATTCGGGTGTGATTTGGCGGGTCCGGGCCGAGCTTTCGGCCAGGGGCACCGGCGTTTGATCCCGGCCCACGCGCGCGACCATCATGCCGGTTTCCCCGCTCAAGAGCAATTCAACCGCGTAAACGCCCATGCGCGTGGCCAGCAGGCGGTCGAAGGCAGTGGGACTGCCGCCGCGCTGCGTGTGCCCGAGGATGGTCAGGCGAATCTCAAAGCCGATGTGTTTCTGTTCGAGGAAATCCGCCAGCTCCGGCCCTTGGTATGGCGCGCCTTCCGCCAAGACGGCAATCGCATGTGTTTTGCCGCGCAGGTAGGCATCTTCGAGCGCCTTGGCGATTGCATTCATGCTGACGCCGTTTTCGGGTGTGACGACAATCTCGGCGCCACCGAGGATGCCGGCCATCACCGCCAAATAACCGCAGTCCCGGCCCATCACCTCCACCACAAAGGCGCGGCTGTGCGATGTGGCGGTATCCCGCAGTCGATCGACCGCGTCGAGGATGGTGTTGAGGGCGGTATCGACGCCGATGCTCGTGTCGGTGCCCCAAATGTCATTGTCGATGCTGGCCGGGATGCCGATAACGGGCACGGCCAGCTTGTGCAAGGCGAGGGCCCCGCGCATGCTGCCGTCGCCACCGATGACGATGACGCCTTCAATCCCGTTTTCGCTGAGCCGGCGCAGCCCTTTCTTCTGACCCTGCGCGGTTTTGAATTCTTCATTGCGGGCGGTCTGCAAGACTGTCCCACCGCGTTGCAGGATGCCGCTGACTTCGCGGCTGCTGAGCAGGGACATATCTCCGGCAAGCAAGCCTTGATAGGCTTGCCGAATGCCGAAGACTTCGACATCTTTGTCCAGGCCGGCCCGTACAACGGCGCGCACGGCCGCGTTCATTCCGGGCGCATCGCCGCCGCTCGTTATCACCGCGATGCGTTTCATCGTGGCTGCGTCTCCCCTTCCACCGACAAGCGGCGCTCATTCACCTGCGTATTCTAAACATTCTGCCGACGGCTTTCAAATGCGAAGGATTTAGGGCAGTGTATCCTTTTCGGTTGAAACAGAAAAAACTTTGCCACCGAGTACACCGAGAAAAACGAGAGCGTCGAGAATCGTGTACGAAATATGCCTTTTTCTCAGTAGAATCAAGTTAGTCATGCGAAATTCAGCATAAGGTCGATATGTAGGGGCGACACTGTGTGTCGCCCGAAAATTCGCGCTTGTGTCGGCGGGCGATTCACAGAATCGCCCCTACACCGTTCTTCAGATTGTTGCATTACTTTCCTGGTGTTACTTGTGTCCTTTGTGCCTTTGTGGTGAAGTTGATTTTGGTTCATTGGAATTTCAACCGACTTCGATACACTACCGGATTTAGGCTTTGGTGAAAGTAGCAGGGCGCTCAAATGGGGCCAAAGAGCATTGCAAGTATTCACCGTGCCGGCCGGATCCAGGGCCGAGGGGTATCGCCGATTCCGGCGCGACCGGTCAAGAGCTGTCGTCTTGGACGCTGATGAATTCGTCGCTGCCGACAATCTCGACCAAATCGGCGCAAAGCGCAGCGCAGATATCGGTGGTCTGTTTGGGAAAGCGCATCGGGAAGAACTGCTCGCCACGCTGAATGACGATCTTGAAATGGTCGGGCCCGGGATACTTGATGAAGCCACTATGGAGACGATTCAGTTTGCGGCGATCCCGTTCCGGATCGTCCGAAGCCGCCAGGACGACGGATATGGTGCGCGGCTGGCGCTGCTCCGCTTCTTCCGCGCCGGGCATGGAAAGCTTGCCATCGCCGTTCACCCACGCCGGCTCATCCTCATCCGGCGCCATGGGCGCGGGCTCCTGCTCCGCCGGGGCGGACGCCGAACCTGCATCGGGAAAGGCGTCGTCTGGCGCGGGCGGCGGGAAGATGTCATCGTCGAATGGCGGCGGCTCTTCCGCTGGCGGGGGCGCTTCCCCCCTTGGCGGCCCAGAATCCTCAAGCAATTCCGGCCTGGTATCGGCGGGGGAGGCGAGCGCGAAATCGGTACTGAGGCTGTCGGCGACAATCTGCGGATCACCGCGGCTCTCGTCGTAGCGTCCCTTGACAAGCACGATTTCGCCTTCGACCAGGTTTCGCGCCGCGGCCGGATCCGCCAATTGCTGGTTCAGTCGGTCGAAGCGGTTCATCACCTTGCTGTAGACCCGCGGAAAGAGCACGATCTCGATGATGCCGGCGCTGTCGTACCAGTCTTCGAGGCTGAGCACGGCCATCATATCGCCGTTGCGGGTGGTAATTTTGCGGACCTCGGTGATCTCTCCGGCGACCTTCACATTTTCCGGCTTGCTGAGCGACGGGCTCTTCAAATCCGCAATGCGCTGCAGGTTCAGCCCGGCGAGGGTCTGCTTGAGTCGATCGACCGGGCGCCCGGTCAGATAGAGCCCGAGCAGCTCTTTCTCCCACTTCAGCAATTCCCGCGCCTTATATTCTTCAATTTGCTTGATATTCTTCAGCAGCTCGTCATCCGATGCCGCGCCCTCTTCGAACATCAGCATCTGGCCGACTTCCTGATCGCGATGATAGTGGCTGCTGTAGCTGAAGATGCCATCAAGGGCGGCCAGCAAGGTCGCGCGCGTGCCAAAACTGTCCAGGGCGCCGACTTTGATTAAGCTTTCGATGGAGCGCTTTCCCTGCTTGCGCAGGTCGACGCGCTGGCAGAAATCGACGATCCCGGCAAATGGCGCTTCGCCGCGGGCGGCCAGAAGATCGCCCAATGCCTGGGCGCTGGCGTTTTTGATCGCCGCCAAGCCGAAGCGAATGGCGCGCCGGCCATCCGCAGTCTTCTCGATATCGAAGTCCAACTGACTGAAATTGACATCGGGCGGCAAGATGTCAATATTCAGCCGTCGGCACTCTTCGAGATAAGTGGCGACTTTGCCCAGATCGTCGCGCTGTACGCTTAGCAGCGCCGTCATGTATTCCTCGGCGTAGTGGCATTTGAGATAGGCTGTCTGCACCGTGATGACGGCGTAATCGGCGGCATGAGCTTTGTTAAAGCCGTAGTTGGCGAAGAACTCGATCATGTCGAAGATGTCTTCGGCCGTTTCGACATCTATGCCGTTTTGGGGGCCGCGCTCCATAAAAATCGCCCGGTGCTTTTCAAGCTCCTCCGGCAGTTTTTTGGAGACGGCTTTGCGCATCAGGTCGGCTTCGCCCAATTCGTAGCCAAATAGCTGATCGGCGATTTCCATGATTTGTTCTTGATAAACGCAGATGCCGTAGGTCTCCCGCAGGATCGGCTCAAGCTTGGGGTGCAAGGTCGTGATTTCTTCGTCGCCGTGCATGCGCCGGCAATATTGGGGGATGAACTCCATCGGACCGGGCCGATACAGGGATATGGCGGCGACGATATTTTCGAAGACCCGCGGGCGCATGCCGCGCAGCATCTGCTTCATGCCGCCGGACTCGACCTGAAAGACGCCGATGGTATCTCCCTGCCCCATCATGGCGAAGGCGTCATCCAGCATCCTGCGCTGTTCGGCGCTGGCCGAGTCGTGAAGGTAAGGAATGCTGTCCGCGGTGTAGTGAATGCCGCGATGCCGCGCGATCAGATCGCAGGCGACGCGCATGATGGTCAAGGTGGACAAACCCAGAAAATCGACTTTAAGCAGGCCGATCGATTCGGCGGTCTCCATGGGAAACTGCGTCACCGCTTTCAATGCGCCGCCCGAGGGGTCTTTGCCGGTTATACGGTGCAGCGGCACCAGGTCCACCAGCGGGCGATCGGCGACGATGACGCCAGCGGCATGGGTGGAGGCATGGCGCGTCATGCCCTGCAATTCGATTGCCGTGTCGACCACCTCCCGCAAGTCCGGATCACCCTGATAAAGCGCCAGCAATTCGGGATTGTTATCGACGTATTCGCGAATGGGCTTCTGGCGGGCTTCTTGGGGAATTAGCGCCGCGGCGCGGTTAATCAAGCCGAGATCGACATCGAGCGCGCGGCCGACATCGCGGACGGCGGCCTTTGCGCCCATAGTGCCAAAGGTGATGATGGCGGCAACTTTGTCCTCGCCATATTTCTTGACGGCATAGGCGATCATTTCGCCGCGGCGGTCGTCAGGATAATCGAGGTCGATATCGGGCATGCTTATGCGACCCGGATTCAGAAAGCGCTCAAAAAGCAAGCCATGTTGAATCGGATCAATGTTGGTGATGCCGAGGCTGTAGGCGACCAGGCTGGCGGCGCCAGAGCCGCGCACATTCCACCAGATATCGGCCTTGCGGGCATATTCGCAAAGATCCCAAACGATTAGGAAATAGCTGTCAAAACCCATGCTATGAATGATGGTCAATTCGCGTTTAATCCGCTCATTGAAGACCGAATCGTCGCGCCAGTCCGCGCCGAAGCGCCATTCCATGCCGATGCCGATCAGATGTCGCAGGTAACCGTGTTCGTCAAAACCATCCGGCACCGGGAAGACGGGCAGATGATACCCTTTTGGCATGAGATCGATTTCAGTCATCTCAGCGATTTTCAGGGAGTTGGCGAAGGCCTCGTCCACCATTTCAGCGGGCGCGCCGGCGAAACCCGCGCGCATTTCGGCCGCCGATTTAAGGTAATAGCTATTGAAGGGCTCCATGCGCATGCGGTCGAGCTCGGACTTCAAGGCGCTGGTTTGAATGCAGAGCAAGGTATCGTGGGCTTCGGCATCGTCGCGCTGCACGTAATGGACATCGTTGGTCGCGAGCAATTGCACGGCGCTGTGCCCGATCGCGCGATAATCGCAAAGCCAACGATTCAGACGGTCCAGCGCGGGTATATCATGGCTCTGCAGTTCGAGATAGAAGTTCTCCGCGCCGAAGACATCCTGATACCAAGCGATGGCGTCGCGGGCGCCGGCTTCGTTGCCGTCGGCGACGAGGCGCGGGATCTCCGCGGCCAGGCAACCGCTGGTGGCGATAAGCCCTTCAGCATGCGCCGCCATAAATTCTTTGTCGATGCGCGGACGGTAATAATAGCCCTCTAGCTGCGCGGCCGAGGCGATTTTCAGCAAATTCTGGTAGCCGGTCATGTTCTTCGCCAGCAGCAGCATGTGGTATGGACTTCGGTCGAGGTGGGGATCGCGGTCGGTCATGCCGCGCCGAGCCAAGTAACCCTCCATTCCGATAACGGGATTGATGCCAGCCTCGCGGCAGGCGTGGTAAAAGTCATGCACGCCAAACATCACGCCGTGATCGGTAATGCCCAAAGCGGGCATCTCTAACTCTTTGGCGCGGGCCACGAGGTCCTTGATTCTGCTTTGGCCGTCAAGCAAGGAGAATTCGCTATGGACGTGGAGATGGACGAAGTCGCTGGTCATAGTATCGATGTCGGGCGGAGTCGCTATGGGTTACAAATGGAGAAGGATAGCCGTATTATACATTCGACCAGACAAATTGTCAGCGCGTTGAGATGACTTTGAGAGAAATTTCAGCGCCGCCCGAATCGCGATAGTTTATGCCCGAATTACCAGAAGTGGAGACGGTCGTCCGCGGCCTGCGCGCGCCGCTGGTGGGGCAGCGGATAGAGCGGATGTGGCAGGATTGGCCGCCGACGATACATTCGCCCTCCCCGCCCGAATTTGGGGAGCGCATCGCCGGGCAAAGCGTGCTGGCGGTTGATCGGCGCGGGAAATATATTCTGATTCGCTTGCAGCGGGACACACTCGTGATCCACCTGAAAATGTCGGGGCGTCTTTACGTGGCGGCGGCGGAAGCGCAGCAGGAAGCCGATCGTTGGGTGCATGTGCGCTTCGACCTGGCCGGGGGCCGGCAGCTGCGTTTTTCCGACCTGCGCAAATTCGGCCGCGTCTATTTGACCCAGGATGTCGAGGCGCTCCTGGCGCATCTGGGCCCGGAGCCATTCAGCGACGCCTTCAGTCCAGCCTATTTTCTCGCGGGCCTGCGCGGCCGAACGCGGGCGATCAAGGCGCAATTGCTCGACCAGGGGTTTGTCGCCGGCGTTGGCAACATCTATGCGGATGAAGCCCTGTTCCGCGCTGGCATCCATCCGGCGACGCCGGTGGATCAATTGGCCAAAGCGGATGCCGCGCTCTTGCAACGCACGATACGCGCTGCGCTGGAGGCGGGAATCGCGCATGAGGGCGCGAGCATCAACTGGTATCGCAAAGCCGATGGCGAAAAGGGCGATTCTCAGAATCACTTCTACGTCTACGGTCGGGCGGAGTTGCCCTGTCTGCAATGCGGCGCGGCCATCAACAAGATCCGTGTGGCGCAGCGGGGTACGCATTTCTGCCCGGCATGTCAGCCGGCGCGGGACTGAGCCTCATTCCACCGACGTCCGGTACAAGCCGGCAAATCCCAAGTCCTCAGGCATCTGCGAGGTTGTCGGCGCTCAAATCCACAGGCTGGATCTTGAGACGGCCGCTTTCGGTTTGGCTCAGGCGCCCGGCGGGCATGAGCAGGTCATGCGGGAAAACGAGAAGCGCCTTCGTCTCCAGAGCCCAACGCTGCCAAATTCGTTTCGTCTCCAGCGTGACCAAGGGTTCGACATCGTAGGCCGTCATCCAGGCCAGACGCTCGAAGTGAATCGCCAGGGAGGCCAGGTCGCAGAGAAAGGCGGCCTGCTGCCCGCCGCTTTCGATGCGGACGCTCATGTGCCCGGGGGTGTGGCCGGGAGTGAGCTGGGCGCGGACGCCGGGCGCGATCTCGGCATCCCCATCCAGGAGATGCATCTGACCCGAGTTATATAAGGACGCGAAGTTTTTCGCAGAGTAGGTGGCGCGGGTGCGTTCGTTGGGCGCGCTGGCGTCTTCGTATTCGCGGCGCTGCACCAGGTATTCCGCGTTGGGGAATGCCGGCTTGCGCGCGCCGTCGGCGTCGCGCCGAAAGTTCCCTGTGCAATGATCATCGTGCAAATGAGTGTCGAGCACGATGTTGATATCGGCAGGCGCGATGCCCAAAGCCGCCAGGCCTTTGTGTGTGCCGTCCATTGCGGTCATGTGGCTGTGTTTGCGTTGGGAAGCGGTGGCGCAGTTGCCGTAGCCGGTGTCGACGATGATGTTGCATTGGCCGCTGCGGATGAGCAGATTGTGGTTCGCCGCCTTCACCAGGTGGCGCTCGTCGGCCGGATAATGGCGCGACCAGAGCGCGCGCGGCACCAAGCCGAATAAACCACCGGGATCAAAGGAGGTGACGGCGTCGTTGAAGAGGTAGATTTCTATGTCGCCGATGCGATACATCGCGGGCGGCGTCTCAGGCCGTCTGCTGGAATTTGCCAGATAGCTGATCTTCGCGCATGTGGCAGTGTTTGTATTTCTTGCCGCTGCCGCACCAGCAAGGTTTGTTGCGGCCCGGGCGCTGATTGTTTTTGCGCACGGTCTGCTGCGTCGGGCGCTCGGCATTGCCCATCATCAAATCGGGACGGTGTTCTCGCATTTGTCGGCGCTGCCTCGGCGTTTGGGCCGCGGCCGGCTGGACGCCGAAAATTGCGGACGAGGCCGATTGTTGGTAGGCGTTCTCGACGACGCGGAACATCTGGAAGCCCTGCCGCTGGTATTCCACGAGCGGATCTTTTTGGGCGATGGCCTGCAAGCCAATGCCCTCACGCAATATGTCCAGGTCGGTCAGATGTCGCTGCCAAAAGTGATCGAGGGCGCTGATAACAGTATGGCGCTCGGCGATCTCCATCAGACCTTCTCGCGCCGTTTCCAACTGCGCCTTCTTCGCTTCCAGCAGACCAGCCGTCAACTCGGCGATCTTTGCTGTCAGTTCCTCCGGCTCGTCTTCCTCGACCGTCTCGGCGTTGAGGTCCTCCGGCAGGGGCAAGCCGCTGCTCGCCAATAACTGGTAAATGGCGCCGGCTTCGAGGTGCTCGCCCTGGGAATCCGCGGCGAAGGCATTCTCGACCGCCGCCGCGACTTGATCTTCAATCATCGCCAGATAGTCGCGATGCAGTTCATCGGCGTCCTTTTGCAGCCAGTCCAGCCTTTGGCCATAAATGATTTCGCGTTGGCGGTTGACGACGTCGTCATATTCGACGACGCGCTTGCGAATATCAAAATTGTGGCCTTCCACCCGGACTTGCGCTTGCTCGATGGACTTGCTGATCATGCCATGCTCGATGGCTTCGTCTTCCGGGAAGCCGGCGGTTTTCATCAAGCGCTTGACGTTGTCGTTGGCAAAGCGCTTCATCAAATCGTCATCCAGGCTGAGGAAAAAGCGGGATTCGCCGGGATCGCCCTGTCGTCCGGAGCGACCGCGAAGCTGATTGTCGATGCGGCGCGCTTCGTGACGTTCGGTGCCGAGAACAAACAAGCCGCCGGCAGCGAGCACGACATCGCGGTCCTTTTCGACCAGTTTTTCAGCTTCGGCCAGCGCCTTGCGCCATTGTCCCCCCGAGGCAGCGGTCAGATCGATGCCTTGCCGGCGCAGCGATGCGCGGGCCAAACCTTCGGGATTGCCGCCGAGCAGGATATCCACGCCGCGCCCGGCCATATTGGTCGCGATGGTGACAGCGCCCGGCCTGCCGGCTTGCGTGATGATTTCGGCTTCTTTCTCATGCTGCTTGGCATTCAGCACCTCATGTTTGATGCCCGCTTTTTTCAGGTAATTGCTCAAGCGCTCAGAGGTTTCCACCGCGACTGTTCCCACCAGGATGGGCTGGTTCTGTTCGTTGCGTTCCTTAATGGTCTGGACGATGGCGTTCCATTTGGAGGTTTCATTGACATAGATGAGGTCGTTTTCATCGGCGCGGATGACAGGCTGGTGCGTCGGGATAGGCACGACATCAAGCTCGTAAGTCTTTTCGAACTCTTCGGCTTCGGTTAGGGCGGTGCCGGTCATGCCAGCCAGTTTGGCGTACATGCGGAAAAAGTTCTGGAAGGTGATGGTGGCCATCGTGATGTTTTCACGGCGGATCTCGACGCCTTCTTTGGCTTCGATCGCCTGATGCAGGCCTTCGGAGAAGCGGCGACCGGGCATGAGACGGCCAGTGAAATCGTCGACGATGACGACTTCGCCGTTTTGCACGATGTATTCCTTGTCGCGCTCGAACAAGGTGCGGGCGCGCAGGCAGTTGTCTAAGTAGGGCAGCATCTCGGCATTGGCCGGGTGATAAAGCTGAGCGACGCCCAAGGCCTGCTCCACTTTCTCGACGCCGCCTTCGGTCAGGTAGACAATGCGGTCGCCGATATCAAGCACATAATCGCCATCGGGTTCTTCCGCTTCGACGCTGTCTTCGCTGCTGCCTTTGAAGCGACTGACGATGGAAGCGAATTTGCGATAGAAGTCGGAAGGCTCATCCGAGGGGCCGGAAATGATCAAGGGTGTGCGCGCCTCGTCGATGAGAATGTTGTCGACCTCATCGACAATGGCGTAACAGAGCGCGCGCTGTACCAGGCGATCGTGGGCGAGCACCATATTATCGCGCAGGTAATCAAAACCGAATTCATTGTTGGTGCCATATAGGATGTCTGCGCGGTAGGCATCGCGGCGGCTGATCGGGCGCAGGTTTTGATAGCGCGCGTCGTCCGAAATATACGCCGGGTCGAAGAGGAAGGAACCGCTATCGGGCTGACCGCCGGTGTTCTGGATCACCGCCGCCGACAAGCCGAGCAAATGATAGATGGGACCCATGAATTGGAGGCCGTGCTTGCTCAGGTAATCGTTAGGCGTGACGAGGTGAGCGCCCTGCCCTTCCAAGGCGTTCAAGTAGAGCGGCAATGTAGCGACCAAGGTCTTGCCTTCGCCCGTCTTCATCTCCGCGATACGCCCCTCGTGCAAGACAATGCCGCCGATGAGCTGTTCATCATAGTGGCGCAGGCCGATCGTTCGCACGGAAGCCTCCCGCACGAGAGCGAAGGCTTCGACCAGGATGTCGTCCATGGCCGCGCCTTGGGCCAAACGCGCCTTGAAATCGGCAGTCTTGGCGCGCACCTGCTCGTCGCTGAGCTTCTGCATGGCAGGTTCTAGCGCGTTGATTTTTTCGACGCGCTCCTGGTAGGCGGAAAGCGCCCTTTCCATCGGGTCGCCGAAGACCTTTTTGACGATGTTGCGGAACATGTGGCCTCACGCAAATTGGATGAGATCGCTATCGCTGATTATATCATAAGCAAAATGGCGCGCGGGCGGCGCGCCTGTCTTACGAAGCGCAGGCGGCTCAGAGCTTGCTTCCCAGCCATTCGAGCAATTCGTTCAGCGGTCGGCGGAAGAGGATGTAGAGCAAGAATAGGACCGCGGCGCCGACATAGAACATCAGCAGCAGGTTCTGGTCTTGCGCCGCTTCGCTGCCGATACGCACGAAGAGATAAGTCGGGATCAAGCCGCCGGCGAATGAAACCAGGATGTATACCGACAATTTGATTCGACCAAAACCGACGGCGTAACTGATGAAGTCATAAACTGAAAAGAGAAGCAGGCGGGCGGCAAACAGCGATTTCCAGTCGTCGAGGTGGCGCTCGTAGAAAGCGTCAATGCGCTGCAAGGCGGCGGCGCCGACAAACTTCTGGACGATGCGCCTGCCCAGCAAACGGGCGATGATCACATTTATCGAGCCGCCGATGACTTCGCCCAGGAGCGAATAAAAGGTGCCTGGGATAACGCCGAAGAGAATGCCGGAAGCGAATTGGATTGGCCCGGCCGATAGCGGCGCGAAAGTGAAGGTCAAGGCCTTGAGGCCGACGAAAAGCAGCGGTCCCCAGAGCCCGGCGCCGGCGATCATCAATTGCAATTCGGTGAGGCCTACAGTCTCCACGACCCAGAAGAGCAAGGTCATGAAGAGGAGAAAGCCGGCCGCGCCTAGCGCGAGCGTGGTCGTTGAGAAATCGCTCTGGGGCTTCTCCTGCTCGCGGAATATGGAGCGATTTTCGTCACTCCGTTTTTTGTCATTCATTGAAGAGAGCGCCAACGCTGCGGCCTTCATGCGCGCGCAGAATCACCTCGCCGAGCAGGGGCGCGATGGAGAGTACAGTCATATTCGGAAGTTTCCTGTCTTCAGGGATGGGCAAGGTGTTGGTGAAGATGATCTCGCGCAGGTCAAGGTCGGCGAATCTTTCGTAAGCCCGCTCGGAAAAGAAGGGATGGGTGAAGGCGAATAGCACATCTTTAGCGCCGCCGTCCCGCACGACCTTGACCGCTTCGACAATGCTGCCGGCGGTGTTGACTTCGTCATCGACCAGCAAAACATTCTTGCCTTCGACGCTGCCGATGAGCGAGAGCGCTTTGGGGCTTTCCGCATTGTCGACGCGGCGCTTTTCCACAAAGGCCAGCGGCACACCAAGGATCTGCGCCCAGTTGCGCCCCTTCTTGGCGAAACCCAGATCAGTCGCCACCACAACCAGATCGCTCAATTCGCCGCTGCGCAGCTTGTGTATGACATAGTCGCTTAGAAGATGCAAGGCGGTAAGGGCATCGCCGGGGATATTGAAGAAGCCCTGGATCTGGCCCGAGTGCAGGTCGACGGTCATGTAGCGATCGACACCGGCGGTTTCTATGATGTTCGCCACCAGGCGGGCCGAGATGGGCACACGCGGTTGGTCTTTCTGGTCGGAGCGCGTATAGCTCATGTAAGGCACGACGAGATTGATGCGCCAGGCGGAATCCCGTTTCAGGGCGTCAATCATGATCAGCATTTCCATGAAGTTGTCGTGCACCGGGGAGGCCATGGTCTGCACAAGGTAGACATCCTTGCCACGGACGCTCTCCTCCAGCTTGATGAAGATATTCTCATTGGAAAAAACGGCGCGTGTGTATTCACCGCAGCGCAGGTTGTATTCCGAAGCCCGACAGATATAATCCACGATCTCGTTACCCAAATCCAGAGACGCGCTGCCACAGAAGACTTTCATCGATCCAAAGCGCATTGTGGAAGAGAATTCCTGCTCTTCCGGGACCTCTTGAGTATCTGGATCGGGGTGGAACTTCGCGCCGGGCACCTTCACCATGTCTGTCATCTGCATCTGTTTCACGGCAACTCCAAATGGCTACTTGCGCCGGCAGACTTGCGCCTGCGCGAGGAGCGCGTCCACGGCGGATTGGGGGTCAATTTCGCGCGCGGCGACGGGGTCGATGATACCAGCAAGTTCATCGGGCGCGAAAGTGTCAAACAGTCGCTGAATCCAGGCAGCGCGCTGGCGCGCCTCGAATGTCGCGAAAAACAAAACGCCCATCGGCAGAGATGAGCGTCTTTGCGTTAGATATCGGGGCGGCTAGATGTGCGTCACAATCTGACTGACGATCTTGCCTTTCGGTTTGAAACCGGTGATCCGCTCGACCGCTTCGCCCTCTTTGAAAAGGATCAAAGTTGGAATGCCCATGATGCCATAATTCATCAGAATCTCCTGATTCTCGTCGGCATCGACCTTGGCCACGCGCAGCTTGCCTTCGTATTCGGCGGCGATCTCGTCGACGATCGGGGCAATCATCTTGCAAGGACCGCACCATTCCGCCCAAAAGTCGACCAGCACCGGCGTGCTGCTGTCCAGGACTTCGCTCTGGAATTCGTCTTTGTTGACTTCAAATGTCTTTGCGCCCATTTCGGTTGTCTCCTGTGAACTGACGGGATTCCGGATGGCGGTTTCGCCACCCGCGAATGCGCTTCGTGATTCTCTTTCTATCGGACGATTGCAATGCTCCACATCTTACATCAGATTTGCGGCAAAGGCAGGGTTGCTTGCCCCCTAAGCGCAAGGCGGTTTGTCAAGCGAGCCGGCTCATGTTAGCATGCATTGAACCCGCGCCCGCCGCCAGCTCCAGCGAGACGACATGACCGACGATCGTCAACTGCCCGATCTCACCAGCAGGCAGGAAGACATTCTCACCTGTATCGTGCAGGCTTACTCGGAAAAGCCGGAGCCCGTCGGCTCCCGCTATTTGGTGGCGAATTATGACCTGAATATCAGCGCGGCGACCGTGCGCAAAGAGATGGCGCAATTGGAAGAGATGGGATATATCGCGGCGCCGCACACATCGGCCGGGCGCGTGCCGACTGCGGCCGGATTTCGCTACTTCGTTCGCCGCCTGCTGCAAACGCGGAGCCTCACGCTGGGCGAGCAAAGCCACATATCGGAACGCGTCGGCAATTTGCAGGCGGGCATGGAACAGTGGATGCGGCGCACGGCGTCGCTGCTGGCGCGCTCTGTGCAAACCGCGTCAATTGTCACGCCGCCCGTTTCGCAAACGAATTCATTCAAACATGTTGAACTGATATCGATCCAGGGCAGATTGGCGTTGATGGTGCTGGTGCTCAATAGCGGCAGCGTACATCAGCGCATGCTGACTCTGGCGGAGCCGGTGCCACAGGTCAAGCTTGGCGAGGCAGCCAAGCGCGTCAACGAAACTTGCGCCGATCTGGGGGCGCAGCAGGTGCGCTTGCGCAGCATCAACCTGCCGATGCTGGAACGCGAAGTGGCGGAACTCACGGCGGAGTTGATTGAGAATGCGGACAACAATCAGGGGCGCTTCATTTATCGCGATGGCCTGAGCCAGATTATGGACAGATTCGCCGATGAAGAGGGCGCGCAGCAGGCGATCCGCATCCTGGAAGAGCATACCGTGCTGCACGCGCTGGTCAATGAGCTGCTGGATCGTTTACCGCCGGATGACGGCGATCGCGTGGGTGTGCAGGTGGTGATCGCCGGCGACGGCCGCTACGAAGACCTGAACCGCTTGAGCATGGTTTTGAGCCGCTACGGCGATCCCGAGAAAATGAGCGGCGCCATCGGCGTTCTGGGTCCGACGCATATCAATTACGGGCGCGCGATCAGCACGGTGCGCTACGTTTCGAACCTGATGACAAATGTGCTGGCGACATTGTATCAAGATGGTGTGGAAGACGCCGGGCAGCCCAATATCTGAACCGCTATATAGGTGTCAGGCGCTCATATATGGGCAATCAATTGAACACAGAGTACACAGAGAATATGACTGTAGGGGCGTCTCGCTGAGACGCCCGTCGCTAGTATATAATTCGTAGGGGCGATTCTGTGAATCGCCCGCCGACACAAGCGCGAATTTACGGGCGACACACAGTGTCGCCCCTACTTGACACATAAATCTGGCGCCAAGCTCACTGCTACTAAGCGCATATGCAATTCCCGCATAAAATCTTCGTAAGACTTTCACGCAGTCCTCGAAAACATCCGCTATCCCAAATATAATCCGCTTCATTCTGATGCTTGTCATACGATGAGCAAGCATAATAATTTTGCAGGTTCAATTTTCGATGTCTAGCTGACACAGGGACAGTCTATGAGCGATGTCAAAGATCCAACTGAAGAGTTGGAGCGCGAAAAAGATTCGCCGATCGACCCCGGCGAGCCCGAAAAGGAAGATGCCACGGCTGCGGGAGCTGCGCATTCGCCGGAAGAAGCCGGCGAGCCGGTCGAGCTGCCCGAAGGCGACAACCTGCTGCAAATGCTGATCGAGGCGCAGATGGAAGCCAAGACCAATGAAGATGGCTGGCAGCGGGCCCGCGCCGAATTCGCCAATTACAAGAAGCGAATCGAGCGGGAAAGGGGCGAGCTGTTTCAGCGGGCGGCGCTGGACACATTGAAGGCGCTGCTGCCGATCATTGACGATTTCGACCGCGCTTTTGAAAGTGTGCCGGATGCCTTGGGCGAAGAGCCTTGGCTGGATGGCATCTCAATGATACGGCGCAAATTCGTAAACTTGCTAGAGTTGTACGACGTTGAAGCGATTGACCCGACAGGCGGGCCATTCGACCCGAATCTGCATCAAGCGATCGGCGCGGAAGACAGCGATGAAGTCGAGAGCGGCCATGTCATCGCGACGCTGCAGAAGGGTTACTGCGCCGGCGACCAGGTATTGCGCCTGGCGCTGGTCAAGGTAGCGAATTAGAAGACGCGAATTCGCAGAGGCTCATTGTCGCAGACGCGAGAGTATAGGAGATAGGGAATGGGAAGAATAATTGGTATTGACCTGGGCACGACAAACTCGGTCGTCGCGGTGATGGAAGGCGGCGAGCCCACAGTCATTCCATCGTCCGAGGGCGGCAACCTGATCCCGTCCGTGGTCGCCATCAACAGCAAAACGGGCGAGCGGCTGGTTGGGCGGGTGGCGCGCAATCAGGCCGTTGTCAATCCGGAGAATACGGTGTTTTCGGTCAAGCGCTTCATGGGGCGCAAGTTCAGCGACCCCGAAGTGAAGGACGCCGCCAAGCTGGTGCCCTACCAGGTGTCGGCCGCTTCCAACGGCGATGTGCGGATTCGCATGAACGATCGCGATTACAGCGCGCCGGAGATCTCGGCTATGGTGCTGCAGAAGATCAAAGCGGATGCCGAAGCCTACCTGGGCGGGCCGGTGGACCAGGCGGTGATCACGGTTCCGGCCTATTTCAACGACGCGCAGCGCAACGCCACAAAAGACGCCGGCAAGATCGCCGGGCTTGACGTGCTGCGCATCATCAACGAGCCGACCGCTTCCAGCCTGTCTTATGGATTGGGCGACCGCAACGAGGGCATCATAGCGGTCTATGATCTCGGCGGCGGCACCTTCGATATTTCGATCCTCGAAGTGGCCGACGGCGTCTTCGAGGTCAAGTCCACCAACGGCGATACCTACCTGGGCGGCGACAATTTCGACGATCGCGTCATCAACTGGATCGCGGAAGAGTTTCGGCAGGAGAACGGCATTGACCTGCGGCAAGACCGGCAAGCGCTGCAGCGTTTGAAGGAAGCGGCGGAGAAAGCCAAGATCGAACTCTCGAGCACAATGAGCGCCGAAGTGAACTTGCCCTTCATCACCGCCGACTCCAGTGGACCGAAGCACCTGAACATGAGCTTGACGCGCGCCAAGCTGGAGAGCCTGGTTGACGACCTGGTGCGCAATTCCATCGAGCCCTGCCGGCAAGCGCTCAAGGATGCGGGCTTATCCACCGGCGATGTGGATGCGGTGCTGCTGGTCGGCGGCATGACGCGCATGCCTGCGATACAGGAAGCGGTCAAGAGTTTCTTCGGCAAGGAGCCGACCAAGGGCGTCAATCCCGATGAGGTCGTGGCGCTGGGAGCGGCGATTCAAGCCGGCGTTCTGGGCGGCGATGTCAAGGACATCCTGCTGCTGGATGTGACGCCGCTGACGCTAAGCGTAGAGACGTTGGGCGCCGTGGCGACGCCGATGATCGACCGCAACACCACCATCCCGAGCAAGAAATCGCAGGTCTATTCGACGGCGGCCGACAGTCAGACGCAGGTGGACATTCACATCGTTCAGGGCGAGCGGCCGATGGCGGCCGATAACAAGTCCTTGGGACGTTTCATCCTCGATGGCATTCCGCCGGCGCCGCGCGGCTTGCCCCAGATCGAAGTCACCTTCGATATTGATGCCAACGGCATACTCAATGTGAGCGCGAAGGACAAGTCGACCGGGCGGGAACAGGCGATCACAATCACGGCCAGCAGCGGCTTGTCGGATGAAGAAGTCGACCGCATGGTGTCGGAGGCGGAGAAATTCGCCAGCCAGGATGCCGAGCGCAAGGAACAAGCCGAGGTGACGAATCAGGCGGAAAGCGCCATCTTCCAGGCCGAGAAGCTTATCAGCGAACACAAGGACCAACTGCCGGCCGAAGCCGTGCAGCAGACGGAAGAAAAGATCGAGGCGGTGCGGACGGCGCAGACAAGCGGCAATGTCTCCGAGATCAAAGCGGCGACCGAGGCCCTGATGGCGCAGCTGCAGACGCTGGGCGCGCAGATGCATCAGGAGCCGGAACCGGCGCCGGATGGACAGCCGAGCGCCCAGCCGGAAGACGAAGACGTCATTGATGCCGAGTTCACAGAGACATAAAGGCCGGCAATTCCGGACAAGTACATGGGATCGGGGTATAGTGAAGTGCACCCCGATCCGCTGCTTTTTCAGAATTCGCCTTAGACGCCGAGAGAGAGTTTAAAGTGGCAAAAGATTATTACGATGTGCTCGGTGTTTCGCGCGAGGCGGACACGGGAGAGATCAAGACCGCCTTCCGCCGTTTGGCGCGGCAATATCACCCCGATGTCAGCAGTGAAGCGAACGCGGAAGAGCGTTTCAAAGAGATAAACGAAGCATACGAAGTGCTGTCTGACGATGACAAGCGCGCCCGTTATGATCGCTTTGGGCATGCCGGGGTAAATGGCGCCGGCGGCTTCGGGCAGGGTATGGGAGGCTTTGGCTTTCAAGACTTTGGCGATATTTTTGACATTTTTAACAGCGCCTTTGGCGAACAAACCGGGGCAAGGCGGCGCGCCGCCAGCCGCGGCCGCGATCGCCGCGTCGATGTGACGATTGATTTTGTCGATTCGGTGACCGGCGTCGAAAAAGAGATCGAATTTCAGCGGCTGGAAACCTGCGATATCTGCGCCGGCAGCGGCACAGCGGAAGGCGCCCGACCGACAACATGCGGCTCCTGCAATGGCAGCGGCGAAGTCCGGCAGGTGCGTCAGACTATCCTGGGCTCGATGGTGCAGACCGGGACTTGCCCGAATTGCGGCGGCAAGGGCACGATCATCACGCGGCCCTGCCGCAATTGCGATGGCTCCGGCCGCAAGCGAAAACGCGCCGTACTCAATGTCAAGATTCCGGCCGGCGTCAGCGAAGGCATACAGATTCAGGTCCGCGGCGATGGCGATGCCGGTGAGCAGGGCGCGGCGCCCGGCAATTTGTTTGTCGTGGTGCATGTCAAAGACCACCCCTATTTCAAGCGCAAGGACAATGACATCATCCTGAATATCAGCATCAATATCGCGCAGGCGACCTTGGGCGACCGCATCCATGTCGACACCGTGGATGGAGAGGTGGCGCTTTCGGTCCCGCCTGGGACGCAAACGGGCAAGGTCTTCCGCCTGCGGGGCAAGGGATTTCCCCGGCTGCGCAGCGACGGCACGAGCAGTGGACGCGGCGACCAACTCGTATATGTGCAGGTCGAGACGCCGACGCAACTGAGCGCGAATCAGCGCGAGCTGTTTGAGAAGCTTGCGGAAACATTCGGCCGCGAAATCAAGCCGCAGACGGGCGGCCGCGGCATCTTTGACAAGATGATGGATTTCCTCGCCGGCGATGAATAATCGCCCTTCACAATGATGAAATGGATAGAAGTCAGCCTGCGCGCGGACGGCGAAAGCGCGGAGGCCCTGGCCGAGCTGCTCGGGCGCTTCGGTCATCAAGGCGTATCGCTGGAGCAGGATGGCATCCCGCCGGACACCTGGGACGAAAGCGATATCCCGCCGGCTGAATACTTGATACTGCGCGCCTACTTCCCAGCGGACGACAAGCTGGAAGAAAAGAAGAGGCAACTGGAAAGCGCCCTGGGGCATATGCGGCTCATGTACCCGATGCCCAGGCCGACATATCGTCAATTGGAGGCGAAAGACTGGGCCGAAGCCTGGAAGGCGCATTACCAGCCCCTGCGCATCGGCCAGCGTCTGCTGATTCGTCCGCTTTGGATCGCGCCCGAGCCGACGGAGCGCGAGATCGAGATTGCGCTGGATCCGGGCATGGCCTTTGGCACCGGGACCCACCCCACCACACAACTCTGCCTGGAAGCGCTGGAAGAGCTATTGCTGCCCGGGCAAGATGTGTTGGATTTGGGATCCGGCAGCGGCATTCTGTCGATTGCGGCGGCGAAGTTGGGCGCGCGGCGCGTTCTGGCGCTGGACATTGATCCCATCGCGGCGCAAGCGACAAGTCAGAATGCGGAAGCCAATGGCGTTTCGGACCGCGTCATTGCGCGGGAAGGCAGCCTGGAGAGCGTTCTGCCGTCGGCGCGGCGCTTTGATCTGGTCATCGTCAACATTCTGGCGCGTGTCATTCTGCAGCTGGCGGAGCGCGGGCTGGGTCAATTGCCCAGGCCGGGCGGCCGAGCGCTTTTCAGCGGCATCATAGATTCGCAGGCGGATGAGGTGGAGGCGGCGCTGCAGCGGGCCGGCTTGGAGACAATGGCTCGGCGGCAGCGCGGCGACTGGATCCTGCTCGAAACCGTGCGGCCGGCGGAGTAAACGCGGGAATGGCGCATCTAGACGGCAAGGCGCGCGCGGCCTATGTCCAGGCAATGTTTGATCGCATCGCCGAACGCTACGACCTGATCAATCGCGTCATCAGCGGCGGGCAAGACCAGAAGTGGCGGCGCTTTGTGGTCGAAAGAGCGGCCATTCCGCCGGAAGGAAGTCTGCTGGATATCGCCACCGGCACCGGCGACATCGCCTTTGAAGCCTTGAAGCGATCGCCGGCGGCCGCCGTGCATGGCGCCGATTTCGCGCTGGGGATGATGGCGGTCGGCAAGAGGCGTGGCGACCTGGGCGCTCGCGGCGCCTGGATTGGCGCGGATGCCTTGCGCCTGCCGTACGCGGACCGGAGCTTTGATGCTGTCGTCTCCGGTTATCTCATGCGTAATGTGGTGGATATCCCACGCGCGCTCGTGGAACAGTGGCGCGTTTTGAAGCCGGGCGGCAGGATAGTCATTCTGGATACGTCGCCGCCACCGGACAACCTGCTGAAGCCGTTGATCATGCTGCATCTTAAATATGGGATCCCATTGATTGGGCGCGCAATCGGCGGCCGGGAAGCGGGAGACGCCTACCGCTATCTGCCGGAATCGACCCAATCATTCAAGACAGCCTCGGAATTGAAGCAGTTGGTTGAAGCAGCCGGTTTCGGCGCCGTTCGCTTCAAGCTGTTCATGTTTGGCGCGATGGCGGTGCACTGGGCGGTAAAACCGGAAGCCGCGCACGAGGACTGATTTGCAACCGCGGCCGCGCGCTGTAACTTCAGCCGGCGCCACAAGGAAATAAAAACGAGCCATCGTGTGATGACTCGTCCCTCAGGCTGGCCGCGGAAACATGCGATTGCTCCTGGAGTGGCGTCGTATGGCGAGAGCCAACGACGGAGGCGACTAGGTGCGCACATTGTCCTTGTGACGATAAATGATGCGCCCGCGATTCATATCGTAGGGGCTCATCTCCACCTTTACGCGATCTCCCAACAGAATACGAATGTAGAATTTGCGCATTTTGCCCGACAAATAGGCGAGAACACGGTGTCCGTTGTCTAGCTCGACCTTGAATTGCGTGTTGGGCAAAGCCTCAACAACTGTTCCTTCCACCTCTATCTTTTCTTCTTTCTTGGCCATATCCCTCCTTTGTATGGACTGTGAACTGTAGATTATAACGCAAGACGACGGCGCCTTCCAATCCAACAGCGGCAGTAAAATCGCTGAATTCGCAGGCTGGACGCGAGCGCCGCGGAAATCAAAAATCGGCCTTAGTCATTTTAGACCATGAGGCTGTGGAAATGCGCCGAGGGCGGGCCGCGCTCGACGTGAAGAGGATACCTAGACGCAAGTCAGACCCGGCGTTGGCGACGGCGCGAGCGGCGAATCGCCTTTTTCTTCTCGATGCGGCGCAACTCGCTCTTGGAAATATGCCAGCGCTTGCGTCGAACCGTGCTCAAGATTCCGGCATTGGTCACGCGCTTGCGAAAGCGACGCAACAATTGTTCTTGACTTTCGCCTGGCTTGAGTTTGACTGAAGCCATGCTTATATCACCACCTTATGCGCGCTTGTGAATCGCGCTTTCCTTGACGAAGGACCAGTATATACGAGATTGCCCGGCCCAAACAGGTTAATTCTCGATCTCCAACTCGGCTTCTTCCTCCTGGAATGCTTCGGCGGCGGCTTCCGCTTCCAGTTGCGCGGCTTCGGCTGCTTCGGCTTCCTTTTGAGCGGCTTCGGCGGCGGCTGCCACGAGTTCAAGTTGACGCTCTTCCCATTGCGCTTTTTCAGCGGCGGTGACTTCGGTCAGGCTCAAGCCGAGGCGCTGCCGGTCGGATTCCATGCTGATGACGCGCATCAGCAGCTTCTGGCCTTCATATAGATGACGCAGAGGATTCTCTTCCGGGTTGGCTGACATCTGGCTGACATGCAGAAGCGCTTCAATGCCAGGATCCAAGCTGATGAAGGCGCCGAAAGTTTCCACACGGCTGATCGTTCCTTCAACCAACTGACCGATGTGATAGAGATCGTCGACCAGCGTCCAGGGATTGGGCTGCAGGCGCTTGAGGCTCAAGCCGATTCGCTTGCCCTGGGCGTCCAGGTTCAGTACAAAGACTTCGATTTCTTCGCCGACGCTCAGGACCTGGCTCGGATGACGGACACGACGCCAGGCCAGTTCCGAAATATGAATCAAGCCGTCGGCCCCGCCCAGGTCGACGAAGGCGCCAAAGTCGCAGAGGCCGCTGACCACGCCGCTGCGGGTCGTGCCCTCGGCCAGTTCGCTCAGCAGCGCTTCCTTGCGGGCAGCGCGGCTTTCTTGCTCCGCTTCCAATTGACTGAATACCAGCCGCCGGCGCTTCCGATTCACCTCGATCACCTTGACTCCAATGACATTGCCAACCAGGGTTCGCAAGTGCGCCAGGCGATCTTCCTCATTGAGGCCGCGCGGCAGATCCACAACATGGCTGGCGGGGACAAAACCGCGGAGATGCCCGAAGCTGACGATCACGCCGCCGCGGTTGATATCGGCGATTTCTCCGTTCCAGATTTCTTCGTTATTGAGCATGGATTCGGCGCGCTTCCAGTCTTCGTTCTGGCGCGCCTGGGCCGCGGACAAGATCAGATTGCCGTCATTGTCATTCAATTTGACGACGGCGACATCGATGGCGGTGTCGATTTCAAAGTCAGCGACTGTCATGCCCATGCGCTCGATATCGCCGCGTGTGACGAGTCCATCCTGTTTCCAACCGACATCGACAATCAGCCCATGATTGTCGATCGATAGCACGGTGCCGCTGATGATGTCGCCTCGTTCAATCTGGCTCTCGGCCAGCGATTCCTCCAGAAGCGCGGCAAAGTCAAGGTCTTCCATTGTCCCATGCGCTACAGATTCTGTTTGCATTTGAAAATACTCTCCCCGAACGGACGAAATCTGCAAATCGGCCAGCGGCCAATTGCAAGTATTGACTAATTGTGAGGGGCATGCTGTCCTACTGCCATAGGCGCCGCGCCGGGCGCATTTGGGCAAAATAAAACCCGGTTCCAGGCAATGCTGAACAACCAGGCGCGGACTTCCTTGTTCGTCTGTATCTACAGCGCTAAACGAACGAATTGACCTCACCAAAAATCGCGCCGGATTATACAGAATGGGCGCGATACTGTCAACGGCGCAGTAGGAGAAAATCCCGCTGCCCGCTTATGCGCGGGCAGCCATTGTGGGGAGCAATCGTTCAACTCAGGCGGGCGCCGATGGCCTGTCGTCGTCGGCTTCAGACGGGGCGGTCGCTTCGTCGTCCGCGGCTTCAGCCGCTTCCGGCGCTTCACTGACGGCGCCGGCTTCAGTGGCATCGGGATTCGCTTCATCGCCTTCGCCTTCGCCGAGTTCCGTGCCCCAGCGCTGAGTGAAGCCCACGCGGCGCTTCTCCGGCTCGAGGTGGCTGATGCGCAGGGACAGATGATCGCCCTTTTGCAGATAAGAGTAGGGTTCTTTGAGGGCGCCATCGCCCATCTCGCTCAAATGCAGCAATCCCTCCAAGCCATCTTCCAGCGCGACGAATGCGCCGAAATCCACCACGTTGGTCACGTAGCCCGCCACCAGTTGACCTTCGTGATAGCGATACTGCGCGTCATCCCAGGGATCGCTCAGCAAGCGCTTGCGGCTGAGCGCGATGCGATTGGTTTCTCGGTCCAGGTTAAGCACGTAGACTTCGATTTCTTCACCGATGTGAAGGATATCGCGCGGGTGGTCAACACGATGCCAGGCCAGCTCGCTGACATGAATCAGGCCGTCGGCGCCACCGATATTGACGAAGGCGCCGAAGTCCCGCAAGCCAGTGACGACCCCGTTTACAACATCCCCAACATTGAGTTCGGCGAGCAATTTGGCCTTCTGGCGCGCGCGCCATTCTTTCTGCGCCTCGCGCTCGCTGAAAATCAGACGGCGCCGGTCCTGGTCCACTTCAATGACTTTGACACCGAGCGTGTTGCCGATGAGCTGCGTCATGGCTTCGCGCCGGTCGACGGTCAGATTGGTGGACACCAGATGGGAACTGGGGATGAAGCCTTCAAGCCTGTTCCAGCGGACGAGCGCGCCGCCTTTGTTGTATCCGCTAACCTTGACATCAACCGCGTCTTGCGAACTCAGCAATTCGCGCGCTTTTTCCCAATCGTAGCGCTGCAAACCCATGTTGATCGACACAATGAGGTTGTCGTTTTGGTCGCGCGGATTGACAACATAGACTGGCACATTGCCGCCGGTGGTCAGGCTCGCGCGGAATTCATCCTCCATTCGCTCCAAATCTTGCGATGGCACAATGCCATCTTGTTTGGCGCCGAGATCGACGATGATTTCCCGCTCGTCAATTTGCAAAATGGTCGCCTCGCGGATCTCTCCACGACGTGGTGGCGTATAAGAAAAGTCAAATGAGGAAGCGAGCATCTGCTCGAAGTCCTCATCGACGGCGGTATTATGTTCTTGATCTTCACTCATGGGTTTCGATTCGCCTCCTGCTCAGGCAGGTTATCATCGCGCCGCAGCCATGAGGGCATCGGACGCTATCGACTACAGTGTTGCTGGGCAGTACCTAATTTACTGATAAACTCCATCATCTATTAGACTGAATGCAGCCACAACAACTTACCAAAATCTGGTTTTCTCACCGGCCTTTCATCTTAGGATATAAATATGCAAAGTTTTTCGACTCAGGCATACGCTCTGGTCGCTTCCCAGCATCAAAGCAAGATGAAGTATAGCGCAAAGATTCCAAATTAGCACAAAGTCGCTCGAGTTCGGTCCTAGATTTCCGGCTGAGATTCGCCGAATTGCCGCCCAAGCAAGCCGCGGTCGATTTCCCAGGGATAGACAACATAGGTATCGGTAACATCGCCGTATAGGTCGGGCTTGATGTTGGAGAACATGGTGCGGTAGGGATTAAAATGCAGCACACAGTTGAAGGGGATGCCACCGGCGCTGCTGACACGTTCGCGCACGGAAATGCTCGTGCGGCCGCTGCCCCAGACATCGTCGACGATCAGCGTTCGCCGTCCGCGCAGAAGGTCGGTATCGGGGAATTGCAGGAATGTCGGCCAGGCCATCATGCCCGACTTTTCAGTGGCGACAAAATCGACCGAAGCGGTCAGCAGATGTTGGATGCTGAGCGCTTCCGCCAGGAGGCCGCCCGGAATAACACCGCCGCGCGTGATCATCACCATGGCGCCAAACGGCCCCATGTGTTGGATCTGCGGAACCAAACCGTCGATCAATTGGTCGACTTCTTCCCAAGTGATGAGCCGCGGCTGGCGCGATTCATCCGGACGCATCAGCATTTGGCGTCCCCTTCTGCCTCGGAATCTGCAAACGATAAAGATTATAGAAGAAATGCCGGCATTACCCAAATGAGGGTTCGTCGGGTAGTGTATCGAAGTCGGTTGAATTTCTTCAAATACCGACGATTTGGTAGGGGCGACTCGGTGAGTCGCCCAATTTCGATCCTGTTCGTACCCATCGGGCGATCCGCCGGATCGCCCCTACCAGGCTATTTCAACCGAAATTGATACAACTACCCAGGGGAGTGGTCAATCGTGGATATGGTTCACACCTGATTGCGTATAAGGGAGAGCCGGCGGCTTGATTTCCCAGTTGCAGGAAATGGGCGACTCATAGCCGCGCGCAGACACTGCGGGTCAGTCAGTCGCCCCTACTTCGTGCCCAGCGCTGAGCTCGCTAAATTCAACATTCCCGCAGGTTCCGGCGCGGCTGAGGCATGCCCTGGGCCTTGCTCAATCCAAAGGGAAAACCGGGCGCTTCAAGTGTTGATAGGGAAAGCGCGACAAATTGGCGCTGCACAATCCGGCACTGTCCATCTCGATGACGGCAGCAGCAATGGGCATGTAAGCGGCGCGATAAGCCACTGCGGACTTGACCACGATCATGCTCTGCGCTTCGGGGATAATGCCGATGTGACGCAATTGCGCCAGGTCCATGGGCGGGGTTTTGCGTTCGGTCAAGAGGATATTGACGCCCTGCGCGCGAAGCCAGGCGGCGCGGCCCATATGCACAGTGTTGCCGTAGAAGGCGGCGAAGTGATTATCGGCCAGCTCACACTTGAAGACCCCATCCGATAAGGCGCGTACGCTTCCGCTCACGGATATCGGCTGTCCGTGCCAGTTGTCAGCTTTGCCACCTACCGCCAAAGAGACATCCCCCGCTTCTCCCGCGCGCCAGCAGATGGCGACCGCCTCCGGATCGGCCAATACGATTGTGCCTTCGCGGATGCCATGAGCCAGCATCGCGGCTAGAGCATCGGCGCCATCTCCGGTTGTGCCGCCACCGATATTGTCCGCCGAATCCACCAGGATCACCGGGCCGCCGTCAATTTGCGCTGCTTCGGCGACGGCGTCCGAAGGTGACATAAAATCCGGCGCGGCGCTCTCGCGATGGAGATACAGTAGATCGCTGAGTGCGGTCGCATAATCTTGCGCAAGTTCCGGTTGATCATCGGTGGTCACGATAATGCTGGGACCAGTGAACGGCGTATCGGCATAAGCGAAGCCGGCCATCACAGCGACGCTGATGACGCGTTCGTCCGCCTTGATTTCGGCGGCGCGGGCGTGAACCAGCGAGAGAGGCGGTGATTCGGTAGCGGTGCTTTGCGCCGGGAGCAGCAGGGCCGGGCGAGCGTACGCGGACGTCGGCCGAAGCTGTCGGCTCAACAAGCGCGCCATGATTTGGGCGGCTTCTCGCCCGCGCGCATAGGCGTCAATATGAGGATTGGTATCGTATGCCAGTAAGACATCCGCCAATTCGACCAGGCGCGGGCTGATATTGCCGTGCATATCCAAGAGGACAAGAATCGGCGTCTCGTCTCCAACGATGGCGCGCACTTCCATCAGGATGTCCGCCTCGACGTCGAGCTCGCTCTCGCTGACCATCGCGCCATGCAAGGTCAAAAGAACCCCGTCAACCGGCAGGCGCCGCGAAAGACGATGAGTCAGCTCGCTGAGGAGCTCGCGATAAGCGGCATCCGCGACCAGGCCGGCGGGCATGGCGGCGGCATACAAAGTGGGCAACAGCTGCCAATTGAATTCAATTGCGCGGTCGATCACGCCGCCGATGCCGGTGCGGGAATTCCGCATGGCTGAGACCAGGTCCTCGCCGAAATGCAAAGATTGAGCGGCGAAGTCCGCCAGCGTGGTGCGTCGTTCCATAAAAGTGTGAGTCTCGTGCAGGATGCCGCCAATGACGATGCGCGCCCCGAATGACATGGACTGCCCCGTCCTGTTCATCAGAACCTTAACCTTATTTCTTCTTGTGGCGGGGCTGGGCGATATGGGCGATGCCGTCGCCCGCCTGTACACGCGGCAGGCCGCGCAGCATGATAATCAGGCCGTCGCGGTCGGCCTTGACCTGTGCCGACTCCGCGCCGGCTGCGTCCAGGATCGCGCCAAGGCGCTGGCCTGCCTTGACATGCTCCAGCAATGACACTTCGCGCTGGAAGAATCCCGCGACAGGCGCGTGAATGACCGTATCAAGGTTGCCGTCTCCGACCAGATGATGCGTCAGCCGGCGCCGATTCAAATCTCCGCGAATCATGCCCAGGCGCTTCATCACATTCAAGACGCCATCGCGAAAGCAGGCGACCACATCGACATCGCAGCCACCGCCGCCACGGGCTTCGGTATACAGTGACGGAATGCCCAAAGATGTGGCTGCGGATATGCTGCGCCCGGCTGGAAGCGGCAGCGGATGCCCCCACATGACCGGCGCGCCAAAGGCGGCTGCCGCAGCAAGCGAGGCTTGGCCAAGCGCGCCATCGTCATGCACATAGCCGATAAGCGTTGGCAATTCATAGGCGATACCGCCCGTGTGCAAGTCAATGAGAAAGTCGGCATGCGGCAGCAATTTCTGGCAAAGCCAGCCCGCGATCCGCCGCGTGATCGTGGAATCGATATCTCCGGGAAAAACCCGTGCCAGGTTGAGACCGTCAATTGGGCTGCTGCGTTGGGCGGCTTCGTACGCGGGCATGTTGCAGACCGGCGCCATGACCAGCCTGCCGCGCAGCTCCCGAGCCTGGGTCAGGCGGTAAATCTGCGGAATGGCGGCAATCCCCTCGTATTCATCGCCGTGCACACCGGCTAAAACCAGCAGCGTCGGGCCGTCGTCAGCGCCAATGATGGTTAGAAGCGGCAATTGCCAGTTGCCGCCGTCAGCCCGCGGCGCGATGTCCAACCAGGCGCTCTGCTTCGTAGCGCGCGGCAAGTCCTTGAGCGCAAAATCGCGAATGCGCATTCACAGCCTCAATAAATCAGGAATCCAGGCACGAGACGCAAATTCGCGCGCTTCCCCAGCCGCTGCCGCCGCCGGTGATCGTGACCACGCTGCCTTGCAGTCGCCCGCTCATCGCTTATTGTCCTTGACGAACTTCCCAGATTTTCTAGGCCTTCGTCGCATTCTGAGCTGATAAAATCAGCTCGGCGAGATATGAAGAATCTCGCCGGCTTCTATCATAGGCAAGGGCTTGTCGTCGGTCATTTTTTGCAAGGCTGCGCCGTCTTTGAAGCCTATGCCGGTCAATATGCCGACGACAGTCTCATCTCCCTTGAGGCGTCCGCTCAGAAGATCCGCCTTGACCGCCGCCCAGACGACGGCCGCCGCCGGCTCTACAAAAAGACCTTCGCAACTGGCCAGTTCCGCTTGCGCCGCATACGTGACCTCATCAGCGATCGAGAGCGCCCAGCCTTCCGACTCGCGCAGGTCTCCCAAAACCAGGTCGCCATCGGGTGGAGATGTCAGAATAATGCCGGAAACGGCGCTGCTACAGTCCTCCAATGGCTCAACCGGGCGACTTGCCCCCCAGGCTTGCGTGATCGGGTCGCAACCCATTGGCTGCACCGCGACCATGCGCGGGAGACGCGCGATCTTCCCGGCGCGGCGCCACTCCTTAAATCCCTTCCAAATGGAGCTCAACAGGCCGCCGCCGCCGACAGGCACATAAACGACATCGGGCGCTTCGCCTTGCATCTGCTGGCTGACTTCATACGCAATGGTTTTGGCGCCTTCCATTGCATGCGGGCTGTTGCTGCGCGCTGTAATCAGCATCAACCATTCGTTGGCGGCGCAGAGGGCGGCTATATTGGCCCAAGTCGCTTGCTCCGCTACGGGATCATAGCCCAATCTCTTGACCGACATCACCCGCGGACCATAAGCCAGGATCTGCGCGATCTTGGCTCGGGGCGCCCGTTCCAGCGTGAAGAGATAACCGTCAACAGCCGCGCGCGCGCCATAGGCAGCCAAGGACGCGCCGGCATTGCCTGATGAGGTAGCCGCCCAGGCCCCTCGTCCCAGTTGCCGCAAATATGTGATGCCAACCGATGCAATGCGGTCTTTGTAGGAGCCAGTCGGATTCAGTCCTTCGTTCTTGAAATAGAGCCGCGGCAGGCCGATGTCGGATCCAAGTTGCGCCGACTTCAAGAGTGGCGTGTCGCCTTCTCCCAGGCTGACGATATGTTTCGCATCGGTCAATGGCAGTTGGCTGGCGTAACGCCAGATGCCGGGCAACTGCGGCTGAAGCGGGAATTCGTCCGAATCGTATCGTAGATCCAGGACGCCCCCATCATGCGGGCAGTTCGCCACGCTGATGTCGCCGCAGATTTGTCCACAGGTCAGGCATACAAGTTGGAACATATACACCACGTCTACTCGTTGAAGGCAGTCTGGATTGTAAATCCCAAGAGCGCAGTTCGCTAGAAATAGTCGATAATCAGCTTTGCAGTCAGAGACCAGCCAATCGTCGGTAGCGGGGAAACTTCTCCTCTTCAATATTGTGAGTTACAAGACGACATCTCCGTCATCCCGCTGGGATGGCGGCGAATTCCTCGCGGCGGCCGGTGAGGATCTCGAGCATTTGCGTGTGCTGGTGGGGGGTGATGGGGTTGACGGGCATGGTGGGGCCCCAGGGTCGTCATTTTAGCGGAGTTTAGCACATGTTTTTTTGCCACAGAGGCGCAGAGGCACAGAGAGTTTAGCTGATGCAGCGGCGGGTTTGTGGGCAGGGTGGCGCGGGTGGGGTGTGGAGGGGTGCAGATTACATGCGTATCATTATATGGCTTAAAGCGACGAATCTTGCGTTATTGCCGTTTCCCTCTATCATTGCTATACTTATTATTTATTGTGAATTTTGGCCGGATCAATAGCTGTGTCGCAACTATATGTAACTTTCGTAAGGTCGGTATCAAGCACTATCTCATGTACTCAATTAAGTAGGGAGTGACAAACGATGCGCAAGTCTGTTTGGGCGGTAATCGCAATACTGCTCTTTGTCCATATGTTACCGGCATTGGCCCAGGAGGATTCCGAGCAAGCCTCCAGCGCCGACGCTGGACCTTGCGGCGTGGGGTCGATTTTCCAGCGTGTGGACGGAAGTTTTGCTGAGTTTCAAGCTACTCGTAGTACGGAAGATTCGTTGACTGCATTCAATGATGTGCAGAATCTCTATGATTCGCTTGGCGCTGTATTGAATGAGTGTCGCAATGTTGTCGAATTGGCTGCGTCCGGTGTAGTCGAGGTGGGGTCTGGCACTTTCGATGACCCATATGCCTTTGACTATTTTGGTGATACGAGTAAGGGCTATTTGCTCAAAATTAACGGGAATATCCGACCGGCCGATCAATATAAGAGTCGGTATGATAGCAATGCGCCTCAAGGATATGAATACGTAGCCATCCTAGTGAGCGTGCAATGCGTATCGCCGGAGGAGTCGTTCTGCGAACTTAGTTACAGCAGTTTTGAATTGACTGGTGACCTTGGTACAGTGTACGAGGATCGTTATCAGTCCAGTACATTAGATGTCAAGTTGCGACCGGGCGGAGAAGGAAGTGGTCTTGTTTTCTTCCTGATTGACTCCGACGACACCAACCTCTTGGCTATGCACTCGATAGGTTACCGAACTGATCCTGTAATATTTCGAGGCGAACCCGCACCAGGGCAGGTTGTTGAAGGCCCCGGCGGTAATACGGTGACAATCACAGCTACAACCAGCATTAATGTGCGGGGCGGACCCGGGACAAGCTACAGCGTTGTCGGCAGTTTCCAGACTGGTCAGCAAGAAACTGCCGTCGGCCGAAACTCTGCGGGAACATGGGTGCAAATGGAACGCGGTTGGGTCTTCGCCCAACTCGTCCGAGTAGACGGCGCTGTCACGTCGTTGCCAGTCACCGGATAACGGGGAATGTATGGGAGGCTTCGGCCTCCCACTTATTTTTCCACACTTTTAACATCAATGGAGGTAAGTTGGTGCCCAGAACAGAAAAGGTAAAACAGAGTCCAAAACCTTCACGCGGTTTGGGTTATTTGTCCGTGATGTTACTTGTGGCGGCGGCCCTAATAATCGGGTCCTCAAATGAACCGCTCAAAGAGTTGCTTCGCACTTTCACAAACATCAATGAATCTCCAGTTGTCGATCTGCCCGAACCGGAGACTGGTTTGGCGCAAGACACACCTGAACTTGCGAAACCGCAGCAGCTTGAGTCGGTCATTATGTCGGAGACCGACCTAACTGTGCTAAACGTTACTATTGCAGACAGCATTAGAATCGAATACATACTCAAGCCATCGTCTTTCGGCGTCGACGCGAGTCACTGGCAAGCAGTCTTAGCGATGACTTGCGCTTTGCAGAAGACAGGTCCGGCGCGTCGCGCGATAGTCTTTGTGGGCGTTGGCCGGTTCGTAGATTCAGTAAGCCAACCGGCGCTACGTTCTCGCGCGGAGACTAAATTGCCTGCGCTGCGCGTAAATCGAATGAATTGCACTTCGGATATAAACGAACGTGACGTCGAATGGAGCAGAATTGCAGAATATGATATACGGTTCGCCATTCCACGCGGGTTCAAGGTAGACATCTAAATGGAGGCATACGCATGACAAGTAAGACGATTTGTTTGAGCATCGTAGTATTCAGTATCATCTTGACTGGTATAGCCACGGTCTCTGCCCAAGACGTCTGTGTCGAAGAGGCGTTCGCAAACAGTGCCATGCCCACAACAATTGCCGAAGCGCGACAACTGCTAGCAGACTTGCATGAAGTGCTGGCCGAATGCGACCCTCCTTCTGACGGCGTTATAGAGTTAGACGTACTCCGAGAGTTAAGTGTAGATGGCATGTATCACGACGAGTACGGCTGCTTTGTTGGCGTAAGCTACGGACAACGATCCTCTAGACCGGAGATTTATGTAATCATTGTAGGCGACGGCAACGCGAATTTTCTTCTGGAATTGAAACGACCTGGCTCGCAAAAGTGGAGAGCCGCAAGTGATGTTGACCTGCGAACATTTGTGGATGATCCGGACACTGGCTATTACATTCACGAATGGGATGGCTACAATTGGCCCAAAGGGCGGTACGAAGTGCGTTACGAAGCATTCGTCGGGGCAAATCCAGTAGCAATTGCGTTTAACGCCGAACACGACTCACGCTACCGCATCGATATTGCATGTTACTAGATGCGTGACACTGTTAAATCAAGTAGTCAGATTGCTGGAATCTTCGCTAAGCACCTTCGAGACAACCATGTATTAGTGGGCGACCCAAGGGTCGCCGCTACATTATGAACATTGACTGGCTGCCCATTTGCAGTAGGAGCGCTTGGGTAGACAGCCGCTTCCCCCGCAAACTCAACGAATTGCTCACCACGAACACGCTCGAGAAGGCCATCGCCGTCGGAATACCAACCCCAACCCCGGCCCTTCTAGCCATCTCTATGGCGAGCATCAGAGGCTTCGGGGAGGGGTGACGCGTCTAAGCAGATCACTCTCGGAGCAAAATCACGAGAACGCGAAACGCGCCGCGCCAATGTCCTCTGTGTCTCTGTGCCTCTGTGGCAATAAATTACCAAGCCCTGCCGCAGCTTCAAGCGACTATCAGCCGATCCGCTTCCCCCGCAACCTGAGCGAATTGCTCACCACGAACACACTCGAGAAGGCCATCGCCGCCGCCGCGAACATGGGAATCAGACCGCCCAGCATGGCCACCGGAATCAGCGCCAGGTTGTAGATGAAGGCCCAGAAGAGATTCTGGTGGATCGTGCGCAGGGTCGCCTGGCTCAGCGCGATCGCCCGCCCGACCGCCTTCAAGTCGCCGCGCACCAGCGTCACATCCGCCGCTTCGATGGCGATGTCCGTCCCGCTGCCGATGGCAAAGCCGATATCCGCCTGCGCCAGAGCCGGGGCGTCATTGATGCCATCGCCTACCATCGCCACCCGCGCGCCTTCCATTTGCAGCTGCTCGACCGCCCCCGCTTTATCGGCCGGCAGCACTTCCGCCATGACACGTTCCACGCCGACTTCGCGCGCGATGGCGTCGGCGGTCTGCTGATTGTCGCCGGTGATGAGCGCGACGCGAAGGCCACGCGCTTGCAGTTCCTGGATCGCAGCCCGCGAGCTGGGCTTGAGCTGGTCGCCGATGGCGATGGCGCCGACCAGTCCCGAATCGAGCGCCAGCAGGACGACCGTATGGCCGCGCGCCTGCAAGCGGCTGATATCTTCCGCCAGGGGCGCAAGGCCGATGCCTTGGGCTTGAAGGTAGCTCGGGCTGCCGATGAGAAGGGCGCGGTCGGCGACTGTCGCGCTGAGGCCGCGTCCCGGATGCGCTTCGAAGCTGTCCACAGGAAGCAGGTTGATGCCGCGCGCTTTGGCGGCCGCCACCACTGCTGAGGCGAGCGGGTGTTCGCTGAGGTTTTCGGCGGAGGCGCTGAATTGCAACAGGCGAAGTTCGTCGCTTTCCGGCGCGGCTACGAGCTCCATGACGCTGGGTCTGCCTTGGGTGACTGTGCCGGTTTTATCGAGCAGGACGGCGCTCAGCGAGGCGGCGCGCTCGAGGGCTTCGCTGCTGCGGAAGAGGATGCCGCCTTCGGCGCCGCGTCCGCTGCCCACCATGATGGCGGTCGGCGTTGCCAGGCCGAGGGCGCAGGGGCAGGCGATGACCAGCACGGCGATCATGTTGAGAATGGCCCTGGGCAAGTCTGCGCCGGCGATGGTCAGCCAGCCCACAAGCGTGATGATAGCGAGCGTGATGACAAGCGGCACAAAGTAGGCGGAGACGCGGTCGGCAATCGCTTGAATTGGCGCTTTGCTGCCTTGCGCCGATTCTACCAGACGGATGATTTGCGACAGGACGGTGTCACGGCCGACGCGCTGCGCTTCGATAACCAGCCTGCCCTGCTGATTGATGGTCCCGCCGTAGACATCGGCGGCGGCCGATTTATCCACCGGCAGGCTTTCGCCGGTGAGCATGGATTCGTCGACCGCCGAGCGCCCGTCGGCCACAATGGCGTCGACCGGGATGCGCTCGCCAGGTTTGACCAGCAGAAGATCGCCCGGCGCGACATCATCAATGGGGATTGACTTTTCTTTGCCGTCGCTGAGCAGTGTGGCTGTTCTTGGCGCCAGGCCCATCAGCTTCTTGATGGCGTCGCTGGTGCGGCCTTTGGCCCGCGCTTCCAGCAGCTTGCCCAGTGTGACCAGAGTGAGAATGACTGCGGTCGATTCGAAATAATCCGATTTGCCGACCACATCGCTGAATCCAAACGGGATGCCCAGCAGGACGATGAGGCCATAGACATAAGCGGCCATGGCGCCCATCGCCACCAGCACATCCATATTGGCCTGTCCCTGACGCAGTGATCGGACGCCGCCGCTGATGTATTGCCGGCCCAGCAGCAGCATGACGGGTGTGGCCAGGGCGCCGAAGATGAAGAGCCAGATGTCCTCCGCCAGAAAAGCGAAGTTGTCCATCAGGAATGGGACTTGATGCAGGAAATGGCGCGCCATGCTGAGGCTGGCCAGCGGTATGGTGAAGATGGCGCCAGTTTTGACAAGCCGAGCTTGACGATTTATTTCGGCTTGACGGGCGGCCGCTTCTTGATCTTCGGGGGCATCTGCGGCGGATGTGTCGATGACGCCATAGCCGGCGCGCTCGACGGCGGCGACCAGGTCGCGGCGGCGCGTCAGGCCGGGCAGATACGCCACAGTCGCCTTTTCGCTGGCGAGATTGACGTTGGCGTTGATGACGCCATCGGTTTTGCTCAAGGCCCGGGACACATTCTTCTGGCACATGGCGCAGGTCATGCCGGTGATGGGCAGGTCGATCGTGGCGGCGGCGACGCCGTAACCGGCCCTTTCCACCTGGGCGACCAGGTCGGACGCCGCGAGCTTGCCGCCGTCGAAGTGGACCTTGGCGCGTTCAGTCGCCAGGTTGACGCTGACTTCTGCGACGCCATCGGCCCGTTTGAGACTGCGCTCAACATTCTTGACGCACATGGCGCAGGTCATGCCAGTGACGGGCAGTGTAATCTCTTGGGTTGGCATGGTCTGTTCCGTTATCTCAGCTGTTGATCAGCTTCAGTATTTTCTGCATGTCGGCGACTGCGCGAACGGGATCGGCGCGCATTTCGCCCGCCAGCGTGTTTTCCACGTAGCAATCGAACAGATGATTGATCAAGCTGGTCACGCCTTTTTCGATCGTGCGCGCGCGCAGAACGCGATCCTCGCAGCTGCCATCATCGGTTTCGATGAGGCTTTCCAGCGCGCCGAGCTGGCCTTGAATACGGCGGATGCGATTGATGGTCGCCCGGTTGAAGGACTGTCGTTCGCCATGTTCTTGCAAGTGTAATTCGGTTGCCATTGCAGCGCCTTAAGATACCTATACCTCTATAGGTATAATATTTGATAATCATGATCGTTGTCAAGGCCTTGCCGGCGGGGAGTGGTGAACAGGCGGTTATTACAAACTGTGCCGAGCAACAATATATCTCTGTGCCCTCAGTAAGTGCAAGTAAGTCGTGCAAAATCTGAAGAACGGTGTAGGGGCGATTCTGTGAATCGCCCGCCGACACAAGCGCGGATTTTCGGGCGACACACAGTGTCGCCCCTACATATCGACCTTATGCTGAATTTCGCATTACTTACTTG
>JAJDUC010000131.1 GCA_022826865.1 Anaerolineae bacterium
CATGACCGACGAAGAGCGCAATTACCTGCTTTTGCAGCGCTTGCGATCCCTCATCAAGCATGCCGTCTTGATAATCTTCGGCATCGCCTTCATGCTGCCCTTCGTCTGGATGATTAGCTCCTCCGTCAAGCCAAACATCGACATCTTTGAGATTCCCGTCCGCTTGCTTCCCAAATCGCTCCGCCTTGAGAATTACATCGACGCCACCAACGCCATCCCCTTCTGGCAGTATTTGTGGAACTCCACCTATTACACCATCTTCGCCACCATCGGCTCGGTGCTGTCCAACACCTTCATCGCTTACGGCTTCGCCCGCGTACGCTGGCGGGGGCGCAATGTACTCTTCATCATCGTCATCGCCACTATGATGCTGCCCTTCCAGGTGCGCATGATCCCGCTTTACATCCTCTTCGCCCGCATCGGCTGGCTGAATAGCTTCCTGCCGCTTATCGTGCCGAACTTCTTCGGCAACGCCTTTTACATATTCCTCATGCGTCAGTTCATGATGACACTGCCAAAGGAGCTGGATGACGCCGCGCGCATCGACGGCGCCAGCGAATGGGGCATCTTCTGGCGTATCGCGGTGCCGCTTTCCAAGCCGGCCATCCTGACGGTCGCGATTTTTGAGATCATCCATACCTGGCACGATTTCATCGGTCCCCTGGTCTACTTGCGCCACCCAACCAAGTACACACTATCGATTGGCTTGCGCCTTTATTTCACGCAGTACGGCGCGGAATGGGGCTTGCTGATGGCGGCGGCGGCGATGTTTACCATTCCGATGGTCATCTTCTTCTTCCTCGCGCAGCGCTCCTTCATCGAAGGCATCACCTTGACCGGGCTCAAGGGTTAGCCGCATGACGCGCGTCCTGTCTCAGCCGCATACGCGAGAAGCGCTCAAAGCCGGCATTGACATGCTGGCGGACGCGGTGACGCCGACGCTGGGACCGCTGACCGGCCCGGTCGCCCTCGATGACGCGAATCGCAAGGGCTCGCCGGAATTGCTTGATGATGGCGGGACGATCGCCCGGCGCATCCTGCAATTGGAAGACCCGGATGCCGATGTCGGCGCGATGCTCCTGCGGGAAACGCTCTGGGCGCAGCGCGAGCGCTATGGCGATGGCGCGGCGACGACAGCTGCCCTCTATCAAACGGTCTATGCCGAAGGGCACCGTTTCATCAACGCCGGCGGCGATGCCATGCTGCTGCGTCGAGGCTTGGAAGCGGGCTTAAAGGTCATGCTCGACGAGCTGCGGCAGCAGGTTCGAATGGTATCGACGCCGGAAGAAATGGAGAGGGTCGCCCTTTCGGTTTCTGGCGACCGCGATATCGCCGCGTCCCTAGCCGAAATCTTTGACCTGCTGGGACCGCATGGCGCGATTGAAGCGCGCGATGGCGGCCGTGAATTGGGACATGAATTTTTTCTGGGCTCGTTCTGGGAAGGCAAGGTCCCGTCCAATATCGTCTTCGATGGTGTCGTCGGCGAGCGAATCGAACTGAAAAACACGGCTTGGCTGATTAGCGACTTCGAGCTGGATGATTTGGGCACATTGGTCAAGCTGGTGACCGCTGTCGTTCAAGCCGGGTATGAATCGCTGGTGATCCTGGCGAAGACATTCTCCGAGCAGATCATCGCCGCGCAAGGCGCCAACAGTCGCATGGAAGGCTTCCGACTGGTTTATCTGGAGCCGACCGGCTTGGTCGACGAGCAGGAGGCGGCGCTGGAAGACCTGGCGCTGATCACCGGCGGGCAGGTATTGCGGACGATTAGCGGGCACAACTCCGACAGAATCACGCTCGACCAGTTGGGCGCCTCCGAGCTGGCCTGGGTCGATCGCAATCGCTTCGGTGTAATCGCCGGCGGCGGAGGCGACGAGAACGCGCTAGAGCAAGATGTTGATTCGCTTGAAACGCTCTACAAGAACTGCGACGATGAACGGCGGCGGTTGCTGCTCCGCGCGCGGATCGGACGGCTGCGCGGCGGCGGCGCGGTGGTCTACGCCGCTGGCAGCAGCAAGAGCGAGATGCGCTATCAGACTGAATTGATCACGCGAACGGTCGCGGCCATGCGCTCCGCCCTGCTCGAGGGGATCGTGCCCGGCGGCGGGACGGCGCTGCTGCGCAGTGTCAAGCGTCTGCGCGAGTGTTATGAGGCGAGCGTGGATCTGCATGACAAGACCGCTTGGAAAATCCTGATGAAAGCAGCCGAAGCGCCTTGCCGAATGCTGCTGGCGAATGCCGGGCACGAGGCGCCCGCCATCGTACTCGCCGAGATTCAAGCGGGCGCGAACGGCGCCGGTTATGACCTGCGCGCTGGCCGCATCGTCGATATGCACGATGAAGGCGTGGTCGATTCGGCGGCGGCGCAGATGGCGGCTCTGCGCAATGGCATCGGCGGCGCAGCCCTGGCGCTGACCGTGGAAAGAATCGTGCATCGCGTCAATCCGCCGCTGGCGATAGAGCCGGGCGGCTTGCCGTCGGGGTCGGATATCGGCAATATCGAACTGAAATAAAACGAGAGCTTACACTGCAAAAGCTTTGAGGAGTGTTGAAGAAAATGGGCTGGGAACCGACAGAAGCACAGAAGCGAAATTACGAAGAGCGCGGATACTTCACCGTGGAGAACGTTGTCCCGCGGCAGACGGCGGCGGAAATGCTCGGCGTGATCAAGAATGCCATCTTGACGCCGGAAACGGACGACATCATGACCGATGACGACCCCATGGACCCGATGCATGACGATACGCCGCAGGCCCGGGCTGTGCGCTACCGCAAACTCAGCAAGTTCAATCAGCGCAATCCGCTCATCTGGCACAATGCGCACTGTGGCAAGCCGGTCCTTGATATCGCCCGTTATTTCCTCGGCGACGACATCCTGCTCAAATATGACAGTTGCTTTCTGAAGCCGGCCCGCTCCGGCAGCGCCACGCCCTGGCATCAGGACAACGGACTCTGGCGCGATGGCGACATCGAACCCTTCAACTTCTGGATGGCGCTGGATCCGGCAACCATCGAAAACGGCTGCCTGCAGATGATCCCCGGCAGCTACAAGACCGAGGTCGTGCCCCATGTGCTCTACGAAAACAGCATCCACCCCGAGCTGCCCAAGGAGCGCGTCGAGGAGATGATCGATACTTACGGCGTCGAGCATATCGAGCTGGAGCCGGGCAGCATCATCGTCTGGCACAGCAGCGCCTGGCATTACAGCCCGCCCAACGCCAGCGAAAAGGGCCGCATCGCCATCGCCGGCGTCTTCAGCAGCCCCGATATCGTCGAGAACGGTCGCAGCGGCAATGTCGGTTACAAGTGGCTGTTAAAAGATGGCGCGGTCATGACCGACTTCCCAGCTAAAGAATACGCGATGAAGCGGCAAAAATTTTATCAGGCCGTGCCCGTGAAGAAGATCAGCTAGGCATTGCCTCCGGCGCGGCGGTCGAATCCCGCAGGACAAGACGTGATGGCATGATGGTGCGTTCTATGGGCGCATCCGGCGTACTGATGCGCCGGTGGATGAGCTGAGCGGCTTTTTCGCCCAGTCCGCGCGGATCGGCTGATACGGTCGTCAAGCTGGGATGCCAAAGTGAAGCTTCGGGAACATCATCAAAGCCGATAACCGCGAACTCCCGCCCCGCTTCAATGCCGGCCGCGCGCAAGCCGAGCATCACGCCAAAGGCATTGACATCGCTGTAACAATAAGCCGCTGACGGTGGCGCCGGCTGGCTCAATAGCTGATGAACCGCGTCATATCCGCCGCGCAGAGTGACCGGGCTGGCGATGCAAAGCGCCGGGTCAAAGGCTATGTCATGGCGGCGCAATGTCTCGCGATAGCTCTCCAGCCGGCGCGAGCGCGTGGCTTGAGCCGCGTAGCCGCCGACGAAGGCAATGCGCCGGTGACCCAAATGAATCAGGTGTTCCACCGCGCGGGCCGTACCCTTCTCGTCATCCATGCCAACGCAGTCCGCAGCCAACTCCGGATAATACGGGATCAAAAGAACGAGCGGACAGAATTGCATCATCTCCCGCATGGATTCAGCGCTTGTCTGGGCAACCGGCGACAGGATCAAGCCGTCAACATCGTGCTCCAGCATCGTTTGAATCAAACGCGATTGTTTGCCTAGGTCATCATCCGTCGTGGCCAGGATGAGACTGTAGTCATGATCCGCCAACTGCGCTTCGGCGCCGGATGTCAGTTCGGCGTTAAAGGGATTCGACACATCTTTGATGATTAAACCAATCGTATTGGAACGCCTCGTGCGCAAGCTGGCGGCGCGCTGGTTATAGACATAGCCCAGCGAATCGACTGCCGCTAGGACGCGCTCCTTTGTCGGCTGGGAGATGCGCGGATTATTGCTCAAGGCGAGAGAGACAGTCGCTTTGGAGACGGACGCGGCAACGGCGACATCTTGCAAGGTCACTTTCTTGCGTCGTCTTTCGGGCGCGCTCCGCATCGACCGCCTCCACAACGTTGCTCCGCCAGAGGATAATCCAGTTGAGCCGGGTTGATCGACAAGCGGCTCCGTACCTGCAGTCTAACACAAATGGGAAGGCGCCGGCCTGATTACGGACTGCTGGAAGCGACCAGGCCAAAACCCTCAGCCTGTCATTCGCCCGCCGCCTTGATACAATGGCGAGGGCGCGACGAAGCGAAGGGAGCTTGGAATGGCGGCATTGGCGGATATCGGCTTGATTGGCCTGGCGGTGATGGGCCAGAACCTCGCCTTGAATATCAGCGACCACGGCTACCGGGTCGCGGTCTTCAATCGCACCACTTCCAAAGTGACGCGCTTCCTTGAAAACGAGGCAGCCGACAGCGATATCATCGGCGCCTACAACCCGGAAGAATTCGTCAAGAGCATCAAGCGCCCGCGCAAGCTGATCTTGATGATTCAGGCCGGCGCCGCCGTGGACAAATCGATCGCGCAGCTGACGCCGCTTCTGGCGCCGGGCGATATCATCATCGACGGCGGCAACTCCAATTTCAACGACACGATTCGCCGCGCAAAAGAAGTCGAAGCGCAGGGCCTTTTATTCGTCGGCGCCGGCATCAGCGGCGGCGAGGAAGGCGCGCGCTACGGCCCTTCCATCATGCCGGGCGGCTCGGTGGCGGCCTGGGAGTCGGTCAAGCCGATTCTGCAGGCGGTAGCGGCCAAGGCGCCAAATGGCAGCCCCTGCTGCGATTGGGTCGGCGAAGATGGCGCCGGTCATTTCGTCAAAATGGTGCATAACGGCATCGAATACGGCGATATGCAGTTGATCTGCGAAGCCTATCATCTGATGTCGGCTGTGCTCGGCATGAACGAAAGCGAGATCAGCGCTGTTTTCAAGAGCTGGAACAAGGGCGCGCTCGAATCCTTCCTGATCGAGATCACCGGCGAAATCCTGGCCTATCAGGACGAGGACGGCCAGCCGCTGCTGCGCAAGATCCTGGATGTGGCCAGCCAGAAGGGCACCGGCAAATGGACCGCCATCACCGCCCTGGAGGAAGGCACGCCGCTGACGCTGATCGGCGAGGCGGTGTTCGCGCGCTTCCTCTCGGCGATCAAGACGCAGCGGGTGGCAGCCTCAAGCGCGCTGCCCGGCCCGCAAGCCAGTTTCAGCGGCGACCGCGACCAGTTCATCCGTGACCTGGAGGGCGCGGTCTACGCCGCCAAGATCATCAGCTACACCCAAGGCTACATGCTGATGCAGGACGCGGCGCGAAGCTACAATTGGAACCTGAATTATGGCGGAGTGGCGCTGATGTGGCGCGAAGGCTGCATCATTCGCTCGGCTTTCCTGGGAAAAATCCAGGAAGCCTACGTCAAGAATCCGGCGCTGGCGAACTTGCTGCTGGACGAATATTTCAGCCGGGCGCTGATCGAAGCGCAATCGGCTTGGCGCGGCGCGGTGGCGACCGGCATCCAACACGGCATTCCCCTGCCGATCATGAGCGGCGCGCTGGCCTTTTACGACGGCTACCGCTCGGCCAATCTGCCAGCGAATCTGCTGCAGGCGCAGCGGGATTATTTTGGCGCGCATACTTACGAGCGCGTCGACCGCCCGCGCGGCGAGTATTTCCATACCAATTGGACCGGCGCGGGCGGGGATGTGACGGCCGGGAGTTATGATGCTTAGCCCAACCAAAAGGCATTAAAGACGGGCTTAGCTTGAAACATCCAGCAGCGCCTGATTTACCAGCAAGACATAGCCCACTTGGTCATCTATGCGCGCCTCTTCGTAAACATCCCACTTCGAAAATGGCAAGAGCAAATGTCTGAGTTCGAGTTCATAACCTAACAAGCGCTGGAAATTCTCGATCAGGAGCTCGGCGTTGGGAATTGCATGCAGATAGAATGGATTCTCATCTATCTGGAAACCCACCCCAGGAGCGTCCAGCTTCTGGAGCGCATCCCTATTCCAAAAGCTACGGCGATGTTCTTTTATCAGATCGGGCAGAACATCCCGCTCCCCTTGAAGCCAGCGCTCAATGTCAAGATATCGATAAAAGAATTCATCACTGACTGTCTCGTGAAAATAGAGCGCGGGATTCTCGCCAAGCCATTTTCGTACAAACATTTCAGCATAGGCCTTATGCGCTTCAATACACTTGGACAGCCAGTGAAGCGCAGCGGCATCTTCACCGATTTCCAGGCGAAGTCGGGTTGACACAGCGCAGACTTTCATGGCCAAGACCTGATACATGGTCGCCAAACCTGTGTTGGCTTCATTTGTCTCCGTGTCGAGCAATTCATCCAGGTCTCTGACCAGTTGAGCGTGAGCAACTGTAAGTTCGTAGGTCACCTGCGCCACCGCTTCCACCTTGAACGCATCGCATCGGGCAACAAATGCGTTCTCGGCATGGTCAAGCGCGGCCAGCATTTCAACTTCCCGATTCCTTTGAAACTCCTCCGCGACGCGGTCGTAGATGCGTTCCAATTCCGCTTCATGAACGCGGATGCCAATGATGTGCTCGAAAAGTCCAAAGCCGGCCATTGCAATATGCAAGACCGGCACTGCACCACTGAGCGCTATTCCGAGAGTTGAATGTTTTGATACGACGCCTTGAAGCAGACCTGCTGAGGACTCCGCAGCCTGACCAACCTGCCCGCCTTGCCGCAGCCATGCGAGAATCTGCTGATCATCCGAATATCTGATAACGCCGCCAACCCGCTCCATCGATCCATTCGCCAGGCCCGCTTCAATGAACTCTGGCATCTCGAAGTACACATCGATATCCAGAGTCTCGCTGCTTGGCGTCTGAGCCGAAGCAGTGGCGTCATCAGACGCGCAATTGTCTTTGATGGCACTCCCGTCTTGCGCCGATGCAGATGAAATGAGCATCAGCGCCAAACATAAACAAGTGATAACTTTCTTCATGTACCCTTCTCGCTCCAGCACCTAAATTAACGTTGATTGATGTCGCTTGTTCAATCTCTGCGAATCTGATTACGTAATAATATCAGAAATGCTAAGCCATTTAACTAAAACACCGTCAATTTGTATGCCATTTCCAACGGGCGTCTCACGAGACGCCCCTACAAGGCTTATCCAGTAATGGGCACTTGACGCATAAATCTGCCCCCAATGTACGGAGGGAAACAGGGCCGGGGATAGGGTATTAAACAACTCCCTCAATCTAGAAATTCCCATAAAGCCATTTCCCACTGCCACGCCTACGCAACCCGCCCCTAATCAAAACTCAGCATCGCCTTGATCACTCCACGCGCCGGATCCAGCCAAGTCGGGAATTCGCTCACGATGCTCTCCGGCGTCGCCCCGTGCGTGATCCAGGGCGCCAGGTCAATCTTGCCCGCGCGCAAGGCCTCGATAACCCAGTGAAAGTCATCCGGCGTAGCATTGCGGCTGGCGAGCAGCGTCAACTCATGCGAGTGGAAATGCGGATCGCTAAAGCTGATGTCGCCGGTGATATGCCCGACCAGCGCCAAGGCGCCGCCATGCGCGACGTAATCGAAAGCGGCCTGCATGGACCGGGCGCTGCCGGTGCAATCGAATACCAGCGTCGGCAATTCCCCGCCAAGCATGCCTGAGATCTGCGCGAGCGGGTCATTGCGAGCGTCAATCAGATTCTCGATGCCCAGGGCTTCGGCGCAAAAGTCGAGCCGCTTCCGATTGACTTCCATCACCATGACATCCGCGCCGGCCAGCTTGGCGCATTGCGCCGTCGCCAGCCCGATGGGACCGGCCCCGATCACCAGCGCGTTTTCGCCGGCGGTGACACGCGCGCGGCTGACGGCGTGGGCGCCGATGCAAAGCATCTCAACCAGCGCCAACTGCTCGACCGGGATATCGTCAGCTGGGAGCAGCTTATCGGCGGGCAGGGTGAATTGTTCGCGCATGCCGCCATCAATATGCACCCCCAGCACTTGCATGCGCGTGCAGCAATTGCTCTTGCCGCGGCGGCAGGCGATGCAATCGCCGCAATTCAAATAAGGAATGACGCAGCAGGTATCCCCGACCGCCACATCCAGCCCGCCGTCGTTATCGCCAAGGGCGACCACCTCAACCGCCAGTTCATGCCCCATGACGCGCGGGTAGCTGAAGAAATTCTGGTTGCCGCCGTAGGCATGCAAATCCGTGCCGCAGATGCCGACCCGCTTCACGCGCACCAGCGCCTCGTTCCGGCCGGCCGCCTCCGGCGCGTCCAGCTCTTGCAGGCGCAGTCGGCCCGGTTCTTCCAGTACAATGGCCTTCATAAGATTCTCTCCCGGGCATTCACGGCAACTGATAAAAATCTGTCGCGACCCCGCCCATGACCCTGGCCTGTTCATCGGTCGAGAGCGCGGCGATGTAGCCCTCGACGATGCCGACAACTTCGCTGTAGCTGCCCGAAAGCGTACACACCGGCCAGTCGCTGCCGAACATCAGCCGCTCCACGCCGAAGCAGTCGAAGACGACATCGAGATAGGGCCTGAAATCGTCCGGCGTCCAGACGCCCCAAGCCGCTTCTGTGACCATGCCCGAGACCTTGCACCAGACATTGTCGTGGGATGCCAATTCGCGGATGTCGCTCTCCCAGGGTTGAAGCGTCCCGTCTTTGATAAAGGGTTTGGCGATATGATCGAGCACGAAGGGCTGCTCGGGGAAGCGCTTCACGACTTGAATGGCGACGGGAATATGACGCGGATACAGCAGCAGGTCGTAGCGCAGGTCGTATTGTTTCAACGCCGCCAGGCCGCGCAGGAAGTTGCCGCCCAGCATGAAGCGGTCATCGACTTCGTCGTGCGCGATGTGACGAAGACCAACCAGACGCGGGCGCCCGGCGAAGCGCTCCAACTGCGCCTCGATGTCGTCCGCGCGCATATCCAGCCAGCCGACGACTCCACGAACAAAGTCATATTCATAGGCGACATCCAGCAAGAAATCGGTCTCGCGCTGGTACTGCCGCGCTTGCACAGCCACTGTGCCGTCAATACCGCTCGCGGCCAGCAGCGGTTGCATATCCGGCGGCATGTAATCGATTTTAAGCGGGCCGCGCGCCCCTTCCATCCAAGGGTAATCGGCCTCATTGTAGATCCAGAAATGCTGGTGCGAGTCGATGCGCGCTGCCATGAGCCCCTCCTTTTAATCTTTAGCCGCCGTCCATTTTACCGCAGCTCAAAAGCCAGGTGTCAGATGCGCTTCGCCAAGCCCTAAAATGCGCCGGTCCAGCCAGGGCAATTGCATCAAAATCATAATGAGCCGTTCGCCACGAAAATTGTGAAAATGTAGGGGCGTCTCGTGAGACGCCCGTTGAAAATGGCTTGCAGATGGCGGGCGTTTCAGCGAAACGCCCCTACAGATTACGAAATGTGAGGAGAAATTGTCATTTATCCGCGCAGTTTCAATTTGATGCGATTGCCCTGTGCGCCGGTCCGCTTCAGTTGCGCCGCCTATAGGCCTATGCTATAGTCCCTTCCGTTCTCAATAGCGCGAAGGCGTCCCAGATGGCAATCATCCAGGCGAACGGAGCAGGCATGAAAAGCGCCGTGGTGCGGGCAAAAGAGCAGGCCGGCCTCGCCCTCAGCGATGTTCCGCGCGCGCGCGAAAACTGGGTCGTCGTCAAGGTGCGCGCCGCGCCGATGTGCACCGAATACAAAGCCTTCGCGGCCGGGCGCGGCGGCACGTTCATGGGGCACGAAGCGGCCGGTGAAGTGGTTGAAGTGGCGCAGCCGGGACGGGTCAGCCTGGGCGATCGCGTGGTGGTCATGCCACAGAACTCTTGCGGAAACTGTGAGCTTTGCCTTGCCGGCGAATACATCCACTGCCAGGACAGCTACGACTTCGCCGCCCTTCACGGCAGCCATAATGGCTTGGCGACGATGGCGCAATATCTGCTCAAGCAGGATTGGATGCTGCTGCCGATTCCCGACGGCATGAGCTACGATCATGCCGGGATGGCCTGCTGCGGCTTGGGGCCCACCTTTGGCGCCTTCCAGTCGCTGCGCCTCTATCGCGACGACACGGCGCTCATCACCGGCTTGGGACCGGTAGGCCTCGGCGGCATTATAAACGCGCGCTATCGCGGCGCCCGCGTCATCGGCGTCGAATCCAATGCTTACCGCGCGCGGCTGGCGCTGGAATTGGGCGCGGAAACGGTAATCAACCCGCTGGACAAAGATGCCCTGCGCCAGATATTGGATCGAACGCGCGACGGTCGCGGCGTCGACATAGCGATTGACTGCTCAGGTGTGGTAGCGGCGCATCGCCTCTGCATTGACGCGACCCGGCGCAAAGGCGCCGTCGCCTTCGTCGGCGAGTGCGGTGAAGACACGCCGCTTCGCATAAGTCCCGACATGATACGCAAGGGACTGCGCCTTATCGGTTCCTGGCATTACAACATGGGCGATACCCCGCGCATGCTGAACATGATCGGCGAAATTGGCGACCAACTGGACAAGCTGATCACGCATCGATTCGCCATCGACGACATTCAAAGCGCCTGGGAAACACAGCTTTCCGGGCAATGTGGCAAAGTCATCTTGCAGCCTTGGGAGGGTGAGCATGTATAAATCGGTCATTATCGGCGTCGGCGGCGGACGCGCGCACGGCCACGCCGATGCCTACCAGTATGTGAAGCGCGGCCGAGTGGTGGCGGTCTGCGACTTGCGTCCCAAAGCGATGGACGACTTTGCCGACAAATATGATGTGAAAGCGCGCTACACCGATTACCGTGAGATGTTTGAAAAAGAAAAGCCCGACCTGGCTCAGGTCAGCGCGCCGCCGAACCTGCGGCTGGAAGTGCTCGAAGCGGCGGAGTCCGCCGGCGTTCCGGCCGTATTGGTGGAGAAGCCCCTGGCCATCCAAGGCGAGGATTATCTGGCGCTTCGGAATTTCGCCGCGCGCAAGCCCAAGGTCAAGATCGCCATCAATCATCAGTTGCAATTCCATCCTTGCCGGCAGCGCTTGCAGAAGCTGGTCGAGGATGGCGCCATCGGAAATATCCGCTTCATCGAGGCCAGTTCCGGCATGAACCTCGCCTATCAAGGCACGCACTCGCTGCAGGCCATCGGCGCTTTCAACCCGGCCGCGCCCAGCGCCGTCTTCGGGCAGGTATCCGGCGTTAAAGGCTTGCAGCCGAATAGACAGGAGCATTACGCGCCCGATCAAAGCCTGGCGGCGGTGGAATATGACAATGGCGTCCAAGCCAGTTTGCGCTGCGGCGAAAATGCCCCGCGCGTCCCGCGCGGCGGCGCTATATGGCAGCACAAACGCATCGCCGTCTACGGCATGAGCGGCTATGTGCATTGGACGATGTGGGGCTGGGAAACCTTCATTGATGGCGCTTATGAAAGCGGCGAGCACGAATACCCCGAAGAAGATGTCCTGGGCCAAGCGGCCATGTGCGAGGCGATGTTCGACTGGCTGGAAGACGACAGCAAAATCCACCCCTTAAACCTCGAACGCGCCTTGGTCGATTTCAATGTGATACTGGCGCTCTACGCCAGTGCGCTCAACCACAAAGTGATCGAATTGCCCTACCAGCCGGAAGCGGATTTAGTGCCCAAGTTGCGTCAAGCCCTGGCGGACTGAGACTCCATGCCGGCGGAAACCCAGATCCTGGTCGCGCTGCGCCCGACCTTGGTCCAACAGCTATTCTCCCAAAAACATCGTCAGGCTTTGAGCGAGCTCGGCGCAGTAAGATTCCAGCCGGGCGAAGGGCGGCTCACTTCTTCGCAGCTCGCCGAGCAGATCGGCGCTTATGATATTGTGATCACGGGCTGGGGCACACCGGTCTTCAATGACGAGGTGTTGGCGGCCGCCGGACGCTTGAAACTGATCGCGCATTCGGCCGGCACGATCAAGCGCATGCTTCCGCCGGCCGTATTCGCCGAGGGCCGCCGCGTCACCCACTCCGCCGCCGCAATGGCGGTCCCGGTGTCGGAAATGACCTTGCTGCTCATCTTGCTCTGCCTGCGCAAGACGCACAAGATGGATCGCGCCTTTCGGGAGCGGTCCTGGGAAACGGCGAAAACATACGCGCCCGGCGAGGAATTGGCGGGCCGGCGCGTCGGCGTCATCGGCGCCGGGCACACCGGCCGCGCTGTCATTCGCCTGCTGCGGGCGGTGGGCGCGGAAATCTGGCTCAGCGATCCATATCTGAACGCCGAAGGGGCAGCCTCTCTGGGCGCATTCAAAGTTTCATTGGAGAGGCTTATGCGCGAGTGCCCGGTTGTCACATGCCAGGCGCCGGCCACAACAGAGACCTACCGCATGTTGGGCGCCGAGCAATTCGGCTGGCTGCGGGACGGCGCCATATTCATCAATACATCCCGATCCCATCTGGTCGACGAAGCCGCCTTGCTGGCGGAATTGCAATCGGACCGGATCAGCGCCGCCATCGACGTCTTCGACCAGGAACCTTTGCCGAATGACAGCCCATTCCGCGCCCTGGATAACGTCATCCTCACGCCCCATGCCGCCAACGAGACAGTTCAATCTTTCAAGCGGCAGGGGCAGATTGTCAGCGAAGAAGTGACGCGTTTCTTGCAAAAGGGCGAATTGCGTTACGAAATCACAGGCGCTATGCTAGCCACCATGGCTTGAGCACAACTGGAGGGGTTTATGGGCGCACTGGAAGGCAAAACCATTATCGTAACCGGCGCAAGCAGCGGATTCGGCGAGGCCATCGCCATCGCCTGCGCCGCGGCGGGCGCAAATGTCAGTTTGGTCGCGCGCCGGCGCGAAGCGCTGGAAAGCGTGGCGGAGGCGGCGCGGACTGAAGGCGGTCAAGCCCTCGTCTGCCCGGCCGATGTCAGCGATGACGCGCAAATCCAGGCCGCGCTGGACAAAACCCGTTCCGCCTTCGGGCCGATTGACGTCTTGGTCAACAATGCCGGAACCAATGTCACCGAGCGCTCCATCAGCGATACCTCCGCCGAGCAGTGGCGTGAACTTATGGACGTCAATCTGACCAGCGCTTTCATCTTCACCAAAGCGGTCTTGCCTGAAATGAAAGCGCGGGGCGACGGCCTGATCGTCAATCTGGCGTCGCGGGCCGGCATGTATCCCAGCCTGAAGGCCGGGGTCGGCTACAGCGCGTCCAAGATCGGCATGGAGGCGCTGAACACCGTCACCAACGAAGAAGGCAATCCGCACGGTGTGCGCGCCTGCCTCTTCAATCCGGGCGCCGGCAACACGCCGATCATCGACCGGCGCCCGGTCAAATTCAGCCAGGAACAGAAGCTGAAGATGATCCAGTCGGAAGACATCGCGGCGACGGTTGTCTTCCTCGCGACGTTGCCGCCGCGCGCGCACATCGACTTCCTCTCGATGATGCCAACCAAATCCTAAGGGGATGCGGCATGAATGAAGTGGCTCTCTTCGTAAAACCCTGGAAAGCGCTGGCGCTGCCAGAGTTGGCCGCGCATGTCCGCGCGCTTGGCTTCGACCTCATCGAGCTGCCAGTGCGGCCCGAATTCCCGGTCGAGCCGGAAAGCATCGAAACTGACTTGCCGGCGGCGGTGAAAACGCTGGCGGATCACGGCCTGCGCGTCTTGAACATCACGGCGGCCAACAGCCTGGATGACGAGCGGCTGTACAGCGCCTGCGCCGAAGCCGGCATCGCTATGAATCGCGTGATGTTTTGGCAACGGGACCTGGATTATTGGGCGGCGGAAGCGGAGGCGCGCCGACAATTGGATGCCGCCCTGCCTTTCTGCGAGCGCTATGGCCTGCAAATCGGCATTCAGAATCATTCGGGCCGCTTCGTGCCCGTCAACGAAATGGGCATGTATCGCCTGGTCAAAGATTATGACCCGCGTTATGTGGCGGCTGTCTGGGATCCGGCGCACAACGCGCTGGAGGGCATGGACAGCGATGCCGCGCTGGACATACTGGCGCCCCATCTTTGCGTGGTCAACTTGAAAAACGCCTTCTGGCGGAGGGTCAGCGGACCGGAAGCGGCGGCCGCCCAATGGAAGATTTATTGGACCTCCGGCGCGCAGGGTCGCGCCTCCTGGCAGCGCGTGCTCAGCAAGCTGAAGGCGATCGCCTATCGCGGACCGATCTGCTTCTCAGCCGAGTACAGCGACGAAGAGCGCGTGGACGAACTGATCGTGAAGGACCTGGCATTCGCGCGAGGCTTGCTGCTGGGAGCGTAAACCGCCGATTCAATTCCATTCCAAACCCACAATAGATGATCATGTAGGCGCGGGTGGCGGTTAGTGTCTACGCTACCCATGGGTCGCCCGCAGACATGCCCAACGCAGTAAACAGACGAGCCGCCAGCCACTAGCTCGCCACTTCACAGTTTCGCTAGAAAACATACAGGCGAGTCCGTGGACTCGCCTGTATGTTAAATCTTGCTATGCTGCTTGAGCGCTGCAACTAGCCGCCCAGCAACTCATTGGTCTGATCGTGCGCGCGTTGCACAACGGTCGCCGCATCGCGTTCCTCGCCTGTCCAGAGCAGGTCCATATTGGCCACCCAAACAGAGGACTCCCATTCCAGGTATTTCGAATGGTAGACCGGATGTACGCCATCACGCGCGCCGATGACCGAGAACACCTCATGATAGGCGTCGGCGTAGGGCGCGTCATCGGGAGCGGCGCAGTTATGGAACTCGGACTGGCTGGTTAGCGCGGCGCCCATGGCAGCCGTACGGCATATATGATCCGGGTTCGCCAAGGTGAAACGAATCAACTCATACGACAGATCCGGATGAGCGGCCGAAGTGGGAATGGAGAAAGCCGAGCCGCCGATGAAGTTGTAACGACCGGCGGGACCGGTGGGCGTGGGCACGACTGTCCAATTGAAGCTGTCGCCGACCAGCTCCCACATGCGGGAAGCGGCGTCGTTCAGCGCATAGTGCATGGCGACGTTGCCGTTGGCGAAGAGGAATTCAGTCGTGAAACCGGAAGCGGCGATACTCTCAGCCGTCGGATGCGCGCCGGAATCCCAGAGCAGATCTGCCATCCATTGCAGGGCTTCGGTAGTTTCGGGTGAATCCATCACCGATGACGTGACATCCTCGTCGAACAAGTCGCCACCGAAGCTCTTGATGATCCAGTAGGCGCCGCCAGCGCCGCGGCCGACGCTGACCAGATTGCTGATGCCCCAGATATCCGTATCGCCATCGCCATCGGTGTCCTGCGTGAGGGCGATCGCTAATTCGGTGAACTCCTCGAAGCTCGTGTGCTCGCCAGGCGGTTCCAAGCCGGCTTCTTCAAAGATGTCGAGATTAATATAGAGCCCGCCCGGCGCCAGGTCGTAGGGAATCGCGTATTGGCTGCCTTGGTAATTGAAGGCATCGACTTGGGAAGTTACAAACTTCTCGGGCCAGCCGGGGATCGGGCAAGCTTCGAGATAACCGTCAAGATTCAGCGCCCAGCCGTTGGCGGCGAAGGTATCGTTGCGCGTATCGTGCATCCAGGCCATATCGATTTCGGCGCCGCCGGCCAACTGCGCCGGCAGGGTCGTCCAATAGTCGCTCCAGTTTACGCCCGTATTGAGGATCTGTTCGACATTGGGATAGTACTCGTCGAAGAACTCGTCGAAAGCCAGCAAGAACTTATCGACCTCGCCGGGACCTTCCCAACCAGTGATGGTGATGGCGCCCGCCATATCACCATCGACGGTTCCGCAAGTCCAATCGGTCATGTCCTGCGCCGAAGATGCAAAGCCCAAGCTGAACAGCACAAGGACGGTCACTAGAAATGCGATTTTGCGAATCATCCGATTATCCTTTCAGATTTGATAATTGATTCTGAAGCCAAGCAAATGGTCGGTCGCTAGCCACCTCCTTTGATCCCGCTCGTAACAATTCCTCGGACATAATACTTCTGCCCGACGATGAATGCGATCAGAACCGGGATGACGACAAAGGTAGCCGCCGCCATAATAAGATGCCAGGGCGTGCGCATGCCGGACTGATTCTGTAAGGACGCCAGCAGCAGCGGCAAAGTCTTGACCTTTGGCTTGCCCAGAATAATCAGGGGCCACAGGAACATATTCCATGTATTGACGAACGTGAAGATGGCCAGCGTGGCCAGCGCCGGCTTCGTCAAGGGCAGGATGATCAGCCAGTAGGTACGAAAGAAACCACAGCCGTCAATGCGCGCGGCGTCCTCCAATTCGCGCGGAATCGTCACCATGAATTGGCGCATCATGAAGGTGCCCCAAGGCGTGAACAAGAAGGGCACGATGACCGCCTGCAATGTGCTGACCCAGCCGAAGGCGCGCATCTGCACATAGAGCGGGATCATTAAAACGATGAAGGGCAGCATCATCAGCGAAATGTAGAGCAGGAAGATCTTGTCGCGCCCAGGGAAACGCAGCCGCGCGAAAGCGTAACCAGCCAGGCTGGCGGTGAATACCTGCCCAAGCACAACCGATGCCGCCACAATGGCGCTATTGAGGAAGCCGAGATCAAAATACGTCGTCGTCCAGGCTTCAGTGTAGTTTGAGAAATGCCAGACTTCCGGAATAAACTCCGGCGGGTAGGTGTATATGCCGCGGATATCCTTGAATGAATTGGCGACCATCCAGGCGAAGGGCAGAATGAAGATGATACCCACGATCGACAAGACCGCGTAAACCAGCAGATCCGTCAGAATCTTGGTCTGCTTCTGGCCAAAGAGGCTGCCTTTTATCGCGCTCGCGGTAGCCATCGCTTTTATCCTGTTCCGCCGCCCTTATCCGTCATCCTCAAATCCATACACCCAACGCCGCGCCAAATGCCACTGCGCGATGGTGATGATGAGAATGATCACAAACAGAACCGCCGCCAGCGCCGCGCCATAACCCATTTTGAAAAAGCGAAAAGCGTTCTGGAAAATGTACAAGGTTAGCGGCGTGGTCGCATGAGCCGGTCCGCCCTCGGTCAATACATAGAATTGATCAAATGCCTGGAAGGCGCCGATCAGCGAGGTCACCACGACGAAAAAAATAGCCGGCGATAGCATGGGTAGCGTAACGAAACGCATCCGCTGCCAGCTACTGGCGCCGTCTATGGCGGACGCTTCATAGTACTCTTCCGGGATGCCTTGCAAACCCGCCAGCAAAATCAGCATGGCAAAGCCGATGCCCTGCCAGTTGCTCATAATAATCACTGCCGGCATTGCCCATTGGGTATTATGAATCCATTTGGGACCGTCAATGCCGATCATCTCCAACAAGTGGTTGATCATGCCGATTTCGGGCTGATAGATCCAACGCCAGATAGTCGCCGCCGCCACCGTCAGCGTGATCTGCGGCAGGAAATAGACAGTGCGAAAAAAGATAATGCCGCGCATCTTGCGGTTCAGCGCCAGCGCCAGCCAAAAGGCGATGAAGATGCCGGTGGGCACGGCGACAAAAGTATAATAGAAACTATTGACCAGCGATTTCCAAAAGAGCCTGTCCTTGACCATCGTCTCGAAATTCTTGAAGCCGATGAATTCCGGCTCCTTCGCAAGGCTCCAATCCGTCAGCATGATGTAGAAGGCGAAGAGAATTGGGAAAAGCATGAAGACGACGAAACCGGCGAAGTTTGGGAGGAGGAAAAGATAACCCGCGATCGTCTCTCCGCGGCGCAAGCCGGTAAACGCGAGCTTGAAATCAGCAAGTCGAGAGTTTTTCGGCTGTTTCGCGCTTTTAGCGGTTGCTATGCTGGCTGCCACCTATGCCTTCCCGCCTTATCAAAGAGGACATCTCCGCGGCTGGACATTAAGCGCAGGTTCTGTTCCATGAATACACTGAGGATCTTAGAGCTTAGCCGACACTATGCAACTAAAACCTATGAATAAATCAATCATAATTGGAGCGCGAGAATAACATGAAACGCGGATGATGTCAAACCTGTTGCGCGCGGCTGTGGGAAACACCGGCATAGAATCGTTAGTCGCGGGTTATGGTATAGAGCATATCTGTATACAAACCGGTGACTTCGCTGAAATCGCCGTCATTCCAAACGATTGACAGACGCTCCGGGCTGGCTTCCGCCGGCAAGCCGAAATGAACGCGACTGCTTTCGCCGGAAAGATAGCCGCTTAGCGCAGTCACATCGCGGCGGAATTCACCGCGGTCGGTCTTCAGGATGAGTTGCGAGCCGATGCCAGCGCCATTGCCGCGGCCGTTCCAGCGCAGGTCCACTTCGATTGCGCTGCCGGCGCATAGCCGATTCTCAAACAGCTTCGCGGGACTAAGCAGGTTGTTGACAACCACATCCAAGTCGCCATCGTTGTCCATGTCCGCCAGGGACATGCCTCGTCCGCTCGCGCGATCGTTCAACCCCCAGTCCAACTGCCGCGCAAACCCGGCGCCGGACAAATTGCGATAGACTTGATTTTCTTCGACCAACTCGTTATTCGGCAGGTGTGAGAATAGCTCTACGGATATCATGCCGTTGACGACATACAGGTCCTGATAGCCATCGTTATCCAGGTCGCCAAATTTCGCCGACCAACTCCAGCCCGTGCCATCAAGCTGCATCGCGCGGGCGATGTTGACATGTTGTCCGTCGGAACCAGCATAGAGCACATTCTCCATGATCTGTGGATCGCCCGCAACATGTGGCATGGCCATCATCATATCCATCACGGGCTGCCACTGCGCCAGAGTTGCCGCGTCATCGGCGTAGGGTTTCATATCGACAGCGAAAACCTCAGGCATGCCGTCGTTGTCCAGGTCGGCGGCGTCGTAGCTCATCGTGCTATGGGGCATGACCGCAAGCGGCTCGGTCTCTTGCCAGGCGCCATCGCGGAAGGTGAAGTATTTATCTTCGACCGCAAAATCGTTGCCAATGATGACCTCGGTTTCACCGCGCATATTAACGTTAACCAAGATCGCCAGCGTATTTGACCGAGCGGCGATCCGCCTCGCGCGAAAACCGCCGCCGAGGTTTTCGTAGTATACGACGCCGGATTTGGGCGCCGATTGACCCAGGATCTTTTCGTTCTCGACATCGTAGGAGCCGGTTATCAGATCGAGATCGCCATCGCGATCGGCGTCGAGCCAGTTCATGGCATAACCGATATAACTGACGCCGCCGAGTACCTGTTTTTCGAAGGTCCCGTCTCCCTGGTTGCGCCAAAAGAGCGGCGCGGCGGCCTGCTGCGTGAAGACAATGTCGGGCAAGCCATCGCCGTCAACATCAATTATGGCGGCCGCGCGCGCTGGTGTCTCCGATGGCAGCGCTCGACGCTCAAATTCCAGATCGCCGCGATTCCATAGAACGGCGTTGTCCCCGGCCAGGTTTGCCAAAACAATATCCAGGAGACCGTCATCGTCGAGATCGTTAATCGCAAGCCCGGCGCCGTTGCTATCGTAGAAACCGACAGGCAAAGCGGTTGGGGTCGTGATGTGATCAAGCCCGTGGGGGATGAAGATCTCGTTGCAGTCGGTCCTCAAATTCAGTGGCAGCGCATCCACTTTCACAGGCGCGTAGATGCGGAGGGCGGACGAGACTGGCGCGAGGAGGAGGCAGAAGAATAGGAAGAAAAGGTGGACCAGTCGAGCGGTCATGTTTCAGTCTCTGTTGCGGAAGTGAACGCCAAGACGATACCATCAGGCAATCGGTTGCGCAATTGCGTATCAACCTGTAAATGAGTTGATATCCAGGTCTGCGAGAAAGCAAAAAGGCGTCGCTTTGGATCGCCTTTTTGTTGGTGAGAGCGAGATTGATTTGGCAATCACTAACTTGTTAGGTCGCGCCTACATTTTCGCCAGTATTCAACTAGCCCTAAACTTCCGGCTCGGGTGGATTTTCCAGGTCAGCCACGGTAGGCATGGATGCCTTCTTGGAGTGGACGCCGGTTGCGCCATCGGGGCGCGTGCCGCGGCTGTCCAGACTCTGCATGACGCCATCGCCATCGTATGTGCGCACCTCGAAGCGATAATCTCCCTCCTGGAAGCGCCAATCATAACGCCAGACGACCCAGGTGAGTTCGCTGAGCGGACGCCGCAGCAGCGCCTCTTGCCATTCGCCGCCGTTGACGCTGACTTCGACCTTGGAGATCATCTTGGCGCCGGCGTAAGCGATGCCGCCGACCGGCACGACATATCCCTGATCATCCTTGAGGATGGAATTCGTAGCGACGGTATCGACCACCGAAGTAGTATTGACGATCGCATCCACACTCCAGCCGCGCCGCACCCAGTAGCCCTCGGCCCAGGCATCGACAAACTCAATGCTCTTGATCCACTTGGGCTGCTTCATGCCGTAGCGATCGGGGATATAAATGCGCAGCGGGAAGCCGTGCTTCTGCTTGAGCGGCTGATCGTCCCATTCGTAGGCGAACATGATACGCTCGTCTGACTGAATCACATCAAGCATGACATACTCATCGAAATTGTCGGCGCCAGTGATCTTGAGGGCGACCGCCTCCGCCTGCGGCTGGACCAGATCAAGAAAGTCCTGCATGCGGAAACCGGACCATTTCGTTGTGCTGATCAAGGTGCCGCCGATACGATTGCTGATGCAGGACAAGGTGATGAAGCGTTCGACCCGGTCAAACTTGTCGTACAGATCTTGCAGGGACAAACTGATGGGATTATCCACCAAGCCAGTGACCTCAAGCCGCCATTCATTCGAGTCAATGACGGGCGGGCGCGAACTGATGTCGATGCGGTAGTGATCGTCAAGCGGCGTGTATTCAGGGCGTGTCCCGGGCGCCGGATCCATATTGTCGCTTGCGTTGGGCAAGCCGCCGGCCACATCGCTCGCGGGAAGTTCCCCCACAACCTTGCCTTCGCCGGGCCGCCCGCCGACAAGCGCGCCCAAGCCGGCGCCAATCACCGTCAAGACCGCGCTGGCGCCGCCGATTCGCACCATGAATTGACGCCGGTCCAGCGCTTCAACAACGATGGTCTCGCCGGTCTCCTCGTCGATTTTGCTCTTGGCGTCGCTATGCGCCAGCATGTTGTAGATCCAGTTGGCGGCCAGGCCCCACAACTGGAATACCAGGAGAACCCAAACCAGTTGGACCCCTTCTTGCGCGGTCGCGGTCAGGTTGACCTGCATGGAAACTGCCATCATGACCGCGCCGGAAACCAGACCCAGCATGACACCCGGATACAGGCCGCGCGCGCTGGTTTTGCTGCGATTGAGCAGGCCGTAAAATAGAGCGACAACAACAACTCCAAGCGCGAGGAAGCCGCCCAGGCCCATCAACTGCTCAGCAGATTTGGCCGCCGTGGATGTCTCGCCCAGGTTGAAGCCGATGATCATGTCGACCATCATGTCAATGCCAAATGTCAAGAGCGCGCCCGGCAGCAGCCGCGAAACATAATCAAATACGTCAAAGGGAATAAAGGGCAGACCGGCGATCTGGTCCGCCAGGAACAGCAGTGACGTCAGCGCCAGCGTCAGCAAACCCCCGACTAATGCGCCGAGCCACATGGCAGGTTTTCGCAACGTGTCCATGATTCTCAATGTTCTCCGTCTCAGGTCGATATCAACATTATAGCCCAGCTTTAGTGGCAATTCTATTTCGATGAGATTACAGGCCGATTACAATCGCGGGCTGGCGATTCACCGCAAATCGCCCGGCGAGCCGGGCTGCGCCAAGCCTTCGAACTAATCCGCGAACGCTCCCCTTCTGGGTGCGCACCATCTTCGGCAGAATCGGCGCCGAATTAGCGGGTTGCTCGGGGAATACAGATTTAGCAAGTCGGAAATGAACGAACTGGCAAGCCATTCAGGCTCGGTGCAAGTCCGGGAAACGCCGCGCGAGGATCGGCTGCACTGCGCCCCGGTAGAAGGCGCGCGACAGCTCAAGTCCCTTTACGAATTTCGGCATATTGGCGCGCCCAACGTCGCCAAATGGTTCAGGAAGGGTCATATTACTGGATACCCGGCACTCAGGACAGTGGGGGCCAGGAGCAATAGAGCCAATGCCGAAACGTACCGGGAGGGCTCGTCAAAACTTGACCATGCCTTTTGGCTACAACTGTGTATAATACGTTTCACTTGGTTCTGAACAGAATTTTGGGAGTATGAGAGCCGTGTCAGCAACAAGCCGTGTCAAGGAATTGCGCAATCAGATTGACCCAATCAATCTGCAGATCCTAGGGCTGCTCAACAAGCGCGCCGAAATCGCGCTTGAAATCGGGCAGCACCTGCAGCAGATGGGCACGCGATTTTATGACCCGCAGCGAGAAGCGGAAATGCTGACGGCGCTTCAACTTGCCAACGAAGGTCCTTTCAGCAACGAGACGATCAGCAAACTGTTCAGCGAGATCTTCCGCGCCACGCTCAACATGGAAGAGCAAGACGCGCGCCAGACGATCCTCGTGCAGAGGAAGCAACCGGACCAGCACACCATAATTGAATTCAGCAACGGTTTGCGCCTGGGCAACGACACATTTGAGTTGATCGCCGGTCCTTGCGCCGTGGAAAGTTACGAGCAGATGGATGCGGTAGGCGCCGTCTTGGCGGAGCGCGGCGTGAAGATGATGCGCGGCATGGGTTACAAGCCGCGCACCTCCCCCTATGATTTCCAGGGTATGGGCGAAGAGGGCCTGAAAATCGCGCGCCAGGTCGCCAACAAGTATGGCTTGGTCATCATCAGCGAAGTGCTCGATATGTCGCTTATTCCGATGATGGATGAATATGTAGACGCCTTCTGGGTGGGCGCGCGCAACATGCAGAACAGCTTCCTGCTGCGCGCCCTGGGCAAGCAAAGCAAGCCCGTCTTGCTCAAACGCAGCTTCGGCGCCACGCTGAAGGAGTTCATCTACGCGGCCGAGTACATCATGGCCAGCGGCAATGAACAAGTCATCTTGATGGAACGCGGCATCCGCACCTTCAGCGAGTGGACGCGCAATACCCTTGATATCAGCGCCGTGCCCCTGCTCAAGCAAGAGACGCACCTGCCGATTATCGTTGATATTTCGCATTCGGCCGGGCGACGCGATATCGCCAATCCGCTCGCGCGTGTGGCCCGGGTCAGCGGCGCGGACGGTTTGATGGTGGAGGTCCACCCCAACCCGGATGTGGCGATGTCCGATGCCAAGCAGCAATTGAATCTGGAACAATTCAATCGACTGATGGACGATGTCGAGTCCATTGGCGACCGCTATCAGCACGCTTGATTAAACGGCAGCAGATCAAGCAGCACAACAGATTGAAAACCTCTCGACGCCTCGCGCGATACTGCGCGGGGCGCTTTTTCTTACTGCAGCTCGGATTGGCGCGTACGTCTTTTCAAACTTAGACTAAGCAGTGCCAAAGTCGGGAGCGTATCTACTGTCATGCGGCATCGTCTTGAGCGCTACAAACTGCCCATCGTAATCGCGATAGCCATCATCGTCCGATTGGGCGCGCTCGTCGCCTTCCCGCAGCATTTCGCCTTCAGCGAGCCGGGCGGCGTCATCCACGGCTCGGAAGCCTACGACATATACGCGCTTAACCTGATGGCGACCGGCGTGTACGGCCGCGAGCCCGGCATCGCCGACGCCGGTCTGCCGCCGCTGTACAGCTATGCGCTGGCGGCGATCTACAGCCTGTTGGGCCGCCACTATCTCAGCGTCGGTCTCAGTCATATTGTCTTCGACCTGCTTGCAATCGTCCTGCTCTACGACATCTGCCGCCGCCTCATCGCTTCCCGCGGCGACTGGGTTGGCGCGCTTGCCGGTCTCTTCTTCGCGCTCTACCCCTATCTGCTCTTTCAGAACCTGACGCTCAACGACACGGCGCTTTGGATTTTGCTGCTGCATCTCTTCGTCTGGCTGTTGATTGCCCTGCGCGAGCGCGAAACGCTCGATCGCCGAACCCTGCTCTTGGCTTTGGCAACGGGCGCCGTCCTTGGCGTCTCGGCATTGGCGCGCGCGCTCTTGCCGCCGCTGGCGCTGCTGGCTGTGATCTGGTTGCGGCTGCGGCTATCCTGGCGGCAAACCTTGCTGCGCTTGCTGCCGGTCGCGGGCCTCAGCCTTCTGCTGCTCTTCCCCTGGCTTGTCCGCGGCTATCAAATCTACGGCGCCTTCGTGCCCATCGCGCTCAACAGCGGCGAGAACATCTATCAGGGGAATAACGCCTGGACCGTGCCCGTCTTCCGCGCCGGCTATGATGCGCAGTGGCTGCCGCCGCCAGCCGATGCGCCGCCGCGAACCGACTTGCTGGGCCGCAACAGCGCCTTGGCCGCGGCCGGCTGGCGCTACCTGCGCGAGAATCCGGCGCGCATACCCGAGCTGCTGCTGGTCAAGTTCGGGATCTACTGGAATCCGCAGGTGACGCCGCTGAACAACCTGCGTCAGGGCGAAAAGCTGTCCGTGAATGAAGCCGGCGAGGTTCAGATCATCACCGACGAGGGAACACACACGGGCGTGACCGCAGCCAACGCCGCTTACCAAGAGGACAGTCTCTTCAATGTCGTCGGACGCCGCGTCCATGTCCTGTATTTTGGCGGCCTGTTGCTTTTGGCAATCGCGGGCGCCTGGCTCAGCCGGCGCGAATGGCGGGCGCTTAGCCTGCTGGTTTTCGTGCAATTCAGTCAGACGCTGATGTACCTGCTCTTTCATCCGTCGACGCGTTACCGCTCGCCGAGCGATCCGCTTCTGTTCGTGTTCTCGGCCTATGCGCTGCTGTGGCTGGCGGAGAGGTGGCGGGGGTGGCTGATGAACCAAATCTAACCCTTACTTTTGGCAATTATTTGGCAATTATAAGAATATGCTGTTCGAGGGTTGCTCGCTGCAAACACATGTTCTACACTGAATCTATATCTATGCTGCGGAAGGACTATGATGAACCGGCAGAACGCTCCCAAAGGCATCGAGTGGACACGTATAAAAGATCCTGATGGCACGGTGCGACCTGGCTATACTTGGAATCCAACCGGTGGCTGCTTCCACGGTTGCACCTGGGAAATGCCTGACGGATCAATCACCGAGTGCTACGCCAAGACAATCGCCGAGCGCTTTACGCGCGCATATTCTCACGGCTTTGAGCATCACTACTGGCGGCCCCACAATCTCGACGCCCCTCTGAAAGTAAAAGAAAAAGCTGGGATCTTTGTCGGAAGCATGGCGGATCTCTTTGGCCACTGGGTACCAGAAGACCATATCTGGCAAGTGCTTCACAAAATGTCCGAAGCAGACTGGCACATATTTCAGACGCTGAGCAAGTTCCCAATACGACTCCCAAAATTTGGTCAGTTCCCTGACAATGTCTGGGTGGGTGTGAGTTTACCGGCCGGTCATTTGATGAGCGAGACCGGAGGCGCGCGGGGGCTGAAGGCCTACTTGAAGCACATGAAGCATATAAAAGCGACTGTTCGTTTCATGAGCATCGAGCCGCTCTGGTTTGATGTGGCGCCGGTACTTGAGCAATGGCTGGAGACAGAGGGGGAATTGCCCTTCGAGTGGGCGATAATCGGCGCGGCGTCGAATGGAAGTCGGGTCTTTCAGCCGAAAAGGGAGTGGACGGCAGGTCTGGTTGAACAGTTGAACGCACAGAAAGTGCCCATATTCTTCAAAGGAAATATGGCCTGGGAGATTTGGTACGAAGCGTTTCCTAAAGCCGCGTAATTGCAGTCGTCGTTAAAGGAGCTTCGGCTGCACGACGTGTTTAATTGCGTCATTCCAAAACTGTATAGCGAGATCGTGTTTGCTGGCAAATATCATCGTATAAACTTGGACATTGCGTTGGTTCTTGAACTCCTTCTCCTGCCGTTTAGTCTCAACATAGCCCATTTCCTTTAGTCTGCTCAGGTAAAAGTCTATCAATGCTCTTCTGACCGCTGTACTTCCGTGTCGGTGAGTCTGCCTGTATATCGACCGCCACTCACGAGTTCCAAAGAATCTGTCAAATACTGTTTCGACCTCGAGATCAGCGTATTGCCCAGCATTGCGCGTGATTCCGCTCGTAGAGAAATTGATAATGAGATCCATGCGGTTCAGACTCGCAAGTTTCTCGACAGTTATCCATTCGATTTCCAGTCCTTCGGGATCTAGAAATGCCAGATTCAGACTTGGCCACTCTCCTACCAAATACCGCGAATCTAAGCGACTTATATGTTCAACAATTCGATTAACTGCCCTATTGCAATCCTCATTGTAAAGCTGAACGCTCGCATTAGATTGGCTAGCCCCAACTCGTTTCTCTAACGCGTTGAAATTGGATTGTCCCATCTCGACGAGAAACAAGTGATCAAAGGAAAATCGAGTGGTAAGCGCAATCAATGGCGAGCCAAGCAAAAGATAACCGCTCGGACTAAACCTGTTCTTCCCTGGGCCAGCCTGCAAGTCGATGTAGTTTAACGCCCGCCATTTCTTGTCTTTCATAGACGTAGTGAATCGGGAAATGTATTCCTTGAGAATTGTTAACTTATCCTTGGCATAGTCCTGGCTGGTTCGAGTAGGCAATCCGTCTTCATCGTTCCTCAGGTATATGTGTGCCAAACTATGGTCCTCGCTTGGTTGACAGGATTATAGAACAAAAATTCTATTATATCAACCCCTCACTCCCGATCAGGCGCCAGCAGATCCCAAAACCGCCCCATCAAATAGCGATACTTCAGCCCATGCGAACACAGGACCATCGTCAGCAAGAATATCGCCACGATCGCGATGAGCATCAGCGAGCCCGCGCCACCATCCCAAACCGGCGGACCGAACTCGAATAACTCCGGAAAGGCGTACATAGAGAGAATCGTCAGCGCCGTAAAAACGCTGCTCAGGCACAAAATGCGCCAATGCCGCCGGAAGCTGCGCGGCTCATAAATGTCGATGCCCTGCACCTGCCAGGTGATCAGCATGCCGTATAGCGCCACCATGATCGTGACTACCGAACGCGTCATCACCAGGTCTTGCCCGCCCCCGAACCAGACGAGCAGGTAGAGCAGCGTCAGCATCGCCGCGCCGATGAAGCCGACGGTGAAAATATAATCCATGACATCGCGGCGGAAGCGCGCCATGTAGCGCGGCCGCAGCCAGCCAAAGGCGATGAAAGTCGCCGGCAGATTGACCGTGCCGAAGGTCGCCCAGCTGATTTGCACCGGCGTGATGGCGAAGGGCAGCGACATGAAGGCGATGAACGTGAAGAGCGCGACCGTGTAGAAGTTGCGCACCAGGAACATTTTCATCGTGCCGAAGATGGTCTGCGTCGTCTCTTTGCCTTCGCGGAAGGCCCGCGGCAATGTCGACATCGCATTGTTAAGCAGCACAATATCGGCGACATCCTTGCTGATTTGCGTGCCGTCATTCATGACGATTGCCAGGTTGGCCGCTTTGAGCGCCGGCACATCGTTGACGCCGTCGCCCACCATCGAGACGTATTCGCCGCCGCGGCGCAGCGCCTCGACAATGCGCTGTTTGGTATCCGGATTGATGCGGGCGAAGACATGGCTATCCCGCACGGCACTGTCAAACTCGCCTTCGCCCATTGCATCGAGTTCGAGGCCGGTATAGGCGCGCGCGCCGATGTCCATACCCGCCTGCCGCGCGATGGCCCGTACCGTTTCCAGGTTATCGCCCGAGATCACCTTGAGCGTCAGCCCCTCTTCGCGAAAGGCATCCAGCGTCTCCTGGATATCTTCGCGGATCTGGTCGCTCATCACGATCAGCGCCAGCGGCTGCGCATCGTAGGAGATGATGCCGGCTTCCAGATCCGGGTCGCCGCGCATCTGGGCGAAAGCCAGCACGCGCATGCCATCGCGGGCCAGGGCCTCGGCATCGTGATACCAGGCATGGTCCGGCGGAAGCAGGCGTTCCGGCGCGCCCATCAGCAGCGACCTATCCGCCAGGCGGACCGCCGCCCATTTGCGCCCGGAGGTAAAGGGGATCTCCTTCAGTTTCAGCGGATAATCGACATCGCTGACGACGCGCTCCATATAGCGCTCGATGGCTTGTGCGGTATTGTTGAGGTGCGCCAGATTCTTCAGATAAGTATGCAGCTCGATGTGGATCGCGCCGATCTCCATGTCAGCGACTGGGATAATCTCGCGCACCGCCAACTTGTTCTGCGTCAGCGTACCCGTTTTGTCGAAACAGAGTACGGTCGCGTTCGCCAGTGATTCAACCGCGTTGACGCGTTGGATCAAGGTCTGCTGCATACTAATTTTGACGGCGCCGATCGTCAGCGACAAGATCGCAACCAGGACAAGGCCCTGCGGCACCAGGCTCGTGGTAAAGACCACGGCATTGCGCACGATCTCAAGAAAATCATTGCCGACAATGTAGCCGGTTACAAAGATCATCGGCACGAAGATGGCCATGATCAGCACGGTCACTTCAACAGTGATGTCGATCTTGACCTGCGTCGGCGTTTTGACCGCCTTGTACGCTTTGGCGATGGCAGAAAGCCGATTGATGTGGCTTTCAGCGCCGACCGCGGTCGCGCGCATGACGCCGACGCCGGCCGTGCAAAAGGAGCCGGAGAAGACCTTGTCGCCGGGCGCTTTGCCAACGGCATCGGACTCGCCGGTCAAGTGCGATTCGTCCACTTCCAGCGAATCGCTGCGCAAGACCTCGCCATCCACCGCCAGTCGGTCGCCCGGTTCGATGCGGATGATTTCGTCTTTGACCACGCCGCGCATCGGCGTCTCCACCCACTTGTCATCGCGGCGACAGCGCACGGTCTGTTCGGCCAAGGCAGCCAAGCGATCCAGTTTTCGCTTGGCGTTAAATTCTTGAATCATGCCGAAGAAAGTATTCGATACGACGCTGAACCCAGCGAAAAAAGCGGTGGCGTAATCCCCCAGGGCGATCACGAAGAGCAAGAGACCGCCCAACACGAAGTTGAACAGATTGAGCACATTGTCGCGGAAGATTTCCCAGTAACTGCGCCCGACCCGCGCCTCAAAGTCGTTGCTCTCGCCGCGGCGCAGGCGCTCCCGCACTTCAGCCTGGGTCAATCCCGGGACCGCTTCCGTCTCCTGATGCCTTCGCTCGACTGTCGCTTGCATGGCGGGCATTGTAATTCTTTTTTGAACTACAGAGAACACAGAGGACGCAGAGGTTACAGAAGTAAAACCGAGTAAGTCATGCGAAATTCAGCATAAGGTCGATATGTAGGGGCGAGCCAAGGCTCGCCCGCAGCATCGCCGTTTTGCATTCGGGCGACTCAAGAGTCGCCCCTACATCATCCTACTACTTAAATGTTGCATTACTTTCTTGCGTTTACTGAGGACGCAGAGGATACAGAAGTAAAACCAAGTGAGTCATGCGAAATTCAGCATAAGGTCGATATGTAGGGGCGAGCCTTGGCTCGCCCGAAAATCCGCGCTTGTGTCGGCGGGCGATTCACAGAATCGCCCCTACACCGTTCTTCAGATTTTGCATGACTTTCTTGCATTTACTGAGGACGCAGAGGATACAGAAGTAAAACCAAGTGAGTCATGCGAAATTCAGCATAAGGTCGATATGTAGAGGCGAGTCAAGGCTCGCCCGAAAATCCGCGTTTGTCTCGGCAAGCTCCGCGTTTGCCCGCAGGCGACATTCTGATATGCTCGGGCGCAAGCCGCGACGACCGCTCAATTTGCAAAGGAACGCCGATGATACAAATTGCTGAGTTTCTCCCGCCCGTTCACTCTTCGCTTTGGGATTTGGTCGCTCAATGCGGCGTAACCGACGTGGTCGGCGCCCTCGACCTGAATCAGGAGCTTGGCCCGGAACCGCCCTGGTCCTTCAGCTCCCTGCGGCGCGTCAAAAGCGCCTATGAAGATCGCGGATTCAAGCTCTCGGTGATCGAAAGCCGACCGCCACTGACCCGGGCCAAGCTGGGTTTGGACGGCCGCGATGAGGAGATTGACACAGTCTGCGAGCTGCTGGAAGCGATGGGAACCTTAGGAATTGACGTTTGGTGCTACGAGTGGATGCCGGTTATGAATTGGATGAGAACCTCCACTACAATCGTTTCGCGCGGCGGCGCGCTGGTTACCGGTTACGATCACCGCCACATGCGGGACGCGCCCTTGACCGCTTACGGCGAAGTGCCCGAAGAGCGCCTGTGGGACAATCTGCGTTACTTCCTCGCGCGCGCGCTTCCAGTGGCGGAGTCGGCCGGCGTCAAGCTGGCCATGCACCCGGACGACCCGCCTCTGTCGCCGATCCGCGGTTTGGGGCGCATCATGCGCAGCGTGGAGAACTTCCAGCGCCTGCTTGATCTTGTGCCCAGCCCGATGAACGGCATCGCGCTTTGCCAGGGCAATTTCACGCTGATGACCAAAGACCTGCCCGCGGCGATCCACCGCTTCGCTGACAAGATATTTTTTGTGCATATGCGTGATGTGGCGGGCACGAAGGAGAAATTCCAAGAAACATTTCACGACGCCGGCCAGACGGACATGGTCGCTTGTATGCGCGCTTATCGGGACATCGGTTTCAGCGGCCTGCTGCGCCCGGACCATGTGCCGACAATGGCCGGAGACGACAACGAACAAGCCGGTTACTCGTCCATCGGCCGGCTCTTCGCAATCGGCTATCTCAAGGGCCTGCGCGAGGCCGTCTACTGCGAGGCCGGCGCGACCGCATCAACGGCTGCCTCCTGATCGGCCGCTTCATCGTTTTCATCTTGCACGTCATATCCGCGCTTCTGCTTCAACTCGCGGTCGTCGATTGTCATGACGGCGACCACCGCGCAGAACGCGCAAGCGGCGGCGCCGATACGCATCAGTATGCTGAAAGTGGCGACGAATGACTCCCGAATGACTTGCTGTACACGCTCCTGTTCAGCAGTCGATAGCTCATCCGGGATCTGCGTCTCAAGCAGGAAAATGGCTTCGGCCGCCAGTTCCGATTGCGCTTCGGCGGGCAAAGACCGGATATAGGCATCGTTTATCAGCAACTGACCGAACCAGGTGATGGCAAGCCCGCCCAAAATGCCCACAACCAGAACCTGGCCCACGCGCGCCATGGTGTGATTGACGCCGGAAGCAATCCCGGCGTTGGCCCCCGGCGCCGCCGCCATCGCCGACATCGTCAGGGGCGCAAATGACAAGCCAAAGCCAAAGCCGAATATGACAACCGGCAAGAAGAATGTGCTGAGGTAATCCGATTCGCCCGCAGTCACACCCACGTTGGCGAAAAATACAAAACCGATGGCGACTACGATCAAGCCCAAGACCATGGGAGCGCGCGGTCCGCGCCGGTCCAGCAGCGGACCAACAAGGGAGGAGCTCAAAGTCGCGACCAATATCAATGGGATGATTGAAAATCCAGTAAATGTCGCGCTGTAACCCTGAACTTGAATCATGTTCAGCGGCAGGTAGAGCAGCGCCGGCTGGATCACGCCATGAAAAACAAGCGTGATCATATTCGATGAGGTGAATGTGCGCGACTTAAACAGCCATAGCGGCAGAATCGCGTGTTTCGCCCGACGTTCGTCCAGCAAAAACTTCAGCAATGCCAGAATACCGCCAACAATAGCGAAGATGATCAGCGGACTGTCGAAGCCGAAGGTGGAACTTTCGATGAAGCCGAATGTTATCCCCGCCACACCCAGGATGACAAGCAGGGTGCCCAGAATGCTCATCCGCTTCGGCGCTTCTTTGTCGTAGCTCTCTGGCACATGACGGATTAACACCAACGCGGCCAGCGCGCCCAGCGGGATATGTATGAGAAAGACGAGACGCCACATGCCGAAGTCCGTGACCACGCCCGCGAAGAACGGCGCCAGGCCCGCCATCAATACCGTGAAACCCGACCAGAGGCCGATCGCCCAGCCTTGACCCTTCCGGCCGTAATACGCGGAGACGATCGCCAGGCTATTGGGAACAATCATTGAACTGCCGACGCCCTGCGCCAGGCGCCCGGCGATTATCACATTAGTCGACTCGGCAAAACCGCAAACCACCGACGCCAGGCTAAATAGCAGAATTCCCCACAAGCACACACGATTGCGCCCGTAATGGTCGCCCATTGAGCCCGTCACCACAATCAGCGACGCCTGAACCATGACATAAGCGTTGGGAATCCAGATGAGATCGGCTCCGCGCGCGCCAAGCTCCACTTGAATCGCCGGCAGCGCTACATTAAGAGAGGTGCTGGCGACGAAAGCCATGCTCGCCGCGGCGACGCTCGCGAACAGCACCCAAAGATCGGCGACTCGGTGTTTGGATGAAAATGGCATAAAAATCAACTATGCTTTGAAAGACTTAGTCATAATATACATATTCCGCCATCATATCATAATTCCAAGAATTCAAGCGGAATACCGACATTAAGACAAGGTAATCCTATCGCATTGCAATCGCTTGAAGTCAGCCGGGACAAGCAGGACGGAAAAGGCGGATGTCGTTCAATCATTCAGCTTCGGTCGGAAGTCATTGCTTGCGCAATTCGCTCAGTTCCTCTTCCAATTCTTCGCGCCGCGCCGCGCTCGCCTTGCGCCCGGCCGCAAGCGCGCGGCGATAATGCGCTTCGCAATTGGCGCGAAACTCTTCCGATGTCACCGGCGAAAAAAAGGCGACCAGCAGCGCGCCAATTGCCGCGCCCACGCTCAAACCGAAGAGCAAACTCAAAAATCTTCTCATCTGTCGTACTTCTTCCGCATGTCAAATCCACTTGCGCTGAAAATCAGATGTCTGGCGCAGCCCGCCCATGACGTGAAATCGATAGCGCGCATCTATTACAGCAAAAAGAGCAGCGGCGGCAAGGCAATCATGACCCCGAATACGCCGATGCCGAAGGGCAGATTGACGAACAGCAGGCAGCCCGCCACAAGGCAAACGAGACCGGCATCGCGGCAGAATCGCTCCCATTTGCGCGATGACGAACTGTGAAACCTGCGGCGGAACCAGGGAATTGCTTCAATGGCCTCCCAGACTAGCGCTTCTCGGTACAAAAGATGTATGCCGACGTACAACCAAAAAGACGCGACACAGATCTGAATGATCCACATGGGCCCTTCCTTCGCCGGAATCTCCGCAGCCATTGTAGCGATTATCGGGCGGCTATCCAAGCGCGCCGATCACATCGCATGCGCCGCCTGCGCGTCTGCGCTACAGGATATCGACCGGATCAATATCCACTTGCCAGCCGGCTTCAATCCGCATGTGGTCCAAGGCCGAGCGCGGGTCCGGACCTCGCAGAAGCAAGTGCCAGCGATGCTGGCGATTGAGCCGCCTGTAGAAGCAGGGGGCCGGCCCGATCAGGCTCGTCCCGGTCAAGGCCTGTTCCCGCAGAATATCAGCCAGGCGCGCGGCCGCGCGTTCCGCCTCCGCCTGCGCCTTGGCCGGATCGCTGTAACTGAAGACGATGCGCGCCAGGCGGCGATAGGGCGGATAACCCATATCTTGCCGAAAGCGGCTTTCCCGCGCCACAAAACCAGCATAGTCGTGCCGCGACGCCGCCTCGATCACATAATGATCCGGCTGATACGTTTGCAGAATCACCTGGCCGCCGCGCAAGCCACGGCCCGCGCGTCCCGCAACCTGGGTCAGCAATTGGAAGACGCGCTCCCCGGCGCGGTAATCCGGCAGCGCCAGGCCGAGATCCGCGCTGACAACACCGACCAGCGTGACCAGCGGCAAATCCAGACCTTTGGCAATCATCTGCGTGCCGATCAAAACATCGGCCTCCCGGCCAATAAACTGACCGAGGATCTCGAAGTGCATCTTGGGGGATCGCGCCGTATCCAGGTCCCAGCGCAAGCTGCGGACCGTCGGAAACAAGCGCTTCAAGTTTTCATCCACCTGCTGAGTGCCGGCGCCGAAATAACGGATGCGCGCCGAACCGCAACTCGGGCAGCTGCTGGGCTGGGCCGCCTTGGCCCCGCAATGATGGCAGCACAGCGCGCGATCGACCCGATGATAGGTCATGGGACTATCGCAACGGGCGCATTCGAGCGCGTTTCCGCAATCGCGGCAGAATACATAACTCGCCTGTCCCCGTCGATTGAGCAAAAGCATGGCCTGTTCGCCCCGATCCAGGACCTCGGCCAGTTCCCTCTGCAAATCGCGGCTGAACATATTGCTATTGCCCGCGCGCAGCTCCGCCCGCATATCGACCACTTGCACCGGCGGCAGCTCGATGGCGAGGGCATCGCCTTGATCCGCCTGGTAACGGGGCGCGACGCCGAAGCGCGACGCCTGCTGCTGCAAGCGCTGGCGGTGGCCCATGATGCGTTTTGGCAAGCGCAGCCCGGTGAAGTAGCCGCGCTGCGCCCGATACCAACTGCCGAGATCGGGCGTGGCGCTGCCCAGGATCAGAACAGCGCCATGCCGTTCCGCCAGATAATCGGCCGCGTCACGCGCGTGATAATGCGGTTCCGCAATCCCGGGCGACTGTTTGTAACTGGCGTCATGCTCTTCATCCAGCACAATCAGCCCCAACTCTGGCAGCGGCGTGAAGAGCGCCGACCGCGTGCCGACGATCACCGATACCGCGCCGCTGCGCGCCCGCTGCCAGGCGTCGTAACGCTCGCCCATCGGCAAGCTGCCATGCACCAGCGCCACCTGCCCCGGGAAACGCGCCGAGACGCGGCGCACGGTCTGTGGCGTCAGGGCGATCTCCGGCGCCAGCAGGATAGCGCCCCGCCCCTGCGCCAGAGTCGCTTCTATGGCGCGCAGATAGATCTCCGTCTTGCCGCTGCCGGTCACGCCATGCAGCAGGAAACGCGCGGCGGCGCGGCCGTTTATGGCCGGGCGAATCTCCCGCCACGCTGTTTCTTGATCGCGCGTGAGTTTCGGCGCGCTGTCCGGAACAAAATCGTAATCGCGCAGGGAATCGCGCCAGACCCGTTCTTCGCGCAATTCCAGGATGTCGGCCCGGGCAAGGCTGTTGATGCGCCGGCGTGTGGCGCCGGTCGCGCGCAATAGCTCGGGCAGCGTGAGCGGCGCCGGCAGAGCGGCGATCTCGCGCAGCAATCCTGTCATGTAGGCGACGCCGCGCCACTGCTCCAGCAGCGCTTCAACGCGATCGGACGCCGCCTCCAGAATGATCAGATCTTGCTCGCCGCGTTCTGTCTCTTCGACAAAGACCAGACCCTCGTCGATCAGCCGATTGAGCGGCTCGCGCGTTTTGGCGCCGACCAAGTCAAGCGCGTCTCTGACGCCGATGGCGTCATCATCGCGCTCCAGAATCGCCTCGAGCAGATCGGCCCGCTTCGGAGATTTGCCGAATTGTTTGACCAGGCCCGGGATTTCCGCCGGCGTATATCGAGGATACACGCGGGTCACGGTCTTGATGCGCGCCGAGGGCGGCGCCAACACCGATTCGGCAGCGACCATGCCCGCCCGAGATAGACGATCCAGTTCGTCTTCGACCGGCTCCTTGGGAAAGGCCCTTTTCAGCTGCGTCAGGCGTCGGGGGCCGCGCTCGCTCAGGACATCAAGCAGGCGCTGCGGCAGGGTGATTGCCGTATTGGGATCGGCCCCGGGCAAGGCCAACTGCTGCGGTCGATCCGCCTCAAGACTTCCCCCCAGGAAGCGAAACTGGCGGTCCGATTTGCCGGTGAAACCCGGCGGCAGCATCAGCCATATACAAGCGCCGATGGGCGCAAAGCAGCATTCGCTGAGCCAGCGCGCCAGGTCCAGCTGCGCCGCTTCAAGCACCGGATGGGGATCGAGCAGATCCAGGACCGGCTTGGTTTGGGGGATGGCGGTCTCGGCAACCAGCCCAAGCACAACCGCCGGCTGCATGGCCACGCCAAATTCGACGCTCACCAGCGATCCGGGCGCCAGCGCCGCCTCCAGATTGGCAGGTATGTGATAGGTGAAAGCCTTATGGACCGGCACATTAAGCGCGACCTCGGCATATCGCATGGCTTGGCGCCTGTCACGGGACGTCAAAGGATTTATGATTCTACGATATCTCGTTTGTCCAGCCAACAATCGCTTCCGAGAGGCCAGGGCAATCGCATCAAAACTGGCATCCCCAGCGACGAGCAAAACTAAACTGAAATTTAACCACCGAGGACACCGAGGGTCGCGTGGACACTGACCTTCAGCACCGAGAAATGCGATTGATCAGAGATTTCGCGGCAGTTTGTCGCAATATTTTTGGACGGGAAGGAAGTTTATCGACAAGGTAGCGGCATGCCCGCCCAATTCAAGCAGTGGATTTAGGAGAAAAGTCGTCAAAAGAACCTAAACTCTGTGTCCTCGGTGTACTCGGTGGTAAAGAAAATTTGATGCAATTGCGCTGTCCGAGAGGCCAGCTTTCGCTTCAAGCGCCCTTTAGCTATCATTCTAATGACGAGGAAACGAGGAAATCCGACCGCCATGACCGAGTCCTCCGCATTGTCCGCGGCGCTGACGCGGCGCATCCTGCGCCATTTTGACCTGCCCGCCAACATGCCGCCAACTCTGGATTCCTTGACCGCGCTGGTCGATTGCTATACGCGGACCGTGCCTTGGGAGAGCGCCTCGCGCATTGTCCGGCGCGCACGCCAGGCCAAGGCGGAAGATTGTTTCCTGCGCGGCGAGGACTTCTGGGAAAGCCATTTCGCCCGAGGCGCCGGCGGCACCTGCTACGAAAGCAATTACGCCTTCTTCGGCTTGTTGCGCCGGCTCGGTTACGACGGCCACCTCACCATAAATGATATCGGCGGCGCGGCCGGCTGTCACAGCGCGATTGTGATTCTGATAGACGACAGCAAATTCCTGGTGGATGTCGGTTTTCCGGTGCATGTCGTGCTGCCCATGCGCGCTGATCGCGCGACCTCAGGCGACCGGTTGAGCATGAAGTACACGCTTGCGCCGAAAGGCGGCGATCAATTCGATCTTTGGCGAGACCTGGGCCCGCGCGCGCACGGATTCCTGCTGCGCGACAAGCCGGTGGGCGATGCCGAATACCGCGCCATCGGCATTCACGATTATCGGCACGATGGCGGGCAATTCTTAAATGAGATTGTGATTCAAAGAATTGTCGACGAGCAACTGTGGCGTTTCCATAGCGACGTGCGGCCATATTGCCTGCAGCAATTCCAGGCTGCGGAACGGTGCGACCACATGCTGAACGACGATGTGGCGCGTCAAGTCGCGAATAAGTTCGGCATCGCGACCGATGTGGTGGTGGAAGCTATAAACATACTTGACAATGATGAAAACTGAGCGCCAGCAAGCGGACGGAAGTAACACCAGGAAAGTAATGCAACAATCTGAAGAACGGTGTAGGGGCGATTCTGTGAATCGCCCGCCGACACAAGCGCAGATTTTCGGGCGACACACAGTGTCGCCCCTGTTTACATTGCGAGCGGCAAACCCCATACTCGGCTCCTTCCCCAGTAAGCTAGAGAAGGGTAGCTACGACACAGTAGGACACAAAGTATTTTGCGTGGGCGGCTGCCGTGCAGCGCGGGTGTCTACATATCGACCTTATGCTGAATTTCGCATGACTTACTTAGTGTTACTGAGAATCTTCAATGTCGATTCTGACTTTCACGAGGCGCTGCGCTAGACGAGAGCGTGAACTTACCATTTCGGTTTCTCATTCAACGACTGTGCCTTCGGGTGAAGACATCTTATATCCCATTGCACCATATCGGGCGTGAGCAACAGTTGCATCTGCTGCGGGTGTAAGTAGTCCACGTGCTGGGGTTGGTTATTTAGCGCATAAACGCGGCTCATCGTGGCGCGGCACGCAGGGCAAGTAATAGCGTGATGAAGCGCATCATGTGTTGGCGCTTTAGGATGTACGTCGATCGGCTCGGTTTGCTGTCCTGTACAAGCAAGAAAATATGTGCCTTCGGAAATTGTGTCGAGATGTTCGCTGGCTTCCCAGCCCGCCAAGACGACGTGCCACGCATCGCCGAAAGGTTGCGCAAGGGCCATCACAATCACACTGTCCGAATGGATACGGCCACGATGTTCTTCGCTATAGCGAGGTAAGTAAAATTCGTCGAGCATCTGCTGTTGGCGGCGTTGATTGGCACGCTTGATGGCGCCGTCGTAGGTCCTATCTCCGATCCAAAGGCTGAAGTACAGGAAAGCAATTATAGGTATAGCAATGATCAGCAAAGAAAGGATTTCCATTTTTCGTTACACCTCTCGGATGTCACACAGCCTAGTTTCGCTAATCTCTGTAGCTCGGATTAGCTCGTTTTCAAGTTTCGACTCGTACTATTACAAACTGAACTTGATAAGCAACCTACTATTCGTATTTAAGGGCTTTAGCGAACCCCGTGAGTGGATGGTTGGCCTCTAAAGCCCATCAGGATTATCCATGATAAAGATTAGGCAATCGTGATATCCGAATTCAGATAAACATCCTGAATCGCATGCAGCAGGCGCGCGCCCTCCGCCAGCGGACGTTGGAAGGCTTTTCGTCCACTAATGAGCCCCATGCCGCCGGCGCGCTTGTTGATCACCGCCGTTTTGACCGCATCGGCAAAATCGTTGGCGCCGCTGGCGCCGCCCGAGCTGATCAAGCCGACCTTGCCCATGTAGCCGTTCGCCACCTGATAGCGCGTCAAATCGATGGGATGGTCGCTGCTGAGGCGGCTGTATATCCGCTCGTCCAACTTGCCGTAAGAAGAATCGCCCGCGTTCAGCGCCGGATATCCGCCCGTCTGCGTCGGCAGCTTTTGCTTTACGATGTCGGCGCCCAGCGTCGCGCCCAGGTGGTTGGCTTGCCCGGTCAGATCCGCGCTCGACTCATGGTTGATCCCGTTCAGGCTGAATGCCGGGTTGCGCATATAACACCAGAGGATGGTGGCCATGCCGAGCTCATGAGCGCAGGCGAATGCTTCCGCCACCTCGACCATCTGCCGATTCGATTCCGCCGAGCCAAAATATACCGTTGCGCCGACGGCGACCGCACCCATGTTCCAGGCCTGCTTGATCGTGCCGAACATGATCTGGTCGTGCGTGTTGGGATAGGTGACCAATTCGTTGTGATTGATCTTGACCACGTAAGGGATGCGATGGGCGTAGCGGCGGGCGGTCAGGCCCAGCGCGCCAAATGTGGACGCCACCGCATTGCAGCCGCCTTCCAGCGCCAGCTCGATAATATTTTCCGGATCGAAGTAAGCCGGGTTCGGCGCGAATGACGCGCCCGCCGCGTGCTCGATGCCTTGGTCGACCGGCAAAATCGAGACATAACCCGTGCCCGCCAGGCGGCCATGGTTGTATATCTGCCTGAGGCTGCGAATCACCTGCGGGCTGCGGTCGCTATCCAGCCAGACCCGCTCGACAAAGTCGGGACCGGGCAAGGCCAGATCCGCCTTAGGAATGGTTTCGCAACGGTGCTTGAGCAGATAGTCGGCGTCGCCGCCGAGGTAGTCCGCGATGGAATCGATGTTCATATCGGAAATTGCAATTGCCATGGTGATTCCCCCCACTGGCTTACCAACTTGGCACAAGTATATCAACAAAACTGCCAGTCATTCATGTTAGAATGTCAACTGAGAGGATTATGCCATGAGAGTCGAGCAGAAAATCCGTCAAATAGCAGAACAATATGCCGAAACACTGAATGAAAGAATTCAAGAGCGTCTTGTTGAGATGGAGCAGGACGATAAGGCGCACTACTTGATATATCGGGTCTTGGGTATTTCAGTCAAAGAGGGTAAAGCGATCGATGTTTATCAGAACAAAGGACGATTCTTGTATCGTTACGCCGGAACTTTTTTGGAGCATGCCACAAAAATATGCTTTGAAACAAAATATCCCGATGCCGAATCCTTGAGAATTCCGAATACAATTGGGCATCGTCCGAGGACTTTTGGCATAGACTGCCTGATTGAGAATCGCGCCTACGAGATTAAATGGCGGGACGCGACAACTGATGGCGATCATATTACTAAGGAACATACGCGAATTCGTGCAGTAGCATCGGCGGGCTATATACCTGTTCGCCTGATGTACTATTATCCAAACCGTGCGCAAGCTATGAGAATTCAAGAGGCTTTGAAAGATTTATACAAAGCCAATAACGGGGCTTATTACTTTGCGGATTCGGCTTGGAAACATCTTGAAGACACAACTGGGATTAATCTGCTGGCTATCTTGCAGAACATTGCGGAAGAGAAGACAAAATGATCAATCAAGTTTGCCATGGTGATTGTCTCGACATTCTAAAGGGATTTTCCGCAGACACGGTTGACCTTGTCTATCTTGATCCACCCTTCTTTACCCGTTCCAATCATATCCTAAAATCCAAAGAGTTGAGGGAGTACAGATTTGACGATAAGTGGGGATCTATTGATGCTTACATAGGTTTTCTGCGTGGGCGTATCCGCGAAGTACGTCGTGTAATGAAAGATGGTGCTACCATCTTTGTTCACTGTGATCGTAATGCCTCGCACTATATTCGTGTGCTTCTCGATGAGATATTTGGATATGAGCGCTTCCTGTCAGAAATCATTTGGTCATACCGTCGTTGGTCGAATTCAAATAGAACATTATTGCCTTCACACCAAACGATTTTTATGTACGCCAAATCAGAAAACTACACCTTTAACGAGATATTTCAAGAATATTCTGAAACTACTAATCTCGACCAAATTCTCCAAAAAAGACAGAGGGATGAAAACGGCAAGTCAACTTATGTTACTGATGAAGAGGGAAACTCTGTTTTGAATGGTCCCAAAAGAGGAGTCCCACTATCTGACACTTGGCAAATTCCTTATTTGAATCCTAAAGCCAGGGAACGCTGTGGTTACCCAACTCAAAAGCCACTCTTGCTGCTGGAGCGAATAGTTCAGTTGGCTTCCAACAAGAACGATCTTGTTCTCGATCCATTTTGCGGAAGCGGCACAACCTTGGTTGCCGCGAAGCTTTACCAACGCCGTTATGTTGGCATAGACTCTTCAATCGAGGCAGTTGAATTGTCTCGCCAACGTCTTAAGAATCCCATACGCTCAAGTTCGAATCTGTTAAGAAAGGGGCGAGGCGCTTATAAGAATCTGCCGGAAGATGTCGCTGACATGCTTAGCGTTTTGCCAGTGAAACTAGTGCAGCGAAATAGCGGTATTGACGCTATCCACGATCAATTTGTTGATGGAAAACCTGTTGTCCTACGCGTCCAAAGACAAGGCGAGAACTTGGCGGAAGCAGCCACGAAACTGCGGCGAGCGGGAAGAAAAAAGAACGCCGCACTGCTACTATTGATCAGAACAGAACAAGACGAACGGCAGCGATCTTTCATGGAGATATTTCCTGATGATGTCCACATAATTGATTCCTTGGCGGTTTCGCTTCAACTGAATCTTGAGAGTCTGTTTCAAAAGCAACTTCACCAAGAGATACGTTCCACGGACGTATGTCCATCTGAATCCAAGAAACACCATTTACAAGATGTCTTCAGAAGCCACACTTGATCAATTGCGCGGGGCCGCCGAAGAACGCGATCCTGAACGCTGTCAGTTCCTGCTTAAAACCCTCTTCATGAGCCTGGAATTCTATCTGGCGCTGGCGGTGGTCATTGAGCGAGCGCAATCCTTTCTCGAGACCTTCGAAACCTATTACCCGGACGGTCAATTCGCCCGGCAGATTCTGATGCAGATGGTCAATACCGGCACGGCGCCCGCTCGGCTGCCGCCCGAGGCGCTGCGAGACTTCGAATACCCGGGCGCGGCCAATTATATGAAGGCGCTGGCGGATCTGGCGCATGCGCTGCGGCCCGGCCCGCTCCCGCCGCGAATCGGCTACCTTGTCAGCGCGACGGTGAACGCGATCATGGCCGAGCTGGTGGAGCATTACTACGGACGGCGCATGCGCGATTGGGCGATTGTGCGCCAGGATGCCTCCAGCGCCGCGGCCCAGGATATCGCGTTCGCCTTCTGGACGGATGCTGAAGTCGCGCTGCTCGATACCGATCACTGGCTGCAGGTGGCGGACAGCATTGAGCGCGAGGCGCGGCGTCAGTGCCGCTGACAGCGGGCCTGTGTTAAAATCGCTGGCGGGATTAGGGTTGATGATATGAAGCTGGACGCATACGGTCTCGAGGCTCCGCCGCCAGGGCTCTACGACTTCAGCGACCAAATCAAAGGCGGCATCCCGGGCTTCAAAAAGGTCAGCGACGAAGATGTCGCGCTTTTCCACCAGCTCGGCTTCATGGTGATCCACAACGCCATCGACAGCGCCGCCATCGACTCCGCGCGCGCCGCCCTGCGCGGCCTGCTACTGCGCCAGGATACCGGCAACATCATGTTTGAAGCGGCGGTAGGCGAGCGCTACACCGAATTGCCCGATGAAGAGCGGCTGGACAGCGTACGCAAGATGATGCCGATCGTTGATTACGATGCCCGGCTGATGACGCAGGCGGAGAATCCGGCCCTGCTTGACGTGATCGGGCGCATCATGGGCGAGCCGCCCGTCCTTTCGCAAGATCAGGCTATGCTGAAACCGCCGCGCATCGGCCGCGAGAAACCCTGGCATCAGGACATGGCTTACTTCGATTTCCTGAGCGAGACCACGATCGTCGGCGTCTGGATCGCGCTTGATGAGGCGTTGCCGGAAAACGGCTGCATGATGGTCATACCCGGCACTCACCACGAAGGCCCGATGGCTCACTGGACGCGGCGCGATTGGCAAATCTGCGATACAGATGTGCAGGTCTGCCGCAGCGTCGCCGTGCCCCTGCCGCCGGGCGGCTGCCTGCTCTTTCATGGCCTGCTGCATCATGGCAGTCCACCGACGCGCTCGCGCCGACGGCGCTGGGCCCTGCAGTTTCATTATCGCCCCCACAGCGTCCAGGCCCTGCCGGACAGCGACTACCGCCTGAGCGTCTTTGGCAATGAAGGCGCCGACGCCGCCTGCTAGCCGCTAGTCCTGGAGAAACGGCTTGAGCCTTCTGCTATTTTTCGCCGTGAATCTGGTCTTGATGGCCGCGCTTTTCGCCTATGGCGTCTACCAGTTCATGCAGGTGGAAGAGAAACGCAAAGGTCGCCGGATCCTGGCGGAAGCGAATCTCGACGCCCGGGAATTACAAGAGTTGGTTCAAGCCGAGCGGCGCGAGGAAGCCTTGGCGCGGCTGATGGGCGCGGCCGATGTCGATCGCTACACAGCCGAAGCAGCCTTGAAGCAACTGGAAGCGTAAACTGCGGGAAGCGCCGCGCATCGCTGCGCAGCCAGCTATTGTGCATTCGGATATCGGCGCCGAGCCTTGCCCAGGCCGGGCGCGCTCATTTCACACGCCACTCAAAGGGCATTAGGTACTGAGCGCGGTTGCTGAGCAATTCGATGCCATCCGTCACATATTTCGCCATCGCCGCCGGATTCTGTTCCGCCAGTTGCACGCCGATGGGTTTGCCTTTTTCCCGGACCAAAAGCGAGGGCGCCTCGGCCGGCAGTTTCGCCAATTGACGCGCCTTGTCGATCGCAGTGCGCAAATTGCCAATCTCATCGACCAGGCCATTTTCAAGCGCCTGCGCGCCGGTCCAGACGCGCCCGCCGCCAATCTCATCCACTTCCTGCGTCGTCTTGCCGCGGCTTTCGGCAACCTGTCCAATGAACTGCGCATAGATATGCTCGACGCTGCCGCGGATCAGATCCCGCTGTTCCGCGTTGAATGGCTTGTCACCCGCGATCAGATCGGCATTGTCGCCGCGCAAATAGGAGAATGCGTTGAAGCGCAGCTTCTTCAGCATGTCGCTGTTGACCAGCTTGCCCATCAACACGCCGATCGAACCGGTGATTGTGCCAGCCTGCGCCACGATCCAGTGCGCCGGCGTGGCGATGTAGTAACCGCCAGAGGCCGCGACGCCTCCCATGTAGACCACCAGCGGGCGTGACTTGGCGAATTCGGCCAAGGCCGACGCCATCGATTCCGAGGCGGTCGCCGAGCCGCCGCCGCTGTCGATATACAGAACGAGCGCGCCGCACTGCCCATCCTTCAACAAGTTGCGCACCTGCTGATTCAGGGTGACATCGCCGAGCCGCTCGCCGCCGACAAAAGGCACCGGCGCCGGCATGTCGCTCGGCGGCGATGCGCTCTCGCCATCAATAATGGCGCCGCCGGCATACAAGACAGCGACATACTTCTTGCTGAAATCCTTTTCAGGCAGATATACCTGGCCGTCCGCCTCCTCCCACATGGTGATCTTGGCAACGCCGAGGTGTTCGGGCAGGCCTTCTTCATTCATGACGCCGTCGATATAACCCTTTTCCAGCGCCTCGCTATCCGTATGCAAGGCGCCGTTGATCATGTACTTGACCTCGTCGGGTTTCATCTTTCGCGTGCTGGCGATGCCATCGACGATCATGTCAAAGATCGAATCCAGCAACCAATTGGTCTGTTCCCGGCCCTCGGGCGATGGCTCCGTCCGCGTCAGAACATCGGCCGCGCCTTTGTAAGGCGAAATCGCGACCGAGTCCCATTTCAGGCCAACCGCGCCCAAGCCCTCCGTCAAGAAGACCTGCTGGCTGAAAATGCCCGATGTCTCCAATATGCCGCCCGGCGGCAGCAGGATTTCGTCGCAGGCGCTGGCGACATAATATTCCGGCGTGCGATAAGCCGGCGCGAAGCTCAAAGCGCGTTTGCCCTTGTCCCGCAGTCGCAGGATGGCATCGCGCATCGTGCCCAGGTCGGCGCTGCTGGCGGCCAGACCGCGGAAGTACAAAATTACGCCGAGCGGACGCGGATCCTCGCCGATGCGGTCAAGCGCGTCGACAAACTCCAGCAGGCTCATCGGCGGCGCGCCCAGCACCTGGCGCTGCACGAAGTTGCGTTCTTTGGGCACCGGCGCAAAGCTCGCCGGCGCCTTGATCATCACATAGTCGATCGCGCGGACGCGCGCCCGCTGCATGTTGAGCAGACTGACGCTCCACTGTTGGATCGTACGCATTGCTTTGGACATGGCCACGGAAACCCTTCGTTTAATCACGGAGACACCGAGGACAGAGAGGAAATCTATGCGACGCCTGACTGACCTCTACTCTTCTGGTACGTATTCTATCGCCCCAATGTCGCAAGAACGGAAATAACTCTGCTTCGGCGGCTATGGTATGCCAGGCGCACAGGGAGCGCAAGGCATGCGGAAATGGCCATAAATAAGCAACTGCACACGGTGGATACGCTCTGGGATCTGGTATGCGCGCCGGAAAACGACGACAAACGATTTTATCTGATTGACGGGGAGCTCTTTGGCGAGGATGTTCTGCCGGGATTCGAACTGGAGATGACGCGCCTCTTTCGCACAAGCTGATTCGCATGCAGCCCCCAGCCACACCCTGAAAAAACTGCTGCGTCATCGGCAGGGGTATATGGTATGCTAGGTTCACCGGGAGCAAGGCATAGGAAAATGGCTATCCAAGAGCAACTTTACACGGTCGATAGCGTCCAGGAACTGATGCGCACGCCAGAATACAACCACCGCCGATTTTATCTCATTAACGGGGGGCTATTTGAGATGTCACCGGTCAAGCGCGTTCATAGTCGCCTCGCCAATCGAATTGGAATGTTCCTCGGCATGTTTCTGGAAGATACAGACTTGGGCGAAGCTCACGTTGAACTTGGCTTTTACCCGGCCAGCGACCGAACGACGCTGCTGGCGCCGGATGTCGCCTACGTGAGCCACGCGCGCTTGAGCCATCAACCCGAGGATGGATTCCTTTCCATCATGCCCGACCTGGCGGTGGAGATCGCCTCGCCTAGCGATTCACTGTCGCAGCTTCGCCGCAAGGCACAGATCTATCTCGACAATGGGTCCAGCCTGGTTTGGATCGTCCTGCCCGCCGAAACAGGCGTGGATGTCTGCCGCGCCGCCGCCGGCGCTCGCCTCGATATTGAATTTGTCGGGGCCGACGGAAAATTGTCCGGCGAAGAGATTCTGCCTGGTTTTGAACTGGAGATCACGAAGCTCTTCCCGCCATCCGCCGCGGGCAAGCGCGCTTCTACGTGATCCGCTCGCCCAGCCGCTGGATATGCGCGACCGTCCCAGCGATGCCCTCGTCCAGCGGCGTCTCGAACACCATATCAAACTTCGTCCGCAGGGCGCTGTCATCGAAACCGGCCGGGAAGGGCAGCGGATTATCCGCCACGTCAATCCGCGTCCCAGGCAGGACATCGCTCGCTATCTGAACAAAATCAGCCACAGTCGCCGGATTGCCTCCCAGGTTGAAACCGAAGGCGCCGCCCAAGGGCTGCTCCGCCGCCAGAATGAATTGCCTTGCCACATCAGCCGCCCACTGGAACTGCATCGTTCCGCTGAAGGGAATGTGGTAGGGCTGCCCTTTGGCGGCCGCCACCAGCGCCTTCGTCGGCTCGCTGGTCATGCCTTGGTTGCGCCCGACGCCGTAGACTGTGTAGGGACGGAGGCAGGTGCTGCTGATGCCCTGCTCTTCATAATAAACCAGCGCAGTGCCTTCATTGCAGACTTTGTAGGCGCCGTAGAGTGTGCGCGGACGCTTGGGCGCGTCATGCGCGATCAAGCCGGGCGGGAAATCCGATGGCGGCCCATAGACACCGATCGACGAGGCATAAGCGACATGTGTGATGCCCTGTTCCCGCGCCGCCTCAAAGACATTGACCGTGCCTGTAACATTGACCTCGGCGCCCAGAACCGGATTGGCGCGGCACATCGGCACTTGCAGCGCCGCCAGATGGATCACATGTGTGACGCCGTATTGGGAGAATACGGCTTTGACGGCATCGGTATCGCGCAAGTCGCCTTGCACAAAGCTGATATTCGCCTGCTCCTCCGCGCTCATGAGCCAGTCGATGCGATGACGGTCCCTGCTCTGATCGAAGTTGACGGCGCGCTTGCCGTTGCGCCGCAAATGATACAGCGCCCAGGCGCCGATGCAGCCCATGCCGCCCGTGACTAGATAAGTATCGGCCATGCCTAAGCCTCAACCATTCGGTTGGCCAGTTGGCCCAGCCCTTCAACTTCGACAACGTATTCGTCGCCGGGTTGCATCCACAGTTTCGTCTCCATGCCCATGATCACGCCTTCTGGCGTGCCGGTGCTGATGATATCGCCCGCTTCCAGCGTCATGATTTGGCTGGCGTAGGCGATCACCTCCGCGACGCTGAAAATCATGTCGGCGGTGCTGCTGTCCTGGCGCAGCTCGCCATTCAGCCAGCCCTTTATGGATAGCGCCTGCGGATCGGGGATTTCATCGGCCGTGACCACGCAGGGGCCGACCGGCAAAAACTTGTCGATTGTCTTTCCCAGCAGCCACTGACCGCTGCGCATCTGCAGGTTGCGCTCGCTGATGTCATTCATGTTGCAGTAACCGAAGACATAATCGAGCGCCTCGTCGACGCTGACGTTGCGCGCCCTTGCCCCCATCACCACGCCTAATTCCGACTCATAGTCGACGGTCGTCCAGTCCGCCTGAATCGGAATATCTTCGTCGGGCGCGGCGAGGGCGTTGTTGAACTTGCTGAATAGCACCGGATACTCCGGTTCCGGCATGCCCGTCTCCGCCGCATGTTTTTTGTAGTTCAGCCCGACGCAGAGGATTTTGCCCGGGTTCGGCGTCGCCGGCGCAAAAGTCAATTCGGCTTCATCGCGATAGTGCGCGGCATCGGCGGCGTCCAGCAGTTCCGTCAACGCGGGCAGCGCCGCCGAACCCAGCGCGTAGAGCGCATCCGGGCTGGCCGGGCAGGCGACGCCGGTCGCGGCAACCGCCCGCGCGACATCCAACACGCCCGCCTCATTGATGACGCCTAGCTGGATGCCTGCCTCGGTTTCAAATGTCGTCAGTTTCATCTTCTGTCCTTCCAATGCTCAAATCAACGCCGATTCATTCTAACGCCCCGCCGCATATCCGGGCAATTGCCAGCCAGCGCGAGCGCCACATACGCTGCCTATTGGCTCTCTTCATCGTGCAAACTCTGGCGCTCGACGTCGAACTTCAACACCTGGAAATACTCGGCGTATTCGACGCCAACCATCTTGCCGCCATCCCGATTGCTCTGCCGGACCCACTTCTTGGCGCCGTTCTCGAAGTCCTCGCCGGCGCCAATCTGCGAAACATGAGCGCCCAGCGCCGCCAGCTTCAAATCAATCGTGGCGCTAATATCGTGATAATGCGTCGGCTGGCGCGTCAGATTCAAATACAGCTCGCCGATTTTGTGCGGCTGGAAACCCTCGGCCAAAAGCTCAGGAAAGATCGGGCGGGTCTCGGCGCTGGGAAAAGCCGCGTAGACACTGGCTTCGCCGGCTGCGCGGTGATCGGGATGGTTGATGTAACTGCCCTGTACAAAGACGGTCGTCGGGTCTTGGCAGACGACCCGATAAGCTTTGGTCTCGCGGATGATGCGCGTCACATCACGCCGCAATTCAAGCGTGGCTTGCAGACTGCCATCGGGATAACCGAGGAAGCGCACATCGCTGACGCCGACGACGGCCGCCGCCTCGATCTGCTCCTCGCGGCGCATGACCACGAGCGCAGCGCGCGTCAAGTCGGGGTCGTTGCTGCCGGCGCCGCCATCGGTAACGATGACATAGGTCACCGTGGCGCCTTCTTCTTGTATCCAGCGGGCGACGCTGCCGGCGACGCCAAATTCGATATCATCGTGGTGGGCGGCGGTGACGACGATATGATAAGGTTCGTCACGCGGCGGTATCGCTTGCAAATTGGAATAATCAATCGTCATCGCCCGTCCTTGTAGTGTGTGAACTGCCTGCTTTTTGGCACCGGCTGGCAGTATAGCATAGCGCGTGGATAATCGCGGAGACTGCGATACAATTTAATCTGGGTGAACAAGGCATCAAGCGCATTTGCAACATGGAGACAGCCATGAGCCAATCAGAAAAATTCAAGGCTTCGCGCAAGACCGACCGCCAAAGAATCGCGGAAGTGGATCTGGATTCGCTTTCCGAGCAGCAGCTACGGGATTTGTACGACGAGATCTTCGGCGAGCCGAGCGATGAGGAGATTGCCGAAGCATTGCGGGAAGCGGAGGCGGAATATAAGGCGGGCGACTACCGTCCGACGCCGCTCGACGCCGAAGATGATGACGAGCCCTATCGCCAGCCAACGCGTCAAGAGATATTGCAGGGCGTCAAGCAGGGATATAAGGAAGCCTTGGCGGGGGATGTGCTTACGCTTGAGGAGTTCCGCGAGCAACTCAGGGATTAACTTCCATCCTGATGTCCATCAAATTCAAGTTTTCGCGTGGGTTTGTCAAGGATGTTAAGAGGTTGCGAAAACGATATCGCCTCATTGAACAGGATGTTGACAGTTTAATTGCGGAAATGGAGCATGAAAGTTACCGTGGTGACTACATGCCCAAGTTCGGCAGAGAAGTCTACAAAGTTAGACTGACAAACAGGTCTGCTCGTCGAGGAAAGCGTGGCGGCTTTCGCGTTATCTATGTTCAATTGGCGGATGAATCTTTCTTGTTTCTGCACATCTACTCCAAATCAGATCAGAACGATGCGAACCCGAGTGAAATCTGGCGCAGGCTGAGAGAGCTCGAGTAACAGGCATAGCCCGGCCCTGTCCTTCTTCCCAAGCCAATATTGCCTACAATCTACATTCTCAACATCGGCTGGCAAGTATATCATTGCCGCCAATCCTGTAGGAGCTATACGGCATGCCGCGTCACTACCGGCTGCTCTGGTCGGTTTGCATCGGACATCTCACGAACGACATTTTCGCGTCCATGGCGCCGGTGCTCTTGACCTTCCTGGCGGCCAGCATCATGCCGATGAGCAATATTCAGATCGGTCTGGCGGTCGCAATCGCGCAGCTGCTCGGCGCCGTCAGCCAGCCCTTCTTCGGCATCCGCGCCGACCGCACCGGCGGCCGCTGGCTGGGTTCGCTCGGCTTGCTCTACCACGTCGTGATGTTCACCTTGTCGGTCGCCATAGCCGCAATCACGCGCCAATACTGGCTGATGTTTGTGCCCATGGTCATCGCCTCCATCGGCAGCGGCGCGCTGCATCCCGTGGGCGCCCTGCACTCGGCCGAATCGCTGCCGCGGCGCTCCGCATTCCACATGGCGATCTTCTTCCTGATGGGCCAAACCGGCCTGGCGCTGGGACCGGCCATCGCCGGCATTCTGCTGGAGTGGGCAAACCCGGATCCCTTCGGCGCCATGGCGAAGCTCGTGGGCGTCAGCCACTTCGGTATGCAAGGCAACGTGACCCCCATCATCCTGGTCTCGCTGCTGTCGCTGCCCGCCGTATTGCTGATGGCCAGCACAATCCCGAAACATCATGAACACCATGCGGCGCAGGACAAGCGCAAATCCGAACGGGAAAACGTCCAGCGAGAAAGTTTGCCTTTGCTGGCGTTTTTCATTCTGGGGCTCATCGTGCTGCTGCGCGGCTTGGGACAGCAGGGCTCGGTCGCATTTGTGCCCGTGCTCTTTGAGCAAAAAGGCTGGGACCCGGCCGCCTACGGTACGATCACCAGTTCCTACTGGATCGCTTCCGCCGTTTCCGGCTTGATATTCGGGCGCCTGGCCGACCGCTTTGACCGGCGCTTGGTGATGATGCTGAGCATGCTGTTTTCCGCGCCGGCGTTTTTCTTGCTGCCGGCTTACGAAGGCGCCTTCGCCTATTTTCTGGCGGTGGCGGCCGGCGGTTTGTCCGGCGGCGCGCACAGTCTCATTGTGGTGATGGCGCAAGACCTGATCCCGATGCGCAAGGGGTTCGCCTCGGGCGCCATCCTGGGTTTCATCTTCGCCACCGGCGCAATCGGCTCGCTGGCGATCGGCTTCATTTCCGACCAGATCGGCTTGGCGCTGACATTCCAGATCGTCGCGGTCATGATCGCTGTCGCGGGTATACTCAGCATGCTGCTGCCGCGGCAAGCCAAGGGCCAGCCCGCCCGAGAGTGATCAAGAGCGGTACCCGATGCCCAAATTGCTTTACATCTCACTGATGCGCCTGCCGACGGAGAAGGCGCATGGCTTGCAAATCATGCAGAATTGCGAGGCCTTCGCCGCATCCGGCATGAGCGTGACCCTCTGGGTGGCGCGCCGCTGGAATACGCCCGAAATGCGGGCGGTCGCCGACCCCTTCGCCTATTATGGCATCCGGCCCAATTTCAGCCTGCGCCGCATCCCGTGCATCGACATTTTCCCGCTCTTCCCGGCCGATGGCATGGGCGCTCGGCTGGCATTTTACCTGCTGCTGCTGTCTTACGCCGTGGTCAGCTTCGCTCTGCTCCTTTTCACCCGCGCCGATATCTACTACAGCCGGGACGAATTCATTCTGACGCTTTTGGCGCGCCTGAAAGACCGGCGGCGCCTGGCCTACGAGGCGCATCTTTTCGCGCCGCCCGGGCGCGGCGCTGCGCTGCAGCGCGCTGTCGCCTCCCGCGCCGGCAGCGTCATCGCCATCACAGCGCCCCTGCGCAAAGCCTTGATCGGCAAGCGCAATGCCGATCCCGCCCGTACAATCGTCGCCCATGACGGCATCCGCCGGGCGCGCTTCGCCGATATGCCGGAACAAACGGCGGCGCGGCGCCGGCTCGGTTGGGCAGAAGACGCTTTCATCGTCGGCTATGTCGGCCGCCTGCAAATGATCGGCATGGACAAAGGCGTGGGCAATCTGATTGAAGCGCTGGCGGACTTGGACGGCGCACAGCTGGCGCTTGTCGGCGGGCCGGCGGATCAAGCGGAAGCGCTCCGCCGGGAATGGTCGGCCCGCGGCTTGCCTTCGGAACGCTTCATGTATGCCGGTCAAGTTGCGCCAGCCGCGGTTCCGACCTACCTGAGCGCATTTGACATCTGCGCCATGCCCCATCCGCGCAACGAGCAATTTGCCCATTACACATCGCCGTTAAAGCTCTTTGAGTACATGGCGGCGGGCAAGGCGATCATCGCATCGGACTTGCCGGCCTGGTCCGATGTGGTCCAGGATGGCGAAACAGCCCTTCTGGTCCCGCCGGATGACATCGGCGCCTGGCGGGCGGCAATCAAGCGGCTGCGAGAGGAAAGCGGCTTGCGGCGGCGGCTTGGCGAGAACGCGCGTGAACATGCGCTGGCGCGCTACACCTGGGATTCACGGGCCGAGGCGATTCTTGGGCATGTCCATCTCGGTATTCCAGCGTCTGGCGAGTAGACTTGGGCCAACGCTAAATTGGCATGAAAAGGGCCCATTGAGCCAGACCTTGCATTGTCAGTGACGCCTGGAACAGTCGGATCTGTTGATTGACAATTGGAACAAATGTGGTAATTTCAACAGTGATTAGTAATGCAATCGCGCTGGTAGGTCATCAATGAACGAGTTATTCACTATAGGTTACGGTGGGCGCGAAACAGGCGATTTTGTCGCATTGCTGAAGCGTTACGCGATTGATGTTCTGGTCGATGTGCGGACGCAGCCCTATTCTAAGTTCAATCCCGATTTCACGCGCACATCGCTGACGAAGATTGTGGCGCGCGCCGGCCTGGGCTACGTCTTCATGGGCGATTCGCTGGGCGGGAGACCTGCTGATGAGCATTGCTTTGTGGCAGGCAAGCTGGATGCGACCCGCTGCGAAGAGCGGGACTGGTATCAGCGTGGGATAGCGCGTTTGAGGGCGCTGGCGGGGGAACAGCGCGTCGCTATCATGTGCAGCGAGAAAGACCCGGCCAATTGTCATCGCAGTTATGTGGTGGGCGCGACGGTGGCGAAGGACGCGAATTTTAAGGTGCTCCATATTGATAAAGCTGGTGAACTTAAGACTCAGGACCTGCTTGAGGCGGAAATCAAACCACGCCAACTTAACATGCTGTTTTAGGAGGAATTGATGAATGCAATATCACCTCAGAGGATCTACACGCTAGGTGTCTACGGCTATACAGAGGATGAATTCTTTGACGCTCTCGTAGAAAACAAAATCGACCTCTTCGTTGATATTAGGGCACGACGTGGCATGCGTGGTGCACGGTACAAGTTCGTCAACAGCAGCTACTTGCAGAACAAGCTTAAGGAGTTGGGTATTGGTTACGCGCATTTGAAGGAATTGGCGCCGACCCCACGGATACGCAGCCTTCAGGACGAGGCTGACAATGAGCAGCGGCTTGAAAGGCGGAGCGACCGTGAACATCTGTGTGACGCGTATGTACGAGAGTACAGACGCGATGTACTTCGGATTTACAAGCGTAAGCCTGAGCGCAAGTTTTCCGCTTTTGAGGCTTTGGCTGAGGCGCACGAGATTGCAGGAGATGTCATTAGGCAGGAAGTGTTGCGGCCCGTACTGTTTTGCGTCGAAGGAGCGCCACGAGCATGCCATCGCAGTTTGGCAGCAGATGAATTCGGGAGGCAATTGAGCGTAGAAGTCGAAAACCTGCTTGCGACTTAGGAGATTTGACGATGACCAAAGTACTGGTAGTCTGCAAAACGCAGATGGACAATGAATTGTGCGTCGGGGGCCTTACACTCGACAATTATGAATTAATACGACTGCTTACTTCAACGGGAGGCAATCAACCTGAGGACACTAAGTTTGATGTAGGTGACGTATGGGATTGTAAACTTGAACCAAAGCGTTTCATGAAGAAGCCACACACCGAAGACATTATGGTCACCCCTAAACAATACTTGGGAGAAATGCCAGACGCGAAGGAGTTTCTCATCAATGCACTGGACTTGAAACGCAGCCGCAAGCGAACTCTGTTTGACGGGTTTGTAGAGTATACGAATGCCGGCAGCGGATATATCTGTGAAAGATTAGGCGTACCGGGATTTGCCCATGCATTTTGGCGCCCAAAGTATGGCTTACGGAAGCGCATGGAAAAGGGCAAAATATACTATGTATATTTGGGTCCCAGCAGTCGCAAGTTTCGGCTTAAGTACGTGGGTTTGGAGACTCCCGTTGAACGATTAAGGCCGGGAAGTGTGCTCCACCTGTCACTGGCGCGATGGTGGAATCAACCGCGCGTATGGGAGTTACGCTGCTATTTGATGCTCTCCGGCTGGTTTCTCTAAGCAAATACGCAAGCCCCTGTTACAATCGCCACAATCGAATTCTGAATGATACAAGGACATCACCATGCCCGCAGTTCCCGCACGCGAAGAAGTCCCGGTCGAATCCACCTGGAATCACGAATCCGTCTTCCCCTCATTCGACGCCTGGCGCGACGAATATCAGGCGAACGCGGCCGCGCTAAACGAAATCGAACCCTTCAAAGGCGCGCTCTCAGAAAGTCCCGAGCGCCTGGCCGCTTGGTTCGGTTTGCACGCGTCCGTCTCTCGCCGCATCTACACCCTCTTCATGTACCCGGTCATGTGGCAAGCCTGCGACGGGAATAACGAAGCGATCAAAGGCATGGTCGGGCAGGCGCAGGGGCTGCTGGGGCAATTCTTGTCCAGCGCCTCGTTTGCCGAGCCCGAGCTACTGGCGATGGCGGAAGAGACGCTGCAAACCTGGCTGGCATCCGATGAACTCAAGCTGTATCGGCATTACATCGACGACCTCTTGCGCAAAAAGAAACATGTGCTCTCCGCCGAAGTGGAGTCGGTCTTGGGCTTGCTCAGCGATCCGCTAAGCCGCATCGAAAGCATTCGCAGCGCGCTCAACGACATGGATCTGACATTCGGGCCGGCCGAGGACAGCGACGGCGCGCCCCAGCCGCTAGTGCAAAGCACCCGCGACAAACTCCTGGCGGACGCCGACCGCCAGATTCGCGAGAGCGCCTGGAAGAACTACGCCGACAGCTACCTGCAATACCAGAACACCTTCGCCTCGGCCTATCTGGCGTCAGTCAAGAGCAATGTCACGTTGGCGCGCCTGCGCGGCTACGATAGCGTTCTGCAAGCCAAGCTCTCGCCGAACAACATTCCAGTCGAGGTCTTCCACAATCTCATCGACACCTACATGCAGCAGATTCCGACCTGGCGCCGCTACTGGGATGTACGCCGGCGGGCCCTGGGTTACGAAACGATTCATCCTTGGGATATCTGGGCGCCGCTTACGGACAATGATCCGCAACTGAGCTTCCCGGATGCGGTCGACATGATCGCGCAGGGCATGGCGCCGCTGGGCCGGGATTATGTTGAAACGATGCGCCGCGGCTGCCTGGACGAGCGCTGGGTCGATTACGCCATCAACGAGGGCAAATCCGAGGGCGCCTTCTCTTTCGGCACATACGACAGCCATCCCTTCATCATGATGAGCTTTGATGGCAACTTGAGCTCGATGAGCACCTTGGCCCACGAGCTCGGGCATTCCATGCACAGCCACTACACGCGGGCGCATCAGCCCTTCATTTACAGCCACTATTCCATGTTCGCCGCCGAGGTCGCCTCCAATTTCAATCAAGCCATGGTGCGCGCGCATCTCTTCGCGCGGCGCAATGACCGCAACTTTCAGTTGGCGCTGATTCAGGAGGCGATGGACAACATCCACCGCTATTTCTTCATCATGCCGACGCTGGCCCGCTTCGAATTCGAGGTGCATTCGCGCATGGAAAAGGACGAGCCGCTGACGCCCGCGATGCTCAACGAGATCATGGCCGGCTTTTACGCCGAGGGCTACGGCGAGACGATGACCGATGACCCGCGGCGGACGGGCATCACCTGGGCGCAATTCGGCCATCTCTACGAAGCCTACTATACATTCCAATACGCCACCGGCATTTCGGCGGCGCACGCGCTGGCGAACGCGATCCTGGCCGGGGACGACGCCGAGGCGGTCGGACGCTACCGGGCCTTCCTGCGGGCCGGCGGCAGCGATTATGCGATCCCGGCCTTGAAGGCGGCCGGCGTGGATATGACGACGCCGCTGGCGGTCGAGGAGACCTTCAAGGTGCTTGAGGGTCTGGTGGACAGGCTGGAGCGCTTGATATAACTGCTGAAGAGAATGCGCCCACTACTCACAGAAGGCTCTGCCATGCACAGCGATTCGATGCAAATTGACAGAGATGTCGCAATTGAAATGGCAGTGTTTTCTGGGAATCTGCTGTACAAAGAGGCAGATGACGCGCATGATTGGGCGTTGACGCTCATTGTCTCCAACCTATTTGAATTGATCGGCGAAGGTGAAACGAGCGCTGATCGCTTTGCTGATGGCTTCGCCCAGGTTTCGCGCCTTGAAAATATCGATTCCAATGATTTGGGCTGGGATACAGTCAGCGTGGCAAGGGCAATCCGAAACTGGATTGACCACGGGTTTAGAATAGATAGACCGCAGGAAATGAACGTGGCAACCCGAGCTAGGGTTAAAGTGAACAGGGTAGCATTCATTCTGTCAGGCGCCGAGGGCGCGAGCGACGACATTTATCGAGTATACTTTTTGGAAGAATGCAGCTACGATCTGCTGTTTTCGCCGACCAACTTCTGGTATTATGTTATGCGTTGGCACGAAGGATTAGACAGATGATGGAAAAGCGGTTCGTGCTTTATAGACCAGGCGGAAAGCAAGTCAGTTCATACAGCTACGGCAAGCTGGTGGAGCGGCGCTACATTGATCTTGTTCCATCCGAAATCGCGTCGCCAGAGTTGGACGCTTTCCTCGCTTCACTTCGGCAAACGCGGGATGAAACCGATGAGACCTTTTTTCGCAGGTGCCGCGTAGGCCACGTGGACGAAAACGGCGTCGGCCTATATTATGACGCGCGCGAATTCCTCGACAGCGATGGCAGAATGGACGGGTACAGCGAACCCGAGCCACTGTCCGAAGCGGCGAACTGAATCGCTCCGTCATCACTGAGTACCAAAACATACGCGCTCTTTGAACCGGGCGGGAACGTAGTCCGCGGATTTGCTTACGGCAAGTTGGTGGAAGTGCGCTACGTTGATGTCGTCCGTACTGACATAGAATCCCCTGACCGAGACGAATTCATAGAATTGGTCAGGGCGCAGCAGCTTTCCGACGAAGAACTGCGCGATTGCCGTGTCGGTTATGTTGATGACAAGGGAGTCGGCGCATATTGCGATTGGCAAGAATTTCTCGACAAGGCGCCTGAATCCAGCTAGATTCAGCTAGCCTAAACTTGGAGACACCATCCCATGCCTAAAATCACCTTCATTGGCGCCGGCAGCTTCGGCTTCACGCGCAAGCTCGTCAAGGATATCCTGACCTTTCCCCGACTTGAAGGCGCCGAAATCGCGCTGATGGACATCGACGCCGAGCGCCTCGATTTCGCCCAGCGCGCCGTCAAACGCATCGCGCAAGCCGGCGCCTATCCGGCGACGGTTAGCGCCACGATGGACCGTGCCGAGGCTCTGCGGGACGCCGACTATGTGGTCGTGACCATCCTGGTCGGCTCCACCGATGTCTGGCGCCACGATATCGAAATACCGATGAAATACGGAGTCGATATGAATGTGGGCGACACGCGCGGCGTCTCCGGCATATTTCGCTCGCTTCGCACGATTCCCGTGCTGGTGGATATCGCCCGCGATATGGAGCGCTACTGCCCGAACGCGCTGATGCTGAATTACACCAACCCGATGGCGATGCTCTGCCGCGCCATGGACATTGAGACGGATATCAATGTCACCGGTTTATGCCATAGCGTGCAAGGCACATCGAAGATGCTTGCCAATTGGATTGGCGCGCCTTATGACGAAATCAATTACACCTGCGCCGGCATCAACCACACCGCCTGGTTCATCGACTACACCTGGAACGGCGAAGACGCCTATCCGCTGATCCAGCGGGCGATCACTGAAAACGAGGACATCTACAATGCCGAGCAAGTGCGCAACGAGATGTTCCTGGCGCTGGATTATTATGTGACCGAGTCGAGCGGACATAACTCGGAATACAACTGGTGGTTCCGCAAGCGGCCCGATCTCATCGAAAAATACGCCACACACGGCACCAACTGGAACCCCGGCCAGCACGCCTACATCCTCACCGAATATCGCCGGCGCGAGCACGACTGGCGCGATGATATTCACGACTGGTTCGAGCAGGAAGACATCGACCTCGAGCGCGGTCACGAATACGCCGCCTATATTATCAACGCGATGGAAGGCGGCAGGCCCTTCAAATTCAATGGCAATGTGCCAAACCGGGGTTTGGTCGACAACCTGCCGCGCGAGGCCTGCGTCGAGGTGCCGGTTTGGGCATCGCGCGATGGCTTGGAGGCGGTCGCGGTCGGCGCCTTGCCGCAGTCAGTGGCGCCCCTGACCAACCTCTACTCTCAGATTGAAGAGATGGCGGTAGAAGGCATCCTCAAGGGCGACAAACGGCTGATCTATCAGGCGGTGGCTTATTCGCCGCTTTCGGCGGCCGTCTGCTCGCTGCGGGAGATTCAGTCGATGGTGGACGATCTGTTTGCGGTGAACGCGGATTATTTGCCAGTTTGAAATCGCTAGGGGCGAGCCGCAAACTCGCCCCATAAAATGCAGTCGGCAGCGAGCTTAATTCCCCGCCAGCTTCTCCAGCGCGTCCACCACCGGCTGCCAGCGATTGCGACTGTAGCTGTCCGCCATGTCCTTCGCTTCTTGCAAGGTCATCGGGCTCTCGCCGCTGTCATGCCCCAACGCCGCCAGTGCCCGCTTCCAGCGCTTGACATGATCATCGCCATAATCTTCCTTCGTATAGCCTATCAAGGTGTCGATGAGGCTCTGAGGCACGGTGTAGCTTTGTGGCACAGGCGTGTTGGTCGGCGGGACTGGCGTGTTTGTCGGTGGGACTGGCGTGTTGGTTGGCGGGACGGGTGTATTGGTCGGCGGGACTGGCGTGTTCGTCGGCGGCGGCTGCAATTGTGTCAAGGCGTCGACCACCGGCTGCCAACGACTGGCGGAATACTGATCCCGCATGTCCTTCGCCTCAGCCAGCGTCATCGGATTGGCATGACTGCCCCAGCCCAGCGCCGCCAAAGCCCGCGTCCAGCGCTCGACATGATCATCGCCATGCTGTGTCTCGCCTTGATAGCCGATCAAGGTGGTAATCAAAGCGGCGTAGGGTCCGCTGGGCTGCGGCGCCGGCGTATTGCTGGGCGTGGCAGTGCTCGTTGCCGTTGGCGTCGAAGTGGGCGTCGCAGTTGCGGTTGGACTGGGCGTATTCGTTGGCGTCGAAGTGGCAGTCGGCGGCATCGGCAAGGCGAAATGCGCCGCGCCGCTGTGCTGCCCGCTGTCTGGCAAGTTCGCGGTCAAGGTCACGTGATAGGTGGCGCCAGCGCTCAAGCCCGTGAACTGATGGCTGGTCGCGGACGCGCCCAGACTGATGGAGTCGCTGGTCATATCGCTGCCGGCGTATCCCAGCGTGTAGCCGGTCGCGCCGCTGACAGCGTTCCAGGACAAGCTGACGCCGGTATAGCCCTGTACGGCAGCGGCGACGTTGATGGGCGGCAGTGGCGTGTTGGTCGGAACTGGCGTTGCCGTGGGGACGGGCGTGTCGGTCGGTATCGGCGTATCCGTCGGAATCGGCGTCGCCGTCGGCGGACCTTCCGGCGCGGTTTTGGCGCTGTCGACGGCGACGAATTTGCTGCCGCTTTGCGGATAGGCGTTGACTTCGAAGGTGTAGCGGGTATCGGGTATTAAGCCGCCGAAGTGATGCGAGGTCACGCCAGCGTTGAGCGTCGTATAATCGTAATGGCTGCCGCCGCTGATGCTGACGAAGTAGAGCAGGACCTTGCCCATGTCGCTCCACTCGACCGTGATGTGGTCTTTGGAGACTTTGGGGAAGATCATGCCCAAGCTGCCGTCGGTGGGCAGCTGCGGCTGCGGCTGCGCGTCTGGCTCCGATTGCTGCGCTTTGAACTGCTGCGCCTGCGGCGTGTTGGTAGGCGTAGGGGTGCTTGTCGCTGTGTTGGTTGGCGTATTTGTCGGGGTGGCAGTCGCGGTCGGTGTACTCGTAGCTGTATTGGTCGCGGTCGGCGTGTCGCTGGGCAGTACGAGCTGGTCTGCCTGTCCTTGCTGCGCGGCCAGTGTCGTAAAGCTGCCCCACCCCAGCTGCTCGGGTTGACCATAGTGCATTTGAGTTCCGAACTCTTTGTAGACCTGGACGGCATAGGTGGTGCCTGGCTGCAGATTCTCCAGCGTGTGTTCCGTGCCAGTGAACTCGTATTCCTTAAAGATAATATGCCCGTCAAGAGAGATTACGGTATAGTCAAAGTACCTGCGGCTTCTAAAGGAATTGGGATCAACCCAAGAAAGCAGCGCCGAATCAGCGGTGATATTGCTAATCTGCAAACTATTCACCGTCGCCTCTTTTTTGGTTTGCACATTGACGGTGAAATAATTGACTGGGGTTTCAAGTATACGTTTAATGTGAAATAGATTTGCGAAAAATGGGCTGATCTCCAAAATGGAAGTTGCACCAACAACAACCAGATGGAGAGCCAACCCAATGACCAGTATAGACGCGAAGACGTTGTTTACCATCCTTTTTGTTCTCATT
>JAJDUC010000104.1 GCA_022826865.1 Anaerolineae bacterium
AGTCGGTTGAATTTCTTCAAATACCGACGATTTGGTAGGGGCGACTCGGTGAGTCGCCCAATTTCGATCCTGTTTTACCCATCGGGCGATCCGCCGGATCGCCCCTACCAGGCTATTTCAACCGAAATTGATACACTACCCCGGCTTGGATTTATGCCGGCAGCTTCAAGCCGCGATAGACCTGCCCAAGCGGCAGTTCGCAGTCCAGCGGCTCGAGCGGGATTATGTCCTTCAAGTCGCTGAATTGCCGCACATGCCATCCGCTTTCCGTTCGGCTGTGCCATTCGGCGTAGACGCGCTCCTGATCCAGAATGAGATAACCGCCAATGCTGGGGACATCAGAATAAAAGCCCAACTTGTCGACGTGGTCGTAGGCAATTGAGGATGGCGATGTCACTTCCACGACGATGGTCGGATTCAGCAGGGTCACATCACGGCTATCCTCGTACTCGGCTTCGCCGCAAACGACGCTGACATCGGGATAGACATATCTGCTGGCGTCGATTCTGACGCGCATGTCGCTTGAGCGAACGATGCAGTTTCGGTTGCCTAAAGCATTAACAAAGGCAGCTATTGTATAAGCTATGATTGCGGCGTGGTTGCCTGTGCCTCCGGTCATGGGGATGATGTCTCCGTCGATGTATTCATTGCGGATTTCGCTGGCTTCGTCGAAGGCGAAGTATTCAGCCACTGTCATTTCTCGGATCTTGCTGGCCATCGTTCGTCCTCACTCGCTGGGCGGGTCTTAGGTCCAGTAGAAGATGATGCGTCCATTCTGTTTGGCGTCGGGCCGGCCCGATTTCACGGTGTCCATGGCGCGCAGGCTGAGGGCGCGCATTTGCTCGCGACTGCACCACATGCGCACGACCTGGGGCTCGCCATCGGCGCCTTCAAAGAGGTTGAAGGCTTCCTCGACATCGCGCTCTTCCAGATCGTCGATGTCCTCATCCTCTTCTTCCGCGTCTTCGGCCTGTGGCAGCCACTCTTGCGCGACCAGAATAATCTTGTTGTCATTCGCTTCGTATGCCAGGCCCATCTGGGCGATGCGGAAGAGCGGCTCAATCGGTTCACGCAGCTCCATGTCCAGATGGCTGAAGTCGGCTTCGGTCTTGGTCGCGTCTTGCGCCTCGATATCGTCCAGCATTTCGGCAATGGCGGCGGAAAGCGCGTGCGCCTGTTCCTTTTCAATAGTGAAGGAAACGATGCGGTTGTCCTGGCCCGCCTGCAGGTGGAAGGTGCGTTTGCCTTTGGGCCCAATCGTGCCGATTGTCACAAATTCGACCGGATTGAGTTCAATCACATTTCCCATTGCTTCCCCCCTCTACAAGCATTTTAACCGCAAGCTGTAGAATGAGTCCCGCAGAACCGGAAGGGGCTTCAGCCCGTGGGCTTGCCGGGCTGCTGCTTTAAAGCCAGGATGTGGGCGATGTCGTTCATGCCAATGACAAACGGGCGGCTGTGCCCCAAGCGCAGCGTGCTGATTGAAGCGGGCGAGATAACAATTCGCTGAAAGACATCCAGGTGCATGCCCAAGTAATGCGCCAAAGCCATCTTGATCAAATCGGCGTGAAAGACCAGGGCGATCATCTGGCGCGGGTGCTGCTGCGCCAGCGCTTCTATCGCGTTGACAATTCGCGTTTGCACGCCACGCATGCTCTCTCCGTTGGGGAAATAAGCGCGCGATGGATATTCCTGCACGACCGCCCACATCTTGCGGCGCTGCAAATCGCTGACTTTCATGCCTTCCCAATCGCCGTAGCGCACTTCACCGATTTCGCGATTCTCTACCACCTGCAACTGTGGATGGCGCTTGGCAATGGCCGCCGCCGTTTCCATTGTTCGGTCGATAGGGCTGGCGTAGATCCGCTGTATGGGCGCATCAGCCAAGCGCTCGCCCAGGGCTTGCGCTTGGGCCCGGCCTTCTTCGTTGAGGTGTACGCCTTCGGTCCAGCCGGCGAGTTTGCCTGTTTTGACGAAGTCGTTGACGGCATGTCGAATGAGTAGAATGGTAGTCATGGTTCACATCAAGGGACGATTGGATTCCGACCGATGATAGCATATTCGCTTTTGAATCGGCTAGTCAAGCCGCGCAGAAGACGGACAAGCGGTGTATGTTATCAGGTCAAACCATTATGGGGAACGACTTGATGAAATTTGCAATCAATTATTCGCCACAGGCGGAGCGGCTCTGGCGTGAAGGCAGGATTCAGGTCGATCTGTTCAAGTGTCCTGATTGGCCCGATCTGGTCATGCAGGTTAGCGAAGTCCATGCGGTCTATGTGCATTGCATGTTGTTTGCCGGGCCGGGCGCGCAGCCGAACCTGGATCTGGACCAACTGCAGCAATGGCTTGAAACGACCGAAACGCTGGTGGTCAATACCCACCTGTGGATGACAAAGTCGGACTTTTCTCCGGGCGAGATCATCTCGACCGAGGCCGTCATTGAGCGCGCCGTCCGCGATGTAGAAATGCTGGGCGAGCGCTTCGGCAATGAGCGAATCGTTGTTGAAAATGTGCCCTACCCAACTGAAGGCTGGTACAGCGAACAGCTTGAAGAGATTGTCGATCCGACAGTGCTCTCGGAAATCGTCCGGCGGACCGGCTGCGGATTCCTGCTGGATACGGCGCATGCCATCCGCGCCTGCGAAGGCGCCGGGCGCAGGGATGTCAAGGACTATCTCAATGCCTTGCCGGCACATGCCCTGCGCGAGCTTCATATCGTGGGTATCTTGCCCGAGCCTGACAAGTTGGGCATGCGCCACGATCACTTCGAGATGACGGCGGCGGATTGGGAGATCGCCGAGTGGGCAATTGAGCAGATACGCCGCGGACGCTGGAGTGAACCGGATACCCTGGCATTTGAATATGGCGGTGTTGGCGAGCGATTCGCCTGGAGAAGCGAGCCGCGCGTCATCGCTGAACAGGCGCCGAGATTGTATGAACTTGCGAAGAGCGTTTAGCATTTTGCATTGAGCGAGAAGTCACTATGGACATTATCCAGGATGCGCTGTTATAGTACATGACGCAAGGTGGTAAATAGGCACGCATGAGCAGCAGTTTTCCACATTGGTGCAGTGGGTATGCACCCATCAGTCCCCACGAGAGCAATGTACGCGGCGGGCATTCGGCACAAAAGTGCATGAATGCGGTCGCTTGCCCGCTTCTCGGTTTGCGGCCCGCGCTATATTTAGCATGCTGAATTCGCGCGAAGCGGCATAAGGCTATGGCAAATCCCGATCAATCGTTTCTCTATCAGGAGCAAAAGCAGAATGTCTGAACAACGTTTGCAAGGTACGGTCAAGTGGTTCAACGCCGAAAAAGGATATGGATTCATCTCCCAGGAAAACGGTGACGATTTGTTCGTACACTATTCGGAAATCCAGGGAAGCGGTTATCGCACCTTGGACGAAGGCGCGCGCGTCGAGTTCGTCGCCATTGAGGGCCGTAAAGGCATGCAGGCCAGCGCCGTGTCGGTTCTCGAATGACGCGGGCTTCTTCTCGTTAAAGCAAACCCGCCATTAACATGGCGGGTTTGCCTTTCCCAAGCGGCGTCCTTTGTATAAGACCGCCGCAATCTAGTTCCGTCGCGACTCCACAAATTCAATCGCGCCCAGAAGTTGCTGCAAGCCAAGACTGCGGTCGCCGGTCAAATGCAAGCGAATGGCGCGCCGCTTGTGATTGCGCAAGGCTTGCAGATCTCCGGCCGCTTGGGCGGCGAAGAGCGTTCCAAAACTGAAATCGAAGCCCGGAATTGGCAGATCGGGCGCGGCATCCGCGGTCAATTGTAAGAAGACGCCATTGTTGCCTCCGCCCTTGTGATACTGCCCGGTGCTGTGCAGATAGCGCGGACCGAAGCCGATCGTGACAGCGCGCTTGGTAGCGTGGCGCAGGCGGCGGCGAATATGTTCGATCTGGCGCCGCTCATCGGCACTCGGCGTGAAGTAGATGAGGAAAGCGAAATAATCCCCGGCGTAGGTGCCGGCCATCTGCGCCGCGATCAACTGCGCGGCATCGTTGCCGTCAAAGCCATGATGCTGGCAAAGCTCGCGCAGCGGCTCCAGCGTGTGTTCGTCGGCGTAGAGCGCAAGCGCGTCTTGTCTGATCAGCGCTTCCTCGGCGGGAAGTTCGCCCCGCTGGCCATAGCTGCGCAGCAGCGCTTTGGTTGCATCCTTGGCTTCTGTGACGTTCGGCTCGTCAAAGGGATTCACATTTAACATGGCGCCGGCGATTGCGGTGGCGTATTCCCAGCGGAAAAACTCGCCGGCGATAGCTTGCTTGTTCTCCAGACGCAGGGTCAGGCGCGGGTGCCCGGCTTCGCGCAATGCGCGCACTGCGGCATCTTTCTCCGCGACATCGGCATCATTGTCCACACGCAAGTATATGAACAAGCGGTCGCTTACATAGTCATGCGGCGAACCGATAGTGGCGCCGACGACTGGCAGGGCGCCTCCGCCTTCTTTGCCCAGGCTCTCCGCCAGTAGCTGCTCCGCCCAGTTGCCAAAGCCGCTCAGCGACTCGGACGTCGCAATAGTGACCTTGTCGCGCCCCTCCAGCGCAAGCGCGCCAATCACGGCCCCGAGCAGCAGGCCCGGGTGATAATGCGCCGGGATGTTCTCGCCATTGGCGGCGGCCATCGTGTCCGCGCTGGCCCACAGCCCTTCCAGATCCAAGCCGATCAACGCGGCCGGAACCATACCAAAATAGCTGAGCGCGCTGTAGCGCCCGCCGATATCGGCCGGGTTGAGAAAGATTTCGCGAACGCCGGCCTGCCTTGCGGTCTCCTCCAAGGGCGATCCGGCATCGGTAATGACGATGAACTGTTCGCCGTTCCCGCCGGTCTTCTCCCAGAAATAGTGATCGAGCGCCAGAGTCTCGATTGTGCCGCCCGATTTGCTGGCGACGATGAAAAGCGTGTCGTCCAGCGAGATCCGCTCCTCGACTTGGCGGATGCGGGCCGGGTCGGTGCTATCGAGCACGATCAAAGATGGGAAACCCGCCTGCGGACCAAACATATCCGCCAGCACTTCGGGCGCGAGCGAACTGCCGCCCATGCCCAAAAGCAGCGCGTGTTTGAAGCGGCTGCCGCGTATGCTCTCCCGCAGCGCCACCAGCCGCGCCCGGTCGATGGTCGCTTCAAAATCCAGCCAGCCCAGGCGATTGACGATCTTTTCGATCGTGGGACCGTGCTTCTTCCACAGGCTGCCATCTTTGTTCCAAAGGCGGGGATTGGCCAAGTCGGCATCAAGTTGCTCCACCGCCCGGTCGACCGCGCCATGATAGATGCCCAGGGCCAGCTTTGCGCGCTCGATGATGCCGCTGCGCAGAAGCGTGCGCTTGGCCGCCACCTGGGAGATCAAGGTTTCAAAGGATTCGATAAAAGCGTCGACGCCATCGTCTTGTAAGCGCGATGTGACCGCGTCCAGATCGACATCGACTTCGGCCAGGCGATCCAGCACTTCCTCCGGCGGCAACAGATTGTCCGGTTCCTGGGTGAGCGTCTCGGCGGCGACGCCGTGATCTTTGAATGCGGCCAGGGTCGTCGGAGGTAGCGTGTTGACCGTATGCGGCCCAATCAGATTGTCGACGTAAAGCGTATCGGAATAGGTCGGGTTCTTGGTGCTTGTTGATGCCCAGAGCGGCCGCTGCGCCTGCGCCCCGGCGGCGCGCAATTCCTCGAAGCGCTGGCCTGCAAAAATTCGCTCGAAAGCGCGGTAAGCCATTTTGGCGTTGGCGATGGCGGTTTGCCCCAGGAGCACGCGGTTGGCGGCGATGCGCGCCGTGTCCTGCCGCACTTGGGCGGCGCGGATATTATTCTCCAGGATGAGATCAACCATCGCGTCAATGCGGCTGAGGAAGAAACTGGCGACCGACGCCACATGACTCACATCCTGGCCGGCGGCCATACGCCGCTCCAGGCCGCGGATGAATGCCTCCGCCACCTGCTCGTAATTGTTGATGGCGAATATCAGCGTCACGTTCACATTGATGCCGGCGGCGATGGCGGCTTCGATTGCGGGAATGCCTTCCGGCGTGGCCGGGATCTTAATCATCAGGTTGGGACGATCGACCGTGCGAAATAGACGCCTGGCTTCGTCGACGGTCGCGCGCGTATCGCGCGCCAACATCGGCGACACTTCCAGGCTGACGTAGCCGTCGCCGCCGCCGGTACGGTCATAGACCGGGCGAAACAGGTCGGTCGCCTGCTGGATATCTTCAATTGCCAGCGCTTCATAGATATCTTGGGCTTCCAGGTCGAGCATGGTCATGATGGCGGCGTCGTAGGTGTCGGAATCGCCGATGGCTTTCTGGAAGATGGATGGATTGGAGGTGACGCCGAGCACACCCTCTTCATCAATGCGACGCTGAAGATCGCCATCCTCCAGGTCGTCGCGATGGATGTAATCGAGCCAGGCGCTCTGCCCGAAGTTCTGAAGCTCCAGCAGGGGATTGCTCATCAGGATCTCCCGATATCGCCAATAAGTATGCTAGATTTGTCATTCTAGCAGGCTTGCTATTGCCTTGCCAGACGACCCTATTCGCGATAAGAGCGCGCCGAGGGACGGCTTGCCGCTGTGAAGCGGCGCTGGCGTCCGACAAGCCAATGCGGGCGAGAATGACGCCACAGGCCGCGGATTCCCGTCGATTTAGCCCTTGAGCGAACCGCTCAGCAAGCCGCTGATGATGAAACGCTGGAAGATGAGCGCGAAGCAGATCGGGGGAATGACCGAGACGACGCCGGCGGTGATGATGCTGACGAAGTTGACATCGACATCGGTGGCGAAAAGGGAGACAACTACCGTGCTGGTGTATGAAGCGGGCGTTTCCGAAAGCAGCAGCGCGAAGAGGAACTCTCCCCAGGCCACCAGAAAAGCCAGGATAGCCGCCGATGTTAGGCCGGGGCGAGCCAGCGGCAAGATAATCCTGATGACAACTTGCAACCGGCTGCAGCCATCAATGCGCCCAGCGTCCTCCAATTCCAGCGGAATCGTCTTGAAATAAGACTGCAAGAGCCATATCACATAGGGTAGGACGAAAGACAGGTTGATGAAGACCAGGGTGATGAGCCGGTCGCTCATGCCGATCTGTTTGGCCACAAGCACAATAGGGATGGCCAAGGACAGCGCCGGTATCAAGCGGCTAGCGAGGATGCCGAAGAGCAGCACGCTGCGCCCACGGAAGTTCAAGCGCGCCAAGGGGTAAGCAGCCAGCGAGCCGACCACGACCGCTATCGCCGCCACGCTGCCGGCGATGGCGAAGCTGTTGCCGAAAGAGCCAAGGAAAATGCGCGATTGATAGGGCACGCCTGATTCTTCGCCCAGCACTGCGCCTTCAAAAATCTCCCGGTAGCTATCCAGAACAATCGGGTTGGGCAGCCATTGCGGCGGGATATTCAGCAATTGCCGCTCGTATTGAAAACTGGAGCTGACCAGCCAGAGGAAGGGCCCGACCGTGCCCAGCAGCACGAGGGCGGCGCCGATATAGATGACGGCAAGGCGTATGCGCTCGCGCTGTCTCATGACGGCTCTGTCCCGCGGTCCAGGAAGACATAGAAGATGATGGCCAATGCCAGCGTAATCGCGCCCA
>JAJDUC010000088.1 GCA_022826865.1 Anaerolineae bacterium
CTCCATGATGATGATGGAAGGCAGCGCCCAACTCTCGGAGACGATCCAGCCGATCCGCTTGATGCCAATGAAGCCAAGGAGCCAGTTCAAAGCGCCGAATTCGCGGTGGAAAAGGAAGGACCACAGAACCGCCACCGCCACGCCGGAGAGCACCGCCGGCAGATAATAGATTGTGCGGAAGAGCCGCATCCCGGGCGCCGGCTGGTTCATCACCAGCGCCAGGGCGAAGCCGATGATGAGATTCAGAATTAAGTAGAAAAAGGTGAATACCAGCGTGACCTTCAGCGATTGCCAGAAGCGCGAATCTTGCGAGAGCTGTATGTAATTCTCGAAGCCGATCCATTCGAGAGCGGAGACGCCGTTCCAGTCGGTGAAGCTGAAACCGAGCGCGGCGGTCAAGGGGCCGGCGGTGAAAACCAGGAAGCCGATGAACCAGGGCAATATGAAGAGATAACCCTGTATCGCCTCGCGGCGGAGCAAGTCGCTATTGAACATAGGAGTTGTAATCGCTGCGCATATTGTCGTGTTTAAGGGAGATTCACAGGGTCGCGTAGACACTGACCGTCAATCGCCCCTACAGTTCCCGTTTCGGCGGGCGGCCTTCAAAAAGCTAATTCGTAGGGGCGAGCCGTCGGCTCGCCCCTACAGACCGCGATTTCGCGGTGGGCGTTAGTGAACCACCAGCGCCTTACTCGTCCTCGAAGTAGCGCTCGGCCGCGGCATTGGCTTCTTCTTCGATCTGGGCCAGCGCTTCCTCGGGATCGTTGCCTTCAAAGACGCCGATGATGCGGGCGTTCCAGGCGGCGTCATACTCGCCCATGAAGACGGGATAGGACCAATTGATGGCGTCGTTGAGCATCTGTTCCGGGAAGACCTGCACGTATCTGCCCTTCCAGATATCCGTCCCCGCCACCTCTTCCCAGCGCGGCACTGAAGAAAGCCGCCCGGGCACGCTGCGCAGGTTATTCGATATCAGGATATTGGTCGATTCCGTATTGGTGATGTACTTGCAGAATTCCCAAGCCACATCAAGGTCTTCGGTGTTGGTGGCGATGCCCCAGGCGCCGCCGGCGGCGGAAACGCTGGTCAAGCCGCTGGAGCCGCGCGGCAGCTTGACGATATCCCATTCAAAGGAATCGCCGATGCCATCCAGCATATAAAAGGCCGACCAGGACCCCTGGACTTCCATCGCGATATTGCCGGTGAGGAATGGATCCAGCCCGGCGGGCGTCATGCCGCGGTGCACCGCATTGCCAGCCGCGATCTCTTCCTGAATCCGCTTCAATGTAGCGACATTCTCGGGATTATTAACGATGCAGCTGCGGTTGTCTTCGCTGAAGGTGGCGCCGCCGCCGGCATGCAGCAAGCCCATCATCATCCAGGCCCAGGTCCACAATTCCACGCCCCAACGGGTTTGGTTGCCCGGCTCGCCATCTTTGAAGGCGGCCGCGATCTCAAAGCAGTCGTCCCAGGTCCAGTCGTTAGTCGGGTAGGGCACGCCGACTTCATCAAACATGGTCTTGTTGTAATAAATCGCCACATTGGAGAAGTCGTAGGGCAGGGTCATCAACTGGCCGTTGTAGGAATTCTGCGCCACTTGCGCGGGCCAGAAGTCCGAAAAGTCCATGCCATCGCGCTCCATCAGGTCGTTCAGCGGCGTGATCCAGCCGCGGGCGCCGAAGGGCGCGGCGTCAAAGGAGCGCACGTAAAAGAGATCGGGCAAGGTCCCGCCCACGCCGGCTGTATTAATCTGCGTGTAATACAGCGAGGCGTCGCCGGAATTGATGAGATTGATATCGATATTGGGATATTCTTCGTTGAAATTCTCGATGACGATTTTGAAGTCATTGACGCTCAAGGTGTTGTGGTTTGTATTCCACTGGAGCGCGCCTGACATATCGCTCTGGGCGAGCGACGCGAAGGGAAGGGCGCTTGATGCCGCTATGCCGCCCGCCATTGCGCCGGCTGACTTCAAAAAGTCGCGCCGACTTAACCCTCCAGGATTTCTTCTATACATTGTTGCCTCCTTGTAACTGTCAATAAAAGCTGCGAGCGCCAAATTCACGTTCGCCGAAAAGATTAACCAATGGGGCAGACCTTGTCAAATGTTTCGTCAGAGGAGGTAGGGGCGTTACGGCGTAAAGCCCGCATTTATCCTGGTGTGACACCGAGGGCGTTTCACGAAACGCCCCTACAAGAGATGTATCCGCCGTCCAGTCTTTGCTGATTCATAGGCGGCCAGGATCATCTCGATGCAGACCTTGCCATCGGCGGCCGTGGCCAGCGGCGGACCCGCGCCTTTGATGAAGTCGACCACCGGGCGGGCGACGCCGTGGATGCGGCTGCCATGCGGCACAAAGGGGAAGTCAAAGCGCTCCCAGTCCTCAGCGCCGGCGCGGAAGAGCTTCAGCGGCGTAGCCTCCGCCGGCGGTATGGTCGAGGGCGCGTCGCCGTAATTCTGATGAATTGTGCCGGCGTCGCCGTAGATTTCGGTGGTGGCTTCGGCCGCCAGCTGGGTTGAGCTGTTGAAGAGGATGCCCATCTCGCCCTTTGCGAAGCGATAGATGGCGACGCCGTTGTCATCGGGCGCGACATCGGTGACGATATTGTCGATCTCGGCCATGACGCTGACCGGACGCCCCAGCATCCAGTAAAACCAGTCGGCGGCGTGGGAGGCGTCGTCCATGAACATGCCCATGTTCTGCGCCGGATCCATGTGCCAGTTGCCGGATTGGGCGAAGGCTGGCATGAGCAGAGCGGGGATGGCATGGCGGCGGCGGATGACGGCGACATTGCCCACCGCGCCCTCGTCGACCAGCGCTTTCATCTTCTGGTTGATGGGGTCGCCGCGCATCTGGTAGCACATGCTGAACTTGACGCCCGTTCTCTCAATGACGTCGATAATGTCATCGCAGTCTGCCAGCGTCAGCGCCATCGGCTTTTGCAGCAGCACGTGCTTTCCCGCTTCGGCCGCGGCGATGACGTGCTCGGCGTGTTTGTTGGTCGGGCTGGTGACGAAGACGGCGTCGATGTCTTCGCGCGCCAGCATCCGATCGAGATCGGGCGTCCAGTCCAATCCGAACTCGGCCGCATGCGCTTGCCCGCGCTCGTGATCGTCATCCCAGGCGGCGACCACATCGGCATCGTCGTAATCGGCGATGACCTGGCAATAGCGGATTACATGACCATGGGCAAAGCTGATGACGCCGAGGCGTATGGAATCGGGCATTTCGTTCATCCTTCCGGTATAAAATCGCTGACATCGACATCGACGATAAGATCGTCGCCATCGACGATGATGGGATAGGTCTTGACGCGCGCATCGGGGTCGACCAGGCATTGGCCCGTCGCGATATCAAATTGCCAGGCGTGCCAGGGGCAGCGGATGATTTCGCCCTCGCGCTCATAACCGACGAAGCCGCCGGTCACGGAGGGCGGCGCTTCTGTGCTGCTGCGCCCCGCCACCTCCCCGGTGCAGAGCGGTCCCCGTTTATGCGGGCAGATATTGCGCAGGGCGTAGAAGGTTCCCTTCACGTTGAAGATGCCGATGCCTGCGCGCCCGCGGAAGGGCACGATGATTTTGCGCCCGCCTTCGGGGATCTCCCCGACG
>JAJDUC010000049.1 GCA_022826865.1 Anaerolineae bacterium
GCAAAAAAGGTGGATGGCTTGGCAACCCGACTGATTGCAAAAGTCACCGCTCATTTGTTCAAACATATCTTGCGGCTTCGCTATAAGATTGAGGTGCAGACCTTTCAATGTTCAGAACATTTTCATTTCACATAGAGCGTAGTATGTGCCCGTAAGAATTCGTCCTGACGGTAACCTCCTCAATGGCGATGACATTCACGCTGCCTGGGAGCAATTGCGTCAACCAAATGCCATTATTAGGCGCGGCGCTGCCAACCTGCATCCGGTAGGACCAGTTGACATAGATATTATAGCGCACATTGCTCGCCGCTGCCGCGCTCCAAGAGATGTCCGCCGTATTTGTTGTAATGCCGTATGTGTTGACAGTGGGCGCGGAGCCGCTGCTGGGCGCCGCCAATGTCGTGAACTGCACGTCAACAGCGTGTGGATTCTTAAAATTCTCGTCCACTATTTCTAAAGTGAAGCTGTATCGGGTGTTGGGCTGGAAGAGACGTCTTTGCCAATTCTTCTTTTCCCTACTCCAGCCCCAAAGGTATCTCGCCCGCCATTTGGCTGGCGCCGGTATAGAATAATTGCGCTGGACGCGATGGCCATCATCGCTAACAAAATCGCTGTTACGGACCCATTGGGGGTTAAATCCCTGCTGCCTAAGATAGTGACTGAATGCGCCCCAATCGATGTCGGCGCTGTTATGCGTGATATTATAGACTTGGACTTTGAAATTGTCTGGATAGGGCGTGGGGTCCTGCGCCTGCGCCAAGCCGCCGCCGAGCGCGATGAGCAGCAGCGGCAAGATGAAGCGCCAACGGGAAAGTATGCGACTGGCTAAAGTATGGCTGTGCGCATGCGCGGAGGTCAAAGGAAACATCAGCAAAGTCGTCAAAACATTTAGGATGAGCGCAACGATTTAAGAATGCTAATTTATTTCCAAGCGCTTGTCAACTATTGGACTTTGGATCCGAGGGTAATCGCATCAAAATCATAATGAGCGGTTCGCTACGAAAATTGCGAAAGTGTAGGGGCGTCTCGTGAGACGCTCGTTGAAAATGGCCTGCAAATTGCGGGCGTTTCGCCGAAACGCCCGCAGGATCCTGTAGATTCGCGTGACGATACAAGTCGCAGACCTAGATCCGCTCCCGCAGGCGCTCAATGGCTTCCCGCGCCGGGCTGAAATTGGGATTGAAGCTTAGAGCCACTTCGTAATTCTCCAGCGCCTTGCTCAGCTCGCCTCGTCCTTCGCGCGCCATGCCCAGGTAATAGTAGGTCTCTTCTACGTAGTGGCCGCCGCTGTCGTTCTGGTTCTGCCGCGCGATGCGGATCATGTCGTCGTAGCGCTCGGTATGGTAATAGGCTTCCAGCGCGCCGAATTGATACCAGAACATGCGCCAGGGCAAGCCAAGCGCGATTGAGCGGTCGTAAGCCTGGGCCGCGGCATCGTACATGCCGAGCGCCACAAAGCTGCTGCCCATGTTAAACCAGGCGTGAGCATCCTCCTGATCCATAATCGCTTCGGCGCGCGCCATCTCCAGCGTATTGATGTGGTTTTGCCATTCGTCGCCGTCGGCGCCGAGCAAAGCAAGCACTTCTTCCTCGCGATTAACCGTGTAAAGCACGATATAAGTGTAATTGAAGTGCTGCCAGTACTGCTCAATCTCCTCAAAGCTGTAGCGCGTATTCGCGCCTTTGAAGCTGTCCATGCTGTTGACTTCGCCCAGCGCTTCATCCCAGCCGCTTAAAAGCAGGTAATGACCCATCCAGGTGAAACCCTGCGGCTCATAACCTTTCTCGATGACGACCGGGAAGCCATTGACCATTAAGGTCTTCAGTTGCTCAAGCGTCCCGCCGCTGCGGACCAAGGCATAAACCGGGATTTCCGGGATCTGCGTGTTGACGAACTCCGCCATTTGCCAAGGACTGACGTTCTTGTCTTCGTAATTGGGTTTCAGCCATTCAGCGGCGCGAAACTGGTCGTCCTCATAACCGAAGTAGACCAAAGCGTTAGTGAGGGTGGCCGGGCCGCAATTGTTCCAGCCTTGCAGATCTGAACCAAGCGAGCGCATGCGAAAGGCGCTCGGCAGTTCAATCTGTGATTCATTGGTCTGTGCCGAAGCCGGAATCGTCAGCACAAGAAACAGACTCAAAAGGCAAAGACGGTTCATCGCTGGCGCGCTCGCGGAAAATAGATCGTTAGCCACATTATACACAGATTGGAAGACAGGAATCAGACGGTTTGCTTACGATCCCCGGCTGCCGTGAGGTCAAATCCGGTCAATCGCAAGCATTCGACCAGCATTCGCCAATGCAAGGGCGAGCTATCAACTCGTCCGCAACTTTGAATACGACGGGTAGGGCAAGCAGACGTCGGCCTCACAGCCAGCCTTCTTCAATCTCGACCGATAGCTGGCCCTGGCATTGGCGCATTGGCGCCGGCTCAATGACCGGCTCGTCTTCGCCCGCTTCTATCATGCGCCGGATCAAGCGCGAGCGCAGCACATCGGCCACCTGCCGGTGGGATTCGCAACCGGCGCGGTTGTGAAGTTCTTCTGGATCGGCCAGAAGGTCGTATAGCTCGGTTTCAACATAAGCGTCGCTTGCCGCGTCCTGCCAACCGTCTTTGTCCGGCGCGGTCACAGCGTATTTCCAGCGCTTGCTGCGGATCGCCCGGCCGACTTGTGATTCGCTGATTTGGATGAAGGCTTCGCCCGGCCAATCCACCGACTCGCCACGGAGCAGCGGCAGAATCGAGCGCCCCTGCATCTCTGGCGGAATGTGGATGCCGGCGGCATCAAGCAAGGTCGGCGGCAGGTCGATCAAGCTGACCATTTGCGACAGGCGCCCGCCGCCGCTAAAGGGCCCGCCGTAGAACATGGTGGGAACGCGCACCGAGGCATCGTGGGGCGAGCGCTTGTATTCGGCGTTGCGCGTTTTGAAGTGGCAGCCGTGATCCGATGTGAAAAGGATGATCGTATTCTCCAGCATGTCCAGGCTGATCAGGGCGTCGACCAGACGCCCCAAGGCTTCATCCAGCCGCTTGATCATACCCAGGTAGCCGGCCATGTGCTGCTGCGCCGAGCCGACCAGCGCCGCCAGATCTGGCGGCATCCAGCGCCCGCGGTAACGCTGCAGGTAGCCCGAGGGCGGCGGATAATCATCGCGGTGATTCTGATGGTGCGGCTCAATGAATGAACTGAAGAGGAAAAAAGGACGATCTTGGTGCTCATTGATATAAGCAATCATGGCATCAGTCTGAGCGTCGACGCGGTAGCCGGGCAATTTCACCGCCCGGCCGTCGCCGTCGTACATCACCGTGTCATAGGCATCGGATGTGAATTCGAGTAGATTGGACGCCAGCCAGTAGTCGTAACCGCCGCGCTGTTCCGGCTCGACCGGGCCATGAGGGCCGTCGGCTAAATGCCACTTGCCGATGTATGCCGTATCGTAGCCGGCTTCGCCAAAGAAATGCGCCAGCGTCCGGCTCTCGCGCGGCAAGGCGATGCCATTGCGGAAACAGCCGGTCTCGGTGGCGTACATGCCCGTCTGCAGGCAGGCGCGCGCCGGCCCGCAAACCGGTTGGCAGGTGATGGAATAATGCACATCGCTGCCCTGCCGCGCGAGGCGGTCGAAATTTGGACTTAGGTCGAGGGGATTGCCGTGAACGCCGGTAGTGTCCCAGCGCTGCTGGTCGGTGAAGAAGACGATGACGTTGGGGCGCTTGTTCATATCAGGGCAACTGCCCGACAATGATCGCAAATGCCGCGATAATCACAGAGGCAAAGGCAATCGCCGTGCCGATGAGCCACATCAAAAAATGTCGCAGCCGTTTTTCTCCCGCAGTGTTGGCCGCGTTGATTTTATCTTCCATGTCGGAGTGATTTTCACTCATTTGACGCAGCAAGTCAGAACGCGACTCGCCGATCTGCTCCTGCAAGTCGGAGCGAGTGCCGACAATCAGCGTCTCTAACCGCGCGACATCTGCTTTCGTCGCCACATGCGGCTCTTCCGCTTCACGCGCGCTTTCAATCCGCGACACCCGCTGCTCAACCAGGCCGACGCGTTCAATGACGCGGGCATGTGAAATCTGCTCCAGCGCTTCGACGCGTTGCGCCAAACTCTCAGTTGATTCCGCCATATTGCTCCCCGCGCGAGAAAACCCAGTCGCTATACCTGAACTATACTGCGAAGACCTGTCGCAAACAAGACATCCATTGAAAGCCCGCGCCCTCGCCCGCTTGCGGACGCCCGGTAGCCAACAAGGGCGTTTTCCGCTAGACTGCGCGGATGACAAAATTCTAGCATGAGCGAACCGCCCATGAAAAAAGTACGCGATTTTCTGACAACGAAGGGCTACCCGCCCGGCGACCTTTACGACCTGCCGACATCACCAAAGCGCTTCCCCGATGGCGCGCAGTATCGCATCGAGATCCCCAGTACCGAGGGTCCGCGAGCGCTGGCGGCTGTGTTGGAGGAAGCAGAGCGCTACGGCGTCACAATCCACCGCGTCTCGCAGGGCAGCGGCATCTGGATGCTGACCGATGAAGAAATCCAAGAGATGTGCCGCTTGGGCGCGGAAGCTGGCATTGAGGTCAGCCTGTTCGTCGGTCCGCGCGCCGCCTGGGGCACGAGCGCCCAGGCGCGGTCCAGCGCCGGAAAGAATCTGGCGGCGCGCCTGCGCGGGATGGACGAAGTCGTCTATGCCACCGAAGATGTCATCCGCGGCTGCGCGCTGGGTTTGCGCTCGGTGCTGGTCGCCGATGAGGGCCAACTCTGGCTGGTCAACGCGATGAAAAAAGCCGGCGAACTGCCCGCCGACCTGGTTGTCAAAATTTCGGTGCAGATGGGCGCGGCCAATCCAATATCGGTCAAGCTGCTGGAGGACCTCGGCGCCGGCACTTACAACAGTCCGACCGATTTGACCCTGCCACAGATGGCGGCGATCCGCGCCGCGGTTGACCTGCCGCTGGATGTCTATGTGGAAGCGCCGGACGACTTTGGCGGCTTCGTACGCCATTATGAATCGCCGGAGTTGATCCGCGTCGCGGCGCCGGTCTACATCAAGCTGGGTTTGCGCAACGCGGCGAATATCTACCCCAGCGGCCTTCACATCGAAGACCTGGCCATCAAACAGTCCCAAGAGCGGGTGCGCCGCGCGGCGCTGGCGCTGAATATCATTGAGCGTTATGCCGGCGATGCGGTTAGTGGCGAGGTCGGCGCGGCTGACTTGGGGATTCCGGTGGTTTAACCCCCCTCGATCGGGATGGGGGGAAGCAAGGAAAGTTGGTGAGGTGAATGTCTTGTCCGACGACAAGAAATGGGCGTCTACATATACTGACACCACAATTTACAGTGAAATTAAGTCACGGGCGCTCGCCATGCGCAAGCGCCCTACCCGCGCGGAAAAGATGTTGTGGCAATACCTGCGGGGCAAGCGAATGCGGGGCTTTAGATTCCGACGCCAGCATCCAATAGGCCGCTATATCGTCGATTTCTATTGTCGGCAGGCACAGCTTGCAGTGGAAGTCGACGGCTCTACTCACCCACTCGAAAGAGGCAGCAGAATACGATAAGCAGCGAACAGAATTCCTAAACGAGCTAGGATTATCCGTGTTGCGATTTAGCAATGAACAAGTAATCTATGAAATAGACACGGTTTTGAATACCATCGCGCAACACTTGCCCAGCAATTGTCCATAAGTCGACAGCATCCCCCTATCCTGATGGGGCTGAGGAGGGGACATGTTTGTGGCGATTTGAATAGCGCGATTTGTGAAGTAAGTGAAAGATTCATCAGTAACACATCTAACCTAGCAAGGAAAGAGGGTGAAACTGATGAATCACAAGGTATTTTACCATTGGGAGC
>JAJDUC010000125.1 GCA_022826865.1 Anaerolineae bacterium
GGGGCGATCCGGCGGATCGCCCGATGGGTACGAACAGGATCGAAATTGGGCGACTCACCGGGGCGCGTGGACACAGCCCGTCAGTCGCCCCTACCAAATCGTCGGTATTTGAAGAAATTCAACCGACTTTGATACAGTACCATCCGCAGAGTCGAATCTCGCTCAGGCTTTCCAGGTTTTGCGCAGCACCCGCACCCAATTCTGATGACTGATCTTTTGCAGCAGGCCGGCGTCGTATCCGGCGTCCTTGAGCGCCGCGATCAGGTTCGGCAGCTTCGACACATCCCCCACCAGATCCGGAACACGCGCGCCATCGTAGTCGGAGCCCAGTCCGACACGGGTTTCACCCAGGCGCTCGACCAGGTAATCGAGATGACGGACCATCACGTCCAGCGGGCGGTCGCTATCCCAGGCGCCGTCCTCATTGAGAAAGCCGGTGGCGAAGTTCAAGCCGACCATGCCGTCCGACGCTTTGATCGCATCCAGTTGTTTATCCGTCAGATTGCGCGAGATCGGGCAGAGCGCATGCACATTGGAATGCGTGGCGACCAGCGGCGCCTCGCTCAATTCCGCCACGTCCCAGAAGCCCTTCTCGTTCATATGCGACAGGTCGATCATGATGCCGAGCTCGTTGCAGCGCTTGACCAGCCGTTTTCCGGCATCGGTTAAGCCCGGTCCGATATCGGGCGATGAAGGAAAGGCGATCGGCACACCATGCGCGAAGATGGTCGGCCGGCTCCAGACGATGCCCAGCGAGCGCATCCCGGCTTTGTAGAATACCTCAAGAGCATTCAGGTCTTCGTCAATCGCTTCCGCGCCTTCGAAGTGCATGAGCGCTGCAAATATTCCCCTGTCGATGCAATCCTGCAATTCGTCGGCAGTGCGCACCACCTTGACCTGCCCCTTCGATGCCTCTTCCAAACGGAACAAATCCGCCATTTGGCGCAGCGCCGCGCCCTGCGAAAAGGCAAAGTCGACCGCGGGAGGCACGAAGGGTTTGCTCAGATCGGGCATGCTGTCCGGCGCAATCCTGTGCTCGGGGTTCGGCACATACACCGCAAAGAAGCCGCCGGCGAATCCACCGCGGCGAGCGCGAATGAGATCAATGTGGCCGCTGTCCAATTCGCTCAGGAAGTCGCCATAAGTCACGCCTTCATCTCGATAGAAGCGCAACAAAGTGTCGTTGTGGCCGTCAAAAATTGAATACTCGGGCATGATCTCTCTCCGTGCACCTCGTAGATTCCACAAGAACAGATAATGTCAGCAAAGGCCGACTCACGCAAGCGCGGATGAAGGAGCAAAAAAAACAAAAACGCAGTTCGACTGAACTGCGTCCGCATTCAAATTATATTTCACGCGCCTTAGGGCTTGCGTTCGCCTTGACGCCGCCGGCCAGCCGGCACAGGAACACGGGCGGGTTTGCGCGGGCGCTGCGCTTCGGGGTCCAGCAAATCGTCCAGTTCTTTCAGAATGCGACGCCCCAACTCCAGCAATTCATCCCAGACATTGCGCTTGTGTTTCGCCACCGTGAGAGCATTCCTTTCCGAATTCAAGCACATTGTGCCGCAACGCTGGTTCGACTGCGGGCCACGAGGCTCAAGCGCTCGCCGGCAGCCATCCCACAATCATCGAAAAAATCGCCAAGGCGATGCCAATGTTCAACGCGATGAGGATGCGCAACGTGCCACGCAATTCTGCAATGTCTGCTTTGGTCGCTACATACGTCAGCGCCTCATCAAGCCGACCTTCCAGACGAGAGACACGCGCTTCGGTATTGATCGCCGATTCCATAATGAATGCTCCAATGTCTGTCGCGGCAGTGGACCTGAGGGGACTCGAACCCCTGACTTCCACAATGCCATTGTGGCGCTCTCCCAACTGAGCTACAGGCCCGCAAGCTCCGGCTAGCTTAGCGACGATGCGCTGCGCTGTCAATAGACGACACTGCCGCGCGCAATTCCGCCAGGACATCGGGCGGCGCCGTTTCAAAGGGACCGGATTCGAGGAAGTCGCCGACGCGCTGGCGCTGCACGTCGTTGCCGCAAGCGCAGCCCGGCTGGTCAACCCATTCGATTACGTCGGCCGCCGCGTCCAGGCGCGCGCCCTTGACGCCGCCGCTGGCGGCGTCCGCCCAAATCCAGCTAGTTGGAGTTTCGCTCATGCTTCGTCTCGTGGGCCCTTTTTTGGCGTTCGCCGGATCAGATTCTATCGGATACGCGCAAGCGCGGACAAGACAGGTTTCGTTTTGGCGCGGCGAGAAACAGATGTGCCCCAGCTATCAATTCTATGGCATAATGGCGTCAGTTTTCCGGCGCTGAGAGAGAGCATACGATGGCAGAGGCGAATGAAGCGTTAAACGTTCTGGTCACCGGTGGCGCCGAGGGCGTCGGTTTGGCGACGGCGCGGGCCTTGTTGCGACGGGGGCACAAAGTTGCTGCGACCGCCTGCGACGCGGAAGGCGCCCTGGCCCTGCGACAGATCGGCGCGCTGCCTGTCTATCCCGATCTCGCCCGCGCCAGCGAGCTGCGCAGCGCTTTGCAGTTGGCCGAAGCTGACGCGCTAATCCATGCCGGCCCGCAATTCTACGGCGGCGCGCCACAGACCGGCGCGACCTGCGCCGCCTACAGTGATCAACTGGTCGCTTACACGGCGGCGGTGGTCGAAGCGGCGAAAGCGCAGGCAGTCAAGCGCTTTATATCGCTCAGCTTCGCTTATCTTTACGAGGCCGGGCCGGGCGCGGCCAGGGAAGGCGACCATGACATCCATGAAGCAGATTACCAACCCATGCTCCAGGCCGAAGCAATCGTCCGCGACAGCGGCTTAAACAGCTACATCATCCGCAGCGGCTACATATATGGCGGCCATAGCGCCGATAGCGCCGCGCTCGCCGATTCGATCAAACGCTCGCAGCGGCTGCCGGCCGGTTTGCGGCCGGCTTCCTGGATCCACGAAGACGATTTGGCGGAGGCGATTACAAGCGTGTTTGAGGCGGAGTCTGATACAAGCGGCGTCGAAATCATCAACGCCGCCGATGATTCACCGCGCAGCCCCAATGAATTTGCGGAGGCGCTGGCCGACGCCCTGGGATTGCCCGCGGTCGCCTTCGCCGGCGACGGCTTCTTGAGCGCCTTGCGCCAGCAGACAATGCAAGACAAGCTCTTGGCGCGGGAAATCGTCATCAGTAGTGAGCTCTTGAGAGAGAGATTCGCTTGGCAGCCCCTCCACGGCAGCGTTGAGAGTGGATTGGAGGCGACGGCGCTGGTCTGGCGCATGAAAGACGCCGTCAATGCCGACGACTTCTACAACAAATATGAAGACGCCGCGGCAGAAGCGATCGCGTCGTTTGCTTATGATGTCGCCTTGCCGGAGCCAGAATCCGCGCCGGAAGCGCCCGCAGCCGTCGAAGCAGCGCCCGCCCCGGCGTCCGCGCCGGTCAAAGCGGCCGCGCCGCCGCCATCCGACGGGCCCACCCCCTGGAATGAAGATGATGCCAAGCGCGAAGAGCGCCGGCGTCGAGCGCTGGAGCGCAAAGCTAAACGCGCCGCCAAAAGCGCCGGAGCCTAAGGCGGTATGACCGCCCGGCTGAAAGGCGTTCTCTTCGATTTAGACGACACCTTGATCGACTGGAGCGGCGTCGAGCTCAGCTGGCGTGAACTGGAAGCCCGGCATCTTGCCAAAGTCCTGGCCTTTCTCAACCAGAAGCCATTGAACAGCCAGGTCAATCTCGGCCGATTGGTGGATCTGTACAGCCAGCGCACCCGAGAAGCCTGGGCGCAAGCGCGGAAAGATCTGCGCGCGCCGAATATGCCTGAAATCCTGTTGACGACATTGGCCGAAGTCGGTGTTGCCGGGGCGGATATATATCGCAAGGAAATCCTGGACGCCTACGACTGGAGCGCCGTGCCGGGGACAGTGGTCTTCTCCGATGTTCCGCCTATGCTGAAGACCCTGCGCGATTCGGGCGTCAAACTCGGCATCGTCACCAACGCTTCGCAGCCGATGTCGCTGCGCGACGCCGAATTGGAGGCGCACGGACTGATCGAATACTTCTCCGACTGTCGGCTGGCGGCGGCCGACGCCGGTTTCCTCAAACCACATCCGCGCATTTTTGCAGAAGCCTTGTCCCGCATGGACACGGCGCCCGCCGAGACAATATTCGTCGGCGACAATCCGGTGGCGGATATCGGCGGCGCGCAGGGGGCGGGCATGCGCGCGGTTCTGCGTTTGACGGGCCGAGCGGATTTCGATGCCGCCGCCGGGCGAACCGCCCGGGATCGGGCATCGGCCGCCGCCTACAAGCGAGACCTGCTGGATACGCAACGCAGTCTCGCTTCACTGGACGAACTGCCGGCCATCCTGGACGCCTGGTACCCGGGATGGCAAAACTATGGCGAGTGAATATCCCCTGCATGGCGATCTTAATCTGATCGTCACCGGGTATGTCGAACCGAATCGTCCGCGGATCTCGCGTCAACTTGCCACGCGCCTCGGTCTCGAATTCATCGATGTTGAAAGACAAATCGAAGAACGCACCGGCGACACGATTGCCCAACTGCGAGCGCGCTTTGGCGACCGGCGCCTGAAGGCGATCGAGACGGAGGTCATGGACGGGATCATGCTGCATCGCCGGGCGCTGTTCCGCGTCTCCGGCTCGACCGTGTTGAACAGTGGTCACTTGCCGGAGCTGCAGCGCAACGGCTTGGTGATCTGTCTCGTTGCCTCGCTCGATTCGATTCTGCGGCGCATCCATCTCACGCTGGGCGGCCGCTATCACAACCCGATCGAACGCTCACGCGCCATCGGCGAGTTGCAGCAAGAATGGCGAATACGAGAAATGCCCGACGTGGTCGAGTTTGATACGACCTATATCACAGAAGCGATTCTTATCGAGCGCATCGTCACATATTGGCGCGATCTCGCCATCCGCCGCGGCTGAGTCCGGCGCGCCCCCGGCCATCTGAACAGCCGGTTAAAAGGAAATGCCAAGCAGACCGCGGGTCACCTGAAAGTCCTGGTTGCCAGTCAACTGATGCCGCGGTCGGTGCTCGCCCGCCATAGTCGCGACAAGCAACTGCAGCAATTGCCCGGCCACATCATCGCCGTCGGTCAAGATGGCGTCGAGGTCCGCCGCCGCGGCCGCGCTGTCGCTCACTTGCAGCACCGGCGCCAGCGGGTGCCCGGCCAACGGATACGCTTCAACATACGCGAGCATGAGTTCCACGCCACAGGCGCCAAGACCGGCCAAGGTTTCCCCCCAATGTTGACGAGGATTCGCCATAAGGTGGAAGCCGGGTTCCGCCGCTTTTTGACCGTAGCCCAAGCTCGCCGCCGGCTCTTCCGGCAATTCCAGTTCCGTTGTGAACGGGCTGCCGAGCAAAGCGTCTTTATCCGAGATGACAACCGTGCCGCCGCCGCTGACGATGATGCGGCACAATGCCGCCAAGCCGAGCGCGATATGCCTGGGCGCATTGCCCTGCGTCAGCATGCCGATTCGCAGCGCTTCCATGCCGGCTGACCGCTGCCGCGGCGGCAGATCCGCGCGCAGCCTCTCCGTGAACCAGTCGACGATCTTCCGCATGACCGCATCTATTCCGCCATCAAGTTGGATGCTCGCCCAGCCAAAATCCTGCGGGTCCAGACCTCGCTCGACCATCATCTGTCGGAAATAACTGTTGTGCGTGATCTCGCAGCCATGCTCCAGCAGCAATACGTGACGCAGCTTTGGATGCTGCAAATAACCCAGCTGCATCTCCTTGTATTCCGGCACGACACTGCTGCCGCAGCCCTCGGTATGCACCAGCGTAGCGAAGCGGGAAAGCCCAGCCGCCTCGCCCAAGCCTTGCGCGTTGAGGCTGTCCGTCGTCATTTTAGCGATCTGCCCGGAGCAGAGGCTGGTCGGCATCACCAGGCCGATTTGCTCGGTGGTCAATTCGCCATCATTGTCGTACACGGGTATTTCCAGTGATGGCACGTTCGCATCCACTGCAATCGGCAGCGCTTGACCGCTGTAGGTTTTCGCGTCCATCAACGTCACGTTGGCCGGGCTTGTCCGCTGCCAATCCCGCCAGATCTGCACCTGATGGTGGCCCGCCTTCTCCCCCACGCTCAGTTTCCCGCTGGCGACATCCACCGTCAGGTCCAGCGTCCGGGCGCCCAGGTCGTCCAGCGGCGTCCCATCGAGATATTCCCCGGCGTTCACATCCATATCGTATTTGAGCAAGTTGTATCGCGCCGTAGTCGTGACATATTTGATCGTGGGCACGAAGGGAAAATTGGTGATTGATCCGTTGCCGGTGACGAAGAAGATCATATTGCTGCCGCTCGCCACCTGTCCGGCGATGCATTCGAGATCATTCCCCGGGCTGTCCATGAAATAAAAACCGCCGCTGGTCATGCGTTCGCTGTAGTCAATGACATCATGCAGCGGCAGGTCCGGGTGTCGTTTGGCGGCAGCGCCCAGTGACTTCAAATAGATGTTGTATAAGCCGCGGAATTTGTTCCCGCCCGACGGATTGCCTTCAACAGTTTGGCCGTGCCAGTCGGCCCATTCTTTGAAGCGCGCCACCCGCGCCAGAAACTTGCGCGCGGTCTCGATTCGCTCAACTTTATCCAGCACGTAAGTTTCCGCGCCGATTAATTCATCGGTTTCGCCCAGGTTGGCCGAACCGCCATAGCGGATCACTTCTTTGGCGACCCAGGCCGCAAGCGGGTTGCCGCTGATCCCGGAAAATGCGTCCGAGCCGCCGCATTGCAAGGCGATCTTGAGCTCGCTCAAGGGCTGCGGGCTGCGCGCAAAGCGGTTCACTCGCGGCAGCCAATCCGCCAGCAAGTCTTTAAACGCGTTCACGTTGTCTTCAAAACTGGCGGACAGAGACTGGAAACGATGGATCACATGCTCAAGCGGATAAGCGCGCGCCTCCAGGTATTCGCGCAGGTCCGCGTTGCTAATGGCTTCGTTGCCGTAGTCAATCGCCAGAACCGCGCCGACATTGGGATGCGTCAGGAAACCAGCCAGCGTCCGCAGCAGGCGCTCGCGATTGTTGGGATTCTTGTGCCCGCCTTCGGTATGGGCGACCGGCACAATGCCGTCGACATTGGCGTATTCATCCGCCAGCGGCGCTGTAATCTGCGTCAAGGCGCGCACGAAGCCGGCCACCAAAGATGACGTGCCCAAGACCAGGATCATGTTTCTTGTGCCGACGCCGCGACCGCCGGCGCGTTTGTAACCCGAGAAGCAGCGCATATCTTGGTGGCGCTGGACGGGCGGCGCTGGAACAAAGCTCGCTTCGTCAAAGGTGTAAGGCGCGATGGTCATGTTGTCGAAATTGGATTCGGCCGGCAGTTCAAAGCTGAGGTTGCGCCGCGCCAATTCGATCTGAACGCCTTCGTTAATCACGTATTCGCCGGCATTGATATCCCGGGTCGCAAGCCCAAAGCGCTGTCGCCATGAGGTCAAGGGCTCGCCCGCCCTGATGCGGCGGACAGCGAAGCGATGTCCCTCAAGGATATGGTGCGACAGAGCGAAACTGTCCTTCCCGTTGCCAACAGTTAAACCGGCCGGCAGGTCGCGTATGGCGATGGCGCAGTTGTCTGACGGATCGGGCAAGCGTCCTACATCTTCGAGTTGGGGCATCATCTGTTCCTGACGGTCTGTATTCCTGGACTTGCGATTGGGCGCGATTGGGCGGCCCGACCATGGGAGAATTTACCACAAGGCCGGCATATCACAAAGCGATCTGACCGCGCCCGCGCAACAGCCCGTTAGCCGGACGAGGCAGCGCCGCAATCCCCTTGCATATCAAACTGTTGTCTCGTATCGTATGGCGAACGTCGGCGCGAATTCATCACCGGCCTTCAAGATGATCAAATTCATTGTCCTGTTTCGACAACCGGAAGACGTCGAATCATTCGAAAATGTCTTTCAAGACTTCCTGGCATTGGTCGAGCGCATGCCCAACATCTTGCGCCGGCAAGTCGTTCACATCACGGGCAGCCCCCAGGGCAGTCCCGAATTTCACCGCATCCTCGAAATCTATTTCGAGTCGACCGATAGTCAGCGGGAAGCCTTGATGTCGGCCGTCGGCCAGGAAGCCGGCGCCGAGCTCAGGCGCCTGCCTGACGGTTCTGTGCAATTGCTCTTCGCTGATGTCTACGAAGAGGAAGGCGGCAGCACAGAGCAGCCGAAAACTGAAGCGGGCGGGGAAAGCGCAAGCGACGAAGCCCTGAGCGATACGATCACAACATCAAGCCCCGACTGAAAACAGCTCGGTGAGCCCGGCCGCGAAGTCCTTCTTGCCGCCATGCGCGGGATGCCGCACAAGTTGAAAGTCCAGCCCTTGGGCGAGCAGCGCTTCCTGCGCGACCCGGCCCACAGCGACAATCTGCTCAAACTGCCACAAGTCCAGCAAGCGCCGCAGAAAGAATGTGCCCAGTTCCATCTCCGCCCGGCGCGGCCTGCGATTGCTGAGCGGCTGCCCGGCCTTGTGCGGATGAAAGGGAAAGGTATTCCAAATGACGGGCAGCGCCTTCAGTTCAGCGAGCGTATGCCACAGGATCGTCGCCGACTGTTCGCCGTATACCCGCTGGAAGCCGGGGTCAGCGACATCTTGATATCCCGATTCCCGGCCGAACATATTCAGCCCGGGGATACCCTCCAGCAAGACTTTTCGGCTGGTCACCGGCACGCCGGTCAAGCGGCAGCCGCGATAACCCGGCGCCTCCAGCACCAGCAGCGCCGACGCGCCGCGCGCCGCCAGCGCGCGCAGATACAAGCGCAAGTTCTCGCGCCGGATCGCGTTATTCTTTTCGCCCGGCGCATATTCGTTAAAGGCGTCACCCGCCAATTCGGCCCGGGACAGGTCATGAATGAGCGCGTCGATGTCGCTATCTCTGGGCGTCAACATGTCCTGCCTTGAGCCGCCATTCCGGCTGCTTCTGTCGATTGATTTGGAGATGTATCAACAGAATTGTAACGCAGACGACGCCAGGCGGCGCGAACTGGCCAGCACAAAAAAGCAAACGTTACCCGCGGGCGCATCAGCGGGCGGCGCAGGTCTTGGAAAACGCCTGTTTCGGCACTATATTAAGATCAGGATGGAATGCCGAATATGGCGCGATATTGCAAAGCGCAAGGCGGTTTGCGGGCAGCGTATGATGACTCGTTGGCAGCTTCTGATTTGTCTATTTTTTGTCGCACAGCTTGCTTTCGCGCAGGCGCAGCCTCGCGATTACGCCATTTCGTCGCCGCGTGTGAGCTTCGCCGATGACGGGACGACCGCCGTGGTTTCCTTCGCGGTCAGCAATCAAGGCGGCGACGCCATCGACGCATCGCAGGTGATCATCGCCGAGTATCAGTCCGGGCGCGTAGAAGTCAGCGAGCATCTGCCCGCGCTGGCGGCCGGTCAAGAGCGGGACTTCAGCCTTCGACTGCCTTTGGCCGGCTGGGCGACAGAGGGCATCATCTCCTTCAAGATCGAAGCCGGCATTGATCAGTATGAATTGGCCGGCAGCCAGATCGCGCGTAACAATCTGCAGTTGTTCAACATTGACTTGGGCGCCGCGCGGGCGGGGTCCGGCGATCCGCCAGGCACAGCGAGCGCACCGCCCCCGGCGCCGGCTTACGACTTGTATATTCCGATCGTGAACCTGGGACTGAATTTCAATGCGGACGGCATCGAACTGAACCAGCGCTTCATCACAAGCCGGGAGATTTTTATCGGCTTCGGCCTTTTTATCGCAGCGCTGTTTTGCCTCTGGCTGCTGAGCTTGGTCCTGCGTCTCATCTTCCGGCGTCCGCCGACTTTTGATACCTGGCGGCCACCCTACGCTGTGAATACCTGGTACGATCCCAACTCGGCGATGGGCCGCCGCCAAAGCTGGCAGTTCCACGCCCAGAACAGCATCATCAGCGCGCCACAGGCGCCCGATCAAGTGACAGTCATCAAGCGGCTGACCGACAGTCGCGGCGGCGGCGCCGGCGACTGGCAGGCGACCGCTCTGCGCACCGAGCAATACGACATCTACGGGCGCATCAGCCGCAGTGAAGTCATCATGCCGAGATCAATAATCCGGCAACTCAATACCCTGGCGCGGCGCGCTTCCAGCATGGACAGTCGGGAATTAACCAAGGCCGCCGCCGCAATCGCGAAGCGCCTGGCCAAGCAAACGTTATCCGGCATCGAAAAACAGAATCTGATGCTGCCGATCGCGCTTGACATGCGCTTCGAAGGCGAAGCGGACCTGGCGCGCGTCCATTTCGAACTATATCAATATCGCGATGACGCCTGGCACATAATCGACAGCTGGGAGCCAGAGCTGGGCCAGATCGGCGCGCGTATTCCCGAGCAATTCACCTTCGCGCTGAATGGGCAGTTGCCCGGTGAAAGCAGGCGCGAATTCATTGCGCGTTTGCAAGAGGACTTTGCGCAACTGCTGATGGGCATATACCAGCAAACGCAAGCGCATCCGCCAGCAAGCGCCGAATCGCCCGAGGGCCAGCCGGCGGATGCGGACCCGATAACCGATAGCAGCCTGCGCATTGGCGACCTGTTGGACTCCGACGATGAGACCGATAAAACCTAGCCAGCGCCGTTTGGCGCAAGAACGACCCAATTCAGAGAGGAGAGCATGACGATGTCCGCGAAAATCCCCGATAACCTGAAGGACCTGCTTGAGCGGCCGATTGTTGTCGCCTTCGCTACCAGCAATCCCGATGGTCAGCCGCAGGTGACGCCGGTCTGGGCGAGCCTGGAAGGCGACCAGGTTTGGATTAATTCGGCCCTGGGGCGGCGCAAAGATCGCAATATCAGAAAGAACCCCAAAGTCACCGTTCTGGCAGTTGACCCGGAGAATGACTTTCACTGGGCCGAGATCCGCGGCGAGGTGGTCGAGTTTGATGAGACCGACGCGGCCGTCGGCCATATCAACAAGCTATCCGGCATTTACGCTGGCAATGAAGACTACTATTCTTTTAATCCCGAAGGCAAGGGACAGGAAACGCGGGTCATCTACAAGATCCAGCCGACCAGAGTCAACGGGATGTAAGGGCCTCAAACGCGCCCGGCGCGCCCGGTGTAATCGCGCAGATACAAGAAATCGTGCCCGATACTGCGCTTGCTCAACTTGGCGATATTGGGCATGGTGCGCTTGTAATGGTTAGCTTTGACCCGCTCCCATATCCTGTCGACGAAGGCGCGGTCAAAGCCTTCCTCCGCCACTTCAGCTACGGTATAGCGCTCGTCGACCAGAAGGAACAGCACCTGGTCCGCTTGATTGTAGGTGAAGCCCAATTCGTCTTCGTCGGTCTGCCCGACCCATAAATCGGCAGACGGCGGCTTGTCGAGGATGGACTTCGGCAGGCCTAGATAACGCGCCATCTGCCGCACTTGATACTTGTACAGATCCGCGATTGGATGCAAGGCGACGCCGCTGTCGCCGTAGATGGTGCTGTATCCCAGCAAGAATTCAGTCTTGTTGCTGGTGCCCATCACCAGCCCCCCCCAAGCCATCGACTGATCGTAAAGCGCGGTCATGCGCAGCCGCGCCATAATGTTGCCCTTGCGCAAGGCGCTCATCTCGGGAAAGCGCTCAATCAAGGGATCGGCCATTTCGCTTATTGATACGGTTTGATGCGCAAGGCCCAGGTCTTCGATTACGGCTTCGGCATCACTCAGGCTTTCCGCTGAGGACGTGCGATAAGGCATACGCAATGCGAGAACGTTCTCCGCGCCCAAAGCCTGCGCCGATAGATATGCCGCCACCGCCGAATCTATGCCGCCGGAAAGGCCGATCACCGCCCGCGCCATGCCGGCTTTAGTGATGCTGTCGCGGATGAAACCGGTCAAGATGCGCGTCGCGAGGGCGGTGTTAATCTTGAGCCGCGGCAGGATTGAGTTCGCGGATTCAGCGGTCAACACGGCGCCTCAACCTTCAGCGGCGAGCGACTGCAAGGAATAATGTGTGATCTGATGCGGGTAGCTTTCATTGACATTCATTCGCAAGCGCAAACGCGCCCGGCCCTTCTCGCCGATCAGGACCAGCCGGATCGCATAATCTTGAGCGTCTTCCACTTCAATCACTTTCAAACGGCCATGAAGCCGCCGCGTCGCCTTGAGATCCAGCAGGCGGCGCTCGATCGGGTTCTCCATCAGCACCAGGTCGTAGTAGCCACTGCGCATGAATCCGCGCAACTTGCGGAAATCACCCGCGTTGTAATAGCGCATCTGCGCGATAAAACGCCGACCAGCTTTACTCGCGCCGATTAATTGCTTAAGTTCACTCATCGCTCGCGGTCTGCAACCGGCTTTCACTGGCGTCCAGCCAGGGGCTCTTACGAGCCGAGCATATCATAACACATGCCATTCAAAATCAGGTAAGATATGCCCTGAATGCGCCAAAGGCGGCGGGGAGACAGAATGGCCGACAGACTGAGGGAAATCCAGCGGGCGCTGGATGGCTTCCGGATGGAAGAGGCGCGGGACTTGGCTCGCGCGCAGCTCAACGAAGAACCCAGCGCCGCCGCCTATTATCTGGCTTCGCAAGCGGCGCTGAACCACGGGCAACGCGTCGAATACCTGCATAAGGCGCTTGAGCTCGATCCGGCATACTCTCCAGCCCGGGAAGAATTGAGCGACATCGCCATGCCGGCCGCGGAAGAATCTAGCGACATCGCCTTGCCGGCCGCGGAAGAACTGAGCGTACCGGCCCGGGCCGACGCAGAGCCTGGCAAGCCGAATGCCAAGCGGGAAGAGCAAGCCGAAGCGCCTGAAAACGCAGACAGTACGTCCGATGTCAAACTGGCCGGTTTGACCAGGCGCTTCCTCGCGCTCACTATCGATGCCTTCATTGTCGCCATCGCGACATTTGCCGTCATGGCCGTGAACGATTCTTTCGCGCCGCTCTACGACGCGATGTACAGCGCCGACGACCTGTCCATTTCGGCGGCATTCAACCAATTTCAGACCGATACCATCGCTGTGAATCTGCTGGTCAGCGCCTTATACAATGTCGCTTTTATGACCTTGCTAAACGGCCAGACGCTGGGGAAGGTCCTGTTCAAAATGCGGGTGGTCAAGAAGAACGGCCGGCGCATCTCGTTATTGGATGCGCTCTTGCGCAATGTCTTCGGCTACACCGTCAGCCAGATCTTCTTGCTGGGATATCTCTGGGCGATCTTTGATGAAGAACAGCAAGCCTGGCACGACAAGATGGCGGGCACTGTTGTTGTGGACGAGCGTATTGAGACAGCTTGACAGGGCCATTCTTGCAGGCGCTGGTAATGTATCCATTTTGCTTGACATAGTCTGGTAGAGGCGACCCTTGGGTCGCCCGCAAGTAAGCCGCAAAAAACGATATGCATTTTTTAATTACTTACTGGTGTTTAATGGAGAGCGTCCAACCATGTACGAACCATTGCCTGACGAAAAAGCGCTAATCAATCGCGCCCACGCGCTCGAACTGGATGAGCGCCACTGCATTTCGTCATTATCTGGCAAAGCGCCAAGAGTCGAGCACGACGGCTCTAGCCGCCCCCATAGCGCCGGACGCGCAGATCACATTGCGCCTTGTGACCCATGAAACCTTCGAGGTCACAGAGGCGACTGCCGTATTCGCCGATGAGGGCGCTCGCTTCTTCCGTCACCCGCTGATAGGTCACCGTCTTGATGAACTTGCCCACCCATAATCCGCCGGTGTAGCGCCCGGCTTTTTTGGTCGGCAATGTATGATTGGTGCCAATGACTTTGTCCCCGTAGGCGACATTCGTCTCCGCCCCCAGGAAGAGCGCGCCATAATTCTTCATGTTTTCGAGGAAGTATTGCGGTTCGCGCGTCAGGATTTGCACGTGCTCGCTGGCGATCTCATCGGCGACCTGGAGCATTTCTTCGTCCGTATCGACCAGGATGACCTCGCCATAATCGCGCCAGGCGACGCCGGCCAGATCCGCCGTAGGCAAGCTCTCCAGCTGCCGGCCGATCTCGGCTTCGATGCTCGCGGCAAGTTCCGGGCTTGTCGTCAGCAAGACGGCCGGAGATGTCGGGCCGTGTTCCGCCTGCCCCAGCAAGTCCACCGCGCAGAGCTCGGCATCGGCAGTCTCGTCGGCGACAATCAAGACCTCGGTCGGTCCGGCTAGCAGATCAATCCCAACCAGTCCGAAAAGCTGTCGCTTGGCCTCGGCAACGTAGGCGTTGCCTGGGCCGACCAGCATATCAACCGCATCAATGTCCAGAGCGCCGTAAGCCATGGCCGCCAGCGCCTGCACACCGCCCAGGATGTAAATCTCGTCGGCGCCGCCGAAGTGTATCGCGGCGATTGTCGCGGCCGGCATCTCGCCCCGGATCGGTGGCGTGCAAGCGATGATATGGTTGACGCCGGCCGCCTTCGCTGTGACTACACTCATGTGCGCCGACGCCACCATCGGGTAGCGTCCGCCGGGCACATAGCAGCCGACGCGGCTCACCGGGATATTCTTGTGACCGAGCACGACACCGGGCAGCGTCTCCACTTCAATATCCTGCAGCGCCGTCCGTTGCGCCAGGGCGAAATTCCGCACCTGGTCTTGCGCAAATTGGATATCCGATATCGCCTGTTTCGGCAATGTGCCGATGATTTGCCGGATTTCTTCGTCAGAAAGCTTGAAGTCGGCCGGGTTCCAATTGTCGAATTTCTGCGACAGATCGCGTACGGCGGCGTCCCCGCGCTCGCGGATATCGGCCAGGATTCCGCGGACAGTCTGCTGCACCTGGGCATCCTCGTCCGCCCTTTGTTCGATCGGTTTGCCGCGTTTGATGTATCGGATGGCCATGATTCTCTCGATTATCAGTGCCTCAGGGTATTAAGCGCTCCCGCTCAGGCCCATAGTTTCTCGCTCGCGATTCGCGCGCCTTCGGCCAGGGAACGCAACTTTGCATAGGCGATATCGGGATGTATGGCGCCGAAGCCGGCAAAGGTGCCGAAACCGCAGTCGGTTCCCGCCAGCACGCGTTCTTTGCCAACGATCGCGCAATAACGCTCGATCCGTTCCGCCACCAATTCCGGATGCTCAATGAAGTTGGTCGTTGTATCCAGGCAACCTGGAATCAGGATTTTGTCGTCGGGAATATCGGCTTCGGCCCAGGTTTGCCATTCATGTTGATGGCGGGGATTGGCGCCCTCGAATTGAATCGCCTGCGGCTTGGTGGAAAACACAATATTGATAATATCGCGCAGTTCGATATCGTGATGGTGCGGTCCCTCATAATTGCCCCAGCAAAGATGCAAGCGGACGCGGTCGGCCGGCACGTTTTCCAGCGCGTAATTCAGCGCCTCCACCTGGGCCCGGGCGGCTTTTAGGAACGAGGCGGTATCGGTATCGCGAAACAGGATGTGCCGCCCCATTGCCAGGTCCGGGCAATCCACCTGGAGGAGCAGGCCAGCTTCCACAATCTTCTCGTATTCGACCTTCAAAACATCGGCCAGCGCCGCCAGGTATTGCTCTTTATTGGGATAATATTCATTAGGCTGAAAGCCGGCGACAACACCGGGAGACGCGGAATTCATGAAGGCTTCCATGGCGCCGGTTGCCTCTTTGGCGGCCAGTAAATTGGCGATGTCGTTTTCCAGCGGCGTCAGATCTTTTATCGTGATGGCGTCCCGCACGACCGGCCGATGATATACGGGTGTGCCGCCGGCGTCGGCCAGGCGCTGCTTGTACGCGGGAAAGTCATCCAAATCTTGCGGCGTCGCCCGCGGGACATCGGCGATCTCAAAACCTGTGAAGCGATGCCGCATGTAGGTGACATAGCTGATCTTGCTCATCTCGCCATCGCTGATGACATCGACGCCGGCTTCCACCTGCTTGGCGGCCACTTCCCGCACCGCTTGCCGCATAACGCGGTCGAATTCGTCTTGATCGTAGGCCTCGTCCCGATCCTGCGTAAAAAGCTGGTCCACGACGTATTGGGGACGGGGCATGCTGCCGACATGCGTCGTCAGGATTCTTTCGCTGCTGGTAATCATAAGCGCATTTCTCTTTCTAGTTTGGTGGACGGAAATCCTGCAGATCCACGCCTGTCAGCTCGCGGAAGGCCTTGAGCAAGTAGGCGTTCTGCTGCGCTTTCTGGTCTTCGTAGTCGGACGGGTGCACCATCTTGCCAAGCTCATCCGCCTCATAGCCATTGGCTTGCGCCGCGGCCTCGACCTGGGGCGACCAATAGGGGTCTTTGCCTTGGAACACCTCATGTGATTCAAGCACGGCGAAGATCCATCCGATCGAATCCCCGGTGTATTCAAAGCTGCGGTACATCGCGGGCGGCAGCGAAATCATATCCCACTGGTTCAGCAGGAATTCGCCTTCGACCGATTCTGGATCGTCCTCATTGCCCCAATAGAAAGTCCAGGGACCGGAAAGGATAAAGAAGGACTCGACGTAATCATGTGTATGCCAAGCCGGACCACAGCCGGGCGGCGCCCAGACCATGCCGATCTGATAGCGGTGCGGCTCGGTGATGGCGCGCTGAATACTGTAGTCCGGGTTCTCCGAGGCCGTATCGCCGATCACGGCGTAGTTCATGCGCATGTGCCCGGGCAGCATGCTGTCAATGAACATGATCGGGATGCCCTTCCGCTTGAGTTCGTCGAAGCGCATCACCCGCGCCGCCATGCTCTCCTGCGTCTGTTTTGGATATTCCATTCTGTGCTCTCGAGTGAATTGGTATCGGTAGAAGTTTGCGGAGTAGCCTACTGAAAAGCCGGGGCTTTGTCAATCAGAGGCCCTTGGGGCTGCGCGCGCCGCGCCTGGCTTGCGCGCAACGATCAGGGTGGAGAAGTTGAACGGCCAGGGCAGCAGCCGTTTCAGCATGCCGCCGAGCGCGGTCGCCAATGCGCTCGTCCGGTAGTAACCGGGCGCGCGGAAAACGCCGCCCAATCCCCAAAGCGTGAATTCGTGGCTGGTCGCCTGCGCCAGCGCCACTTCAAAGCCTGCGGCCGAAACCAGATCCTCGAGCTCGCGGCGGGTGTAGGCGCTTTCGTAAAAGCCCTCATCCGTTAGAGCCGCGCCACGCTGGAGCTTGCGGCGGATTTGCAGCGCTCGATGAAGCAAGTTGGGATAAGGTATGGTCAGAATAAGCACGCCACCGGGTTTCACAACGCGATGCGCTTCCAGGAGCGCCGGCAGCATCCCGTGTTCAAAATGCTCCAGCACGCCAAAGGACAAATAACTGCCGAAGCAATCGTCTGGGAAAGGCAAATGGTGCACATCCCCGGCCGACAGCGGCAGCGAGGGATCATATTGCCGGGAATCGCGCAGCGCGTTGAAGGCATAATCCAGGCCCTGCGCCTTGTATCCATGTTCGCGCAGCGTGATGACAACCGCGCTCATGCCGCTGCCCGCTTCGAGATGCAGGTCCTCCCGGGAAAGAAACGGAAGATAAGCGCGAATCGTCTCCTGCGAGCGCGCATAATTGATCGCTTCCAACTCGGCTTCGATGGACGCGCCGGCCCAGATGTCTTCCCAGGCGGCGCGTGTGCTTTCGTAGATGTCTTTCTTCGCTGTCATTTTTCCGCCGTCAACCAAGCATTTATTCGCAGAACAGCGCCTGCTCCGTCGATTGGGCGAGACTCGGCGCGCTGCCATGCCCAGGATCAGATCGCTGTCGTATCCTGATCCCAAATTAACATGGTTTCGCCAACGAGCATCAGCGAAACCGCCAGCAGAATCGTGCCGCTTTCGCCCGCGCGAGCCCGCGCGAGCTTGAGGGCATGGGTCAAGTCCCCGGTATGATGGACGTCCTCAGCCACATCCCGCGCGGCGCGCAGCGCTTCTTCCCGCGCCGGGAAACGCGTATTCGGGTTGATATCCGTTTCTGTGATGATCAGCGTCCGGCTGACGGTCGCCATGGCAGCATATACACCGGAATAATCACGGTCGCGCGGGATGCCGACAATAGCAACCACCGGCCCGCTTAGCCGAGCAGCCAAACTGGCGACAAAAGATTCCGCCGAAGGCACGGTGATCGCGCCGTCAACATAGACCGCTGGATTCTCGGCCAGCTTCTGCACGCGTCCCAGCCATTTAACCGCTCCCAAGCCACGCCTTATGGCCTTGGCGAAAGCCGCGCTTTCGGCTTGAGCTTCTGCCGGCCGCGCCATCAACTCCACAGCGCGAATGGCCAGAGTCGCATTTTCTACTTGATAACGGCCGAGCAGCGGCAAATCCAGCTCGCCGTAAGGCGGAAGCTGGATGCGTTGGCCGGCGGACAGATCGGCGATATGGCGCGCCTGGTCCGCAGCCGGCAGAAATGTCAAACTCGCCTTCTGTCTCGCCGCCTCCCTCCGCAGCTCGGCTCGCGCTTCTTCATCTTGTGGCAAGCTCAGGGCGACTCCGTGCGGATTGATGATACCGGCTTTGTGCCAGGCGATGCGCTGTACGGTATCGCCCAAGAGCGCCCGGTGTTCCAGCATGATTGGCGCGAAGACGGCCAGCTTGTTGGGAACAAGCGCAATGTCGTCGAAGCGTCCGCCACGCCCAACCTCGAGGACGGCGACATCAACATCATTTTCATCGAAGTATCGCAAGGCGATGGCCAGGAAAATCCCCTGCGGGCTGATGTATTGTGAGCCGGACATGGCTGCAACACAGCTGTCGATGGCCGGCTGCAAGTCATGCAATATCCGCAGGAAATCCGCCGATGGTATCATGCGCCCGTTGATGCGGATTCGCTCGTTCCAATGGACGAGGTGCGGGCTGGTAAGCATGCCGGCGCGATGACCCAGGGCTTCGAGCAGTTTCGCCATGATAGCGGTGACGGAGCCCTTGCCGCGACTGCCCGTAACGACGGCGTAATCGCGCGCGGCCGCCAACAGGCCTTCCGCATCCAGCAAACTGCGCGCCGCGGCGGTATCGCGTGTATATTCATCGAGGCCGCGCGGCGCCTTATCCAGCCGGCGGCGCGTCTGAAATATATAATCGAGCGCCGCTTCCATCGAATCAAACATCGGCGGTTATTCAGCCTCCCGGTATAGAGCCGCGCAATACTCCATCATTTAACCACAGCCGCGCGGCGGCGGCGAATCCGGGCGCCCGCCCGGCGGCGCCTCAATGTTGGGGGCGCGTGGCGGGAAAGGCATTCGGCAATGATTAACACGAGGGCGCCGTCCCCCCTCAAAACCTTGACCAACTGTAGCTTTGCCCTTGTGCTCATCTAGCTCTTTGGGCTAGATTTCGCTGCAATACCTATGAAAGAAGCGACGAGCAACTCGGAATCCGCGACCTTGTCCGGCAGCGATGCCCGGCGCGCCGCGCGCAATGTCAGCGCGCTGATGATCGCAAGCATTATCAGCAAGGGCGCGCTCTATCTATGGCAGATCGCGCTCTCGGCGCTGCTGGGTCCGACCGAATATGGCATCTACGGCACGGTGGGCGGCTTGATGGCGACGGCCGCTTCCGTCGCCAGTTTCAGCATGGGTTTGATTCTCATCCGCGATGTCGCGCGCGCGCCGGGCAAAGCGGGGGCGTACTGGACCGCCATGCTGTTTTCCCAGACCTTGCTGGCTACAGCCGCTTATGTCGGCATGAATGGTTTCGCCCTTGTTTACAGCGAGGCTGTGCGCGCTTTCGTCGCCCTGGCCGGCATCAACCTCTTCATCGACCTCTTCGGCAATATGGGCTATGACCTGCTGCTGGCGCAAGAGCGCATGGTCAAGACTTCACTGGTCGAGATTGTACATATCTTCTTGCGCATTGGCCTGGCGTTTCTGGCGCTGACGGCGGGTTGGGGGTTGCTCGGCGTCTATGTTGCCGCGATTCTGTCCGGGCTGCTCCGCTCCATTGTTCTTGTCGGCTTGAATCTGCGCGCCGGCCTTCGCCCTTGTTTTCCGCTTGACCGCGCTATCTGCAAAGCGCTTTTGATCAACAGCGCGCCACTGGCGCTTGCGGCATTCCTGACCCTGGCCTACAACCACTCCGACAAGCTGCTGACCACCGGTATCCTGGGCGAACGGGTCACCGGTTATTTGACAGCCGCCTTTGTCATCAATTTTGGCCTGATCGAACTATTCAGCACCGCCGTGCTGGTGGCGGCATACCCATTGCTTTCACGATCCTACGATGACGGCCGCAACGCCTTCTTCGGCTTCATGATTGAGAAGCTGGCGCTCTATATGATCCTTGTCGGACTGCCTATGGCGCTGAGCATCAGTATCCTCGCAGAACAGATCATCCTTCCCCTTTTGGGCGCGGCATACGCGCCCAGCGCGGGCATACTGCGCCTCTTGATCTGGTACACCGCGATCACCATATTCGGCAATGTAATCAGCAAAGCCCTGCTGGTTCAAAATCGGCAGAGGCGACTGCTGCAGATCCGCGCGACCGGCTTGGCGCTCAACATCACGCTGACGGCGATCCTGCTCTTCAACTGGGGCGACCCGCGTGGCGCGGTCATCGCCTCGATAATCGGCGAGATTCTGGTGGTAACCCTGCTGCTGGCCAGTTTCCGCGCGGTCGGCTGGGATCCCAGGCGCATCGGCGGCAGCGCTATTCGCCTTCTGCTCATTGGCATACCAACTGCCCTGGCTCTTTTGGGGCTGCGCGAGCAATTCATCGCAATCCCGCTGATTTGTGGCCTCGGCATTTACACGGCGGGCGTCATCCTTGGTCCGGTCTTGCGCGAAGACGATTGGGATCTGCTTTACCGGTTGACAGCAGCGGCGCCAGGCGGCGCAATTCTACTGCGTTTCTGGAAGCGCGATGTCGAATTGAGCTGGTGACGCGGCATGCATATCTTGCAACTGACGCCATATTATCGACCGGCCTATGCCTTTGGCGGCGTTGTGCGCGCGGTCGAGGGGATGGCCTCATCTCTGGTCGAGCGCGGCCACCAAGTCACAGTTCTAACGACGGACGCTGCCGATCAGCGGAGCCGTCTTGCCGGCGCCTTGCAAGAAAACATCGACGGCGTCCAGGTCTGGCGATGCCCCAATGTTTCACCTTGGCTGCGCGGCCGCATGAATATTTCCACGCCACGCAGTATGAAACGGGCCGCCGAAACGCTTTTGCCCGAGGTTGATCTGCTGCATCTCCATGAGTTTCGCACGGTGGAAAACCTGCTCGTGACGCCGGTGGCACAGCGCCTTGGCAAACCGATCTTGCTGTCGCCGCACGGTACGCTCAACCTGGATACCGGCCGCGGCCGATTGAAAAGTGTCTGGGATCGCATCTTGAGCCCTAGCCTTGCGCAAAGAATCGATCATGTCATCGCTCTGACCGAGAATGAAGCCGCGGAAGCCGAGTCGCTGTGGCGGTCATTCGGCGCGCGTGAAAGGGCAACCCGTTTCAGCGTCATTCCGAATGCGCTGCGCCTCAAGGAATTCTCACAGCTCCCCGGCGCAGAGTCTTTCCGCGCGCGCTACGGCCTGGCAAATGCGCCGACAGTCCTCTTCATGGGTCGGCTTCAGGCGCGCAAAGGAGTCGACATTCTGGTTGACGCTTTCCTGGCCGCCGATGTTAAGAAAGCTCGCTTGCTCATCGTGGGACCGGACGAAGGCATGGGCTCAGCATTGCGGGCTATGGCCGGGGGCGATCCGCGCATTGTGTTCACTGGCTATCTGGATGGGAGCGAACGCCTGGCCGCGCTGGCGGGGAGCGATGTTTTTGCCTTGCCCGCGACCGGTGAAGGGCAATCGATCGCCCTGCTCGAGGCGATGGCGTCCGGTCTTCCGGTTGTGATATCGCCCGGCTGCTATATGGACGAAGTCGACGATCATGGCGCGGGTTTTGTAGCGGAAGCGTCGGTCGAGGCGTTCGCGCTCAAGTTGCGGGAGTTGCTGCGAGACGGCGAGACCCGGCGGGACATGGGCGCAAAGGCGCGGAGCTTGGTGGCGGAGAAGCACAGTTGGGAATCCGTGGCCGCGGCCTTGGAGAGCGTGTATCTGGAGTTGCTTGAAGCCAGCAAAAGCTAAATCAGGCGCAGCCGCAGACCGTTGATTTTTCGCCCTGAAATGGTAAAATTGTCAACAAGACAAGGAGGCTATCATGATTGGGGCGCGGCTCAAACAGGCGCGTTTGCTGGCGGGAATGACGCAACGGGGGCTTGCAGAGTCGTTGGGTCAAGCTGGTTACAGCATAACAGCGGCGGCGATCTCAAAATACGAAAAGGAAAAGAGCTTTCCGACGGCGCAATTCATGTTGTTGGCGAGCGCTGCGCTAGATGTGCCGGGCGCGTATTTTGTGCATCAGCCTGAGACAGAAGTTCAATGGACGGCATTTCGGCGACATAGCGGATTCGGCAAAAGAAAGCAGGAAGCGGTTAAGGCTTACGCCTCTGATCTCGCTGAATTGCAGATTGAATTGCATTCCCTGTTGTATCCGAAGGTCTCGCCAAGCTTGCCCAAACCGACTATAGCCAACGAGTTGAATGACGCTGAAAAGATCGCTAAACACATCCGGGATTTATGGGATGTTGGAAATCGACCTCTAGACAATCTTGTACAGACGGCTGAGGACCACGGAGTGATAGTAATTGAATGGCACGGTGACGATGACAAGTTTGATGGCCTATCAGGCTGGTGCGGCGAAAATCCAGTTACAGTAATCAATGCAAACAGGAGCGCAGATCGCAAGCGGTTCAATTTGGCGCATGAGATCGGACACTTGGTGATGGATACATCCCAAGCAAATATGGACGAAGAAAACCTGGCGCATCGTTTTGCTGCGGCGTTTTTGGTTCCGGCTGAACATGCGATCCACGAACTCGGGCCAGAAAGGCATCGCCTAAGTTGGGGTGAACTGATGTTGCTCAAGAGAAAATACGGCATGAGCATGGCTGCTTGGATCAGACGCGCTAGAGACCTCAAGATCATATCCGAGCATTATTATGAGGCTCTCAACATTGAAAGGTCCTCACGGGGATGGCGCAGATGCGAACCTGTCGAGTACTTGGGCGATGAAGAGCCGCTTCAACTCCGGCAGATGGCTCAACGCGCGGTGGCGGAGGGGCTGGTTTCTCCCGATCGAATGACGCGGATCGGAGTAGATGTTTGGGAACCGGAATCCGAGCAAACTGATTCGGAGCATTTGACCGTTTACGACTTGCTAAAAATGCCCGAAGACGAACGAAATGCTGTGATGGCGCGAGCGTTCAAATTGGCGGCAGATTACGACTTTGAGATCTTTGAAGCGGACGAATTCTACGAAGACGAGGATTTCGATGACGAAGCGCTCCACTAGAGTTCGCGGACCTAGGCGAGGTGAAATATGGCGCGTGAATTTTAATTCACCTCTATCGGCTAAGACTCCTAAGAAATGGGGACCTAAGGATTTACTTCCCACGACGGGCGACGAAATCTTTAAGGTGCGTCCCGCGGTGGTAATGAACGTTGCTGAGCAATGGGATTTGAAGCTCCGAATAGTAGTGCCCGTAACCAAATGGGACGAAGATTATGTGACGAACAGCTTCTTCTGGATGGTCAAGATCCCCAAAAGCAAACTGAGCGGATTAGATGAAGATTCCGGCGCCGACACATTTCAAGTCAAGTCGGTTTCGATTGCGCGCTTTGGTGCAAAGCTCGGCGTTGTGACCAGAGACGAGCTGGACCAGCTCACTGACACAGTCGCTTTCTGCATTGGCGCCGCTGAAATGAAATCTGGCCAGTAGGAGCCAAGCGGAAATACTGCCACGAATTCTAGCATGGCAGCCATTCCAGCGCACCGACGTTATTCTTATCGTCTCCCGTTATGCTGGTTTAGACGCAGTGCGAGAATCGCCCGTCGCTATACAATAGGGTTTATCTCGCCCGTGATAATGGTCTATCACCTGTGGCAATATAAGGAACAGCCATGATCCGATTCGACCGATTCACCGAACGCGCGCAAGACGCCGCCGCCCGCGCTTACGAAATCCTCCATCGCTACGGCCACTCGCAAGTGGATACCGAGCATATTTTGCTCGCCCTGCTGGAGCAAGCCGATGGCGTCGTGCCGCAGATCCTGGAACGCCTCTCGGTCGATGTCGGCGCATTGCGCTCCCGCGTCGATGACATCCTGCGCAGCAGCCCGCGCACGGCAACCATCTACGGCCAAGGCGCCAACCAGGTCTTCATCACGCCCAGGCTCAAGAGCATCATCGACCGCGCCAACGAAGAGGCAAATCGGCTCCGGGACGAATACATCAGCACGGAACATATCTTCCTGGCCCTGCTCAATGAGCGCAGCACCGATGTCTCCAATACCATGGCCGAATACGGCATCACGCGGGAGCGCGTCGCCGACGCCGTGAAAGATATCCGCGGCGGGCAGCGCGTCACTGATCCCCAAGCCGAAAGCCGCTACCGCACGCTCGAGAAATACAGCCGCGATCTGACCCGAATGGCGCAGGAGAGCAAACTTGATCCCGTCATCGGCCGCGACAGCGAGATTCTGCGCGTCATTCAAGTGCTAAGCCGCCGCACCAAGAACAATCCCGTGCTGATTGGCGAAGCCGGCGTCGGCAAGACCGCCATCGTCGAAGGGCTGGCGCAAAAGATCGCCGTGAACGACGTGCCCGACTTGCTTTTGGGCAAGCGCGTGCTCAGCCTCGATCTGAGCGGCATGCTCGCCGGCAGCCGTTTCCGCGGCGAATTCGAAGAGCGCCTGAAAGGCGCCATTGAGGAGATTCAGCGCTCCGAGGGCGAAATCATCCTTTTCATCGACGAGCTGCATCAGGTAGTAGGCGCGGGCGCCGCGGCCGGCGCCATGGATGCCGGCAACATGATGAAACCGGCCCTGGCGCGCGGCGAACTGCAGACGGTCGGCGCCACCACGATGGACGAATACCGTCAGCACATTGAAAAGGACAGCGCTCTCGATCGGCGTTTCGCGCCCATCTTCGTTGAGGAACCAAATGTCGAGGACACCATCGAGATGCTCTACGGCATCCGCGATCGCTACGAAGCCCATCACAACGTCAACATCGCCGACGACGCGATTGAAGCGGCCGCCCGCCTCTCCGCCCGCTATTTGACCGAGCGCAAACTGCCGGACAAAGCGATTGACCTGCTGGATGAAGCCGCCGCCAAACTGCGAGTCGCGCTGTTTTCCATGCCGCCCTACCTCAAGCGAATGCGCGAAACCGTTGATCAGTTGGCGCTGGAAGAGCAGGCGGCTGGCTTGTCGCGCGATTATGAACGAGCCGCGGACTGCAAGATGCAACGCATTCAGCTCGAGGAAGAATATGAACATGCCCACACAAGTTGGCGCCGGGAAAACACACTAGACGAATTGGTAACCGCCGACAACGTCGCGCAAGTGGTCGAGCAATGGACCGGCATTCCCGTTCAGGCCATGCTGGAAACGGAATCGGAAAAGCTGCTGCGGATGGAAGAGATAATCAAGGAGCGCGTCATCGGGCAGGAGAAAGCGGTGGCCGCGCTCGCCGATGCGATCCGCCGCGCCCGCAGCGGACTGAAGGACCCGAAGCGGCCGATCGGTTCATTCATCTTCCTCGGCTCCAGCGGCGTCGGTAAAACGGAACTGGCCAAGGCCCTGGCCGAATTCATGTTTGATGACGAAGATAACCTGGTGCGCGTCGATATGAGCGAGTACCGGGAAAAACACACGGCCAGCCGGCTCTTTGGCGCGCCGCCGGGCTACGTCGGCTACGAAGCCGGGGGGCAATTGACGGAGGCCATCCGGCGCCGTCCCTATCGTGTCATCCTATTTGATGAGATTGAAAAGGCGCATCCCGATGTCTGGAGCGTCCTGCTGCAGGTGCTTGAAGACGGCCGTATGACCGACGGTCAAGGCCATACTGTTGACTTCCGCAACACGGTTCTCATCATGACCAGCAACCTGGGCACGGAATTCGCCAAACATGGCGGCGCCCTGGGTTTCCTGCAGCAAGATAATGCCGCAGTCGCCGATCACCGCAAGATTGAACAAGCCATGCGTGATACCTTCCGGCCCGAATTCCTCAATCGCATAGACGAAATCATCATCTTTGAACCTTTAACGCTGGAAGCGGTTGAAAAGATGGTCGACTTGCAGATTCGCGAGTTGGCGGCGCGCATGGACGAGTCTGACCTGGCGATTCACCTCACGGAACCGGCGCGCTTCTGGCTGGCGAAGCAAGGTTTTGATCCACAATATGGCGCGCGGCCGCTGCGCCGCGCCATTCAGCGTCATATCGAAAATCCTTTGAGCATGCACTTGCTCAAAGGCGATTTCCGCGCTGGCGATTTGATCGTAATCGACGAAAAGGACGAAAACCTCGAGTTCACGCGCCATGCCAACCAGCAGAGCGATTTCCGGGAGGGCGAAGCTCGGTCGGCCGGCGCCTATGACAATCCATTTGAGGAGAACTATCCGGCGCGCGAATACTACGACGCCGAATACGAGGACGCTGACTTCGCCGACTTTCTTTCTCAGACCGACGATGACGACGAATTTGACCCGTTTCCGACGCCGCCGGCGCGCCGCCACGAGGACATCGATCGCCTCGAGTAACTGGCGTGTCCGGCGCTTTCTCGTCACGATTTCAACGTAATTTGCCTGAAGGCCCATCCAGCTGGCAGTTTCGCATCGCGGCGCCGTCAGCGCCGCTCGAATTGTCCTTTGACTATAACCGCGCCATCGCTATAATTGCTGCGCCTAATATAAGGGTGAAATGGAAACCGCCATGAGTGTAGAAGAACGCGGCAAGCGCGAAGACCTGCCACAGGACGCTTCGTATGCCGAGTTGCCGCCTGCAGGAACCTCCATCCCAGCACAGACCGCGGATGGAGAAATAGTGCCCGAAACTGCGGCGGACGCCGCCGGGAATACGACGCAAGAAGCGGCGCCGCAGCCTGTCGATTCAAGCGCGTCGACGAAGCCGGCTGCAGCCGCGGACTCAGATCCGGGTGAAGTGGAAGCGCCAGCGGAAGAAGGCGCAGCCACAGCGCAAAACGACTCGACGGCGGAAGCCGCTCCCGCGGTAGCAGCATCCGAACCGACGGTCGAAGCGAGCGAATCCGGCGCTGCGGCTGAGCAGCCGGCCACAGACCCGCCCTCAGCCCCGGCTGAAAAGGCGTCGGCCAAAGAAGAGGCGAAATACCAGCGAGGGCGGGTTTACCCGGGTGTCATCAGCAGTACGACGCCAACTGCCGTTTACGTAGACCTCGGCGATGGCGATCAAGGCCTGGTGCCGGGTCGCGAATTGGAACTCATGACGCGCAAGATGCTGGAGTCTTTGACGGTTGGCGCCGAAGTCGATGTCTACGTTGTCAACCCGCGCAACCACCGTGGTGAAACCGTCCTGTCGATCAATCACGCCTTGGAAGAACTCGATTGGCGCAATGCCGATCGCTTCGCCAAGAGCAAAGAAGTCTACGAGGCGCAAGTCGGCGGTTACAACAAAGGCGGCTTGATCGTGCGATTTGGCCGGCTGCGCGGTTTCGTTCCACAAAGTCAATTGGCGGAAGACCGCGTGCGAAACATCAGCGGGGATACGCCAGAAGAACGATACGGGCCCATGGTCAACCAGCCCATCGGCGTCAAAGTGATGGAGGTCGATCGGCATCGCAATCGACTCATTCTGTCCGAACGGGCCGCCACGCGCGAAGTCCGGCAGCGCCGCAAAGAAACCCTAATCGCGGACCTGAAGGTTGGCGAGATCCGCCAAGGCCGGGTTGTGAGCCTGGAGAGCTTCGGCGCTTTCGTCGATATCGGCGGTGGCGAGGGGCTGATTCACGTTTCCGAATTGGCCTGGGGGCATATCACGCATCCCCGCCAGGCGGTGAACATCGGGGATGAAGTCGAGGTTGAGGTCATCGATGTCGACCGCAAGGCCAAACGCATTGGCTTGAGCCGTCGCCGCGTCATTCGCGATCCCTGGGACGAAATCGCGACATCGCTGCGCCGCGGTCAACTGATTCGCGGACGCGTCACCAAGCTGACCAAATTCGGCGCATTCGCCCGGCTGATTGACCATGACAGCGTCGAAGGCCTGATTCATATCTCGGAACTCTCGGGCGAACGGGTCGCTCATCCGCGCGAAGTGGTGAACCGCGGCGATGAACTCGTCCTCCGGATTATCAAGATCGACATCAAGGAACGGCGGCTGGGTTTGAGTTTGAAATCCGTGCAGTCGACCGAATACCTTGATCTGGATTGGGAAATGGCGATTCAAGACGCGGCCAGCTTGCCTAACGCGGAGCCGGATACCGAGACGAATGCGGCGGCCAGCGAGCCGGACCCGCAATCCGAAGCGGCCCCCGAAGAATAGTTGTATAGTCCGCTGTCTTTCGACAAGTTTCTAACCAAACCTTGGCGGAATATCCCTGCAAGGTTGCCAAATTTGCCCGTCAGATACGTCTGAGAACCGAAATTCGGTTTCTCCTGTGGTCTACCCCCTCAGTCCCCCCATATCAATGGGGGGAAGTTGGTTTCGCATTGAAGCGCTTTGGGATTTCTTGTGATGCAAATCCCTATGCCCGCTAAACTCTAGTGGGATCGCGCGCTGCGTAGCTCCCCTCCCCGATGCTTCGAGGAAGGGCCGGGGGTGGGGTAGAAAAACTGTGCCAGCATCATCCAGTACCGGACAAGCCTTACAGTTTTCGAAAAATGAGAATCGCGTCTTTTTCGCATGAGTAACTTGTTATTACTTGTGCGCGCGTTCGGCTTTTACGCGCGGAGCGGCCAGGCAAATGGATCCGCCCGCCGGAAAATTCTACCGCCACGGCGCAATGCGCCGCTTGCCGGATAGACTGCGGCGCAAGCGCTGTTTCTTGCCATAAAGCGTTCGGCTGTCCGTTGATTTATTCCCGGTCGTCCGCTACTATAATTTGAACGGCATCAGCCCATTGCCCGGCGAAAGCGCAGCAGCGCCTTTCACGACGGCTATGCTAGAAACAGATGAACTGCTGGTATAATATGGCACATTGTAAGATTTCGGACGCGTCCCACAGGCGGGCAACTGACCATGGAGGAATAGACCGTGCCGAATAAAATGGAACGCTTCACACAGCGGGCGCGGCGCGTATTGAGCTTGGCACAGGAAGAGGCGGAACGCCTGCAACATCATCAGATAGGCACCGAACACCTCTTGCTGGGTTTAATGCGCGAAGAAGGCGGGGTTGCCGGCCGTGTGCTGCGCGATCTGGGTTTGGACCTGCGCCGCGTCGAAGAATTGGTGACGCGTCTGTCGACTGCGGATGACCGCAGTCCAAACCCGCAGTTGGATTTGTCGCCGGGGACAAAAAAGGTGCTCGAACTCGCCGTGGACGAAGCGCGGCGCATGGGCCACCACTACATAGGCACGGAGCACTTGCTTCTGGGCTTGGTGCGGCAGCAGGAAGGCATCGCCCTCGATGTGCTGCGTCGGCTCGGCGTCAGCCCGGAGGAGGTCCGCCGCCAGACGAGCAAGGTCCTGCAAGAGAGCCCGGTGCAATCGGCGCAGAAGGCGCATGAGCGGCCGCAGAGCAAACCCTCGCGCAAGGACAGCACCCCGCTGGTCGATCAATTGGCCACCGATTTGACCAGCCTCGCCGAGACCGGGAAACTAGATCCGGTCGTGGGGCGCGAGATGGAAATCGAGCGCGTGATCCAGGTTTTGAGCCGCCGCCGCAAAAACAACCCGGCGCTCATCGGCGAGCCCGGTGTTGGCAAGACCGCCATTGTCGAAGGCTTGGCCCAGCGCATTGTCGAAGGCGACACGCCCAAACCCCTGCTGCGCAAGCGTGTGCTGCAACTGGATGTGGGTTCGCTGGTCGCGGGCACCATGTACCGCGGGCAGTTTGAAGAGCGCCTCAAGCGCGTGATTGAAGAGCTTAAAGCATCGGACACGATCTTATTTATCGACGAAGTGCACATGCTGGTGGGGGCGGGCTCGGCCGGAAGCAGCGTGGATGCCGCAAATATCTTGAAGCCGGCGTTGGCGCGCGGCGAACTGCAATGTATTGGCGCGACAACCTTGGATGAATATCGCAAGCATATCGAAAGCGACGCCGCCCTGGAGCGCCGTTTTCAGCAAATTCAAGTGGCTGAACCCACAATCGAAGAAACCGTTGAAATTCTGCAGGGCATCAAATTTCCTTATCAAGATCATCATAATGTTGAAATCACCGATGACGCCATTGAAGCCGCCGCCAACCTCTCCGCCCGATATATCCCCGATCGATTTTTACCCGACAAAGCCATTGACCTGATTGATGAAGCCGCCGCCCGCTTGCGCATGTACAAGAGCCCGGAAGCGGCCGCCGTGCGCCGCGTCATGGACGAGTTGGAAGAACTGCACGAGGAGATTGAACTGGCGGAGGCAGCCGAAGAACGCGACGAGTTGGCGTCTTTGCAGTTGCGGCGGGAATCGCTGAATTCGACGATCGCGGATATCCGCCACAACTGGAACGAAGAAACCGGACAGCCGCGTCTGATCGGCGATGATATCTCCGAAGTCGCCGCGATGTGGACCGGTATACCAGTTACGCGGATCGCCAACGAAGAAAGCGAGCGCCTGATGGAGATGGAAGAAAAACTCCATGAGCGCATTGTGGGCCAGCACGAAGCCATCGTCTCGATCAGCAAAGCCGTGCGCCGCGCGCGCGCCGGCTTGAAGGACCCGCGGCGTCCGATCGGCTCATTTATGTTTCTTGGGCCGACCGGCGTCGGCAAGACCGAACTAACCAAGGCGCTGGCGGAGTTTCTTTTCGGCAGCGAAGACGCGCTGATCCAACTGGATATGAGTGAATTCATGGAGCGGCATTCGGTCGCCCGTCTTGTTGGCGCGCCTCCCGGCTACGTCGGTTATGAAGATGCCGGGCAATTGACAGAAGCGGTCCGGCGCCGCCCGTATAGCATCGTTGTTTTTGACGAAGTCGAAAAAGCGCATCCGGAAGCCTTCAATATGCTGCTGCAAGTGATGGAAGAGGGCACGCTGACCGATGCCCGCGGTCGTCGTGTTGATTTCCGCAATGCGATGATCGTTATGACCAGCAATGTCGGCGCCGAACTCATCAAACCGAATTCCGGCCTGGGTTTCAACACCCAGCTTGACGCCGGCAAACTCGATGACGAGGCTTATGAGGATATGAGCCGCAATGTGACGGACCAACTCCAACGTCGCTTCCGGCCGGAATTCCTTAACCGCGTCGATGCAACGATCATATTCCGTTCGCTCACGCGGGACGAGATCAGGCAGATTGTCGATCTCGAATTGAACAAGGTGCGCGAACGGCTGCTGGAACACGCCATCACCCTCGAAGCGACCGAGTCCGGCATCGATTGGCTTTCGGATAACGGTTACAACCCGGAATTCGGCGCCCGCCCCCTGCGCCGGCTGATTCAAAATGAAGTCGAAGACCGCCTCTCCGATGGCATACTCACCGGCGAATTCGGCCTGGCGAGCGTCGTAAGAATCGATGCCGACGACGACGGCGCGCTGGCCATGTACACAGTCGCGGATGAAGAAGTCGCCGACGAGCTTGAGGCGCAGGTCTAAAGCGATAGCCCTTCCATTGGCATGTCATTAAGATGGCGCTAAAGCTGGCGGCCCGGGCGGGTGGTTTACTGCGCCTGCGAAGCCATCATAGCCGGAACTGACAACTGTCTCGCCAATAATAGCTGGAATGAGCCGAAGGCGCGGATTGAAATTGTTTGATGAAGTCGGTCATACGGACTTCCCCACAGGCATGAGAAACAAGAGATGCAAATAGCTCGATTCCGATTTCCTGTCGGCTGGTTAGTCTTGCTTATGCTGTCCTTGGCCCCGCTGGCGGTATTCACGTATCTCGGATCTCAGAGCCGGCTTATCGGTGACGATTTCTGGGTCTTCGGCGCCGGTCGCGATCTCGGACCCTGGGAAACCATATTGCGCGTGCGCGACTCATGGACCAGCACATACAGCGATTTTTTCCTGCACAGTCTGGTCGTTCCATTGCGGGAAACCGCGCCGCGCATCATGCCCGCTATCATAATGATCATTTGGAACTTTGCTTTGGCCTGCATAGTGTTTCAGGTCTTGCGACTGCTGAAGATTGGCCGCCATCGCCTGATAATCTCGATTGTTTTTGCCGCATTCATCGCAGGCGCAACTGTCAATGGCATTCTCTCGCCTCTCTCCATCTACTATTATTGGGGCGCGGTCAAGTATCTCCTGCCGATGGCCCTTCTCACCGTATACACAGCGGCGGCTCTGCTCTTGATCCCTCGGCTAAAGAGCCGCCGACAAGTCGTTGTCGCCACCCTTGCCGGATCGATTTTCTGCTTTATCAACGCCGGTTTTTCGGAGATGTTCTTAATCTATCAACTCGCATTTATGACGATGGCGCTGGCCGCGCTCGCCCTGTTCATGCGTGACCCCCTCAGGCGCGTGGCCTTCACTTTTTACGGAGGCGGATGGCTGGCTACGTTCGCCAGTTTCCTCATTCAAGTGAGCGCGCCCGGAATCGCCAACCGGAACGCTTATGCCCAAGAGATCCTGGGCGAGTACACTGCCTCCGTCGCCGAACTGATCATTGATTCACTCGCACAGACGCTGCGGCTTACGTATGATGCCGATATCTTTGCAGGCTTTATGCTCCTGTTCTTCCTTGGCCTCTATACGATGCTAAGCGTATATCGCCCAGGACAGCGGTCGGATGATCATGAACCTATCGAAATGACTCGCAGTTTTTTGCTTTCTGGATTCCTGGCGCAACTGCTGTTTATTCCATTCATATATTCACACAGCAGCGACCTTCCGCAGGCGCTGGGACGATACAGTTATGCCTACTCAATCATATTCGTTATCAATGGCGGTCTCTTAATTGGTTTAGGCATCCTGCTTTTGTATCGTCAGCGAATCAACGCCTGGCTTGCCGAAAATCAATCAGCTGCTGACATCATTGCAATGGCAGCCTTGCTGATAATATTGATTCTCTTTGCCCTTACTCAGATTCGCCCGATCTATTGGAAAGTCTTCGCTTTTCTTTTCTCAAGCTGCCATATACTTCTTTTAATGCTCGTCTGGCTGTTAGCCCAGAAGTTCCTTCGGCGGAGATTGGCGACCTTCGTACTCTGTGTTTACGGCGCTTTCCTGGCTTTGAACAACGCCGTAATCTTGCCTGAAATCTATACGCACATGAGAGTAATCCCGCGAACTTTAACCATGTTGCCTTACAGCATGGTTATGCTTGGTCTGCTTTGGGGAGTCCTGCTTGGCTTTGTTTTGAAACAGCATGAAGGCTCGGGTCGCTCAAAGACCCGGCTCGGGAATATATTGAGGTTGATCTGCTTTTGCGCAGTCATGCTGATTTCCATCGCCATTGTCGGCCGGAACGCGCAATTGATTCCATCATTCGAGACTTTCGCGCGTGAATGGGATGCGCGGCAAGATTATATCATTGCGCGGCGAGACAGTGGTCAAAGGGTGATCGCCGTATCGCCCTTGTCATTCGACCTGGGCACGTATATGAAACAGATCAAGCCATTCCTGATCGATCCTCACGCGCCATACTACTATGGGGTAGACGCCTTTATTGCGGATGACACGTGACTCTTTAACCGTCAAATATTCGAGAAGCATCCGCCGTCTCTCTGTCTGACGACATTCTCAAAACAGAAGAGGACTGCCGCTGGGCAGTCCTCCGGTAGTCTTGTTGCGGCCGGTTTTCAGCCAGTTTACATCATGCCGCCCATGCCGCCCATGCCGTCCATGCCAGCGGGCATCGGCGGAGGGGTTTCTTCCGGCACGTCGGTGATCAGCGCTTCGGTCGTCAGAATCATCGCGGCAATTGAAGCGGAGTTCTCAATGGCGCCGCGGGTCACCTTGGCGGGATCGGGAATACCGGCTTCGATCATGTCGCCATATTCGCCGTTCATGACGTTGAAGCCAACACGGTGGTTGCTGTCGTCGGCTTGGGCCCGGCGCACGTTCTGGATGATCACCGCGCCATCTTCGCCCGCATTCGCGGCGATCTTGCGCATGGGCATTTCCAGCGCGCGGCGCATAATCGTTACGCCCGTGTTCTCATCGCCGATATCCATACTGACGCCATCGAGCGAGCTGACCGCGTTGATCAAAGCGACGCCGCCACCCGGCACAATACCTTCTTCAACGGCGGCGCGGGTCGCGCTCAGGGCATCTTCTACGCGGTGCTTCTTCTCTTTCAGTTCGGTTTCGGTCGCCGCGCCAACACGGATGACCGCAACGCCACCGCTCAGTTTCGCCAGACGTTCCTGCAGCTTCTCGCGATCATAATCGCTGGTGCTGCTGTCGATTTCCCGGCGGATCTCGTCAATGCGGCCGGTAATGGCGCCTTCTTCGCCCGCGCCATCAACGATGACCGTGTCGTCCTTAGTGCTGACGACCTTGGCCGCGCGCCCCAGATCTTGCACGGTCACGCTGTCGAGCTTGCGTCCGGTCTCTTCGCTGATGACGGTGCCGCCGGTCAAGACAGCGATGTCGCGCAGCATAGCCTTGCGGCGATCGCCGAAACCGGGCGCCTTGACGGCCAGCACGTTGATCGCGCCGCGCAACTTGTTGACGACCATAGTGGCCAGGGCCTCGCCATCGACATCCTCGGCGATGATGACCAGTTCGCGTTTGCCGACTTGGTGCAGCTTTTCCAAAATCGGGATGATATCCTGGGCCGCGCTGACCTTCTTGTCGTGGATCAGGATATAAGGTTCTTCAATGCTGGATTCCATCGTCTCGCTGTTGCTGACGAAGTAGGGGCTGATGTAGCCGCGGTCGAATTGCATGCCTTCGACGTATTCAGTCTCAAACTCCAGGCCGCGGCTCTCTTCGACGGTGACGACGCCATCCTTGCCGACCTTGTCCATGACTTCAGCGATCAGATCCCCGATTTCGGAATCTTGCGCCGAAACACTGGCGACATTGGCGATTTCTTCTTTGGTCTCGATCGGCGTCGATTGTTCGAGAATGTCGCCGGATACGATGTCCGCGGCGTGAATGATGCCGCGTTTGAGCAGCATCGGGTTGGCGCCGGCCGCCACATTCTTCAAGCCTTCGCTGACGATCGCCTGCGCCAGAACGGTTGCCGTGGTCGTGCCATCGCCGGCGATGTCGTTGGTTTTGGTCGCCGCTTCCTTCAGCAACTGGGCGCCCATGTTTTCATAGGGATCTTCCAGTTCGATCTCCTTGGCCACGGTGACGCCGTCGTGGGTGACCGTCGGCGCGCCAAACTTTTTGTCTAGCGCGACGTTGCGGCCCTTGGGACCAAGCGTCGTGCTGACCGCGTTAGCGACTTTGTCAACGCCGGATTGCAGCTTGCGGCGCGCATCTTCCTTGAATACGAGTTGCTTTGCCATTGATTCCTCCTGGATTCATTCCAACTTGTTTCTTGCAGCCTTGAATCTCGGTTGCCTTCAAGCGCGCGCTAGACGACGACGATACCGAGAATGTCGGTCTCTTTCATTATGAGCATTGTGGCGCCACCAAGCTTGACTTCGGTGCCGGCGTACTTTGCAAAGAGGACGCGATCGCCTTCCTTGACATCCATCGGAATGCGCTTTTCGCCTTCCTCATCGTATTTCCCCGGTCCCGCTGCGCGGATAAGACCCTGCTGGGGTTTTTCCTTGGCGGTTTCCGGCAATACAAACGCGCCACCGGCAAAGGTCTCTTCCGATTCAACCGGTTCGACCAGGACGCGATCACCTAGCGGGCGGATACTTACAGCCATTTTATTCTCCCTCTGCACTACGGATACAATCGTTAAGCGATGACTTGCTTCACTCGGAAATCTGGCACTCTCCATAATCGAGTGCCAAGTTTCCAACTGTAAATTAGCATAATTTGCGCGGCTAGTCAACGGACTTGGCAGAAAGGATGTATGATTGCCAGAAAATATATGCTTTTCTAATGTACTCGACACTAATGCAGCGCCCACATGCGCCCGCAACTTAATTCGCCTCGCGGCAAGCAGGAGGTCTGTTAAGCTGACCGGCGGTTTCCATGCCGCGGTCTAAGCAGGGCAATCGCATCAAAATCATAATGAGCGGTTCGCTACGAAAATCACGAAAGTGTAGGGGCGTCTCGTGAGACGCCCGTTGAAAATGGCCTGCAAATTGCGGGCGTTTCAGCGGGTCGCGTAGACACTGACCGACAAACGCCCCTACGGATTACATAATTTGAGGGGAAAATGTCATTTATCGGCGCAATTTAAATTTGAT
>JAJDUC010000039.1 GCA_022826865.1 Anaerolineae bacterium
GGCGGCGCAAGTGGAGCCTCTTCAAAGAGGGACTACAGTTCTTTCACGATCAAGTCATCAGGCGCGGACTCTGGATACCCATTACACTGATTGCTGACAAACGATTATGTTGAAACATAAACGTGTCCCCTCGTCAGCCATAAAGAGGGAGGGGGAGCCAAGCACAGCGGGACGCAAGGTATTTTGCGTGGGCAGCTGCTGTGCAGCGCGAGTGTCTACATATCGACCTTATGCTGAATTTCGCATTACTTACTTGGTGTTACTGAGAACACAGAGTTCAGGTTTGAAGCGATTGCCCCGGGGAATCTGTTAAAATGGCGGCCCAAGAAGAGACAAGTGAATAGGGGCGACGATGAGCTTCCGCCTGCAGCACGTCAGCATTCCAAGGCCGCCCGGCAGCGAGGCCGCTACCCGCGCTTTCTACGGCGACTTGCTGGGCCTGCTGGAGATTCCGGCGCCGTCCAGCATGCAGGACATGGAGGTGATCTGGTTCCAGATCGGCGCCGACGCCGAACTGCATTGCTTCCGTGAAGAGCCGCTGGGCGACCAATCAGACCGGCACTTCTGTCTCGTGATCGAGGATCTGGCCGGCACACGCCGGAAGCTGGCCGACGCCGGCCACGCGCCTTATGATGTCGCGCCCATAGCCGGCCGGCCGCGTTTCTTCTGCCGCGATCCCTTTGGCAACATTATCGAGTTCACCACAATCGTGGGCGATTATCTGGCGCTGCAAGACTCATAACTGGCGCAACTCGCCTAAGAGTCGTATCCCTGCCCATAGCGCAGCGGTCCGCGCCAGGCGGCGCTATTCCGGGCGCGCAAAGCGTCGATGTCCAATTCGCTGTCCACTCTGCGCAATGCGCCATCCGCGACGCAAGGCCGCTGATTCTGACGAAGATAGGCGAGCAAGCGCGATTTCAAGCCCGCCTGACGCCGGGCGTAGTCGGGCTGTCCGGCCAAATTGCGCAAATCGTCGGGATCCTCCGCGCTATGAAACAGGTGCTCAACCCCACCCTCGAAGTAATAGACATACTTGAATGCGCCATCGGTCGCGAAGATGCTGTCGCTCGTTTCGCCGAAAATGACGCGAGACTCCGGCTGCCGCAGCAGGGAAAGGCCGTCCAACGCCCCGGCCGGCGTCAGGCCGGCAAGCTCCAGCAGCGTTGGGGCGATATCAGCGGTCAGAGCGGGCGCGTCCGAGCGTCGGTTGTAGAGGCCATGTTCCGCCGGCAAGCGCAAGATAATGGGCACGCGCGCGGAAGACTCCAGGAAGCTGTTTTTTGCGAAAAGGCGATGATCGCCCAGATGCTCGCCATGGTCGGATGTGACAACAATCACCGTGCTTTCGTACAAGCCACTCCGTTTGAGTTCGCCCAGCAAGCGCCCCAGCTGATAATCGATATGCGTGATTTGCCCGTAATAGTGGCGGCGCAGCCGCCGCATCGCCGGCGGGGAAATGCGGTCCGCCTTGTTCACAATGCGCTGACGGGTTAAGGCCGGCGGTTCAGTCTTCGTGTTCACCCAGTCGCCGATAGCCGGTTCCGGCGCCTCAAAGTCGTCATAGAAGCGATCAAAAGGCTCAGGCGGGTCGAAGGGGCTGTGGGGCGCCTCGAAGACCATCCAGAGCATGAAGGGACAATCCGGATCGCGCCGCCCCAGGAAGCGGATGCCTTCATCGACAATCCAGTGGGTATGGGTCAAATGCTCCGGCACAGCGCTGACGGCCGGATAGACCTCGTTGCCGCCCAAACCATGCCCGCGATAGAAACCGCCCCAGCCCTGCTCTTCCAGGAAGTTGACATAGTCGTTGGGATGCAGGCTGATATCTTCAAATCCGAAGCGCGCCCGTTCCGGATAGAAGTGCATCTTGCCGACGGCTTTGGTTTGATAGCCCGCTTCCCGCGTGAGACGCCCGGGCAGGCTGTACTGCGCTGGAATGGGACTGCGTGGCCCCTGCATAAAATTATGCGGCATGCCATGCTGGCTGCCGGTGAAGCCGGTGAGCATGGTGGCGCGCTGCGGCATGCAGACCGGGCAGTCGGCATAAGCGCGCCGGTACCAGATGCCTTCGTAGGCCAGTTGGTCAAAATGCGGCGTCACCAGCGGGTGGGCGCTATCGGCGATGCCGAGGCAGTCGCCACGCCATTGATCAAGCACGATGTAGACAATATTGGGAACGCCCATTGAGTTCCCCCTCGGCCCCTCCGCCTCACGGAGGCAGCATCCCCAATGCACTGGGGGGAAGTGTCCCGCTGACGCGCGGAGATACTGTTGCGGGAGTTGGCGACGAACTCAAATCGTCGCCTATCCCTTGAGGCTGCCCTGCGCCGTCACGCCGCTGATGAGGTGCTTCTGGCCGAAGTAGAAGACAATCAGCATCGGTATGATCATGAGCATCGAGAAGACCATGATCAGGTTCAGGCTGTTGTCCTCGCCTTCAAAACCCTGCAGGGCGTTCAAGCCCAGCGCCAGGGTCCAAAGTTCTTTGTTCGAGCCCAGGTAAATCAGCGGATTCAGGAAGTCGTTCCAGGCGAAAGAAAAGGCGAAGATCGAAACGGCCGCCAGCACCGGACGCGACATGGGCATGAATATCCGCCACCAGACGCCGAATTCCGAGCAGCCGTCGATGCGCGCCGAGTCATAGATATCTTCCGGAATGCCGCGGAAAAACTGGCGATACAAAAAGATATAGAAGGCGTTGTGCCCGAGGAGGCGTGGCAAGATCAGCGGGCCGAAGGTGCGCGTCCAGCCGATCTCATCGAAAAACAAGAATAAGGGTATTAATCGCACCACATAAGGCAGCATCATCGTCGCCAGCAAGATGCCAAAGAAGATATTCCGCCCGGGGAAGGGAATCCGCGCAAAGGCGTAACCGGCCAGCGTGCAAGGCACCCAGGCGCCAAAAAGAGACGCCACCACGATGACCATCGTATTGCGCGTGTATTGAAGGATCGGGAGCGCCTCAAAGAGGTAAGGGTAATTATCCCAGGCAACCGGATCCGGGATCAACTCCAGCCGCCGAATCGAGATCTTGTCGCGGGTCTTCAGCGATGTCGAGACGGTCCAGAGCAGCGGCACCATCATCACAATCGCGCCCACGGTCAAAATTGTGTAGATGACGAAGTAGCGAACGATTCTTGCTCTGGGATCTTCAATCATATCGCCAGACCTTTGCCGCTATCCTTGGATCGTCCATCTAAATCACATACATCACATCCACCATGCAAACCGCGCTCCCCTCTGCAAAGCGTTGAGTCGCGTAGACACTGACTTTCGGGAGGGGCTGGGGGAGGGGTAAGTTTAAGAGTCATCGTCTTGCGCATCCCCGTAAAACACCCAGCGATTCGAGGTATAGACGAGCATGATTGTCAACACAAAAATGATCAGAAACAGAATCACAGAAAGCGCGGCCGAATAGCCGAATTCAAAGTCTCGAAAAGCCTTATTGTAAACATGTAGCATGTAGACAAGTCCAGCTTGCAGGGGTCCCCCATTGGTCCCGATGAGAATGAAGACCTGTTCAAAGATCTGAAAGCCGCCAATCAAACCCAGGAGCAAGTTGAAGAAGATCGTCGGCGTCATCAGCGGCAAGGTGATATAGAGCAGGCGATGCCAGCCGGTTCCGCCGTCGATTGCCGCCGCCTCATACAGGTCCTCCGGGATGCCTTGCAATCCAGCCAGGAAAATAATCATCTGCCCGCCGAAGCCCCAAAGGCTGAGCAAAATCAGAGACGGCTTTATCGCATCGGGCGAAGACAGCCAGCGCACCGGCGCGGCCCCTATCAAGACGAGGAACTGATTAAGAAAACCGTAGCGCGTGTTGAGGAAACCGGCGAATATCACCGTCGCCGCCACCAAAGGCACGACGGACGGCACATAGAACAATGTGCGATAGAGTTCCATCCCGCGCACACGCAGGTTCAAAATCAGCGCGACCAGGAAAGCGAAAATCAAGCGCAAGGGCACACTGAAGCCCAGGTAATAGACCGTGTTGTACATGCTCTTGCCGAAGAGCTTGTCGTCAGTGAAGATTTCGATGTAGTTTTCAAAGCCTATCCAGGGCGGTACGCCCCTTGTGCCGATCTGATAATCGGTGAAGCTCAGGTATAGATTGTAGATGAAGGGCAGCGCGTCAAAGATGATGAAGCCGGCGAACCAGGGAAAGATGAAGGCGAAGCCGATCAAAGCGCGATTGCGGAACCACCACTCCTGAAATCGTGTTTTCCAGGTGGCGTCCGATTGATCCGGCTTTGCTTTGATCGATGCTTGCGCCATCGTATCCGTTTTCCCTCATCCCCCGACCCCTTCCCCCACTGGGAGGGAAAAGGAGTTGGAGGAGGCATTGTATCTGAGAATCCGCCCCGTGTTGACCTAAGTCCCTCCCTCTATGTGGGGTCGCGTTGACACTGACCCGCCGGGGAGGGATTCAGGGTGGGGGCATTGCTACATATTCTCGGCGTCGAATTCCGCCCAGAACTCGTCCAGCAGCTCTTGCATCTCGGCATGGGCGTCGTTCAGCGCATCCGCCGGCGACTTTACGCCATGGTAGGCTTCGGCGATATTGTTGGACAGGATCTCCGACAATTGCCCCTGAACCGGCGTAATTTGCACGGGCGTATCGAGCGCCAGACCTTCGAGCACCACTGACCAATAAGGATTGACATCGTAGTAAGCCGGGTTCTCGTTGCATTCCTGCACCGGCGAGGGACGGCTCTGCGCGAAGAGGAAGGCGCAGCCGCCCTGCGGATGGACGCCGATGAACTCAGCGAACTTGAAAGCGGCCTCCTGCATTTCCGGCGGATGCACGGCCGGTATCGTATAGGCCCAGGCGCCGCTGTAGTTGTAGCCGGTGGTGCCGGCAGAATGGGCATCAGGATTATCGCCATTGTATGGCCGCAGCATCGTGCCCCAGCTTTCGGTATCGGCATAGCCATCGGGATCATTCACATTGAAGTGCCCGAAGAAGGAAGTGTTGATGTGCAGGAAGGCTTGTTTGTCTTCGTAGAAGGGATGATCGCCTTGGGCGAAAGCCGTATCCTGGAAGAAGTCGGTTATGTTCAAGGTGCCGTGGTTGACGTTGTTCGTCAAGTTGAGCATCCACTCCAGCGTTTCCAAGCCTTCGGGGCTGTTGAAGAGCAAAGTGCGGCCATCTTCCGTGACGTACTTGCCGTTATTGGTATAGAGCCAGGCGACAAACTCCGAGTCGGTGCCGAAAGCGGCCGCGCCCAGGACATCAATGCCCATGGCATCGGCGACTGTGATGGCTGCCGCCATCTCTTCCAGCTCTTGCCAGGTCTCCGGCGGATCTTCCGGATCAAAGCCGGCATCGCGCAGCAGGTTCTTGTTATAGATCATCAAACCGGTCAAGCCGCCGGCGGTCGGCATCGGCAAGCCATAGAGTTCGCCGTTCCAGTATTGCAGGCCAATCTCGCCGTCATAGAAGACGCTGAGGTCGGTGGCATGCGCCTCCACAAAGGCATCGATCGGAATGATCAAGCCATTGATGGCGAACTGATAAGTCTCCGGCCGCGTCGACATGATGATGCCCGGCGGGTTGCTGCTGGCGGCGGCAGTGGCGAGCAATTCGGCGCGGTTATCCCAGGGCTGGACCTGGTTGATAACCTTGACGCAGGGGTTCTCCGCCTCAAAGTGGCCGATGAGCGTATCCATCAGCACTTCGCGGGCGGCGCCCCACCAATTCATGAACTCGAGTTCAATGACTTCGCCGTCGCATTCCGCGAGCGCCGGAACGAGGCCCACTGAAAACAGCATGACAAGCGCAAGCGCAAGACGTACAAAAGGTGAAAGTTTCATGACGCTCTCCTAATGTGGCATAAGAATCGTTGAAAGAAGGCAGGCCAACTTTCCATTCCCCAGACTGGGTGGCCCGGGGCGAGTTAGTTGCGTTCTGCCCTCAACTGGTTATACTTGGACGAGCTGCGCCCGACGCAGAATAACCACAGGCAAGTGTAACGCGTATTGGGCGAACTGTCAAAGCACAGGCTGAGAGGCAGTGTATCAATTTCGGTTGAAATAGCCTGGTAGGGGCGATCCGCCGGATCGCCCGATGGGTACGAACAGGATCGAAATTGGGCGACTCACCGGGGCGCGTGGACACAGCCCGTCAGTCGCCCCTACCAAATCGTCGGTATTTGAAGAAATTCAACCGACTTTGATACAGTACCGGCCGAGACGACGCGATGCAGATTGGCGGCTGCAATGGAAAACCCAGGTGTCCTGAATATCCTGAAGTACGCTAACGCGGTGAAACTGAAATGGTATAGCCACGACGGCGGTCATCAAGTTTGGATTCGAGCTGACCTCAAGCACATGGACAATATCAACGGCGCCAATACCGTGGACATTGCGGACATAAGCCGTGGCAGCGGATTGATCGACTTGCTGGTGGAAATCCTCACATCACCGGACACGGACTGGATGAAATATGATTCACCTGGCGAAGAAGAGTGGTACGTGCTGCCGTCGCTGATGGACACGTAGACATTTCCAGTCCTGGCACAGAAAGAAGAGATGAGAAGGTCACAGAAGTCAATCCAAGCAAGTGATGACAATTGCTGCCACATGAAAGAAATTGCCAAAACAGTCGAATTGTTGTACGGGCGAGCCGCTGGCTCGCCCACCGTTGCTGTAGATCTCCAATCAATTTTCGCAAGACTAATTTGGTACAACTGAGAGCGGAATGAGCATGTACGCAGCCGACCCTCGCCTTAGCCGCTTTGATCCCTTGGAGCGGATCATATTTTATGACGACTTCGACGAAGGCATACACGGCTGGTCCGAGCTGATTGGCAATTACGAGCACAGTCTTGATTCGATGCTGCCGGAATATGCCGACATGCGGCCGCCCATGCTCAGCAACCAATCCATGTGGGACACGGGAAGCGCCGGCTCCATGGAAGGCACATACTCGCTCAAATTGGCGAGCCGGGCGCGGGAAGGCGCGCTGGCGACCAGCATCAAACGCTTGACCTTCCGCCGCCGCGGCCAGATCCAGTTGGAGTGCTACTTCACATTCAAGCCGGAAGCGAGCGCGCTGCGCCTCTCGCTTGATGACGTACGCGCTTTTGGCGTGCTTTTCGACCTGCAAGACGGCATGAATCCCGAATATCGCTGGATGCCGCACCTGCGTTATCTGAATGCGACGGGCAGCGAAATGGTCAACCGCTGGCAGATGAAAGGCGCGACCCGCAGTTTCGCAAAAATCGGCGATTCCGGCGAGACCGTCTCGCATTTCCACCTGGGTCCCGAAAATTGGGAATTCATCGACGCCCCCGCCCAAACCCTTGCTTACAACGAAATTGCCACCAAGATGAATTGGCACTACCTGCGCGTCAATGTCGACCTGGCGGAAAGGCGCTTTTTGGGCTTCCAGTGCAACGACCTCATATATGAAGGCGAGCCGCTGAAGTATATTTCCATTCCCGCCATGCCGAATTTGAATTGCATGCTGAATACCGCCTTTTGGGTCGAGACCAATCGCGACAAACGCGCCTTCCTCTACCTTGATTCCGCGCTGCTGTCGGGAGAATTTTGAAGATGAGCATCCGACGCAGTTACACCGCGATTGTGGAACGCAACGTCCTGTGGCAGGGCGGATTCGCCAGCGAGCCCTACGAAGCCGCCTGGGCCAGCGAGGCGATCTTCTTCGTTAGAGCTTTGGATGCGAAGCCCATCACAAATAGTGATGGCAGTCTGGAAACGGGAAAAGCGCAGGTTCAGATTTCGGCCGACGGCATACATTGGGCTGACGAAGGCACAGAATTCCACCTGCCAACAGCAAGGAATGAGGTCATTTTCGCCAAGGTCAGCCATTTCGGCGGCTACCTGCGCATTGCTGGAGAAGTGCGGTCGCCAGCGGAGCTGCGCGTTTTGCTGTCTCTGGCGCTGAAAGAATGAATGAAAGCGCCCATCAGCCAGATGATGGTCTGTACGGGCGAGCCGCCGGCTCGCCCTCTCAATTGAACGCTAAGCCAAGGATCTATAAATGTCATCTCCCTCGAATTTTGAGTTTGACGCCGTCATCGTCGGCGGCACGCCGGCCGGCATCATGGCGGGCATCACCGTCGCCAAATCGGGGCGGCGCGCGGTCATCCTGGAGCGCAGCGCGCATATCGGCGGCTTGCCAGCCAACGGGCTGGGCGCCACCGACATCCACACCCGCGGCGCCACCGGCGGCTTGTTCCTCGAGTTTGTGCGGCGCATAAATAGGCATTACAGCGAAACTTATGGCGCGGATTCGCAGCAGGTGATTGACTGCTCCGACGGCTACCGCTTCGAACCGCATGTCGCCGAGAAGATCCTGCTCGAGATGATCGCCGAGCAGGGCGACAAGCTCGAAGTCCGCGCCCGGCGGCAATTCGACTTCGAGCCGAGCAACGTAAGCAAAGACGGCGCCGCCCTGACGGGGATCAAGATTCTCAACCGCGACACCGGCGACGCCGAAGTATACCGCGCGGCGGTCTTCGTCGACGCCACCTATGAAGGCGACCTGGCGGCCGCCGCCGGAGCGCCCTATATGCTGGGGAGGGAAGGCGCGGACGAATATGGCGAACCATGCGCCGGCAAATTTTATCAGCGCTGGGGCGCCCCGGTTGACGAATACTACTCCACCGGCCAAGGCGACAACGCGATCCAGTCTTACAATTACCGTCTGCCGCTGACCAAGAACCCGGCCAATATGACCCGGATTGATAAACCTGCGGCCTATAACCGCGAGGAATACCTCTCCCTTGTTGACGATGTGCGCTTGAATCGCTTTGCCGGGCCGCCGACGCCGATGGAGTTTGATGGCATCGGCGCGATCACCAATATGGTCAAGGTGCCGAACGAAAAGGTGGACGGCAACAACCAGCACGCCGCTTTCATTTCCACCGACCTGCCGGAAGAGAATTGGCCCTACCCCACCGCCAGCTGGGACTGGCGCGATCGCTTCGCCCAGCGCCTGCGCGATTACATCCTCGGTCTCTTCTATTTCGCCCAGAATGATCCGGACCTGCCGGCCGACTTCCGCGAACGCTGCCGCCCTTGGGGTCTGGCGAGCGACGAATTCAGCGACAACGGCAACTTCCCGCGCCAGATCTATGTGCGGGAGGGCCGGCGCATCCGCGGCGAATACCTCTTCACCGCCCATGACGCCTTGTCCAAACGCCACAGTCGCGAGCATATAACCAGCGTCACCGCCAGCCACTACGCCCTGGACTCGCATGCCTGCCTGAAACGCGAAGAAGGCCGCCCGCACACCGACGGCATTTTCACCTACCCCACCCAACCTTACAGCGTGCCTTATGGCGTTATCGTGCCGCTGGATGTAGAGAATCTTTTGATCCCGGCGCCGGCTTCGGGAACGCATATCGGTTTCAGCACGCTGCGCATGGAGCCCTGCTGGATGGCCCTGGGCGAAGCCGCCGGCATGGCGATAAACGTCAGCCAGGACGCCGGCGTCTCCGTCCGCGACGCCAACGCGCTCGAGCTGCAACGGCGTTTATTGGCGGCGGGCGCCGTCCTGACCTATTATGAAGATGCGGCGCCGGGCGACAGCCACTACGAAGCGCTGCAGTTTTTCGCCCTGCGCGGTTTCCTCGGCGCGGCTTATACCGCGAAACTGGATGAGGCGGTTTCTGACCGGGATCGAGAACGCTGGACGTCGGCGGCGAATACCGCCGAGCTCGCCGATTTCACCGGGACGCGCGGCCAATTGCTGGGCGCGATGTATGACGCGCTGCAGGCGCGCCCGGAGACTGAATTGTCTGAACTGTATTTACACAGTCAGGAGTAGAAGATGGAATTCATCAAGATCGCGCCGGAACAGAAGCGTCAATTCGATGACGAAGGCTACTTGATCCTGCGCGGCGCGCTGGACGCTGAAACGGTCTCCGCTTTGATTGAGGCCGGCGACCGGCTGACGGCGGGCGATCGCCTGGAGAACCGACAGCGCAGCAACGGTGGCTTGTACGACGGCTTCCGCAACTGCGTCTCCATGGATGATGCCTTCTTGCCTCTAATCACGCATCCCGCCACCTTTTCCATCGTAACCCAACTGCTGGGGCCGTATCTCTCGTTGCTGACGAGCCACCTGATTTACCGTCATCCCGACCCGCCGGATTCACCCGCTTCCACGCGGCTGCCGGGCTGGCACCGCGATCATTACCCCTCGATGCGCGACCTGGGGCACAGCCAGATCGCCCGGCATTCCCTGAAAGTCGCCTATTATCTGACCGATTTGAGCGAGCCGAACACCGGCGTCACGATGATGGCGGCCGGCAGCAACCAACTCAAAGAGCGCATCGAGATTCCGTCCGGCGCAGCCGACCCGGCCTCCAAGGTTGAGCCACTGTTGAAGCCCGGCGATTGTGTCTTCTTCGAGAATCGCACCTGGCATGCGGGCGCCGCCAATTTGAGCAATCGCATTCGCAAGGCCGTGATGATCGGTTATTGCTACGACTGGATTCGGCCGACCGATTACCTGCAACAGCCGCGCGCCATGGCCGAGAAGTTGAGCGCGATGCAGCGCTGCCTGGTGGGCGAGCCGGTCGATGACAATGCCGAATTCGATTACACCGGCGGCGCCAATCCCATCGCCGACTGGTGCCGCGATGGCGGCTACGAACACCAGCCGGCGCACTAGCCGTCCGACGCGGTTCCCAAGGCACCGGGGCTTCACGGGCTAACCGGTCTTCATTCTCCCATACGGGGCGACTGACGGGCCTTCGCCCGACCAATCTCCGCATCACCGATTTGCGCATCGTCTAGCGACAAGCGCTGCCCCGCGATGTATTGCCGCGGCGACGCGGAAACAAACTGTCATTCCGCTTGCCAATTACGCTGTCTGAACCTAACATTCATCCAGGGTTTCAGCACGAGTTCCGCGGCTTTGTTTACCCAAGTCAATACGGAGTGTACTGCTAATGACGATGTCGATATTGTTGCGACTGACCACGGTATTGCTTATAGGTTTCAGCGTCATTTGCGCTGGTATGGCGCAAGATGAAGACCAGGAAACAGGCGTTCTGATCCACGAGCAACAGGCGCTTGACGGCTATACCTTCATAGCCCCGGTCGTAAACAGCAGCGCCTACGCCATCGACAATCAAGGGCGTGTGGTCAAGCAATGGGACTTTGGCGTTCTTACGAGGGAAATACACTTGCTGGACAACGGCAACCTGATGGTTGTGCATGCTCCGCGCGACGAAATCGACAAATCGCTATACGAACTGGGCTATCCACCGGATGGCGCGGTGGCGGAGTACACCTGGGACGGCGCCCGGGTTTGGGAGCGCGCATTCACGAGCGCGGAAAGACGCCACCATCATGGAATCGATATCCTGCCCAATGGCAACGTGCTGGCTCTGTTGTGGGACTACTATCCCCTTGATGACGCGATCGCGAAGGGTTTGAACCCGGACATAGTTGCCGCTAGCTTCGCGGAAGAGGAGGTCTTTCTGCCGGATGTCGTCGTAGAAATTGATAACCCAAGCGGCGAGATCGTCTGGGAATGGAGCGCCTGGGATCATCTCATCCAGAATCTCGACCGGAATCTGCCGAACTTCGGTCTCGTCTCAGGCAATCCCCAGCGTATTGACATTAACTATGAGCAATACTATCTCAAAAGCATTCCATTGAACTGGAGCGCCGGTCCGGCGGACTGGATGCACTCCAACGCCGTCAACTACAATCCCGATCTGGACCAGATCGTCATTAGCTTGCTGCGCTTTGACGAGATGTGGATCATCGATCATGCGCATTCCACTGCGGAGAGCGCGGGCCCGGCCGGCGACCTGCTGTACCGGTGGGGCAATCCCTTCGCTTATGGCAAGGGCCGCAAGGTGGAAGACCGCAAGCTCTTTCAACAGCATGATATCCAGTGGATAGACGAGGGCTTGCCCGGCGCGGGAAACATCCTCTTGTACAACAACCGCAATAACGTGATCCGCGAAGACGAATTGGCGGAGGATGAATACTCGTCGATTCTTGAATTGAAGCTGCCGCTGCTGGAGGATGGCAGCTATGATTGGAACGCGGAAGTCGAAATCGTCTGGCAGTATGATCAGGGCTTTTATTCCCGCATCATTTCCGGCGTCCAGCGCCTGCCCAACGGCAACACGCTCATCACAGCTGGTGTCCCTGGGCGCCTGCTTGAGGTCACGCCCGAGGGACGCGTGGTCTGGGAATACATCAATCCCATCAACTCCGAAAGCAAATGGCTCTTCCGCGTTCGCAAGTATCCGGCCAATCACCCCGGACTCGCCGGCAAAGACCTCGAGCCCGGTCCAGTGCTTGTCGACAGAACAGAAGATGAGTAGGCGAAGCATGGCGGCGCGATGAGCGAGACCAACCTAGAAGGCAACATCAACACCTATTCCCGGCCGACTGATCTGCGCATCACCGATCTGCGCGTCGTCAATATGAGAGCCCTGCCCTTTGATGTTTCGCTGCTGCGGCTCGATACGAATCAAGGCATCAGCGGTTATGGCGAAGTGCGCGACGGCGCCAGCCCGACCTATGCGCTGCTGCTGAAGTCCCGCCTGATCGGCGAAAACCCCTGCAATATCGACAAAATCTTCCGCAAGATCAAGCAGTTCGGCTTTCACGGCCGGCAGGGCGGCGGCGTATGCGGCATCGAGATGGCGCTCTTCGATTTAGCGGGCAAGGCTTATGGCGCGCCCGCCTATCAATTGGCCGGCGGCAAATTTCGCGACCGGGCCCTGGTCTACTGCGATACCGAATCGGTGGCCGATGGGGCGGAGATGGGCGAGCGCCTGAAAAGGCGCATGGAAGCCGGTTTCAAATTCCTCAAGATGGACATCGGCATCGGCCTGCTCGAGGGGATCGAAGGCGCGATCGCGGCGCCGGCCGGCGCGCTGGAGCAGCGTGGCATCATGCACCCCTTCAGCGGCGTTCAACTCACGGACATCGGCGTCGACTACCTGGTGGAATATGTGCGGCAGGCGCGAGCCGTCATCGGCTACGAGATTCCGCTGGCGGCCGATCACTTCGGTCCCATCAATGTCGAATCCTGCATCCGGCTGGGGCAGGCGCTGGACCCATTCTCGCTGGCCTGGTACGAAGACATGATCGCCTGGCAATTGACCGAGCAATGGCGGCAGCTCAAGCAATCCGTCTTAACCCCGGTCTGCACGGGCGAAGACATTTACCTGAAAGAAGGCTTTCTGCCCCTGCTGGAAGCGGGCGCCGTCTCGGTGATTCATCCCGATCTCGCCACCTCGGGCGGCATCATGGAGACGAAGAAGATCGGCGACCTGGCGCAAGATTACGGCGTGCCGATGGCGATGCACATGGCTGGCTCGCCCGTCTCCTTCCTGGCCAATGTGCACTGCGCCGCCGCGACAGAGAACTTCTATGTGCTGGAGAATCACTCGGTCGATCTGCCCTGGTGGGAGGACCTGATCGATGGCATTGAAAAGCCGCTGATCGTCGATGGCTACGCGCCGGTGCCGGAAGCGCCGGGCCTGGGCTTCGGCGAGCTGAATGAAGAAGCCATCCGCGAGCGCATGGACAGGCGCCCCGGGCGCGACGCCGGCTACTTCGAAGCCAGCGACGCCTGGGATGGCGAGTGGTCGCTGGATCACTTGTGGAGTTAGTCTTCGGAATCATGATATTGCTCGAACAGCAAGTACAGCGCAGGCGTCAATTTTCGGTCCTGGAGACATTGCGTCTCTTTGTGAATTTCGCGCCTTTGTGTTAAACCTTTGAAGCGCAGCAGTTGATGACGCGCCGTGGAGCGTGTGAGCTAGACGCCTGTCAGCGGACTTTTCTGTGTCTCACTAATACCAAGTTAGTCGTGAGAAAATCGTGTTGTTTATCATGGCATATTTTTGGGCGAGCCACCGGCTCGCCCGTATATCCAGTTGGAGATGGCGGGCGACTCACAGAGTCGCCCCTACAAGGCTTGTCCGGTACTAACAGATGAGAGTCGCCATCGCTCCGTCTGCTCGTCCACACTGCCGATTGAATAGGATGGCGATGTTATAGGCAGCAGTTTTGGCGGCTATTCTTGCGAGCATGCCGAGTTCACTGTGGGCATTGACGCGATGCAGCCCAAAGGTTTCGGTGAGCCTGGCAATCACAGTTTCGATAAT
>JAJDUC010000128.1 GCA_022826865.1 Anaerolineae bacterium
CGCTACGGCCGCCAATGACATCGATCCGCATGGGCCGAATTCTGAAGGACTCACCATGCAGTATGTCTACAGTCAGTTGACTCGCCTGGATACGGGCGCGACCTATGTCGTTCCCGATTTGGCCGAGTCATGGGAGTCGGATGAAACGGGCCAGGTATGGACGTTACATCTTCGCCAGGGGGTAACCTTTCATGACGGGTCGGATTTCACTTCGGCCGACGCGCTTTACAGCATTCGGCGTGTCTTGGACCCGGATACGGGCTCGCCGGTTAGAGACAAATTCTCGATCATCGACGAGGCAAACCTGTCAGCGCCGGACGACCACACCATCGTGATACCGCTGCATTCAGTCCACGTTGAATTCCCCACCATGTTGGCGGACCGGCGTATGGCGATGATACCCGAAGGCAGCGGCGACACGATAGCGCAAACCGGCATCGGCACTGACGCCTTCCGTCTCGTCGAGATGAATCCGGTAGGGATAACCGTGCTGGAGGCTTTCGACGATTACTGGGATGGACCGCCAGGTTTGGCCCGCATCGAACTCTACCACATCGGTGACGCAGCCGGCGTTGCGCAGGCGCTGCTCACCGACCAGCTCGATTACGTGGGAATCGGCTCGATCCGCCCTGAGAACTTCGCCCTGTTCGAGGGCAATGATGATTTCACCTTCCTTGTTCAAGCCTCGGGCGGGCAGACCAACCTGGTGATGGACACCACCGTGGAACCCTATAACGACATTCGCGTGCGCCAGGCTTTCAAACTGGTCATGGATCGCCAGGAAATCCTTGAAGTGGTATATGCCGGGCAAGGCGACATCGCCTGCGATAACTCCGTCTGGAAAAACGACCCCTATTATCTCGAGCAGGATTGCCCGCGCGATGTCGAGCGAGCGGTGGAACTGCTGGCTGAAGCGGGCTACCCGGACGGCTTGGATGTCGAGCTCTTTGTGGCGGATGTCTATCCATCGTACGTTCCGCTGGCGGTCGCCTTCAAGGAACAGGCGGCCGAAGCCGGCATCCGCGTCGAGATCAACCAGGTGCCTAACGATACATACTACTCCGACTATTGGAGGAAAGTGCCTTTCTACCTGACTTGGTGGGGCCAGCGCATGGCGGGACCCGGGATGAAAGAGCTCTTTAGCTGCGACTCGCCCAACAACTACCCCGGCTGGTGCAACGAGGAATTTGACCAACTGCTGGCGGACGCGAGCGCCGAACTCGACTTTGACAAGCGGAAAGAGCTTTTGGGGCAGGCGCAGATCTTGGCGAGCGAAGGCGGCGGCTGGTTGAACCCGGTCTTCTTCACCGCCGTTGACCTGTTCAATTCCCGCGTCAAGGGCGTGACCAGAATGTTCACCGCCTACATCCATCTCTTCTATATCGAGGAGGACTAGAACCAGCGCACGCTGGGCTGGTCGCCATTACACATGCCCTTCACTCCCAAGCAGGCAAGTGGGGGTGAGGGGTCTGCTATGCGCCAACAATCTGTCGACAGATGGCTGGCAAGTGGTGGTTTGCAAGACCGCCGCATTCCAGTTTCTACAGCGGGTACTGAATCAAAGTCGGTTGAATTTCTTCAAATACCGACGATTTGGTAGGGGCGACTCGGTGAGTCGCCCAATTTCGATCCTGTTTTACCCATCGGGCGATCCGCCGGATCGCCCCTACCAGGCTATTTCAACCGAAATTGATACACCACCGTGGACTGCGGGCTTGGCGGAATCGTTATGAAAACGATACAATGCGGAAGCCCTTAGCGCAAAACCGGGGAGGATGCGCGCGTGCTGGCTTTTCTGCATATCAGCGACACCCATATCAGCGCCGATCCGAACTACAGCCTGCCCGAGATGCCGGAGGAGTTGCCGCATCCGCGCCGGGGCGCCGAGGCGCTGCTGGAAGCCATTCAACGCCTTCCCTTCACATACGAGTTCATCTTGCATACCGGCGATGTCTGCGCCGACCCGACCGCGGAAGACTGCCGCAGCGCGCGCGCGCTTTTGGCCGAATTTCCGGCGCCGGTGTATATGCTGCCCGGCAACCACGACTCAGCTTCGCACATGCTCGATATCTTGCATAACGGCCAGAGCTTGCATGTTCTGCGCGACGCGCGCCTGCGCTTCGGCGAATACCATCTGATTACGCTTGACACCTGCGACCGTGGCGATCTCCATGCGCCCGTGGTGAGCGACGAAAAGATCGACTGGCTCGACCGCCAGTTGACGCAAGTCGGCGCCGATTCGGCGATCGTCGCCCTGCATCACCCGCTGATCGAAACCGGCGTGCCCTGGATCGACGACCAGATGCGCGTACAGAACGGGGCGCGGATTCACGATGTCCTGCGCCGTCACAGCGAGTGTATCGCCGCCGTCATTCACGGGCATATCCATCAGCAAATGGACACGCATAGCGATGGCCTGCTTTACATCAGCTGTCAATCGACCTGGTCCAACCTGGCGGCTTATCCGCAACTGAGCGGGCCCGAACCGGATACGCTTACACCAGCCGGGTTCAATCTGGTGATGTTGCAGAAGCGGCGCGCCTTCGTCCGCCGCTTCTGCTTGCCGGCGATCATCCGCTAGGCGGCATTCTTACCGGTGGAAACGCGTTCCGATACCTTCCTCCTGCGCGAGTTCGCGTTTAATGCCGGCGAAAGCCTGCCGGAATTGCGCCTCCATTACCGTACCTTGGGCCGGCTCCGGCGCGACGACAGCGGAAAGGCACTTAATGCCGCGCTCGTCCTGCATGGCACCACCGGCAACGGCGGCCAATTCTTGCGGCCTGAATTCGCCGGCGAGCTATTCGAAACCGGCCAAGCCCTGGATGCGGAGCGCCATTACATCATCCTGCCTGATGGCATCGGCCACGGCAAATCGAGCAAGCCCAGCGACGGCCTGAGAATGCGCTTTCCGCGTTATGGCTACCTCGATATGATTCGGGCGCAATACCGCTTGCTCACCGAGGGATTGGGCGTCGATCATTTGCGATTGGCGATGGGTACTTCCATGGGCGGGATGCACACCTGGCTCTGGGGCATCCACTATCCTGAATTTATGGATTGCCTGGCGCCGTTGGCGTCGTTGCCGGCTGAGATCGCCGGGCGCAATCGCATGATCCGAAAGATGATTATGGATTCGATCCGGAGCGATCCAGCCTGGAAGGGCGGCGAATACGCCGAACAGCCGCCCGGGCTTTTGAATGCCGCGCACCTGCTTCTCATCATGACAAGCTGCCCCCTTCAATGGCAAAAAGAAGCGCCCACGCGCGCCCAAGCCGATGTCTCCCTGGCGGAACGGCTGCGCCAGGCCGTCGGCGCGCTGGATGCCAACGACATGCTTTACCAGTTCGGGGCATCGGAAGATTACAATCCAGCGCCGGATCTGACGCGGATCCAGGCGCCCTTGCTCGCGATCAATTCGGCTGATGACCAGGTGAATCCGCCCGAATTGGGCATCATGGAAGCGGCGCTGCCGAAGCTGAAGCGCGGCCAATATGTCCTGCTGCCGATTGATGACCAGACGCGCGGCCACGGCACGCACACGCTGGCGGCGCTTTGGAAACATCACTTGGCGGCATTGCTGGCCCGCGCTGGCGATTGAGCGAGGCGCCCGCTTTCTCTCCGCCGCAATCAATTGCGCAAGACACCGGAAAAGCGCCCGGACTTGGCGCGACGCAAATTCAGGGTTGTGGTGAATATCGGGGATATAATTCTCTTAGCGGACCCGACACAGTTTATTTCACCACAGAGAACACAGAAGTAAACGCATGTAAGTAATGCGGAATTCAGCATAAGGTCGATATGTAGGGGCGATTCTGTGTGTCGCCCGAAAATCCGCGCTTGTGTCGGCGGGCGATTCACAGAATCGCCCCTACACCGTTCTTCAGATTTTGCACGACTTACTTGCGTTTACTGAGAGCACAGAGTTTTCTTGTTGCTCGGCGCAGTTTTTCATATCCGCCTATTCACCACTCCCAAATTCAGGAAGTTCTAGCGAAGTAGCGCAAAGCAAGTTACAATTCCGCCCAGCGCAAATTGTAATTTCGCTCGGCTAAACATCAGGTTGCGGTCGCGTAAGTGACATTTTCACACCGGGCAAGTTATAATGACGCTGAAACACGAGTCCACTTTGTTGACGCTGAGAAGATACTGGAAATGAATTGGAGGCCTTTATGCAAGTTTCAATCACGGTAAACGGGGTCGTACATGAATGTGATGTCGATCCCCGCACATTGCTTGTTCACTTTCTGCGTGAAGAATTGGATCTGACCGGCACCAAGATCGGTTGCGATACCAGCCAATGCGGCGCCTGCACCGTCCATCTGGACGGCAAGGTGCTCAAATCCTGTACGCTGCTCGCCGCGCAAGCCGACGGCGCGGCCGTCACCACGATAGAAGGCCTTTCCGAGAATGGCGAGCATCATCCCATGCAAACCTCTTTCTGGGAAAACCACGGCCTCCAGTGCGGCTATTGCACACCCGGCATGATCATGGCGAGCGCCGCCTTCGCGCGGGACAACCCCGGCGCCTCCGAAGCCGAGATACGCCATTACCTCGAAGGAAATATCTGCCGCTGCACCGGCTATCACAACATCGTCAAGGCGGTCAAACAGGTGGCGGACGCCGCCGCCGCGACGTAGGAGGTGAGCAATGAGTACGCGCATATTTGGCAGTGGCATCAAGCGGCGGGAAGACCCTCGCCTGATCACCGGCGAAGCGCGCTACACCGATGACATCAAGCTGCCCGGCGTCCTTCACATGGCGGTCGTGCGCAGCCCATACGCGCACGCCAATATCCTAGGGATCGACAGCGCGGCGGCCGAAGCCATGGATGGCGTTGTCGCCGTCTTCACCGGCGAAGATGTCGACCTGGCCGGCATTCCCACCGCCTGGCTCATCCCGGATAGCGACTTGAAAACGCCGGAGCATCCCGCCTTGGCGAAAGGCAAAGTGCGTTATGTCGGCGATGGCGTCGCCATCGTATTGGCGGACGATCGCTACCGGGCCCAGGACGCCGCCGACGCCGTCAACGTTGAGTACGAAGAGTTGCCCGCGGTGATAGACCCGGAAGAAGCGGCGGGTGAAGGCGCGCCGCTGATTCACGACGATGTTGAGGGCAACATCGCCTTCAAGTGGGCGCCGTTTGACAAGGCGGCCAGCGATGCGGCATTTGAAGCGGCCGATGTCGTTGTGTCGGAGCGGATCTTGCAGCAGCGTTTGTTGCCGACGGCGATGGAGCCGCGCGCGGCCATGGCCCAATACAACCCGGCCACGCAGGAGTTGACGCTCTGGTGTACGTCGCAGAACCCGCACATCCACCGCTTCATCATCAGCGCCGTGACCGGCTTGAACGAGAACAAGGTGCGGGTCATCGCGCCCGAAGTGGGCGGCGGCTTCGGCAGCAAGATTCCCTGTTACCCGGATGAAGCGCTGGTAAGCTGGGCGGCCATCAAACTCGGCGCGCCTGTCAAGTGGACCGAGACGCGCTCCGAGAATTATCTGATCACCATCCACGGTCGCGATCACGTGCAGCATGTCGAGATGGCGGCCAGCAACGACGGCGCAATCCAGGGCGTTCGCGCCACTGTTTACGCCGGCATGGGCGGCTATCTTTCGACGGCGGCCCCGGGCATCCCCACGATTTTGCACGGCTTGCTCTATGTCGGTCCCTACACGATTGATAGCGTCTATTGCGAATCTATCGGCGTCATGACCAATGGCACGCCGACCGATGCCTATCGCGGCGCCGGACGGCCGGAAGCGACCTTCTTGCTCGAGCGAATGATTGACAAAGTCGCTGACGCAATCGGCATGGACCCGGTCGAAGTCAGGCGCAAGAACCTGATCCCGGCTTTCGAAGATGGTTACGAAGTCGCGGCTGGGCTCAACTACGACAGCGGCGACTATTCAACCGCATTTGAGAAGGCATTGGGCATGGCGGGCTACGACGACTTCCGCGCCCAGCAAGCCGCCGCGCGCGCGCAAGGGCGTTATCTCGGCATCGGCGTCACCGCTTATACCGAGATGTGCGGCCTGGGTCCAAGCCAGGTCGCGGGCGCGGTCGGTTTCCAGGGCGGTTTGTGGGAGAGCGCCACCGTCCGCGTTACACCCACCGGCAAGGTCCAGGCCCTGATCGGCGCCTCGCCGCATGGCCAGGGCTCGGAAACGACTCTGGCGCAGATCATCGCCGATGAAATTGGCTTCCCGGTCGAAGACATCGAGGTGGTTCATGGCGATACCACCGAGACGCCGATGGGCTGGGGCACTTATGGCAGCCGCACCACACCGGTGACGGGCGCCGCCCTGGCGCATGCCGCGCGCAAGCTCAAAGAGAAAGCGCGCGTCCTCGCCGCCCATTTGATGGAAGCGAGTGTCGATGATATCGAATACGCCGATGGCAGTTTCTCGGTTAAAGGTTCGCCCGATCAAGCGCAGAGCATCCAGGAAGTCGCGCTGATGGCGCATCTCGCCTGGAACATGCCCGAGGGGATGGATCCCGGCTTCGAAGAGTCGCAGTTCTATGATCCGCCAAATTTCGTGTTTCCCTTCGGCACGCATATCGCCATCGTCGAAGTAGATGCCGAAACCGGCGTCATTGACTTGCAGCGCTATATCGCAGTGGATGATTGCGGCCCGCAGATCAACCCGGAGATTGTCGCCGGGCAGATTCACGGCGGGGTCGTGCAAGGCGTGGCGCAGGCGCTTTGCGAAGGCGTGATCTACGATGACGATGGGCAACTGCTGACCGGCACCATGCAAGATTATTGCATGCCCAAGGCCGATATGTTCCCCAATTTCGAGTTGGGCGAAACGGTGACGCCATCCCCCCATCATCCAGTGGGCGTGAAAGGCGTGGGCGAAACAGGCACCATCGCCAGTACGCCTACGGTTTATAATGCCGTCCTGGATGCGCTGGCGCCCCTGGGCGTGAAGCAGATCGACATGCCGCTGACCTCGGCGAAAGTTTGGTCGGCGATACAAGCAGGAAGTGCAAACGGAGGAGGAAACTAGGCATGTGGCCAAACAAATTTGATTATGCGCGGGCCGGCTCAGTTGATGAAGCGCTGTCCCTGATCTCGGACGATGGCAAGTTTCTGGCCGGCGGTCATAGCCTCCTGCCTGTTATGAAGCTCCGCCTGGACGCGCCCGAGCAATTGGTCGATATCGGGAGGATACCCGAATTGAGCGGCATCAGCGCGAATGGCGGCCTGACCATCGGCGCCACAACGACGCATGATGAGATCGCCACCTCGGACGCGGTACAATCCATGTGCAGCGCTTTGGCGAGCGCCTGCGGCCAGGTTGGCGACCAGGGCGTGCGCAATTTCGGCACCATCGGCGGCAACATCGCCCACGCCGATCCGGCGTCCGACCCGCCGACGGTGCTGGTGGCTTGCGGCGCCACGATCAATATCCAGGGCGCGGATGGAGCCCGCAGTGTCAGCGCGCAAGACTTCTTCGTCGACCTCTTCGAGACTGACTTGGAAGATGGTGAACTGATCACTGGCCTCAGCCTGCCAAACTGCAGCGACTGCCAATGCGCCTATGTAAAGTTCCCGCATCCCGCTTCACGCTATGCCATCGTGGGAGTCGCTGTCTGCCTGAAGATGGACGGCGGCACTTGCGCGCAGGCGGATGTCGCGGTCGGCGGGGCGACGGTGAAAGCCGTCAAATGCGCTGGCGCGGAAGCGGCATTGGCCGGCACATCGCTGGACGATGCCGCTCTTGATGCGGCCGCGGAAGCGGTCAAAGCGGATATCGCCGAATGGCTGGCGGGTGATATCGCCTATCCGGAAGCCTATCGCCAGCAGATGGCGGGCGTCTTCCTCAAGCGGGCGGTGGCCGAGGCGACTGGCTAAGTCCGAAACCTCGTACAAACGAAAACTAGGGGCGACTCAGCCACAGTGTCTACGCGCGGCTGAGTCGCCCCTTTGTGTTGGGATTGTGGCTGGCGGGCGAGCCGCCGGCTCGCGCTTGCAGTTGCGGCCACGGTCGTCTCGTCAGAGAGAAAAGATGATAGCCAGTGCGCAAGAAAGAGGTCAATTCTGTGCTGTTATTGCCTTAGGCGATCGCATCAAAATCATTATGATCCGTTCACCACGAAAACTGTGAAAACGTAGGGGCGTCTCGTGAGACGCCCGTTGAAAATGGCCAGCATGTTGCGGGCGTTTCAGCGAAACGCCCCTACATATTAAGAGAATCGATGGGGAACTGTCATTTATCAGCGCAATTTCAATTTGAAGCGACTGCCCTGGAGCGCTGCGGCTGAATCACATGCCGTCAATTGCGCTATGACTTTATCGCGCCGACCACCAGCCCCTGAATGAATTGCCTTTGCAAGGCGAGGAATAGCAGCAGTATCGGCAAGGTCGAAAGCAGGGACGCCGCCATGACCATGCCGTATTCCATGCGATACAAATTCACCATGCCGGCCATGACGACCGGCAGCGTTTGCAACTCCTGGCTGCGCAAGACGACCAGTGGCCAGACAAAATCATTCCAGGAGCCCATGAAAGCCAGCACCGCCAACACCGCCAGCGCCGGACGCACCAGAGGCAGCGCGATCTGCCAGTAAATTCGGAACTCGGAAGCGCCATCGATCCGCGCCGAATCGAGCAGCTCGCTCGGCACTGCCTCCATGCTCTGCTTCATAAAGAAGATGCCGAAGGCGGCGGCGACTCCGGGCAGGATCACCCCGGCGTAACTGTTGACCAAGCCGAGACGGATCACCAAGACGAAGAGCGGGATGAAAATGGTGTATAGCGGCACCATCATCGAACCGAGCAGCACCAGAAACAAGAAATTCTTCAGCGGGAAGCTGTATTTGGCGAAGGCGAAACCAGCCAGCGACGCCAGGAAGAGATGAGAAGCGGTGTGCACAAGGGCGATGAAGGCGCTGTTGAGGAAGTGTCGGGCGAAATCGAAGTCGACGAAGAGGCTGACATAATTGCGCAGATGAGGCTCTTCAGGGATCAACGTCGGCTGTAGCTGAAAGATCTCCGATTGCTCCTTGAAGGTGTTGGAGATCAACCAGACGAAGGGCGTCGCCATCGAGATCAGGATGAAAAAGAGGAAGCCATAGGCGATTGTGCGCTGGGCGTGGCGTGTTAGCGTACCGTCCATCGCCTTAGTCTTCCTTCCGGAAGGCGCCGAAGAGATAGAGCTGGATGAAGGACAAGCCAAAGATGATCAGCGCCATCACCCAGCCGATGGCGGAGCCGTAGCCGAGCTTGGCGTTGCTGAAGCCCATACGGTACAGGTAGTTGGCGAGAGTCAGGCTGGCGTCGTTGGGTCCGCCGTTCGCCAGCAGCATCGGCTCGGCGAAAAGCTGGAAGGAGCCGATCATGGTGACCACGCCGACGAAGAGCGCGATCGGCCGCAACTGCGGGATGGTGATGTAGCGAAACTGCGCCCAGGTTCCAGCGCCGTCCACCTGCGCCGCTTCGTAAAGCTCGGGCGGGATGCTCTGTAAGCCGGTGAGGAAATACAAGACATTGATGCCGGTGTAGCGCCAGGTCGCCACCGCCAGCACCGAAATCTTCACCAATTCTTCGTCCAGCCATTTGAGCGCCGGGATGCCCAGCAGCGCGAAGCCCTGGTTGATCAAGCCGAATTGATTATTGAAGATCATCAGAAACATGATGGTGGCGGCGACCGTGCTGGTGAGGATGGGCAAGAAGTAGCCGATGCGAAAGAGGCTCTTGATGCGGATCAGAGTCGAGTTGATCAGCAGCGCCAAAACAAGAGCTAGCGGCAAGATGAACAGAAACGCGCCGATGGCGTAGTAGACGGTGTTCCACAGGGATTTGAGGAAAACCGGATCGCTGGCCAGGTAGGTGTAATTTCCCAAGCCCACATGCCGCATGGGACCTGTGCCGGGCCAGCGATGCAGGCTGAGGTAGAGCGCGTAGATCAAGGGACCGACCGAGAAGACGATGAAGAGGATATAGAAGGGCGAGATGAAGACGTAGGGCACAACCTTGCGCTCGGAGCGGCTCCACCAAGCGCGAAGGCCGCGGTCTTCAACGATTGAGGCGCTGCTCACAAGTTTTAGACTCCATGATTAACCCCCCACCCCAAACCCCTCCCCCATAAAGAGGGAGGGGCTTTCGTCGCCGTTAGCGAATACGCATAATCCAAGCTCCCCTTCCCTCATTTTGGGATGCTTCGCCATAGAGATGGCGAATGGGCCGGGGCGGGGGCGCAGCAACTAACCGAAATCGATCTGGCGGCGCAATTCGTCGGCGGCGTCCTTCAAGGCTTGCTCGGCCGTCTTCTCGCCTTGGACAGCTTCGAATATGGCGTTGCCGACCAGCGTGCTGGCTTCATTGAACCAGGGACCGCGCGATTGATGCGGAACTTCCGGCGCCAGCTCCAAGAAGAGCTCGCCTAACGACTGATTGTCGAAGTATGGGTCGGGACCCAACAGCGCTTCGTTATCCAGATGCGAGAGCACCGGCGGCAGCAGGTTATTCACTTCAAATTCGAAGATTTTGTTGTCCTCATTGAACAGGGCGAATTCAATATAAGCCCAGGCCTCGTCCTTGTGCTCGCTCTGCGTCGTAATCGAGTAAGCGGTGCCCCCGTGCGTGCTGGTGCGGGCGCCGCCCTCCTCAAAAGCGGGCAGGGGCGCTGCGCGCCAGAGACCCTCGGTATCGGCAACATTGTTCTTGATGAAGCCGCCGTACCAGTCGGCGCCGAGCGCGGCCGCTATCTTGCCCTCAGCCATCAGCCCATAAATGCTTTGCGAATCGCCCGGGGCAACCGCGACGCCGCTCTCCAGCAAGCTGAGATACCATTCCAGGAGGGCGGTAGTCTCAGGGCTGTCGACGATGACATTGCCTTCGGCGTCAAAGAAGCCGGGGCTGCCCGATTGCAGCAGCAGCATATAGAAGTCGCCCCAACTGCGGTCGGACAAGGTAAGCGCCGCGATGCCCTGATCGGTCAACGCCGTCGTCGCCTCAATGTATTCGTCCCAGGTGGCGATGGGCATCTCAATGCCGGCCTCGGCGAAGATGTCATGCCGATAGTAAAGCACAACCGGGCAGAGGCAGTGATCGATGCCATAGATCGCGCCCTGGTGCGCGTACAGTCCGGTTTTGGCCATGATGTAGTCATCAGAATAAGGCGCGATGAGCTCGGCCAAGTCCACCAGGCCGGGCTCGCCTTTGAGGAAGCGGCTGATGACGCCTTGCTCAACATCAACGATATCGGGCGCGCCAACGCCGGCGACGAAAGCGCCCTGCAAGTTGTCGTAGAGCTGCCCGTAGGGGATCTCTTCGACCACGATGCTGACATGGGGCGCGATTTCTTTATAGTCGGCTTCAATGCCTTCGTAGAAATCGGTGAAAAAAGAGCCGAAAGTCCAAATGGTGAGGGTGACGTCGTCTTGCGCCGAGGCGGTTCCGGCGCCGACCAACAGGCTCAAAATGAGCAGAACCGCGAATAGTATATTTGTTTTGCGTTTCATGAGTCATCTTTCTCCCAAGGCTATGTTTTTGAAGCCCATCCCCCTTTATGAGATGCTTTGCCATAGAGACGGCAAAGAGGTTTGGGGTGGGGGGCGCGTTTCCGCTTATCAATAGGCGCTATAGGGATCTCCTTCCCACTGGCGTTCCCAGCTTTCCCAGGTGGCCACTGACGCCGGATCGGCTTCGCTGCGGGCGATGAAGCCTTTGTCGCGGCCGCCGATTTCCACATTGTATTCGTCGACCATGGCATCGTCGATCGACTGATAGCGCAGGTCGATCGACCAGCGCACAGCATCGGACTTGTTGGGCAGGGCGGCATGCGGCGTCAACTGGGTGAAGCAAAGCGCGTCGCCCGCCTCCATCTCGACCGGGATGCCCGGTATCGCCGCCCGCTCCTCTTTCGATATGCCCAGGAAACCAGTCTCTTCGTCTTCGGTGATGGCGTACATATCGCCGCGGTGATAACCCTCCGCCACTTGCAGGCAGCTGTTTTCGCTCGTCACGCGCATCAGCGGCATCCAGATCGACAGCGTATGCACTTGCGCAATCGAAGGATAATACTGCGAATCCTGGTGCCAGGGCGTGCGCGTCCAGCGTTGATCGGGCAGCTTGGGGCGCAAGTTGAAGACGCCGTGCATAAAGACTTCAGGACTGCCGAGCAGGTCTTCGGCGATGTCGATCACCCTGGGTTCGGACATGAATGCGAAGAGCTCGGGGCTGACAATTTGGCGGCGCGGGCTGCGCTGATAAATCGGTTTGCCCGCCTCGTTCCAGGCGACTGTCAGGCGATGCTCCAGGTCGAGATGCGCGAGTCCGTCTTCAAGCAAACCTGCGTCCACCCAAGCCTGCACCGTGCGGTCGACCCAGTCGGCGCAGACCTTGCGTCCCAAGTCGATGCTGCGTTGCGGAAGGACATTTTCGACTTTCAGCCAACCGCGCTCCTGGTAGAAGGCAATCTGTTCGTCAGACAGTAATTTGGGCATAAAGCGGTCCTGTTTTGATGTGAGAACCCGATACTGCCCAACATTAACACAAATCTGGCAACGTTGCATAAATATATAATCCAGGGCAATCGCATCAAAACTATATCTAAAATGTAGGGGCGTCTCGTGAGACGCCCGTTGAACATGGCCTGAAAATTGTAGGCGTTTCAACGCGAAGCGGGCGAGCCACGATAGCGCCCCTACAAACACCTCTTTGTGAGCTTCGTGCCTTTGTGCTTTAAACAGTCCTCAGTGTGCTCGGTGCTAAAGATCCTATCGAGGCGTCGCCCTAGAAAAACCCGCGCCGCTGAAAGCGCTCTTCCTTCCAGAAGTCGCCGTCGTTGTGGTAGCCGCCTTGCTCCCAAAAGCCGGGCTTATCGACCGGGCTGAACTCCAGGGCGCGCAAGAACTTGGCGCTCTTCCAGAAATAGCGCTTGGGCACCACCGTGCGCAGGGGGCCGCCGTGGTCCATCAAGTCGGGTTCATGCAAGAAGCGTCCTTCGTATTTGTAGGCGAGCATGACATCTTCGTCGTCCATCACTTTCAGCGGCAAGTTGGCGGTGTAGCCGTATTCGCAGTGGGCGATCACGTAGCGCGCCGCCTCGGTCAGCTCCAGCTCGCGCAAGAAATCGCGGAACATGACGCCTTCCCAGGCCGTGTCGAACTTGCTCCAGCGCGTGACACAATGGATATCCACGGTCATCGTCCCGGTCGGCAGTTTCAGGAACTCTTCCCAGGTCCAGCGCTTTTCCCGCTTTACCGCCCCGAAGACGCGCAGGTCCCAGCTGGCGGGATCGAATGTCGGCGTCGGCCCGTATGTCAGAACCGGGAATTTCTCGGTCAGGGACTGTCCGTTCGGCAAGCGGCCAGCGGCGCGCATCTCGCGTTCTTTTTGGCGGCGGCTGAGTTGGGACATGGGTGGTTACCTGAATTTGATCGGTCTATGGTGGGCGAGCCATCGCTGCGCGCAGACACTCGCTAGGAGGTCGCTCGCCCGTACACGCTCACTGAGAATGGCGGGCGACTCACAGGGTCGCCCCTGCCCCCACCCCATACCCCTCCCCCAAGATGAGGGAGGGGCTCTGTCACATACGTATCGAGCGCCTTAGCTCCCCTTCCCTCATTTTGGGATGCTTTGCCATAGAGATGGCAAAGGGGCCGGGGGAGGGGGGCTCAAACCGTCAATTGCAGAATCGTCCGTAGGAGCACATTAGCGCCCAACTCCACGTGCCGCCATTCGGTGAATTCCCTGGGATTATGGCTGATGCCGTCCACTGATGGCAAGAAGATCATACCGGCCGGCACCAATTGATTCATGATTTGCGCGTTGTGGCCGCTGTAGCTGGCGATTGGCGCGCAGCGCAGGTTCTCCGCCCGGCAAGCCTCTTCAATTTGACGGCAGAGATAGCCGGACATGCGCTCCGGTTCACGATACAAGGCGCGTTTGGTCGAGACTGACAGACGATGGTCCTTTGCGCAATCCCGCGCCAGTCGAATCAGGCGCGACTCTATTGCCTTAAGCGTGTCCTTGTCGGGATGCCGAAACTCCACGCGCAGCGATGCTTCCGCCGGCACGACATTGAAGCTGTCCGGCACGACGCTGACATGGCCGCAATTGACCACGCCCCCGCTATACTCGTCCTGTACCAACTGATGCGCGGAAATGATGAAGGCGGCTGCGCCTTGCAAGGCGTCGCGGCGCTCGCTTGCGGTTGTGGTGCCCGCATGCGCCGCCTCGCCATAGAAGACGAGATTATATGTCGTGCGTCCGACGATCCAGTCGACAATGCCCAGGTCGTATTTCTTCTCGTGCAGGGTCTTGCCTTGCTCGATATGCACTTCCAGGAAACCGAGAATGGACTCGGCGTCGCGCTGGGCGCGGCTGATCTCGTTCAGCCGAATGCCCGCGCGGTGGAGCGCTGCGCGGAAGGCCATATTGTCTTGCATGGTGTCGCTGATATCGTCGGCGGTGATCTTGCCAATCACGCCGTTGCTGCCAAACAGCGACTTCCAGGTGCCTTCTTCATCGGTGAAGTTGATCGCTTCCAGGTGATAGCCGGGCGCCAGTCCTGCCTCTTTGACCGTCCTCAAGCATTCCAGCGCGATCAAAACGCCGATTGCGCCATCATAACGGCCGCCGTTCGGGACCGTGTCCAAGTGGGAGCCGATCATCAGTGTCTTGGCGGCCGGGTCGCCGGCGCAAAGAAGCCCGCTCAAATTGCCGACTTCGTCGTCCTTCACCTGCAGCCCGGCTTCTTCAACGCGGTCGGCGAACCAGGAGCGCGCCGCCAAATCCTCGTTGGACAGCGCCAAACGCGAGACGCCGCCGCCGACGGTCGCGCCGATCTCCGATAGCGCCTCAAAATCCGCCCGCAGCCGATCGCTGTTGACGCGCAATATACAAGTATTCCTTGCCAAGCGGCCGTCCGTTTCCAAGGATAGATAATTGTGCATAGATTATAGTTAGAAAATGTAATTCGACAACTTGCCTCGGCGCGCATTCAGTTGTCCGGGGGTATTGACGCATGCAGCCGGCTCCGCCCCGCCTTGTTATCAATCCAGCATGGGTTACCATATAGCAGTTGCCCTTACCTAGCTGGATAGCGCAAATGCCTCCACGCGTCGAGCCAAGCGAACGCCAGAATTCGCCATATCGCTGGGTGATTCTGGCGATGGTGACTCTGTCGGGCTTCCTGGCGATGGGATTCCCCACCACCGGTCTGTCCGCCATGTTCAGTGAAATCGCCGATTCGCTGGGACTCGACTTAATCGAGATCGGCTTGATCTGGGGTGTCACCTCGGTGATGGGCGTCTTCACGGCGCTGATGGGCGGCGCTTTCATCGACTATTTTGGCACGCGCCGCACGCTGGTGCTGCTCTGCCTGGCGGCCGGCGTCACCGGGGCGCTGCGCGGCTTCGCCTTTGATTTCTGGTCCCTGCTTTTCACTTCCTTCCTGTTCGGGATGTTTCAGCCTATCCTGCCGATGAATTTCGTCAAGCTGAACCGCGAATGGTTCGCCTCGCGTCAGTTGGGTTTTGCGGCTGGCGTGATGTCAGCCGGCTTCGCCACCGGCTTGATGCTCGGCGCCCGCTTGAGCGCCACGGTGCTTTCCCCGCTCCTGGGCGGCTGGCGCGCTGTCTTGATCTTTCTCGGCGTCTGCGCCATCGTACTCGCGTTCCTCTGGGCAATTGTGCATCCGCCATCCGACCGGCGCGCGCGCAAAGGCATGGAGATTCGGCTGGTCATCGCCAACCTGCGCCATGTCATGCGCTTTCGTGAATTGTGGGTGATCGCGCTGGCGGTCTTTGGTGTTCTCGGCCTGATGCGCGGTCTCGTCGGCTATGTGCCCACCTACCTGCGTGAGATCGGCTGGTCGGCCGTCGATGCCGATAGCGCCGTCACGGTCTTCTTCTTCTGCAGTTTGATCAGCGTCGTCCCGATTTCGCATCTCTCCGACCGCCTGGGCAATCGCCGGCTGGTGATGGCCTTCGGGACCGCGATGATGACACTCGGCACAGCGCTGATGTATTTTGCCGGGGACAGCTTCTGGCCGGTGATGTTGGCGATGGCGATTGCCGGCTTCTGCTTTGATAGTTTCATGGCTCTAAAAGGCGCCTCCATCACTGAGGTGGAAGGCCTGGAGCTGGCCTTGATGGGCAGCGCGCTTGGCTTCGGGGGCGTCCTGCAGAACCTGGGCATGACCGTAACGCCGCCGCTGGGCAATTCTCTGTCGACGGTCGCCTTGAATGCGCCCTTCTTGCTCTGGGCCGCGTCCGGTCTATTCGCCACCTTGGTCCTGCTCAGCTATCGCCGGCGCAAAACCAAGTGAGCGCGGGCGCATAGCCACGTCAAGGTAGCGCTGTCTTGCGCAGTACGACAAAAAGGCGAGCCATCGGCTCGCCCCGGTCAACTTCGCTATTCCAGCGACAGTTACGGCAGTTAGTCGCGCCCGCCACCGAACAATCTCAGCAGGAACAGGAACAGGTTGATGAAATCCAGATACAGCGTCAAGGCCGCCATTACGCTGAATTTCACTTTGTTGTCCGGATCCAGCTCCAGGCGAGGATCGGCTGCCATATTGGCGATGCGCTGGGTGTCATAGGCCGTCAGGGCGGTGAAAAGCAGCACGCCGACGATGCTGATCAGATAGTCGATCATGGCGCTGCCCAGGAACCAGTTGACGACCATCGCGATGACCAGGCCAATCAAGCCCATCGTGAAATAGCTGCTGTATTGGCTGAAATCGGTTTTGGTTGTCAAGCCGACCACCGTCATCGCCCCGAAGACGCCGGCTGTGCTGAGGAAAGCGGCGGCGATCGATCCGATTGGATAGACGAGGAATATGACCGAGAAGGTCACGCCGGTCAGCGCGGAATAGGTGAAGAAGAGCAAACCGGCATTGGTCGCCGACAAGCGGTGCATCATGCGGCTCAAGCCAATGACAAGGGCGAACTGCGCAATGATCACAACGAAGAACATCATCGGCTCGGGAACGAAACCGGTGGCGCTCAACAAGATCGATATGAAAGCCGTGATGCCCAAACCCATGGTCATCCAGCCATAGACATTTCGCATCACCGCGTTCAACTGCACGGTATCGAGCGGGCGCTTCATCTTGCCCGTCATATCCATTGTCGGCGCGTTGGGATTAAAATTCATGTCTGGTCCTCCTGCCTGTCTATACGTCACTTGGCGACGCATGCGCCAGATTATACTAAACATTATAACGAATTGAACAGCATTTGGATGCGGCCATCAGGGCAATCGCATCAAAATCATAATGAGCGGTTCGCTACGAAAATTGCGAAAGTGTAGGGGCGTCTCGTGAGACGCCCGTTGAAAATGGCCTGCAAATTGCGGGCGTTTCAGCGAAACGCCCCTACGGATTACATAATT